>CALVDO010000015.1 GCA_944326355.1 uncultured Bacteroidales bacterium | reverse complement strand
CCTAACTGCAATATTGTCAATGAACCGGATGGTTCTACCGAACCTACTTTATTTTAATTGTTATACTTTATAATAACTAGTCCGGATTTTTACCGGACACATATGCCTTCTGCCGATGAATGAGAGATATGTTCCGTTACCATAAAGGCTGTACCGAGATTCAGACTGAAGTCCGGTTTGCCATTGCCGTTTTCTTTGAGCTCTTCTTCCACACGAAGCACACCCCGGCTGAAACGGTTGACAAAGCCAAGCACTTTCATAGTCTCCGCCACAATGGGATTACGATAGTCGTTTACCAAAGGAAAATTATGCTCACTTCGTCTGCGGTCTCAAATGTGATTTTAATAGCCGAATATAATGCGATAATGTGAAAAAAATAGCAATAAGATACCTGAAAATGTGAAATTATTTGTGTTTTTTGGTGCTGATTATGTGAAAACCATTATATTTGCGATTGAAACAGAAGAAGTTGATTATGGATAAATTGCTTAGGCGAAAAATTGATGCTTATTTAATAGCATGGAAGAAGAATCCCGATAGAAAACCTCTCATAATAAAAGGAGCTCGTCAGATTGGAAAGACTCGCTCTATAGAGTGGTTTGCATATCAGAACTATAAGAATGTTATCCAAATCAATTTTGTAGAACAGACAAAATATAAAAATATCTTTGAAGATGGATTTGAGGTTGATACGATCCTTAAAAACATCTCATTACTTAATCCTGAACTGAAGTTTATACCGGGGGAAACGATTTTCTTCTTTGATGAACTGCAAGCCTGCCCTAATTGTGCCACATCATTGAAGTTCTTTAAGCTCGACGGACGGTTCGATGTCGTATGTTCCGGTTCATTGATGGGAATCAAGTACAAGGAGATAGAATCCAATAGTGTTGGTTATAAGGAAGATTATGAAATGTTTTCTATGGATTTCGAAGAGTTCCTGTGGGCTAAGGGATATACAGAGGATTTTATAGAGGAACTTTACCGACACATGTCGGATGTCAAGCCGCTTGCCAAATTGCAGATGGATGTCCTTTTTGAACTTTTCCGGGATTATGTTATTATCGGGGGGATGCCGGAGGTAGTAAATACATATATTAAGAATAAAAACTTTAGCGGAACACTGGACATTCAGAAACAGTTGCTCAAAGACTACGAAGAGGATATTACCAAATATGCAGAAGGACTGGATAAAGCGAAAGTTAAAGCTGTCTATAACCATATTTCCACCTTCCTGGCCAAAGAAAATAAACGTTTTCAAATTACCAAGATAGCAAAAAATGCAAGAAACAGAGATTATATCGGGTGTGTAGAATGGTTAGCCGATGCAGGTGTTATAAATGTATGTTATTGTCTGAATCTGCCGGAGCTTCCTCTTAAGGGAAATTACGATTCCAAACTCTATAAAATTTATTATAAAGACACAGGTCTGCTCATTGCATCGCTCGATGAAGAAGCCCAAGAAGATTTGAGAGTCAATAAAAATCTCGGTACATACAAAGGAGCTATATATGAGAACATAGCAGGAGACATGTTGGTAAAGCAAGGATATAATCTCTACTATTATAGTAGTGACAGACCTTCTCTTGAAATGGATTTCTTTGTGCGCGACACACATTCCCTTATTCCTGTGGAAGTTAAAGCCAATGATGGTGCAACAGCATCATTGAATAAACTGATAAGCGATGATAAATATCCAGATGTAAAATACGGCATCAAGTTGGGATATAAGAATATCGGCTTCAACGGCAAGATCTATACTTTCCCTTATTTCTTGACTTTTTTGTTGAAGAGATTTTTGGCGGAGAATACTGCAGTTGTTGAGGATGTAAAATAAAGGAGGCCGACCACAAAGAGATCTGTGGCGGCCTCCTTCATTCTCGACGATGTCGTCCCGGCGCATCAGCTGCGGATTGCAGGCAGAGTCCTGCTATGAGAATCCTCCCCCACAAGATCAGGGGATGAAACGCCGGAGCGGCATAGCCTTATGGTCTGGCGCTCAGCGGACTCCGCGGAGAAGGGCTCTGACAGACGCAGACGCTGAGGACTCTGCCGACGGAGTGCGGAGAATCTTTTTGCAGAGAGGGGTGGTCGCGACGAACTCGCTGCCGCTCAAGCCATAGGCATAGGCGATATAATCCGTGTCCGGCTCCAGAGGATTGATTCTCGTCAGAGTGTACTCCTCATACAGAAGCAGCATCACATAATAGTCCGCATAGTCATTCCAGAGATTATCCATATCAGCCGCCAATATTTCCTCATCAGTCTTGTCTGCTCCGAAATCGGACAGCTTGACGAGTTCGCATCTGTATGAATCCACTTCCGGTGACGGGATGAACTTGATCTCAGTCCTTTCTATTCCGAAGTTGATGACTTCTATGCGTATAGGATCATCGCCTCCTCCCGGAGAATTGGTGATGAACGGGTCAGAGACAAAAAGCCGTGTAGAGGCGGCAGCCTTAAGACCCTGCTGTCCAACGCCGAAAGCGAAGCCTACATATTCCGTGTCCGGCTCCAGCTCCCCGTAAGGCATGACATAATCTCCCTTATGGCACAACTCATCGATAACCGTAGCATAATCCGAGCTTGAGATGTGGTCATTAAGATCAGCAAGACAGGCGTTGATCACATACTCTTCACCCAGATAGTCCAGATTCTCCTTATTGACGAAGAAACAGTAATAAGACTCGTCATCGGCAGACGGACGGACCGCGAGCTTTGCGCTTATGTCGGTGATGTCGGTGACCTCAAACTCGAAGGTCATGTCGGAAGGGGTCACCTTAGGCTCCTCCAGAGTCCTGAACTCCTCATACACCACATCTGATGTTGCGACTCCGGAATAATCGAGGCCGAACACGAATTCCACATATTCAGAATCAGCGTCAAGCGTTGTGGAGGCGAAGTCGTTTGTGCCGCTGTTAAGCAGCTCGAAGGTACGGCAATATGCCTCAAACGTCATCGCGTTGGCCGCGGCCACCTCCTTAATGGTCTCAATCTGCTGCGTAACGAGCTCATCCGTTGACGCAAACTGCTCAAACTGATCCTTGAGAATGACATTGCAGAAATAAGTCATGTTCTCGTCAAGCGGAATGACCTTGAAATTGGCGCTATGGAAAGTCACGTCCGACACGGTCAGCTGAAACGGAGGCACGGGCTGCTCAGAAGTCACGACGGTCGTTGACGCCCATTCAGAATCCGCCCATACGGACAGGTCTCCCGACACAGCCTTCACGCGGAAGGTATAGGAAGTCTCCGGCTGCAGGTCAGCTACAGTCACGGATGTCTCATTCGTAAACACCTCATCTTCGGCATCGTTCAGAACATAGGCATAGCATTTCGCGTCCTGGACCGGATCCCACGAGAACAGGATGGAATTTTCAGTCGCTTCAGCAGTCAGACCGGAAGGAGTGTCAAGAGGAACAGGGACAGAATCTCTGCCGGACTCAGGGTCGCACGACATCAGGACGGCCGCGCACACACAGCATGTCAGAAGGTCAAATCTTTTCATAAAAACACAATTTTGAATAGTCTAAAGTTCAAATATAGCAATTTCCACATATAACAAGGTATTTACCGAATATTTTTCAAGGAAAATCGACACTGACATAATAAATCATAAACGTAACATTTCTGTCACGAGTTGAAACATAATCTTAACTGAAACTACGTTTTCAGGAAAAAAGACCGGAATACCTTTGCGCCCAAAATTCAGGACATGCGCTTAAAGTCATCAATCTCGGCAATTCTCATATCGGCGGCGATGCTATCGGCGGAGTCTGTCTCGGCAGACGCGCGCTTCACAACGCCGGAAAACGAGTCAAAACCGGCCTCGACCAGTATCCGCGGCAAGATTCTGGACGCTCTGACAGGAGAGGAGATCATCGGGGCGGCGGTGGTCGTGAAGGACAATCCGGGAAAATGGGCCGTGACCGGGCTCGACGGAAGTTTCAGCATTCCGGCCACAGACGCCGGGGAAAGCGTCATCCAGTGCTCACTGATAGGCTATAAGGCTACCGAACTGAGCTGCACTCCTTCGGGTGAGACCATTATAATAAGTCTGGAGCCGGACACCATAATGCTTGACGGGGCGACCGTATCGGCCGAGAACAGAGGCAAGTCCGAAGCAGGGGCGAGAAGCATCGAAAAAGCCTCTCTCAATGTCGTGAACATCATGAGTGCCAAGGCAATAGAGCTGTCTCCCGACCTCACCGTGGCAAACGCCATCCAGAGGATGTCCGGAGTCACAGTGGAAAGGAACAGCAGCGGAGAGGGCCAGTACGCCATACTCCGAGGCATGGACAAGAGATACAACTATACTCTCGTCAACGGCGTCAAGATACCGAGCCCGGACAACAAGAACCGCTTTGTTCCCCTCGACATCTTTCCTTCAGAGATGCTTGACCGCCTTGAAGTGACAAAGTCGCTCACGGCAGACATGGAGGGAGACGGCATCGGAGGCGCGGTCAACCTCGTGATGAAGGACGCCCCGGAAAAGCTCGAAGTGACAGCCAACCTCGCGACAGGATACAGCGCCCTGTATTTCGACCGCGACTTCGAGTCGTTCAGCCACAGGGCCGGACAGAAGATGTCTCCTTACGAAAGGATGGGAAGGCCTCTGGACTACGCTGTAACAGCGGACGACTTCACCACCGAGAACATGAGGATTAACTACGCCAGGCCGAGGCCGGACCTCATCGGAGGCTTCTCATTCGGAGACAGATATTTCGACAGCAGGCTCGGAGTCATGGTGGCCGTCAGCTGGCAAAACCTCTTCAGAGGCAAGGACACTGAGCTCTACTATGTAGCAGGCTCATCGGGCGACGGCACCGAGGACAGGACATACTCAAAGGAGCAGAACAGGCTCGGAGCGCACGCCAAGCTCGACTGGCGCTTCAACGGAAGGCACAAGCTCATGCTCTACGCGGGCTATATGGACCTGCGCGAAAGCGAGGTGCGCGACGGGCAGAACAGGAAGGACTGGATAGTGAAGATGCAGTGGAACCGCCAGTACATCATCAACACAACCCTCAAGGGAGAGCATTCATTCCTTGACGGCAACAGGCTCAAGCTGGACTGGACAGGCGTATTCTCCCAGGCATACAGCACATCGCCTGACAACACCAAAATCTATGTCAACATGCAGCAGCCCCACCTGTACAACACCGACTCAGCCGAAAAGAGGTGGGAGCACAACTCCGACAGAGACTTCGCGGGGTATGTCAACCTCTCGTACAGATTCGACTTCTCCGGCGGCTCCAATCTCCAGCTGAAGGCCGGAGGAATGTACAGGAACAAGATAAGGGACAGCTTCTTCAACGAATACACCTTCGATTCGGCCACCGGCAGGGAGGATCTGCAGTACTATGGCTCGGAATGGACCAATTTCGACCAGCTTCTCCTGACCCCGAGAGCATACGGCAACATCGGCGACCCGCTCAACTACGACGCGTGGGAGAACATCGCCGCAGGCTACCTGATGGCCAAGTACGAGATGAACGGGCTCGAGGTGATAGCCGGAGTGAGGGCCGAGCATACTGACCAGGGCTATGCCCTTGACTTCCCGAGAAAGACGGAGTCCGAAGGCGACCAGGACTATACGGACATCCTCCCGAGCGTCCACATCAAATACAATGTGCACAAGAACGCCAACCTGAGATTCTCATACGGCAGGTCGATCAACCGCCCGGGATTCTTCGAGATCGTCCCCTACACCATCCTTAACGAAGACTACGACGAGAAGGGAAATCCGTCGCTCCAGCACACCGTGGCCGACAATCTCGACCTCAGATACGAGTTCTTTCCGAGGTCTTCAGAGCAGTTCATGGTAGGGCTCTTCTGGAAAAAGCTCCAGAATCCGATCGAATACGGGCTCATCAACGAGGGCCAGGCCACCTACATCTCCCCGATGAACTTCGGCGACGCGATGAACGCCGGAGTGGAGGTTGACATCATGAAATACTTTAAATGGTTCGGCATAAAGGCCAACTACACATGGACAAAGTCAAGCATCACCACCAGCAAGAGACTCCGCGAGGGGACAGAGGTGGTGACCGTGAGCCAGACAAGGCCGCTCTACGGACAGGCAGCCCATGTGGCCAACCTCTCCCTCCTCTTCAACTTCCCGAAGTGCGGCATAGAGGCTCAGGTCTCCGGCTCCTACACCGGAAAGAGACTGAGCGAGATCTCCAACTGGCTTGACAACGACATCTGGGAGGCGGGATACGCCCAGCTGGACGCCTCAATCGAAAAGAGCTTCAGGGTCGGCATCGCCATCTTCGCCAAGGCATCCAACCTCCTCGATACACCCGTGCTCCGCTACATCACGCCGAGCCGCATGACAGAATCGCTCACCGACTACGAAAGATACAGAGGCGGGGTCATCGAGAGGCGCGAATGGCACGCACAGACGATCACGATTGGCATAAGATACAAATTCCAATAACTCATAATTTATGAAGACAAGAAATCTCATCATGCTTGCAGCCGCGTCAACACTCTTCTTCGCGGCCTGCGAAAAGGAAAACGGATCGGGAAACGGCAACACCACTCCGACTCCGGGAACTGACGTGGAAGTGCTCGAAGCGGAAGGCACATGGGCTGCCGGAACCACCGTTGAAGTGAACAGCCACATCCTCGTGCCTGAGGGCAAGAGCCTGACCATCGAGCCGGGAGTGACCGTCATCTTCAGCAGCTCGGGAGTAGGCGTCAATCATGTTCCGATCGAGTTCACCGTGGACGGCAATCTCTACTGCCTCGGAACTGAGGAGCAGCCGATCCTTCTCACCGTGGCAGAAGAGCTCAGGACTGAGGACAACAAGTTCAAAGGTCTCTGGGGCGGCATCGTGGCCGGAGCGACCTGCGAGGAGATGATCATCGACCACACCGTCATCGAATACACCGGCGGACAGGTGATAGAGGGCTCCCCTGCCGCAGAGAACGGCTACTACACTGCAGGTGACGACGCATATCCTCAGATCACCACCAACAATGTTGACGGCCGCTACGTCATCACCAACAGCGTCATCCGCAACGGCTGGTCTGACGGAATCTATATGATGGGAGGAAACGCCATCATAGCAGGCAACATCTTCAGCGCCAACGGATATGACGGCGCAGAGGCTGTGAACGTGAAGTCGGGCTGCAAGGTGGATGTGGCCGGCAACGTCATGTTCAGCCCGAACACCAACGGACTCAAGCTCTCCAGCTCAGACCAGAGCGCAGTGAGACACCAGGCACTGATCCAGGCCTACAACAACACCATCATCAACTCCGGCTGGAGACGCGACGGCGAAAAGGGAGGCAGCATCTATGTGGAGGAGATGGCCAATGTGAGCGTGTTCAACAACCTGATGGTCAACTGCAAGTTCAGGGCTATCACCCCTGCCTACGACCAGCCCGGCGCTGAGGACTGCTATGACAGGGACAACTCGTTCATTGACTACAACTTCTATGCTTCAGGCAAAGTGCAGAGCCACCTCTTCTTCGAGGGTGAATATGAGGATGACGGAGAAATGCTCCAGTACTCCGGAGTGAAGTTCGCATACGAAGGCTACGCTTTCAATCACGAGGAATATGACGCTGAGAAAGTGGATGTCAACAGCATCATGGCCAAGTCGTCTGAGGACACCGAGAGCCTTAATCCGGACTTCGTGAACTACGACCTCGATGTGGACCCGGCTCTCTGCGAGTGGAATGACGCATGGGACTTCCATGTGGCAGCAGGATCTCCTGTGCTCGAGGGCGCATACGAGCCTTCCGAGCCTTCCCGCCAGCCGTTCTACTCAGTGACAGGCCTCACCGTAAACGGACAGACCTACACCTCCCCTGCGGTGCAGCCGTGGTTCGGAGCCTTCGGAGCTGCTGAATAGCCATTTATTCTAAGAAATCGACTGTCCTGATTCCCCGACTGACGCCGAATCAGGACAGTCAATAAGAATGAAAAATCCAGACAATCAATAAGAAAAAGGATGAAAAAGAACATCATACTCCTCATCGGCATTGCCATCTGCATCATCTCATGCGGGCAGGTGACGGTGACGACTGCCGACCATGCGCAGGAGTGGAAGAGCCTCGAGAAGCCGCTCAACTTCTACCTCGCCAACGACCTCGGCCGCAACGGCTACTACGACCAGAAGCCTATAGCGGAGACCATGGGCAAGATGGCCGAGACCATCGACATAGAGTTTGTGGTGGCGGCAGGTGACGTGCACCACTTCGAGGGAGTGCAGAGCATCAGCGACCCGCTGTGGATGACCAATTATGAGCTCATCTACTCCCATCCGGACCTGATGATAGAATGGTATCCGATCTGCGGAAACCACGAATACAGGAGCAACACCGACGCCGTGGTCGAATACAGCAGCGTCAGCGCACGCTGGACAATGCCGGCCAAATACTACACCTTCGTCAAGGAGGAGGACGGGGTGACCGTGCGCATCGTAATGGTAGACACCACTCCGATAATCGACAAGTACCGCGAGGAGACTGACAAATACGCCGATGCATCGAAGTCCGACTGGAGCGAGCAGATGGAATGGCTCGACAAGGTGCTCTCCGAGGCCGACGAGGACTGGGTGCTCGTCGTGGGACACCATCCGATCTACGCCTACACAGACAAGAGCGACAGTGAGAGAAGCGATCTCCAGCAGCGTCTCGATCCGGTGATCCGCAGATACGGCAACGTGGACATGTACCTCTGCGGACACATCCACACCTTCCAGCACATCCGTATGGAAGGATGCGACATCGACTATGTGGTCAACACCTCGGGGTCGCTCAGCCGCGAGGACGTGCAGCCTATAGAGGGAACGGTATTCTGCAGCAACAAGTCGGGCTGGTCACTGATCACGGCCGACGAGCACGAGCTCGACCTGCACATGCTCGATAAGGACGGCAATGTCCTCCACACCGTGAAGAAGACAAGATGAGCCGGCCTCGGCCCGAATCTCGATGTCCCGAGAATAAAGAAACCCCGCTGAACGGCAATTCAGCGGGGTTTTTTGATGATTTTTACATGCCACGGATGAAAATCTGAAGTATTTTTGCCGTGAAAAGGATACCGTTCCCTAAGAACGGCTCATACTGACCGCATGACATCATGACCTCAAACACTGAAAACAGCCCTGCCGGCATCCGCCGCAGCGGAACAAAGCACATTCTTGCAACAGCCGCTGCGACGGCAGCCGGACTTGTCATCTTCACGGCCTGCGACAAAGGGCACGATGACTCCGGAGAAACGCCGGAACCGGAAATCGTCCGGCCAGAGGAGCTCGTCACTGACACCTACACGGCCTACCCGTCGGGTGAAAACGCCTGCGTGGACTCATATCTCACAATCACATTCAGATCCGAGCCAGCGATCGGCACGTCCGGGACTATACGGATAACTGATGAGGACGGACAGACTGTCGACGTCATAGAGATGGCGGATATCGCCGCCCTTGCAGAGGGGAAGCCGGCCATGACAGAAAGCTCCATATTCACAACAGCCATGGACGCGGTAGGCTCGTCAGCCGCCGGACGCTACAGAATCGTCTACGGCAATCCAGTGTCCGTTGACGGCAACACGATGACAATAAGACCGCACTGTGACAGACTCGAATACGGCCGGACCTACTCCGTGGCCATCGACGCTGACGCCGTCTCCGCAGAGGGATTCTCCGGAATCAGCGGTGACGAATGGACCTTCTCGGTGATGGGGAAGCCGTCCGGTGCAGAAGTCACAGTAGGCGCACGAGAATGCGACTTCATGACAGTACAGGGGGCGATCAACTACGCTTCCTCGCTGGGCCAGAGCACGGCGGTCACAATCCTCGTCGAGGACGGGGTCTATGAGGAGCAGCTCTATATCAGGAACAAGAACAACCTTACCATAAGAGGCGAAAGCCGTGAAGGCACCGTCATCCGCTTCGACAACTGCAATGACTACATTCCCGGCACCGGAAGCGGACGCACGAGCGTGCCTGAGCCCGGGGATCAGGTCGGCACCATAGGAGGCCGCTCCGTGATTCTCGTCGAGAACAGCGACATGCTACGCTTCGAAGACATATCCCTTGAAAACACTCACGGACACGGCTCGCAGGCAGAAGTCATATATTTCAACTGCGACAGCGGCAGGATAGTGGCCAGAAACTGCTGCTTCTCCGGAGAACAGGACACCATAGAGCTCAAGGGATGGGGCAGCTTCAGAGACTGCCTGATAAGAGGCGACGTGGACTTCATCTGGGGCTACGCCAAGGCAGCCCTCTTCGAATCGTGTGAAATCCGCTCGTGCATGAACGACAACGGGGGATACATAGTGCAGGCCCGCTGTCAGGCAGGAGACAGAGGATTCGTCTTCAGCGGATGCTCACTGACCGCAGAAAGCGGGGTTGAGGACGGCTCGTTCTATCTCGCGAGATCCGGAGGCGACGCCTCCTGCTACGACAACGTCACCTATGTCAACTGCAGCATGGGACCGCACATTTCACCAGCCGGCTGGCGCTCGAGCCCGGCTCCAAACCCTTCAGCGGCGAGTGCCGAAAACGGGTGGAAAGAATACAGGAGCACAGACCCAGACGGCGTCCTCCTTGACGTGACGTCGCGGTACGGCGGATCGATGCAGCTTCAGGAATCCGACTGGCGCAGTCTGTACGCTGACGCTCAGGCCGTTTTCGCCTCCTGCCCGCACGGATTCGTCTGGGCGGAAGAATGAGATACGCCCGGGCGCTTCACATAAAGTTAAGATTCCGGTCATATTAAGTGAAAATTTAACTTATCTTTGCCACATCATGACAATCTGAAACAGAAAAATGGATTACAAGATAGGCAAAGAATCGAATTGCGCCGTAATCGGCTACGGAAGCTGGGCCACCGCCATCGCGGGGCTGCTGGCGAAGAACGAGTCAGACGTGTGGTGGTACATCCGCAACCAGGAAGTCCTCGAGGGCGTGCTCTCGGACGGCCACAATCCGAAATATGTCAGCGACCTCGAGTTTGACCTCTCGAAAATCCATCCTTCCGACGACATCAACCTCGTCGTCAGAAACGCCAGGATCATCATAATGGCGGCCCCCTCCGCCTATCTCAAGGACTTCCTTCAGCCTCTGACCGAATCGCTTAAAGACAAGTTCATAGTCTCCGCGATAAAAGGCATCATCCCAGGTGAATATCAGACTGTCGCCGAATATCTTAAAGACAGATATGAACTGTCGTTCAAGCAGATAGGCATCATCGGAGGACCGTCGCACGCCGAGGAGGTATCAAAGGGACGGCTATCCTATCTCACCGTCGTATGCACGGATGAAGACAACGCACACCTCATAGGGGACAAGCTCGCCAATGACTCCGTAAGGCTCAGCTACTCCCCCGACATATACGGAGTCGAATACGCAGCCATTCTCAAGAACATATATGCGATAGCCGCGGGCATGGCCGTCGGCCTCGGATACGGAGACAACTTCCTGTCCGTGCTCATATCCTGCTGCGCTGACGAGATGACGAGATTCATCCAGGAGAGCTATCCGGACAAGAGAAACACCTTCGCTCCCGCCTACCTCGGAGACCTGCTGGTGACCTGCTACTCCATCTACAGCCGCAACCGCAGGCTCGGACTCCTCATCGGAAGAGGATGCACGGTCAAGAGCGCGCTCAATGAGATGACGATGATAGCCGAGGGATATTTCGCCGCCGACTGCATAAGGCACATCAACTTCCGCCACAAGGTGAACATGCCTATAGCCGACATGGTGTATGACGTGCTCTACAACAAGGCCCCGGTGCGCCGCAGGATGAAGGAGCTCTCCAAACTGCTGTAGGAGGCATCCCGCTCCATTCCGGTCATCCTATGCGCCGCCATCGGAGTCGGACGCCAGGACATGTGTCACCTTACCGCAAGCACCTGATCGACAATGTATTTCTGCTTGCCCCTCCACGGAAGCGCACCGAGATACTCCTTATAATGGAGTTCGACAGTCTTGCCGCTGCAGCGCATGAGAGAATCGGCGAGTTCCTTGTCCGTGATCGAGAATTCAAATTCGTAAGACTGTATGGCTGCGCCCCTGTTCTTCGAATTGAAGCCGGCCTGAATGGCCTTTCCTTCATATGTCTTGAAGACATAGCCCTTATAGACGACGAAGTTGAGCTCGCCGGCCTTCACTCCCTCCCCGAAAACGAAATAGAATCTTATGTAGATGAATGCCGCGAGGGCGAGGACAAGCCCCGCCACAACTGAAATGATTATCTTTTTCCTCATGGTCATGTCATTGTCTTTTTTATCTGTGACTTGCTGAGTCTTCCCTTTCCAATATTCAAGGTCACCCGATAATGCCGGCACTGAAGAGAAGCCCCATAAACGGAGTCTGCTGCCGCCTTATGTACGGCTTCACGCGCCCGGTGTTTATCTCGGACAGAGTCCTGACTTTGTCATAAGCCGATATGAAGTCCTTGCCGGTCAGATACTCCCCCTCCTTCGACCGCTTCGTGCCGGGCTTTCCGCCCCGGATGAATATGCAGCTGCCCACGAACGCGGCGGAATACGGGATGCCGGTAACGGAGCAGAAGGTGCCGCTCCGCTTCACGAAATCCACGACAATCTCCCACACGGCGGTCCCGTCCAGGTCCTCATACTCAGGCTTGATCTTATATTCTGGCTTCGTCATCATCGTTATGTCCGAGCCGGCTGACGTCGGAATGATTCGGCTCCAAAGTTCCAAAGGTATTGAAAATATTTTACAAAATGATTATATTGCCGGGAAATATGAATCGCGACTAACGATTATGGACAACCGATCTCTGAAAATCGACGTGAGTTCCGAAATTGGGACACTCAATGCCGTGATGCTCCATTCTCCCGGAGCTGAAGTGGAAAACATGACACCAAGAAATGTGCAGAGAGCCCTCTACAGCGACATCCTCAATCTTTCAATAGCGCAAGAGGAGTACTCAAGACTCTATGGAGTGCTGTCAAAGGTGGCGAAGATCTACCAGGTGCGCCCGCTGCTCAGAAAGGTTCTGGACAATCCGGAGCACAAGGCAGCGCTTCTCAGGAGAATATGCGTCGGAGAAGACGCCACGGCCTACTACGAACAGCTCCTCGACATGGAGCCTGACGCTCTTGCATCCGTGCTCATCGAGGGACTGCCGGCCAGAATCGACACCCTCACCTCATATCTCGGCAACGAATACTATGCCCTATATCCCCTCTACAACTTCTATTTCACCAGAGACTCCGCCGTGACAATCGGAGACAACGTCCTCGTCTGCCGTATGGCAAACAAGGTGAGAATGAGGGAGTCAATAATCATGGAGGCCATATACAGGCACAGCGGAGAATTCACCTGCGGCATCACCGACGCCAACGACTTCCACGCCGCAGGCTCGCCAGTGACCATGGAAGGAGGCGACATCCTCATCATCCGCGACGACATCCTGCTCATCGGCAACGGGGCCAGAACATCCTCACAGGGCATAGACTTCATGATAGAAAGGTTGCGCAAAATCCATCCGGAGGGAGTCTATCACATCATCGTGCAGCAGCTTCCGCACACCCCGGAATCATTCATCCACCTCGACATGGCGTTCACGATGCTCGACAGGGACAGCTGCATGATATTCGAGCCTCTGATACTGAGAGACAGCCAGTTCCAGACGGTACACATAACAATATCCAACGGAAAGGTATCTTCTATAAGATCCGTCTCAAACATACTCAAGGCGCTCAAGAAGCTCGGAGTGGACCTCAAGCCGGTCATCTGCGGAGGCAGCGACGAATGGGATCAGGAAAGGGAACAGTGGCACAGCGGAGCCAACTCGTTCTGCCTCGCACCCGGTCAGATTCTCACCTACGCAAGGAACGTGCACACTCTCGACGAACTTGACCGGAGCGGATTCAGCATCATATCCGCCGAAGACGTCATATCGGGGAAAAGCGCGCTTAAGGGCCGCTGCGCAGTGACTGTCGCAGGCTCCGAACTCCCGAGAGGAGGCGGAGGGGCGAGATGCATGACCATGCCGCTGTCAAGAGGCAAAGTCGACTGGTAACAAAAGCGGTCGGCCTCACCGGCCGACCGCAGAGACACTCTCTCGTCAGAAATATCTGTTCATCTCCTCCAGGACATAATGCCGGGAGGCGGAATAAGCCACGTCGTTCCCGTCAAGCCACTTGTTGATCAGGACAATCGCCTTGGCATAGGAATGATGTACCTCATCTTTACCGTCGTCCGCCCTGAGCATCGCATAGAGAAGCTCCGCAAGACGGTTCAGGTCATCATTGCTGAAATGATGTGCAGAGACGAGCGTAGTCACGAAATCGTCTCTGGAAATCAGGGAATCAATGTCCGCCCCGAGCAGTTCGGACAGTTCCGCACTGACCTGACCGCGGAGCTGCACCGCGTCAACATTGTCCGCATGTAGCCGAAATTTGGCAAGCATGGCCGAGATCGCCTCTCCGATCTTACTGACCTCTTTCATGATGTAATCTTCCATAGTTGCTCAAATGGTTACGTTAAATTTATGTCACCTGTTTCTGACTCTGATCATTTCCACCGGCTGTTCCCTCACCGGATCAAGAGGATGAGCCTGCCTTGTCACCTTCGAAAAGTCGATGCTCCTGAGATCTATGCACCTGAGGGTGGAATTCCACGCGGTGCGGTAGTAAAACCTCATTGCGCCGAGATCGGTTGAAGTGGTCCACTGCGTCGCGCCCGGCAGATCGGCGGGGGCTTCTCCCTTACTGTGCTCGATGCCGATAGGTATGTCGAAGTTGTTGAGTATCATGAATGTCTCCATCACTGTCTCCTTCGAGGTGGCATACTGCGGCGCCGTAGCCTTGTAGAAGGCCGCCCTCACAAAGCGGGAAGGAGGAGTGACGTCGCCAGGAATGCCGAGAAATCCCGCGCCTGCCCCGAACTGCGACAGGGTGACCTCGTCCGTCAGCTTCATGGAAGAGGCCTTTCCCGGAAAGAGATTGACATAATTGTTGAGATTCGTCATCTGCCACTCGAAGCCCGGAGAATTGGTGAGAACTCCAAGTTCGTTCTCATAAAAATGCGGCACTCCGCCGACAA
This sequence comes from uncultured Bacteroidales bacterium, assembly GCA_944326355.1. GTDB lineage: Bacteria > Bacteroidota > Bacteroidia > Bacteroidales > UBA932 > Cryptobacteroides. Next base: position 36,629 of record CALVDO010000015.1, on the reverse strand, counting down.
TCTCGAGAACCACCTGCCGTCCGGACGGCTCCGCTATCCTCCAGTGCGCCGTCCCTGCCTGAGAAGAAATGGCGACTATGTGTATGTCCTTGATGGCCTTGACTATATCGTCAATTGAGGAGAAGCGGGCCAGCATCCAGCCGACAAGCTCCACATCAACAATCGTGGAGGAATCCAGGGAGCTGTCGTACTCCTCATAGCCGCCGTACCCGGGGAAGAAGAAGAGCCCGGCGGAGAGCCCCGTCTCGTTGACGCCCTCCGTGACGAATGTGTCCTGAGTGACGGATATGCCCACATATCCATATTGCGACACATATTTCAGACCGTTGCGCCCAGAGGGCGTCAGAGAGGTCATCGCATCATTTCTCGGGACTATCACATATCTGCTCTCCAGATCGCTTCCGCCCCATTCGCAGGTGCGGGCAAGGACATGGCCGCCATCCCCGGCCACGAGAGAAATGCCTGTGCAGGCATCGGCATCGGAAGAGGCTCGCAGCGCTCCGGAAACAGCCAGAAGAACCGCGCAGATTCTGAAAATTCGTCTTTCCATGATTTCAAATTATGTCAAAAAACATAAGGAGAAACTGAAGGCAGCGCAAGTCAGCGACTGCCAGGATGCCACCGCAAAATGACTTTCAGGCCAAATATACGAAAAACCGGCAGAAAAGCCATGAAAATTTTGTTAAATTCGCGGGCTTGAAATTGAAAATACCGAAATGATGAAAAAGACGCTATTGCTTCTGCTCGCCGCCGTCTTCTGCACGACACTCAGGGCGCAGACCGGCGAAGTCAGGACAAGACCTGCAGGTCAGGGCGAACGGCTCCTGACAATGGAGGAAGCCACCATATCCGCAGCGGTCTATCCGCAGCGGCGCGGATACTCCTGGAACACTGACGGTTCTGCCCTCACCTTCGCCGAGGACGGCATTTTATGGAGTCTGAATCCCGATACCGGAGAAAGGGACACGCTTCTGACGGCCGAGTCTCTCGGCAAGGCCACAGGGACCGTCCTTAAAGACTTTCCTCCATACATGTGGACAGAGGACGGCCAGATAAGATTCGCAAGCGGACACGACATCATCGTCTTCAACCCTGACACACATATGATGACGGCTTCCACGCCGATGCCGGAAGGGGCCGCCAATCTGACCCCCGGCAAAATGGGCAGATACGCCTATACTGTCGGTAACAGCCTGTATTTCTGCGACATGAACGGCAACGCCACTCCGGTGGCCGAAAGTTCCGACCCGGCGGTGTCCTACGGGCAGTTCGTCAGCCGCAACGAATTCGGAATCACCGGAGGAATATTCTGGTCGGTAGACGGCAAGAAGCTCGCCTTCTACCGGAAGGACGAGTCGGCGGTGACGCTCTTTCCTCTTCTCGACATAAACACCAGGACAGGCTCGCTGATGGAGATAAGATATCCTATGGCAGGAATGGCGTCGGAGAACGTGAGGCTTGGCATAATGGACATCGCATCAGGAGAGACGGTCTATGTGAAGGCTGACGACTTCGGACACGACCAGTACCTGACCTGCGTCACATGGGCACCGGACGGGAAAAGCATATTCATCCAGGTTCTCGACAGGAGCCAGAAGCACATGAGGCTCAATATGTACGATGCGGAAAGCGGGGAGCTTGTCAGGACTGTGCTCGAAGAGGAGAACAGCCGCTATGTCGAGCCGGAAGACCAGATCTGGTTTCTCAAGGGAAGCAGCGAGAAGTTCATCTACAGGACTGACAACAGGGACGGATATGAGAATCTGTACCTCTGCGACATATATGGCGGCGTGAAGAGACTCACCGTGACAGACGCGGACGTGCAGTATGCAGGCAATGACGGAAAGGACGTGTTCTACACTTCCGCCGAGGTGTCGCCGGTAGAGAATCACCTGTTCAAGGTGAACGTGCGCAGCGGAAAGACGACAAGGCTCACGGAGGAAGAGGGCTGGCACACAGTGTCCATGAGCCCCGACTGCAGGCACTTTGTGGACAGCTACAGCAGCTTCAGCGTCCCGAGAGTCATCAGCCTCAAGTCAGCCCGAAAAGGCGAAACGGTATGCGGACTCTTTGAGGCTGAAGACCCGGCAGAGGAATACGCATGGTGTGAGATGGAGCTCGGAACGGTGAAAAGCGCGGACGGGAAATACGACAACTGGTACCGACTGATAAAGCCGAAGGACTTTGACCCTTCAAAAAAGTATCCCGTGATCCTTTATGTCTATGGAGGCCCGCACTCCCAGCTTGTGAAAGACACCTGGTGCGGTGAGCTCAGGGCATGGGAGATGTACATGGCCCAGAGAGGCTATATAGTATATGTGCAGGACAACAGAGGCACGATGAATCGCGGGGCGGAATACGAGAAGGCGATCTGGGGGCAGTGCGGACAGGCGGAGATGGCCGACCAGATGGAGGGCATAAAAATGCTGATGTCACGCCCTTATGTGGACGGGGAACGCATCGGTGTGCACGGATGGAGCTACGGCGGCTTCATGACAATTTCCCTGATCACCAATTATCCCGACGTGTTCAAGGTTGCCGTGGCCGGAGGTCCGGTGATCGACTGGAAATGGTATGAGGTCATGTACGGAGAAAGATACATGGGCAATCCGACCCTGAACGCTGACGGATATGAGAAGACGAGCCTCATAGCCAGAGCAGGAGACCTTAAGGGAAAGCTGCTCATCTGTCAGGGAGCGGTGGACAATGTGGTGGTCTGGGAGCACAGCCTCAGCTTCATCAGGGAATGCATCAGGCAGAATGTGCAGGTGGACTACTTCCCGTATCCATGCGCACAGCACAATGTCCTCGGAAAGGACAGGATACACCTCATGAACAAGGTGACCGCATACTTCGAGGACTATCTCTGAGAACGGTGCGGACTGACGGCCGCCGAATCTGACTGATTGATGAAGAACAGGATGACAACGACTTTACGGCCCGGGACCGGATGCTCCGCCGGTCCATTCAGGGTAGGAATCCTCGGAGCGGGACGCATAGCAGGAAAGATGGCCATGACGCTCAGACAGATGGACGGCGTGCAGGCTTACGGAATAGCGTCGCGCTGTCCTGATCGCGCCCGGGAATTTGCGGAGAAGAACGGAATCACGAAAGCCTACGGCTCCTATGAGGAAATGACGGATGACGACTCTCTGGATCTGATTTATGTAGCCACCCCGCACAGCCTCCATTTCCCGCACGTGAAAGCCTGCCTGGAGCATGGCAGGGCCGTGCTCTGCGAAAAATCCTTCATGCTCAACGCCAGGGAAGCCGCGGAAGCCATAAGGATTTCCGAGGAGAAGGGAGTCTTTCTCGCCGAAGCCATCTGGAGCAGATATCTGCCGTTCTCGAGGACGGTCAGAGACCTCATAGACTGCGGGCGCATCGGACATGTGCGCTCGATTACAGCCGACCTGAGCTATCCGGTGCTCTACAAGGAGAGAGTCCATCGTCCCGAGCTCGGGGGCGGGGCTCTGCTTGACCTCGGAGTCTATCTGATAAACTTCGCGCTTATGATGTTCGGTGACGACTTTTCGGAAATCGTCTCGACATGCGCCTTGTCGGAGAGCGGTGTGGATCTTCAGGAAAGCATAGGCATGAAATGGCCTGACGGGAAGATGGCGTCGCTTTCGGCTTCTGTCCTCTGCGCAAGCGACAGGCGGGCCATCATACGAGGAGACGGCGGCTACATCGTCCTCGACAATGTCAACAATCCGCTCAAAGCGGAAATCTACTCCAGCGCACATGTGCCTGAAGAGACCCTGCACGCTCCGGAGCAGATTACCGGATTTGAATATCAGGTCCGCGCCTGCATAGACGCGATCGCCGCCGGGAAGGTCGAGCCGGACTGCATGCCGCATTCGGAGTCGCTGAGGGTCATGAAGACAATGGACGGTCTCCGGCAGGAATGGGGAGTGTCATTTCCGGGTGAAGACATGACATTCTCCGGCGCAGAAGCATCGTTCCGGGGAGAAACGGAATGACGGGAGCGGCTACAAGACTGTTCAAAGGCAGGTCGACAGACCTCACGCGGGGCGGCATCACCGGTCCGATGCTCATGTTCGCCCTCCCGATGACGGTCGGCAATCTGCTTCAGCAGTGCTACAACATAGCCGACACGGTCATCGTCGGACGATTCGTCGGCCCGGAGGCTCTTGCCGCCGTCGGCAGCTCATATGCGCTGATGAGCTTTCTGCTCTCGGTTGTCATAGGACTCTGCATGGGAAGCGGGGTGCTTTTCTCAATGAGATTCGGAGCGGGCGACAGATCCGGACTGAGGCAATGCGCTTTTACATCTTTCGTCATGACCGGAGCCGTCACGATGCTCATCACCGCCCTCATCTTCATCTTTCTCAATCCGGTCATCCGCCTGATGAACGTGCCCGACGAAGTGACTCCGGACATGAGGATCTACCTCGCGATTACCAGCGCGGGGATTCCGATGACCTTCATATACAACTTTCTGGCCTTCCTGCTCAGATCCATCGGCAACTCGCTGACCCCGCTGTGGTTTCTCGGAATTGCGGCCGGGATGAACATAGCTCTGGACCTCCTGCTCATTCCGGGACTCGGAATGGGGACGGAAGGCGCAGCCCTCGCGACAGTGATATCCCAGACATTCTCGGCCGTCTCGCTCGCCTGGTATGTCTGGAGAAAATACCCCGGACTGAGAATCAGGAAAGAGGAGACGCGGATAGAGAGACAGCGGCTTAAGCTCATCACTGGCTACTCATTCCTTACATGCGCCCAGCAGTCTGTAATGAATTTCGGCATCCTGATGGTGCAGGGGCTCGTCAACAGCTTCGGAACAGCCGTCATGGCCGCATTTGCCACTGCGGTGAAGATCGACTCCTTCGCCTACATGCCCGTGCAGGACTTCGGCAACGCATTCTCTACCTTCATCGCACAGAATCACGGCGCCGGAAAGACAGACAGGATAAGAAAAGGTCTCAAGAGCGCCTTACTCTGTGCATCGGCTTTCTCCATAGCCGTGTCTGCCGTCACGTTCCTTTTCGCTCCCGCGATGATGAGGCTTTTCGTCGGCAATGAGCCCGAAGTCATATCCATCGGCGCGAGATACCTGCGCATCGAAGGCGGCTTCTATATCGGGATCGCATGGCTTTTCCTGCTATACGGTCTCTTCAGGGCGATAGGCAGGCCGGGATTCTCCCTCGTGCTCACAATCATATCCCTCGGCCTGCGCGTAGCCATCTCCTACTCCCTCGCTCCTGCCTCCGGGCTTGACTGGATATGGTGGTCAATCCCGATCGGCTGGTTCGTCGCCGACCTTGCCGGAGCAATGCGCTGGCTGACGCTGCGAAAAGGGAGTTGAAAATCCGGAATTTTGCGTAAATTCGCGCCCCGGACAGACCGGGACATAAGCGGCAGACGAAAAAGCGCAAGACAGGCAAGAGACATGAAATCAATAAGGGACATATACAAAATCGGCAAAGGGCCGTCCAGCAGCCACACGATGGGGCCTGAAAAGGCAGCAAGAACATATCTCGAGCACCATAAGGACGCGAGACGCTTCCATGTGACCCTCTACGGATCACTCGCGGCAACAGGCAAGGGGCATCTCACCGACGTCGCAATCACCGACATCCTCTCACCGGCCGGAGAGGTTGAGATTGAGTGGCAGCCGAAGATCTTTCTCCCGAAACACCCCAACGGAATGACGATCGCCATAGCGGGGGAAAATGGAGAACGACTCGACGAATGGACATTCTACAGCGTCGGAGGAGGCACGATCACCTGCGATCAGCTGCCGGTTGACAATTCTCCGGAGATCTATCCGCTGGACAGCATGACAGAACTCCTGAACTGGTGCAACCGCAACAGCCGCTCTTACTGGGAATATGTGCAGGAGCACGAGGAGGAGGACATCTGGGACTATCTTGAAGAGGTGTGGAAAGTGATGTGCGAGGCCATAGAAAGAGGACTCGACAAGGAAGGGGTACTGCCCGGGCCGCTGCACCTGCGCAGAAAGGCCGCCAGCTACTTCATACGCGCCGAAGGCTACAAGGACGTGCTCAGGACACGCGGACTGATATTCGCATACGCCCTCGCCGTCAGCGAGGAGAACGCCTCAGGAGGCACGATAGTTACCGCCCCGACATGCGGCTCGTGCGGAGTGCTGCCTGCGGTGCTTTATCATCTGCGCAAAGTGTACGGCTACAGCGAGAAAAGGATAATCCGCTCCCTCGCCACCGCCGGGCTCGTCGGCAATGTGGTCAAATGCAACGCCTCCATCTCCGGAGCGGAGGTGGGCTGTCAGGGAGAGGTCGGCGTCGCCTGTGCGATGACAGCGGCGGCAGCCAACCAGCTGATGGGAGGAAGCCCGGCGCAGATCGAATATTCTGCGGAGATGGGACTCGAGCACCATCTCGGAATGACCTGTGATCCCGTCTGCGGCCTTGTGCAGATCCCGTGTATAGAAAGAAATGCCTACGCAGCCGCCAGAGCACTGGACGCCAACATCTACGCCTCCTACACCGACGGTCTCCACAGGGTGTCCTTCGATCAGGTGGTCAGAGTGATGAAGCGAACGGGAAAAGACCTCCCTTCGCTGTACAAGGAGACAGGAGAAGGAGGTCTTGCGGCAGAGGTCGAGCAGCATGACTTCGATGAATTCAATCTGCTCAACCGTATCGAACTTCCGGATTAATCCCGAACTAAGCCATGTATGGAGCCGTAGCGGCGGCCTTCTGAGCGGCCGCCTCTGCGAAATCATCCGCCGAAGAGGCGTAGAGAATGCCCCTTGACGAGTTGATCAGCAGGCCGCCCATATCATTGGCACCATACTTCATCACTTCCTCGGCAGATCCTCCCTGAGCGCCGACTCCCGGCACGAGGAGGAAGTTGTCCGGGCAGAACGTCCTGATCTCGGCGAGCTTGTCGGCCTTGGTCGCCCCCACCACGAACATCATGTTGTCCGGAGTGGAGATAGCCATCATCTCCTCCATCACCGCCTGATACAGAGGCTTTCCGTCTTTGACGGCCATCTGGAACTGCGCTGCGGAAGGGTTTGAGGTCAAGGCGAGGACAATCGCCCATTTCCCCGGATATCCGAGGAACGGCGTCACGCTGTCGGCACCCATGTACGGGGCTACAGTGACGGCGTCAAAGTCCATGGTCTCGAAAAAGGCCTTGGCATACATCTTTGCCGTGTTCCCTATGTCTCCCCTCTTTGCGTCGGCGATGAGGAATATGTCCGGATACCTGCTCTTCACATAGTCCACAGTGGCTTCCAGAGCCCTCATCCCTTCCACTCCATAGCATTCATAGAAAGCCAGATTCGGCTTGTAGGCCACGCAATGCGGAGCCGTGGCGTCGATTATCGCCTTGTTGAACTCGACGATGGACCTCGCCGTGCCCCGGAACTCCATTCCCTTGAACATGAGCTCCCCGCTCTCGGCAAGAACCCTGACGCATTCCGGCATCTTCTTGAAATCCACGTCCAGCCCGACGCAGAGCATGCTTTTTTTCGCCCGTATCTGTCTGTACAAATCTTCCCTGTTCATATATCGTGTCATTTATGGTAATAGCCGTAGAAAAGAGAAATCGCCTCCATACCTCTGAAGAGCTGGCTGAGAAGATAGCTCTCGTTTGGAGAATGGATGGTGTCACGCTCAAGGCCGAAGCCCATCAGAAGCGGATCGGCGCAGAGAATCCTCTGCAGGTCGGCAAGTATCGGAATGCTTCCGCCGCCTCTGCTCGGAACAGGCTCGACTCCGTAGACATCAGTCATCGCCTTGGATGCCGCCTGATAGGCTGGCGAGGAAATAGGTATCAGGAAGCCGTTTCCTCCGTGGCATGGAGTGACCTCCACTCTTACATAGTCCGGAGCTATCGACTTGAAGTGCTCGGCAAAGAGTTCCGTAATCTTCTCGCTGTCCTGGTTCGGCACAAGCCTCATCGATATCTTCGCATGAGCCTCAGACGGGAGGACCGTCTTGGCTCCCTCGCCTGTGTAGCCGCCCCAGATGCCGTTCACGTCGAGACAAGGCCGGATGCCGGTGCGCTCGAGAGTGGAATATCCCTTCTCTCCCTTCACCTCCTTAATGTCAAGGAACTTCTTGTATTCCTCAAGATCGAACGGAGCTCTGGCCAGCATGGCCCTGTCCTCGGCGGAAAGCTCGACCACGTCGTCGTAGAAACCCTTTACGGTGATGCGTCCGTCGCTGTCGATCAGAGATGAGATCATGTCGCACAGGACATTGACAGGATTAGCCACCGCTCCTCCGTAATGTCCGGAATGGAGGTCCTTGTCCGGCCCGGTCACCTTCACCTCAACATAGGCGAGGCCGCGCATTCCGCAGTTGATGGACGGCACCGACTCTGAAATCATCGTCGTGTCCGAAACCAGAATCACATCGGCTGCAAGCATCTCCCTGTGGTCAGCCGCCCATTTCGCGAGAGACGGGCTCCCTATCTCCTCCTCTCCCTCAAAAATGAATTTCACGTTGTGGCGAAGACCCTTCTCCCGAACCATGTACTCAAATGCCTTGAGGTGCATGAACAGCTGTCCCTTGTCGTCATTCGCTCCCCTTGCGTAGATCGCTCCTTCCCTTATCTCTGGCTCAAACGGATCGGACTTCCACAACTCCAACGGGTCTACAGGCTGCACATCGTAATGGCCATAGACCAGCACGGTAGGCATGTCTTCCGACACCATCTTCTCCGCATAGACCACCGGATGCCCTTCAGTCGGGCATACCTCGGCCCTGTCCGCCCCAGCTTCCAGAAGAAGCTCCACAAGCCTGTCCGCACATCTCCTCATGTCCGGCCGATGGCTCTCAAGTGAACTCACCGACGGAATCCGCAGCAGGGAAAAGAGCTCGTCAAGAAATCTCTCCCTGTTCTTCTCGATATAATCTCTCATAAATATAAGGTTGTTTTGTCGATTCAGCCTCCGGATTCCGAAGCCGCATCGGGTAGCAGGCTTCCGGCCGTCGGCACAAGTCGCAATTTAGGGAAAATATGCGGAATTACCGCATCACCGGCAACAGATATTGCACTTCGGTGCAGAATCTACAACTATATGTTGCACCTCGGTGTCGAATCCGCTCAAGGCTCTGAAAGCAGCGAGCGGATTTTCGGCATCAGGAGCGAAATAACGTATTCCTCCTCCATGAAATGAGTCCCGTCGTAGACTCGGTAAGTGTCCTCGCCGCCGAAATGTCTGCGCCATGTGCGTATGCTGACGATGCCGCTGCGCCTGTAGTGGTCACGGGTCCCGAAAAAGGCGAAGAAGGAATCCCCGCTTCCGGACGAAGGGGAATTGGCAAGGGCGGCACGCCTGAGCGCACGATACTTTCTTAGTGTGGAGAAAGTGAAATGAAGCCGCTGTCTGTCCCCTTCCTTCGGCCTGTATATCCTGTCGAAAAGCCATGTCACTCCCGGGATGAGGGCGAGAAAGGCGAGGTAGCCGAGATACAGAGGGGCATTCAGGGATGGAGACACGAGGACATGAGGCACACCCTTTATCCGTATCGCGTTGAGAGAGCCGAGAGACTCCCCCACCACCAGAGCCGGACGGAGCTCATCGACCCATGAGGAGATCTGACCCCACGCGATCTCGGGGTCGAAACTGTATGTCCGGACGATGACCGACACTCCCGGCCCGATATGTTCCCGGAGAATCGACGGAATGCGGCTGTCGCCTCCACCTCCCATTCCATGAATATATAAAACAATTTTGTTATCCATTATAACATTTTTGTTAGAAGGCATTTTTCTTATATCATCGGGGGATCATGCCTCTGCATCCTCTGCATCCTCTGCATCCTCTGCGTCCTCTGCCATCCGGCCGCTCACGCATCCACCGCCCGAATCCTCTTCCGAAACGGCCGTCGCCGGCAGGACGGCAGATAAGGAAAAGGTGCTCCGGACGCATAGTCGGGGCACCTTTCCATTCCTTCTTCAGAGTCGGATTCCTACTTGAAAATTCATTCCTCATCAGAATTTGAACGAGTCCTTCAGAGCCGTAGTCTTGTTGAAGACGAAATGCTCCGGAGCGCTGTCCGGATCCTTGAAGAAATATCCTACTCTCTCAAACTGCACCGCGATGCCGGAGTTGTCCTCCAGAAGAGCAGGTTCGGCATATCCCTTTGCCACCACAAGAGAGTCCGGATTGAGATAGTCCTTGTAGTCCTTTCCTTCCGGAATCGAGTTCATCTGAGGCTCGGTGAAAAGCTTGTCATAGAGACGGAGCTCGACCTCCCTGGCGTGCGCAGTCGACACCCAGTGTATCGTGCCTTTGACTGAACGCCACTCTCCTGCGCCAGGCTTTGAAGTCGGGTCGTATGTGCAGCGGATTTCTGTGATGTTGCCCTCTGCGTCCTTGACCACCTCCTGACACTTCACGATATAAGTGTACTTGAGGCGGACCTCACCGTCCGGCTTGAGACGGAAATATTTCTTAGGCGGTTCCTCCATGAAGTCTGTCCTCTCGATGTAGACCTCGCCGGTGAAAGGCACCTTGCGGGAAGGCCCCTCAGGATCGGCAGGATTCAGCGGAGCTTCGAACCACTCGGCCTTGCCCGGCTCCCAGTTGGTTATGGTAACCTTGACAGGATCCTGCACCACCATATACCTGTTGGAACGCTCGTTCAGGTCCTGACGCACGCACCACTCCATGAGCTGCAGGTCGATGAGCTGCTCCCTCTTGGCCACTCCGACCTTCTCGGCGAACATCCGCACGGCTTCCGGAGTATATCCCCTTCTCCTGATGCCGCAGATGGTCGGCATGCGCGGATCGTCCCAGCCGCTGACATAATGGTTCTTCACCAGTTCCAGAAGTTTCCTCTTGCTCATTACCGTATAGGTGAGGTTGAGCCTTGCGAACTCGTACTGATGTGAAGGGAAGATGCCAAGCTTCTCGATGAACCAGTCGTAGAGCGGCCTGTGCACGTCAAACTCAAGCGTACAGATGGAATGGGTGATGTGCTCTATGCTGTCGCACTGCCCGTGGGCATAGTCATACATCGGATAGATGCACCATTTGTCCCCGGTGCGGTGATGCGTGGCATGGATAATCCTGTACATCAGCGGGTCACGGAAAAGCATGTTCGGATGCGCCATGTCAATCTTTGCGCGGAGCACCTTCTCACCGTCGGCATACTTTCCGTCGCGCATCTCTCTGAACAGCCTCAGATTCTCCTCCACTGAACGGTTCCTGTACGGGCTCTCGACACCCGGGGTCTGAACCGTGCCGCGTCCTGCACGGATTTCCTCCTGCGTCTGATCGTCCACATACGCGAGGCCCTTCTTTATCAGCTCCTCGGCCCATTCATAGAGCTGGTCGAAATAGTCGGAGGCATAGCGTTCGTTTTCCCATTCGAAGCCGAGCCATTTGATGTCCTCCTTGATGGAGTCCACATACTCGGTGTCCTCCTTGACAGGATTGGTGTCGTCGAAACGGAGATTTGTCTTTCCTCCGTATTTCTTCGCCAGCCCGAAATTGAGGCAGATGCTTTTTGCATGTCCTATATGAAGATAACCGTTAGGCTCCGGAGGAAACCTGGTCATAATGCTTTCACATTTTCCTGACGCGAGATCCGATTCTATGATCTCCTCGAGAAAGTTGAGATTCCTGACCTCGCCAGTCTCATTCTTCAATTCTTCCATAAGATTCCAATTTTCAACCTGCGAATATAGAGAAAATCGCCCACATACGTATAAAAATTTTGCCACCTTTGCAATGAGGCCACAGACAACATTTGGCCTCAATAATATTGAAAAGCGTTTTTGCGTATCATTTAATGGAAAATCGCCAACATGTGATGCTGTTGAGGCGGCCTCCGAGGCGATAATTTCCGACAAAGGTGAATATCAAAGCGATTGCCAAGGTACGAAAAAATGCTATCTTTGCGGGCTAACAAAAACTCTCGAAAAGATGATCAAGTCAATGACGGGCTACGGCAAGGCCGAAACGACGCTGGAAACAGGCAAGATATGCGTTGAAATCAGAACTTTGAACAGCAAGAACGCTGACGTCAACATCAAGACGCAGCTGCTGCCGAAAGACAGGGAGATGCAGGTCAGGCAGACGCTTGCGAAAGAGCTCCAGCGCGGGACTATAGACTTTTTCATGACGTTCGAAGCCAATGCGGCGGAAAGCGCGAAGACGATAAATTCGGAGATGGCGCTCAGCTATTACAGGCAGCTGGCGGAGCTCTCGTCAAGGATAGGGGAAGAATATCCGGAGCACGGCAGGTTGGACAAGTCAATGATGCTCGCGTCGATACTCCGCTTCCCGGACGTGATGGACATGAAGAAACAGGAGGTCATCAATGAGGAGAACTGGCCGGCCGTAGAACGCTGCATCTCCGAAGCCATAGAAAAAGTCAACGAGTTCAGGGCTCAGGAAGGCGCCGTGCTCTACAGGGACGTCACGGCAAAGGTGGCAAGCATCCTCTCTTATGTGGACAAAGTCGAGGCTTTCGAGAAGGAAAGGGTCGAAGGAGTCAGAGAAAGGATACTTTCGAGATTTGCCGAACTGAGCATCGAGCCGGACCAGAGCAGGCTTGAGCAGGAGATGATTTACTATATTGAGAAGCTTGACATCAACGAGGAGAAGGTGCGTCTGCGCCAGCACTGCGGCTATTTCATGGAGACTATTGACAATGACCCGCTTCCTGGCAAGAAACTGGGATTCATCGCCCAGGAGATGGGCCGCGAGATCAACACCACAGGGTCCAAGGCCAACCACAGCGGCATCCAGAAGATCGTGGTGATGATGAAAGACGAGCTCGAGAAGATAAAGGAGCAGTCGCTTAACATACTCTGATGCAGCTTAGGGAAGGCGGCGGACGACGAAGACGTGACGGCCGTTCAATGGTGCTGTCCGGGAAGTCGAAAACGAGATTCTGCGCAGGGACGGCCCCCAGACTTCGCTAAGACGAGGATCGGCAAGAGGCATTTCGGTGACGGAAGGCGTCATGGACGCCGGGAAAGACAGGCTCACAGTCACATCGCCGCTTACTATTATGACTTCATTCCGCCCGGCTTTGAGCCCGGCGGATTTTTTCTTGCCCTGAAGGCAGGCCGGGAGACTGTCCGTCTCCGACAGCACCTGCCCGCAGACGAGGAAATTGACGGTGTCGGCAAGGACGCGGGCCGAGAGCGAGAAGCGGTCGGTAATCCTCAGCGACTCTTCATCCAGATCATAGGAACGCACCCAGCTGCGGCATCGGGCAGCCCCGGAATACGCTCCTGCGATCTCGGCGGAAAATTTCAGACGGACCGTGTCACACTTCACGCCGGCGGCGCGGAACTCCTGACCGAATATCTGGGAAGTGCCGTTTATCATCGGAAGATTGTGCCAGTCGCTCCGCATGGACCAGATGTCATAGCGCTCGTGGCTGAACGTCTTTGCTGTATATGTGCCGACTCCGGCATCAATGAACACCGGCACCCCGTCAATGCTCAGTATAAACGAACCGACATCGTTGTGATTATGGCTCTCGTTGTTAAATCCTCCCTTGGCCGCAAGAAACCATCCGCTTCCGTTCCTCAGATATGCAAATTCGGTCTCAGAATACCAGGTGCAGCGGGGTACGCCTGCACGGAGCGCCGGCTCTATGACATTCAGGGAATCTATCTCGCAGCACATCTGCTCCAGGTGCCGCAGTGTCTCGAGGGAGCGCCAGATGTCGTCTCCGAGGGGGACATGAGGATATCCGAAGTCCCCGGAGGAGTCACGGAGAAGGCTTAGGGCGAAGTTCATCATCTCACGGCTACCGCAGTCATGGCCATAGCGATAGATGAAGGCGGGGTCAAGACTCAAGACCGCCGGAGCATCCGCGAAATTGACAGTCATTCCGCCTCCGACATAAGATCGGGAGATGTACTCCCCCATCCGGCGGAGAAGCACATTGTCCAGACACGAGACTCCGGTGGCGTCGCAGAGTATGCGGAGATAGTCATAGAGCTTGCCTGCGGCGTGATCCCAATACGCAGGTCCCTCTTCGCAGGCGCCGTCTCCCTTGACATAATTCAGATAACGGTCGGTCGACTCGGCGGTAAGACGCACAGCCTCGATAAGCCTCTCCTCATCGTCCTCAATGAGAAGGAAACACAGGAGCACATTTGAGTTGCACCAGGGATTCCAGTTGTTGATGATCCGGCCCGGCCTCCATCCCTCGGCCATCCACCAGTGAGTCCGTCTCAGCGACTCGTCGAGATACGGCTCGAGAATCCTCTCACGCACCGCATCCCCGACGGCACTGACGACAGCAGTGTCGAGCTCGCTACGGAAGATGCTGATGATGATAGAAAGAGAAGCGCCGAAACCTGCGGAGGCAAGGTCTATGATATGTACGCCCGGCTCGGGGACGGAACGGCCGGACGGCTGGGCAGGAAGATGGGCCGACAGCACCCACGAGGGCATGTTGACGGCATGACGCAGCCCGTTTGAGATGTCATCGAGAAAACGTCCCCGGCCTTCGGCGAGTTCGGCAAGAGCAAGAACGTTCAGTGCCCGCCTGTCCATTTCGTATGGTCTCTCCATCACCCGCCTGTCGCCGCTGCGTTCGTATTCAAGATAGGCAGACTCGGGTATGGTGTGCCATTCTGTGCCGAGCAGTTTCTCCCCTTCCGAGATGAGCCGAGAGGACTCCGCCCCGACAAGGGCCCGCCACGCCTCCCTGTCGCGACAGGCCGGATATGGCATCCAGGAGCCATGCAGCGGGATGCACAGGCTGTCTCGGGCCGCAAGTGCCGAGGTGATGACATTTCTCTCCTCGTATGCCCAGCCACAGACCGAGGTCAGCGCCAGGATGACGACTGCCGCAAACTTCAGGAACTGCCGGAATGACGGAATCCGACGAAGCATTAGGAACGACTGAGGCTGCATCCCGGGGCGGGGAAAGGTCGGACGACACTTCATCTTGACAGGAATTTTATGCGAGGGATGACAGGGATTCGATACGATGGTCTGACATGGTCTACACGCGCCGGAGTCCGTCATTTCGGAACGGAGCCGGCATTGAGCCTCATCAGGGAGAGGACGGCGCCGGCAAGGGCAAGAGAGCCGCCGAGCAGCATCGCGCTGTGCGGAGCCCTGTCTCCGAAGAAATTGAACATCATGGCCACGAAGGCAGCTCCCGATGTCTGTCCGATGAGCCGGGCAGAGGCAAGCATTCCGCTCGCGCTTCCCGTCCTGTGCGCAGGTGCGGAAGAGAGCAGGATGTGGTTGTTGGGAGACTGAAAGAGGCCGAATCCCGCCCCGAAGCACATCAGGCGCCACACGACTCCGAAATGTGTCAGATCCTCCGGAGCGAACGCGAAGCTGAAGCAGGACACCGCGATCAGCGAGATGCCTATGCAGCCGAGGATTCCCGGATGCACTCTGCCGATGAGCCACCCGGCCGCAGGAGCGACAAAGGCGATGACCAGAGGTGAGGCCGTCATCAGCAGCCCGGTCCCTACTGCATCATAGCCGAACGAGTGCATGAGCATGAACGGCAGAGACACCATGATCAGCTGCTGAGCGGTGAAAGATATGATGCTTGTGCCGACGGACATCGAGAATATCGGGATTCTCAGCAGATCGAACGGCAGCATGGGATAATCCCGGTGGAGCTGGGTACGGACATAGATGAAGGCCACGAGGAAGAATGCGGCAGCGGCTACCGCCACATGCCGCCACTCCATGCCGTGGGAATAAGCCTCGATGCATCCTATCATCAGCCCGAAAGTCGCCGCGTTGAGAATGGTATCGAGCCAGTTGAACCTGCGGCCGAGCACTTTCGTGGGATTGTCAGGGATATATTTCCTGGCGAGGATGAATGTCGCGACTCCGATCGGAAGATTTATCGCGAAAATCCATTCCCATGTCGCTACCGACAGGATCAGGGCGGCAAGAGACGGCCCTGTCACCGAAGCGATTGCCACAACGGTGGCATTGAGCCCGATGCCCTTGCCGAGATGACGCCTGGGATAGATGAGCCTGATGAGGGAAGTGTTGACGCTCATTATCATGGCCGCCCCTACCCCCTGCACCACACGCGAGACTACAAGCATGATGAAGCCGCCGGACAGGGCGCACAGCAGAGATCCCGCCGTGAATGAGGCGACTCCCGCCAGATACACCTGCTTGTATCCCATGAGCTCGCCGAGAGAGGCAAAAGGCAGCAGGAGCATCATTATGACCAGCTGGAAAGCGTTGATTATCCATATTGAGTCGGAGGGAGAGACGCCGAGCTCAATGGCAATTGTGGGAAGAGCCACATTGCAGATGGTGCCGTCAAGCACCGAAAGAAAGAGTCCGCAGAAAGTGGTGGCCACGGCATAGAATATCTGCGGCCTGTGGAGACCGTCCCAGTTCAGATCTCCCACAACCCTTTCTCCGCCTTTTAAGGCATCATTTCCGCTTCCGCGGGCATCGTCCCTGTCTCCCATCGTCTGTCTTGTATGGTCAGCAGCCTGAGTGGCGGCGCTTTGTCAGCAGCCTGAGCCGACCGGACTGACACGGTCTCCGCCTCCGGCAGTAACTTCGAGCTTTCCGACATAAATGCCCCAGCAGCCGTCCGTCACGACCGTCACCGGATCACCGTCCATGTTCTCATGAACTTTCTCCGTCTCAAGGAAAGTGTGCGAATGGCCTCCTATCACGACGTCGACATTTCTCGTCCCTGCGACGAGATTCCTGTCGGTGAAAGACGCCTTCTCATAGCCGAGATGCGAGAGACAGATCACCAGATCGCAGTGCTTCACGTTCTTGAGATAATCGGCGTAACGGTTGGTGACCTCTATCGGGTCAAGATATGATATTCTGTCGGCTATAGGCCTGTCTACCACCCGCGTAAGGTCGGTCAGCAGACCGATGAAGCCTAGCTTGAAGCCGCCGCGCCTTATGATGGCGTATGGCTTGACAAGCCTCGACAGATCGGAATCCCTGAACTCATAATTCGCGCAGACCACCGGACACCTGAGCTTCTTTACCCTCCTCTCCAGCTCTTCAAGACCGTTGTCGAACTCATGGTTGCCCAGACATACCGCGTCATATCTCATGGCATTGATGAGGTCGACCTCCAGATCTCCATGAAGCATCGTGAAATACGACGAGCCCTGACTGAAATCTCCGGCATCCACCAGAAGCATGTTCCTCTTGCCGACGGCACTGCGCACACTGTCTATATACGCCGCCCTCTCAATGACTCCCCCAAGTCCGGATTCCTCTCCTGAACGTAGAGGGTCTATGTGACTGTGGGTGTCGTTAGTATGCAATATAGTAAGATTCTGGGCAAGGGCTCCCCCTGCGGCAAGAAGCGCGAGCAGCGCAGCTGCAAAAAATCTCTTAATGTTCATCATTGTCTCTGAATCAGTCTTTTGACGAGCCTAACGGATGACTATCCTGCCGTCGTTGTGATACTCGATATCCCTTCCCGCCGCCGTCTCCGACTCGACATACCTAATCATGACGTCGTAGATGTCAACCGGGTACTCAATGACCTCCTCGACTCCTTCTCCGAGATAAAGATCGTCACCGCCGTGGAGCAGAAACGTTATCGTCGCGAGTCCGTAGGTCGTGTCGTCATCAATCGGACGGCCGCCGACCTCGGCAGAGACTATCCGCCCGTCTTCAGCAGTCACCCGCAGGCCGCCCAGAACCTGAAAGCCGCCTGCCGCCATATCGTCCAGTATCTCCTTGAGTCTGGAACCCTTGAGCGACACATAGACGAGATTGTTCTTGAACGGGAACATGGACATGATGTCGTCGACGAAAATATCACCTTGAGGCATATCCACACGGATGCCTCCGAAATTGACTATGCCGACATCGACCTTCCTGCCTGAAATCTCCTCGACTGAAGCCATTATCCTGTCCACGAAAAGATTTGAAAGGGGACTCTCCGGATATGCAGCCTTCATCACAGACGGAGAATGCCCCACCACCTTCTTTACGGGAGCCATCACAGGCTGCGCCCCTATCACGAGCGAAGCCACCCGAGGCACCGTCCCTCCTCGGAACACCCTGCCTCCCGGAGAGAAATAACTGCGCCCGCGTACTGTGCCGAGAGCCTCCGCCACATTGTCCGCCGAAGGACAGGCTACTCCCGTTCTCGAAGCGTCCATCATGGTACGCGACCATGAGTACTCGACATCCTTATCCCTTCCCCGGACATCAGCCATTGGCGCTGCCGCCGTCATAAGGAATGCAGCACATACCGCAGCCGCAAACCTGACAGACATTCTCATTTCTGTTTCAACCATTTGTACAGATCTTTAAAAGTGGTCTTTTTCCCGAACATCAGTATGCCTATCTTATATATCTTGGCCGACAGATAAGCTATGCCTGCAAAAGTGAGGACGAGGAGGGCTATCGACACCGCGAGCTCCCACGCCGGCACTCCGAACGGAATCCTCGCGAGCATCACTATCGGAGACGTGAACGGAATCATGGAGCCCCAGAAGACGACCTGACTGTCAGGCGCCTTGAAGGCGTAGAAGGCTATGAAGAAAGCCAGAAGAAGAGGAATCGTGACAGGCATCTGAAGCTGCTGGGTATCAGCCTCATTCTCAACTGCCGAACCTATCGCAGCAAAAAGCGACGCATACAGCAGGTATCCGAGGATGAAATATATCACGAAAGAAATGAGCAGAAGCGGGTAGTTGATGTCCATCAGGGTCTGGATTACCGCAGCCATCTCGCCATCTCCTGACGGCATTTCCGGCTGAACGGCCATTCCGCTCTGTGCCATCACTTCGGCATCTACTCCGAGACTTTCCGTCATCTGGGCCATCTGCTCCATCTGCCCGGTCTGGGCGGCGGCGCCGCCTGCAAGAGAGTCGAAGCCGATTATCGCGCCTGCGCCGGCCACAAGAACAGCCGTCAGCACAACCCAGAGGAAAAACTGAGTGAGAGCCACACAGGCCACGCCTATTATCTTGCCGAACATGAGCTCAGTGGCCTTGACCGACGACACGAGCACCTCGACCACGCGGCTCGACTTCTCCTCGATCACGCTCTGCATCACCATTCCGGAGAACATCGCGATGAACATGTAGATTATGATGGAGAATATCAGGGAGACGAACATATAGACTTCTGAAGATGAAATCTTCTCCTCTCCGTCGTCCTGAAGGGTATAGGTGGACACGCTCACGTCGGCGCTGACCTCTTCCATTATCTGCTTGAGACCGTCAATGTCGTAAGACTCGAGACGGTAATTCTCCACGGCCTCATTCACCCTGCCCTGGATTGCCTCCTTCATGTCCATGCTCATCGGCTTGGACGAATATGCCGCCACGCTCACGGTACGGGCCACGGTATCGAGAGGAGAGACGAGGACGAGGGCGTCAATGCCGAGTTCGCCGAAGTGCGCCTTAACGCTGTCTGCCGCCTGAGACGAAAAGTCGGAATAGGTTATCACCTCAGTGCTCTCCATATACGGCATGACTATGCCGGACTCGTCTATGACCGCCACCTCATTTCCCTTGTCCTCAGCAAGCAGCATGATGAGAGTCGGGAGTATCATCATCGCGGCGAGGAACACCGGAGCGAGGAACGTTGTCAGCAGAAAGGACTTCTTCTTGACGCGGGTCATGTACTCCCGCCCGATTATCACATTGATTATGCGCATGTTCATGGTCTATTCCTCCTCAGTAACAAGTTTAATGAAAATGTCGTTCATCCTCGGCACCAGCTCTCTGAACGAACTGATGTTGACGGACTGGTCCAGAATAGTCTTCAGTACCTCCGTGTTGCCGACTCCGTTCTCAAGGGTGAGCACGGCGGTGCGGCGTCCAGAGTCATCCTCGTCCGACAGCACTCTGAACGTGCCCGGAACAGGGCGGACCGGCTCCGTACCGGTGTATACGAGCTCTACATTGTTGTTTCCGTACTTGCGCCGTATCTCGGTCACTCCCCCGGTGATAACGAGCCTGGACCTGTTGATGAGAGCGATCTCGTCGCAGAGTTCCTCCACCGACTCCATATTGTGGGTCGACAGCACTATAGTCGCCCCCTCATCCTTCAGACGGAGAATCTCCTCCCTTATGACCTGCGCATTGACCGGGTCGAAGCCTGAGAACGGCTCGTCCAGAATCAGAAGCGACGGGCGGTGGACGACGGTCGTGATGAACTGCACCTTCTGGGCCATGCCCTTTGAGAGTTCCTCCACCTTCTTCGGCCACCAGCTCTCTATGCCGAACTTCACGAACCATTTTTTGAGCTCTTCCGCCGCGGCCTTCGAGCTCATGCCCTTGAGCTGGGCAAGATACATTGCCTGGTCCCCGACCTTCATCTTGCGGTAGAGGCCGCGCTCCTCGGGGAGATATCCGATGCGGGCGACATCCTCCTGAGTGATCGGATGTCCGTCAAAGAGCACCGATCCCTCGTTCGGGATGGTGATCCTGTTGATGATGCGTATCAGCGTAGTCTTGCCCGCCCCGTTCGGGCCGAGAAGGCCAAAGATCTTCCCTTTCGGGAAATCGAGGGAAACATGGTCAAGAGCCTTCTTCTCTCCGAAGCTCTTGCACACGTCCCGGCACTGTATGATTCCCATATTCCTTACAAAAACTTATGTTTCTACCATTTATGAATTTAGTATTCTCGCGACGAGCTCGACAAGAAGCTGGTCCTGAGTAGCCTCTCCCGCTTCCCCGCCCTTGCCCTTATAGTCATAGTCGCGCAGAAGGGCGATGACGGCCATGCACTTCCTGAGCGGATATGCAGTGACTGCCATGTCATATTCCTTCAGAAAATACGGGCTGACACCGATCGCCCTGGCCCTGTCCGCATTTCCGGCCCTCGGATTCTTCATCAGAAAGGCCTCATAGCGGAGTATCCTGTTGAAATGCATAAAAAGCGCGCTAACGGCCGCAGGCATCGCGAACTTCGGCGCCGAACCGATGTGCGCCGCCATACGCAGAGATGCGGAGGCATTCTTCCTCGAGAGTTCTCGTGTGAGCTCGAATATGCTGTACTGACGGCTTATGCCGACATTCCGCTCTATGTCCGAGGCAGTGACTTCGGCAGCCCCTTCCGGAAGATTCTTGCGAAGCTTCTCCGTCTCGACGGCTATCTTGCCGAGATCCGTACCCGCATACTCTCCCAGCAGCTCGGCGGCGTCCGGGGCGATCTTCAGCCCCAGGCCGGAATAATAAGAGGTGATCCATCTTGAGATCTCGTAGTCTCTCAGCGGCTCGGACTCGACCACGACGCCGATCTTCGATACCGACTTATAGAGCGACTTCCGCCTGTCCGCCGAAGCCCCGTGCATGCATATGACAAGGACTGTGGACTCCAGCGGCCGCGAGCAGTAGACGGCGAGCTCCTCAAGCGACTTCATCGCCTGCGCCTCCTTCACCACGACGAGCTGCCTCTGCGCGAACATCGGATATCTTCTGGCGGCGGTTATCACCGCGTCGGCAGTCACGTCCGCCCCATAGCATATAGTCTGATTGAAATCCCGCTCCTCGTCCTCAAGCGCCTCGGCAATGATGGCTTCGCACACCATGTCGGGATAGAACGGCTCCTCACCCATAAGCAGATATACGGGCTTGAACTCTTTTCTGCGGGCATCGGCAACTATCTTGCGGCACAATGCGTCTGTCTCAGCATATCCTTTTGCCATAACTCGGCAAAGATAGAAAATTTATTCGTATTTTTGCCGCAATTTTAGTGAAATGGAAAGAGACAGAAAATTCACCGCCAGACATGACGGTCACCTGCTCGAAAGTCTCATGGAGATGTGTGAGGGCGAAAGCAGGACAAAAGTGAAATCATACCTGACCCATGGACAGATCATGGTCAACGACAGGAACATTACGGCCTTTGACCACCAGCTGAAAAAAGGCGACTCAATAGTCATCCTCGCAAGAGGCACAAGACTCAAGAGACACTCGGGAGAGACGGACACGAGGGTCAGGATAGTATATGAGGACGACTGGCTTATAGTGGCGGAAAAGAAGTCCGGGCTGCTCACCATATCTACAGGGGCGGGCGGAGAGACTACGGCATACAGCATTCTCACCGAACATGTCAGAAGGCAGGCCGCGAGGAAGGCGGGCTCACGCGCAGCGGCAAAGAAGACAGGGGTGTACATAGTCCACAGGATAGACAGGGACACCTCCGGGCTAATAATCTTCGCCAAGGACCTGCAGACCAGAGAGAGGCTGCAGGAAAACTGGAACAGGAGCGTCATCTCGAGAAAGTATGTGGCTGTGCTGGAGGGGACCCTGCCTCAGGAAGAGGGCACATGGACTTCATGGCTCAAGGAAAATCCCAAATCACTAAAGGTATCGTCGAGCCCGACAGACAACGGCGGCAAGATGGCGGTGACTCATTATCATGAGCTGCTCCGCGCCCCGAAGTACAGCCTCGCCGAATTTGAGCTCGAGACGGGAAGGAAGAATCAGATCAGGGTACATGCCGCCGACATGGGCTGTCCTATCGCCGGAGACAAGAAGTACGGGGCACGCAGCAATCCCCTCGGCAGGCTCGCCCTGCACGCCCGGAGCATAGCCTTCATCCATCCGGTGACGGGCAGGACGGTCAGCTTTGACACCGGTATTCCGCGAATGTTCAGGAGAATGTTCAGCGACTCTGAAGTGCTGCCGAAGGAAAGCGGTGCAGGACATTGATCCGCTCGGGAAGGACCTCGAAGACAGCAGGGATTCTGCCGATGATCTCCCCGTCCACTTCCACAATCTCAGCCTTCGGGCCGAGCGGCTTCACTGTGACCGTCCGGCCTCTTCCGATGACAAGATCCTTAACCTTCGTAAAAGTTCCGTCGAAAAGCCTTCTTACCTCACAGGCTATCTTAAGAAAGGGAAGAGGCGGTATGACGGTGACATCTGAAAGACCGTCGTCGGTCAGCGCATCAGGAGTCTGCCTCAGGCCTCCGCCGGAATAGCGGCCTGTGCCTACGGCTACGGAAAAGCAGTTTCCCGAATACACCCTGCGGCCATCGAGGAAGACCTCCGTCGGAGAGGACTTGTAATGCAGGAAATTGTAGATGAGAGACCAGATGTAGAGAAGCCTCCCTCTCCGCCCGGCGTCCTTTCTTCTGTTGACCCTCTCGCAGACTCTGGCGTCGAATCCGACTCCCCCGATATTCATCATGTATGAACGGCCCCCTTCGCAGGTGACCCGCACCACGTCCTGAGCGGCGAAAGACTCTGAGAGAATGAGCCCGAGAGTATCTTCTACATCGCCGCTGACGCCGTGAACGCGGATCCAGTCGTTTCCCGACCCCACCGGGATCACAGCAAGAAAAAAGTCGTTGAGACTTGGCCGTACGGCTTCAGGTGCGGGGGTGAACGAGTCAAGATAGAGCATGACGCCGCCGAGCACTTCGTGAATGGTGCCGTCACCGCCGACGGCGATGAAGCGGCGATAGCCGTCCCTTGCGGCCTCGAAGGCCATCTGCGTCGCATGAAGCTTGCAGTCAGTCATTCTCGCCTCGTATGGCACATTCCTGTCATTCAGGAGCTTTTCTATTCTTTTCCACTCAAGCGCCGTCCGCCCTCCGCCTGCGTGCGGATTGACGACGACAAGCCACGATCCCTCTATATTATTGTCCATCAGAAGATTTTTCCAGATTGCCGGAACAAAAGTAACAAATAACGGCAAGTAATGAAATTTTTTTATAATTTTGCCGTGATTACATCATAATGACAGAGACGAAAGATATGGGAAAAGTCATAGCGATAGCGAACCAGAAGGGAGGTGTCGGCAAGACCACTACGGCCATCAATCTCGCGGCGTCACTCGCGGTCCTCGAAAAGAAAGTGCTGGTGATAGACGCCGATCCGCAGGCCAACACGTCCTCAGGGCTCAACTTTTCCCCTGACAGCGAGACCAGACGCACTCTGTACGAAGTCATGATCGGCGAGCTCGACATAAGAGACGCCCTGCTGCAGACCGAGATGCCGAATCTGCACATGATTCCCTCCCACATCAATCTCGTGGGCGCTGAAATAGAGATGCTTGAAAGCAAGGACAGGGAATCCGTGCTGAAGAAGGCGCTCGCTCCGATAAGAAACGACTACGACTTCATCATCATCGACTGCTCCCCGTCCCTCGGACTCATAACGGTGAACGCGCTCACCGCGGCCGATTCGGTCATGATACCCGTACAGCCGGAATTCTTCGCGCTCGAAGGACTGGGCAAGCTGCTGCAGACTATCCGCATCGTCCAGAACGGAGTCAATCCGGGGCTCACGATAGAGGGATTCGTGGTGACGATGTTCGACGGGCGCACGAAGGTACACAGCCAAGTGGTCAACGACCTCAGGGAGCACTTCAAGGACATGGTGTTCAACACTATAATCCAGAGGAACATCAGACTCAGCGAGGCACCTTCGCACGGAAAGCCGATCATCCTGTATGACGTGATCTGCAACGGCACGACCAACTACCTCAATCTCGCGAAAGAGGTTCTTGACAAAAACAGTTAATCAGAAAAAGATGGCAAAACAGCAGCACGGTTTAGGCCGAGGTCTTGGAGCTCTTCTCGGAGAGGACGTCTCCATGATCAGAAAGCCTGTGGAATATGTGAACAAGAGCGTGAGCGCAGAGGAGCCGCGCAACGGAGCGGACGTCATGCTCATTCCGGTGGACATGATAGAGCCCAATCCGTACCAGCCGAGAATGTCGTTTGACGACGACTCTCTTGAGGAGCTGGCCGACTCAATACGCACTCTCGGTCTCATACAGCCGATCACCGTGCGCAGGAAAAGCGGCGACAGGTATCAGATAATCAGCGGAGAAAGAAGATTCAGGGCGTGTCGCGCCATCGGCATGGCCGAAATCCCCGCATACGTCAGGAACGCCGATGATCAGGGGATGCTCGAGATGGCCATCGTAGAGAACATCCAGAGAGAGGATCTCGACCCGATAGAAGTGGCGATGAGCTATCAGCGGCTCATCGAGGAATGCAGCCTCACCCAGGAGGAGATGGCCTTCAGGGTAGGCAAGAAGAGGGCTTCGGTGACCAACACTCTCAGACTGCTGAAGCTGCCGGCCAAAATACAGCACGACCTGAAGGTGGGGCTTCTGACCGTCGGACACGCCAAGGTGCTGCTCGGAGTGGACGATCCAGCCATGCAGGAGCAGCTCTGCGATGCCGTCATCAGGGAGGGGCTTTCGGTAAGGATGCTCGAGGAGAAGGTACGGCGGCTCATGACTCCGAAAGAGAAGAAGGAGACTGCTGCACAGGATCTTCCGGATGACTACTGCCACCTGCTCGAGGTGATGGGCCGGTACTTCGGCAACGACATCAGCCTCAAGAGGAGCAAGGGGGGCAAAGGTGTCATGACAATAAGATTCACTTCAGACGAGGAGATAAGAAGCTTCCTCAGCGCCATCGGAAACCTCAACAGCTGAAATCCGTAATGCACAGTCTATTGCGACACATATCGGCATTGGCCGCATTGGCCGCATTTGCCGTCATCAGCGTCTTCACCGCCAGCGCACAGTTCAAGGAGGAGGCGTTCACACAGACGTACAATGATACGAGCGCTACCACGGCCGCGGCAGACACATCCGACAAGATGTTCTCATTCAGGGAGCTGTTCGGAGGGCTGGCGCACAAGCAGGACCTCAGGATCGGCACCATGTTCGGAGGCTCGCTCTTCATGCCGGGAGCATCACAGATATACAACAGGGACTATTGGAAGCTGCCTATCGTTTACGGAGGCATCGGAGCCCTTGCCGGCACGGGAGGATACTACCTCCACAGATACAACGTGTCGAAGAAGAACTACGAGGCGGCTCTCGCGTCCATCCCGGAGTTCGCGACCGACATCAACATCTCGCCGGGCATTGACTACAGGTCCAAGCAGATAGGCACATGGCTCATGGTCGGAGCAGGGCTCGTCTACTGGGGCACGCTTCTGGACGGAGCCATCAACTACAAGCCGACGGAACACCCGCATCCGGGACGCGCGACAGTCTACTCCATCCTTCTGCCCGGCCTCGGACAGGCCTACAACGGAGAATACTGGAAGATACCGATATACTGGGGCTGCCTCATAGGCTCGGTTCACTACCTCTACACCAACAACACCAACTATCAGAGATTCAGGAGGATATACAACGAGGCAAATATGGAGGGATACACCGGACCGATAACCGCCTCCACCGCATTGTGGTACAGGGACGTGTACCGGCGATACCGGGACTATTCCATTCTCGCCACGGCACTTTTCTATCTGCTGCAGATCATTGACGCTAATGTCTTTGCATATATGCATGACTTTGAAGTCACTGACGACATCAGCATGAACATTGAGCCTGCGGTCATAGCGCCGGACAACGCCTACGCTATGCGGATGACCCCGACGATAGGCATGGAAAATGCGTTCGGCATACGGTTCGGCGTGCGATTCTGACCGGATTCGGGACCTTTGGACAGTTAAGAAAGAGAGAAAGAGAGAAAGAGAAAGATGAATTTGACGAAACTGCATTTCATCACCGGCGTCATGCTCGTCCTGCTGATGACGGCACCGGTGAAAGACGCCTTCGGCGATACGAGACAGGACAAGACAAGGAAGACGAAGATTCAGCTTCAGAGGGAGAACGGAAGGCTTCGCGAAGTGATAGACTCGCTGGAGTCCGCTCTGGCCGGATACGAAAAGGACAGGCGCATCAATGACAGCATCGCGGACGAGATCATGGATCTCTACGATGAGAATGAGGACAAGAGCGCGGCAGGGCTCAATCCGGAAGACTACACGGCCGACGTGTCCGACAGCCTCCTCAACATCTGGTATCTGCATAATCAGGTGAGCAGCAGAGAGGTCCCCGATTATGACATGGATTCAATGAAGTTCGAGTCCAATGTGCCGGACGAGGTCTACATCAGCAGGCTGAAGGCGATGGGATCATACATTCCGCTTCCATACAACGACATAGTGAAGAACTACATCATCCTTTACTCCGAGAAGATGAACGACAGGATGTCTGAGATTCTCGGGCTGTGCCGATATTATATGCCTCTGTTCGAGGAGATTCTGAACGAACACGATGTGCCGGAAGAGCTCAAGGCAATGGCCGTGATAGAATCCGCGATGAACCCTCAGGCAGTGTCGAGAGCTGGAGCGAAGGGAATGTGGCAGTTCATGTACAGCACGGCCAAGATCTACGGGCTTCACATAGACTCATTCGTTGACGAGCGGTTTGACCCGATCAAGTCGGCCCATGCCGCCGCCGAATATCTGAAGGACGCCTATAACATATTCGGAGACTGGAATCTCGCCATCGCCTCATACAACTGCGGCGCAGGCAACGTCAACAGGGCCATACGCAGAAGCGGAGGCAAGAGGAACTTCTGGGACATCTACCATTATCTGCCGCGCGAGACAAGAGGCTATGTGCCTGCTTTCGTAGGAGCATTGTACACGATGACCTACTACAAGGAGCACGGCATCGAGCCGAAAGCCATCGAGATGCCGGCGGTTGTGGACACTTTCCACATAAACAAGATGCTGCACTTCAAGCAGGTAAGTACGCTGGCCGGAGTCCCGGAGGAGCAGCTGAAGAACCTCAATCCGCAGTACAGACATGAGATAATCCCAGGCAACGAGAGAGAGTACATACTCAGGATACCGCATGAGTACGCCAACTCGTTCATCGATCATGAGGACTCGCTCTATGCATACAAGGCCGACGAATACTTCAATCCGGTGGTCATCAAGAAGATAAAGGACGGGGGTGACGGGGAGAGGATAATCCACAGGGTACGCAGCGGCGAAGTCCTCGGCCGCATAGCCATCCGCTATCACGTGAGCGTCAGCCAGATCAAGAGATGGAACGGGCTCAGAAGCGACAACATCCGCGTAGGTCAGAGGCTGGTCATATACCGTGGAGGAGCTCCTTCATCGGCATCATCTGCGAAGTCATCCTCAGCGACGGCATCCTCGGCCAAGGCCTCCTCAAGTACAGTGGACAAGAACGCGGACTACACCATATATGTCGTGAAGAGCGGCGACTCCCTCTACAACATCGCGAAAAACTATCCTGGAGTCAGCGCACAGAACATCATGGATTTCAACGGCATAGGCAGCAAGATCAAGCCTGGGATGAAAATCCGGATTCCGAAGCTGAAATGACTCGACGTGGCGGCGTTTCTCTGCAGGAGAGACGCCGCTCTGTCATAAGACGATGTCAAGCATCGGCATCCGGGCGCTCATCCGCTCACAAATCTATAGTAAGCTGGATCTTAAGCTCTGCCTTTCCGGGGCGCTTTCCTGCCGCCCCGGGAGAGACCCACGGACAGTCCTGAAAGGATGCCCTGAAATATGCCCGACACCATCCGGAGCATCGCAGCGAGGCCGTCAGAGCAGCCCAGTAGCCCCTGCCGTAGAATGCGGGGACATTGAAGCTTCCCGGCGCATCTCTTTCGTAGACATAGATGCGGTCGTCCCAGTTGTCGATACGGAACACACCGCCGCGCAGATACAGAGTCAGCTTCGGGGAGACATAGCCGCCCTCGGCATAGCCGAGCAGCCCGACTCCCTCACAGAGCAGGACATTTGCCCTCGCCGACAGAACGAACTTTCCCGAGGCATACTTCACGTCTGCACGCACATCGGTCCGGAAAGGCTCTCCCCAGTCCCTAAGCCTTTCGGTGGCCCGCATAGAGACGGCTACAGACGGAGAAAGCTGAAGATCATAGTCAAAAAGCATCTTCACCTGCGAAGTCCGCGATGAAGTCCCGTACCGAGGCTCGGGCGCGTGAGAAAAGTCTATCCCGAACACTCCGCGATGCCGCACGATAGACGAGCCGAAGCCCTCTTTCCCTGCAAGCCTGACATATTTCCCTACGGAGAATGAGCCGCCGACCGACAGAGCATATTCATTGCTGCATCTCGTGCCGCTGCGTACCGCTCCGGATCGGGCCACTGAATACCCGGCAGGATAGTAGCGGCCCGACACGGCCATATCAAGCCTGTCCCCGATACTGAAACGGCTTCCGGCTACGGCCGCCACAGACAGGCTCACCACATCGAGCGCGACCTCGGTGAAAATCTCCGTCCCCTTCACCGTAAGCCTCATGTCTGCAGAGCACTTCAGGTCTTCGAAAGCGCTCGCCACACCTCCTTCCGGCAGCCGGTCCGCCCCGCTGACGCTTGCCCGCCCGGCAGGGAAGCCACGAGTGGCCGTGACGCCCGGCCCGCCACTTAGATCCCGCGTCTGAGCGTAGCAGGTAAAGGAAGCCTGTCCGTTGCGGCCGAAATACCCCAGATTGACAGCAGGCACGAGCGAGAGTCCACCGTCACGCTTTCCCGCCATCATTTCCCTCAGCCCTTCCACCGCCAGAAAAGAAGTGAGGGTAAATCGTCCGAACGAAAAGTCCGCAGCAGCCCCGCGAAGACTCCCCTCCCCGGAGTAAGACCTGTATGGAGCAATCCCTGACGGCCGTCTGGAATAGGACTCCGGCGCGGACAGCCCGCCCATTGAAAAGCCGCTCCAGAACGCGAGCCCCTGTCCGAAACGGGCGTTGAAATCGCCGAGAATCAGTTTCCCGAGCCGCTTCCTCCCGTAATACGACAGGTTGAATGACATAACCTCCGGAGGAAGAAGGCTCTCACCATAGCCGGACTTCACCACGAAGCCCAGTTCCGCCCGTTGACGCATGTCCAGACGGTATCTGAGGGCATAGCTCGATTCGGCCCGCTCCCCTTCCCGTCTTCTGACTCCGTCTCTGAGCACCGCGCTGTTGCGGATTCCGGCCTGATGAGCTGAGGAGCGTCCCGGAAGCGCGTATGAGTCAAGCGAAATGAAATGCGACAGAGCCGCAGCGTATTCCTTTCCGAATCCGTCGATGGCGGCGAGCTCGGCCATGGACAGCACATCGCCCGAGCGGCTTCTGTAGTCGAGAAGCGAGGCGACCTGATACTGAGAGAAGAGCCCGCTGCCCGAAAGCCGGCTCAGAGTGGCCGCATTAACCGGCAGAGGAGCAGAAAGATATGAAGAAAATTCCTCCACCGTCGACTCGTCAAGCTCCTCCGCATCCGTCACTCCGGCGATGAACATCATGGCGGCAAGCTGCTCATCCGACGGAGGTCCCGCCGCCATGCACAGGCTTCCGGACATTATGCCGGCCGACAAAAGCCATAAATTGGACGCGAGCCGCAGCGCCTTCGGAAGAAACATGTCCCTCCCCTCATTATCCCTTTCCTTCATGTCTCACCTCCCCGAAAATCAGTCGGACAAAAATATGAGTAAGATCGACACGTTTCCAGCCCCTGAAGTGTTGTTTTACTTTTTTCTGCGATGACTTTTTCTCTTTTTTTGCATTTTATGCTATTTTTGCGGTTTCATAAATCAAGACCCGATGGAAAAAGTCAGATTATACGACAAGACGTTCAGACCTTTCATCCCGAATGAGAAGATCATGGACTCCATAGCGAAGACCGCAGAGAAGATCAACGCCGACTTCAGAGGGTGCGAAGATATCCCGATCCTGCTGTGCGTCCTGAACGGCTCCATCATGTTCACTGCCGAACTGATGCAGATGCTGGAGTTCAACTGCGAACTCGTCTCCATAAAGCTCACCTCATACGAAGGGACAGGCAGCACGGGACACGTGAAGCAGGCGATGGGGCTCACCGCCGACATCAGAGGCAGGCGCGTGATCATAGTGGAGGACATCGTCGACACCGGCAATACCATTGTCGAACTCAAGAGGATTCTTGAGGAGCACGGCGCGGCAGAGTCGAAAGTCTGCACGATGCTCTTCAAGCCGGACTCCTACACGAAGGACATTCCCATCGACTATGTGGCAATGGAGATTCCAAACGACTTCATCGTGGGCTTCGGACTTGACTACAACGAGATAGGCCGCAGCCTCAGGGACATCTACATCCTCGACGAATAACGAACCGGCTCTTGACAAACGGACTGAACACAGAATACAAACCAAGCTCAAAAAAGACATGAAATACTTTATTCTCTTCGGGCCTCCGGGCGCCGGCAAAGGCACTCAGGCCTCAGCAATGGTTGAAAAATACAATCTCCGCCACATATCCACGGGCGAACTCCTCCGCAAGGAGATAGCCGCCGGCTCTGAGCTCGGGCTCAAGGCCAAGGCACTCATCGACGCAGGAGCACTCGTTCCTGACGAGATCGTTGAAGGCATGATTGAGTCGGAGTTCAAAAGCGCAAAGGATGTCGCAGGCTTCCTGCTTGACGGCTTCCCGAGAAACACGGCTCAAGCCGAAGATCTTGACGCGATACTCGCCAAATCCGGCGAAGAAGTGACCGCGGTTGTCTCCCTCATGATTCCTGACGAGATGATCAAGGAGCGCATCCGCCACAGAGCCGCAATCGAAGGCCGCGCAGATGACGCCAGCGAGGAGACGATCAACAACAGAATCGCCACCTACCACGGCAAGACCGAGCCGCTTATCGGCTACTACAAGAACGCCGTCAAATACCACGAAGTGGACGGCACAGGCACCATCGACGACGTGCGCGAAAAGATCTTCAGTCTGATGGACAGATTCTGAATCAACTGACGCACTGAATCATCCCGATATTTCAGTAAAATTTTCTGAGACTCGGATTCAGACGCGTCAGTAAGAATCGATCTTCATTCATAAAGACAGACAAATCTCCCGAAACCAGCCGCAGGGCTGCGTATTCGGGAGACTTTTATTTATGTCAAATGAGCTTTTCATATTACAATATGCTCAGAAACTGACCGTTGCCGTATTTGACAACTCCCTGCCGCCGGTCGTTATTGTGACGGAGAACTCGTATTCGCCTGCCTGCGCCGGCCGCTCCGTAAAATAGAGGTAACACCAGGGATGAAGCATGATGGAATTATCGCTGTTCACCTCGCCGGCCGGAATATCTATAAGATCATAGCCATATTGAGGATACATCACTGGCCAATAGCCGGAGTAGTCCATCGGCTCATGCACATAGCCTCTGTGGATGAAACCGTAGGGTGTCGTAGCCCAAAACTTCACAATGTCGCAGAGGTCGCTTCCGGCCTCGTGCCCGGCATCATAGTCTTTGTTGCAGACGACGTTCAACGAAGAGATGGGATCAACTAATGCCCGGTTGGTACCGGGAACAACAGGTCTGTTATAGGAGACATCCCCAAAGGCCTCAGCAAGCGCCTCAAACCTGTCCTTGTCTGCATTGCCAGGCATACTGATGCGCTCGCCTCTAAAGTTCATGAAAAAGATGAATCACTCGTCCGTCTCCACCCTGTACAGGTCAAAATTCTCCGCAACGATATAATCAGTCACAAAATGCGGTGACATCACTGCTCCGGTCTCTAAAGACACAACATCTCTGCCCTGACAGCCGGCCAGCACAGCCGACAGCAAGACGGACATTGACAGATTCTGTATTGTTTTTAGACACATATCAAATTACAATTACCTTCTTATTCCGGTTACGGCCGTCATTTTGAACTGATAATTACGCGGAGTGCTTTCACCAGCATAATCCTCTTCATACTCTCCAGAACGAACAGATGGGCCATCCCACTCGTACTCAGGGGCTCCATTGGTATCAAATGCTCCGCTCAGATAATATCCGTCGCTATTACCATCCCAACCGAAATTACACAAAACATACCATGAGATAAGCCGGAATATACGATATCGAACCGTTAATATGCTTCTTCATCTCACTCCAATTGAAGTCATATTCACGATAATGTGTCGGATACTCATAAATTAATCCTTTAAAGTTAGCTACTTCAAACTTACACAGTGTTTTACAAATTTGCAAATATTTTCTGTAAAGTCGCAAAATTGCGCTCTCAGATGAGCTTTTCGTAGGCCATGCGCGTCCCTTTCTCATACTCTATTTCTCCGCAATAGCGGAACTGCAGCTTGTCCAGAAGCGACAGCATGGCCTCGTTGTCATAATTCGTATCCACCTTAAAGCTGTGGACTCCGCGCATTCGCATCATAGCTTCTACTTCAGCCATGAAGCGGGTTGCCATTCCATTTCTTTTATATTTACCGGATACGGCCAGACGGTGCAGGACCACATAGGGCTGAATGCTCAGCCATGATCCGCCTCGGATATGCCTGTAGGCCGGCTCTTCTCCGAAAACTACGGCTCCGTATGCCGCTA
The DNA here is from genome assembly GCA_944326355.1 of uncultured Bacteroidales bacterium. Classification (GTDB taxonomy): domain Bacteria; phylum Bacteroidota; class Bacteroidia; order Bacteroidales; family UBA932; genus Cryptobacteroides. The sequence goes on along the minus strand of CALVDO010000015.1, from coordinate 3,568 downwards.
TCTCCCCATCAGCGCACAAGACATACCCATGTCCTGCCTCCAGATCGCCGCTGATATGCTCCAGAGTCGGATAAGACGCATCCCACTGTTTTTTACCGGCTTCAAGCATTTTCTCTCGTGCATAGTCAATTATTTCCATGATGCCGGGCGCGTCATCAGCCGACGCCCTTCTGAACTGAACATTTCCCGTTTCGCTCATTGTCATTGTTTTTTCCTTACGGCTTACGAAGGTAAGAAAATATCCCGTAGAGCAGCCCAGCATCAAGGCGGTGCAGTAAGAAAAGTTGTCTACTTCCTTTTTGCAAGGTACTCGATGGCATAAACCGGCCAAAGGGGAACTTTCCGGATATTTGTACGGACCGCAGGAATATCGCACAAGAGGAAGACGGAAGCAATGGCCAATGCAAACCAGATGACATAGCCATAGACCTGTTTCATCGCCACCATCATCATGGAGTGCAGGTAATCGCGGCTAAGATATTCGCCGAGATCAAAGTGGCTCATATCCAGTTGCGTAAGAGTAATCCGCCGGCCATATTCCATCATATTGTCGCTCATGAAGTGCGAGAAAACGGTCGTATAGATCCCATAACCTGCCGCTCCCGCCAAATACATGTGTATGATATTGAACACGAACAGCCCCATAAAAAACTGCTCGAGACTCGGCACCGACTCGTCTAACGCCCACATCAATGTCGGGGCGAGGATGGCATAGGCAAAGCCACGCAAGAAGACGGCAAGGCGGTATTGTTCGATGTTGATATTTATGTCCAGCGTAAAATACATCAGCATACCGTAAAAGGCAATACAGATGAAGGCAATGCCAAAGAGTTTCCACACCTTCCATTTTCTGACTTTCAACCAATAGAGATCAAACAGAATGCCGAGGTACATACCCGGAAGCGCCCACATGTACTGAGACTCTCTGGTCAGCTCCTCAAGCCGGACGACCTCGCTATAGAGTATCTCTTCCATCGTATGTTCAGCGCCGAAGGCAAGCTCGGCAAAGAGCGTGACTATGAGAACAGGAACAATGTTGCGGCGCTTAAAAAGGCTGAGCTCGACATAGGGATAACGGTAATAGCGCAGACGATAGAGCACGACGCCCAAAAGCACAAGGGCGACTCCGAACAGGATACGCATACGGAGAGTGTCTAACCACATGAAATGGTCGCCATACACCATTATGTACGATACAACGAGCATCAATGCGCTGATGAGCAATGCTCCTTGAAAGTCAATTCCCTTAAGCGACAGCCGCTGCGGCATAGGACAGAACGGACGGCAGCAGATTGCCTGAGTGAGCAGTACGAACATCATGGTGCCGATGGTGAAGACGTGCATCATCTGCCATGTGAAATGATGGGCGAACCAGGCGGCAAGCCACCCGCTGCCCTCAATGGCGGTGAGCAGGATGACATGGAGCACGGGGAAGAAAACGGCAAAATCGCGTCGGGGAGTTATCCAAAGCTGAATGTTGCTCATACACTCAAAAGTACCCTGAATCTTAGCCATTCCGGCTATGAAGCAAACCGCCATCAGCACAGGCATCGCCTGACAACGCATTGTCAACACATTGCAAGCGGCAAGGATGACGGCCGAACCACAGAGTAATTGTCTGTTGGTGAAGCGGAACTTCATGCGGAAGAGCATGGGGAAATAGACAGCCATGCCCGCAAGAGTGGCATACATCAGGAAAAGCATGTCCTCAATCATGAAGTCGGAGACACCTCTGATGCCTTCCGAGGCTCCGAGGTATATGCCGCCGCCGAACTGGAAGCAGAGGGCTGTCAGCACATACAGCCACGGCTGTATCCGCCGCGGCACCCATCCTTTCATCATAGGCATGGAAAAGCCCATGCCTTGCGGAGGACCGCCGGCACTCTGAACAAAAAATTCAGTCAATTATCCCACAGCACATTACTCCTTAACGACACATTCCACATTATATCCGCTCCTGAGCTTAGCGACATCACCGTTCTCATCGAGCCTGATGCGCACGGTGACACGCTGCTCAACCTTCACGAAATTGCCTGTCGCATTGTCGATGGGAATCAGAGAGAACGCCCTGCCGGTGGCATCAGAAATGTGTTCTACAGTACCCGTATATTGTATGTCAGGCACGGCGTCGACTCTGATTTCGGCCTTGTTGCCCACCTTGATGCGAGACAGCTGGCTTTCCCTGTAGTTAGCCTCAATCCAACGTTCGCCGTCATCAACTATGCTCACCAGCGCCTGACCGGGATTAACCAGCTGACCCACATGAATATCTTTCGTGCCGACAGTACCGTCGCAGGTGGCAATGACATAACAGTATGACAGATTGAGGCGGGCAAGGTCGACGGCACGACGAGCCAGTTCAACTCCCTGTTCCGAAGCAGAAAGCTGATGCCCCTGTTCGTTCACGACAGCCGACTGCATCTGACGAGAACGAAGTGCCTGCTCGTAAGCAGCCCTGGCGCTCAGATATCCCGTATGCACTTCATGTCGGCTTCTGCCTGAGCCAGACGTAAGTGAAATTCGGTATCCTCAATGACAACGAGCGTATCCCCCTTCTTTACCTGCTGAAAGTCCGTGAAACGCACCTCGCGGATGAAGCCCTGTACACGACTGCTCAGAGGCACAATATTCTGGCGCACCCGGGCATTGTCGGTGAATTCTCCGCTTCCGAAATGCAGAAACTGGCTTACGACGTAAACGGTTCCCGCCAAAAGGCAGAGCAAGATGGCCGTATTGTATAAATAGATGTGTATCTTATTCTTTTCCATTATTATAAAGTATTTGCGAATTATAAAGTGTTTGTGACATATTTGAGCCTGTAGAAATTATAAAGCATATTGATGCGTGCATCAACCAGAGCCATTTCCGCAGAGAGTTTCATATTGGAGGCATCGACCATGTCAGTAAGGAGCGCAAGTTCATTCTGATAACGGTTCTGTACCACAGAGTAGTTCTGATCGGCAAGCTCCACCTGCTTCTGTTGCGTCTTTACCTCTACGCAGGATGTAAGAAGAGCCATATAGCTTTTCTGCACACTGTTCGCGACATCTTCACAAGCCAAGACGAATGCCTCCTGCGACCGCTGATGCTCCATACGCGCCCTGCGGATGCCGGGGCTGTCCTTCCAAAGACTGCCGAGGCTGAATTTTACACCTATCACGACAAACCACACGTTAACATTGCAGTCCTTCGGGATGAGGTCCTGCGTATAAGGGCCAAATAAATTATTTAATGATTACTAAATATATAATCAATATCAAACGCGTATGAGTAATGAAATCAGAGAAAAGGACCACGAGTGGGTAAAGACGTTCCACTCGAATTTCGACAGGCTGCTGGCCCTGCTCGAAAAGTTGTTGGAAAAACGGCAACCGTCTGCATATGGCGATGAACTGCTGACAGACAAGGAAGTGGCATACCTGCTGAAAGTGAGCCGGAGAACCTTGCAGGACTACCGCAACAACGGCATTCTGCCTTACACACAGGTAGGCGGCAAGATTCTCTACCGGGCTTCCGACATAGAAAAGACACTGATGAAAGGGTACAAGGAGGCGTACAGACTTAATGA
>CALVDO010000014.1 GCA_944326355.1 uncultured Bacteroidales bacterium | reverse complement strand
CGCCGCTCCTCCGGACATCGCTCCTCTGCCCATCGCTCCTCCGGACGGCGTCCGGCATCATCCTCGTCGGCATCATCCTCGTCGGCATCATCTTCGTCCGGCGGCACTTCTCCTGAAATAGAGTCGTTCCTCGACTTTTACCGCTCCACTTTTTCGTCCGGCGGCACTGAGGGCAGGGCATTCTCGGATGTATCCGAAGATGGGAAGGATGCATCCCGAGATGGAAAGAAGGATGCGGAGGGAGGCGATGGACAATGAATGAGAGATGGGCAATGATGCGAAAAAGAAGAAGCCGGCCTCAAAGCGTTTTTTGAGGTCGGTTTCTTATGTGTCGCACACATCCGGAGAAGCCGGTCATCTGATCCGGCATCCGAATTGTCCGTCATCTGCGGAATTCGTATTCTCCTGATTCACCCTCGAAGTAGAGAGTGCCTTCGCCCTCACGCACCTCGCAGGCCGGGATGAATATCTTTCCGTCCTTGAGAATCTGCCATGTGCCCGGAAGGAGATCCGTCAGCAGAATCTTCATCAGACCGCAGTCTCTTTCGTCGATGCGGTCCTCACAGGCGAGCGAGATGCTGAACGAGCCTCCGAGCGGTGCTCCGTCCGTGCTGAAAGTGACCACTCTGTCGGCGACGGCGACTCCTGTCACAGGACTCTTCGCGTTGTCCCATGCCGCACTCGCAAACTTCACCTCGCCGTTGGCCGTCATCACGCTCGACATGGAGCCTCCGGCTATGCGCTTCCCGCTTATCATCCTCACAGGCAGCAGATCGCCGCTCTCTGTGTCCGTCACCTGAATCACATTGAGGAAGAGGTCTTCCTCGGCAGGTGCGGCTGGGCTCACCTCGACCCTCCATGCGCCTCTCTCGTTGGCCGGATCCGGATTTCTCGGCTCATTCGGATAGTTGACTCCGAACACGTCGAATTCGTGTCCCGGCCCTCCGACTTTCCTTATCTCAAGATTGTCGGCGGCAGGAAGCAGGACGGTGTCATGAAGCCTGCCCGAATCCCCGTTCAGAGTGCGGTCGATCGTGAATGCGTTGCCCTCGATCTGCGGCTCCTCGATGCTGTGCAGAAGCCAGTATTTCCTGAAGTCCGGATCGGCTGAGACAGTCTTGTCGAACACGATGAGCACCGCAGGCACTCCGTTCCGTCTCGCCGCGTCCTCTTCGGCACATGTCTCTGCATCTTCCGAGGCCGCCTCGAAGTTGAGGAACACGAACGACCTCTTCATCTCCTTGACCTTGTCCGAGTAGGCGTTGGTGATGTCTCCCTTGAGGTAGGAATATTCAGGGACATTCATGTCCGGTCCGAAGTCATGGGCGAGACTCTTTCCGACGGTGTATTCCCCGCTTGTCAGATTCTCGAAAGAGCGGCAGGTCTCCCATCTGTCTCCCGGCATCCTCTGGCCTCCGTCGTTGTCCGCAAACTCGGTCTTGTCCCCGCCTCCGTAGTTCCAGCAGGCGAATTTCTCCTCCGGGTCGAACACGAGGATCGAGTTGTGGGCTATCGTCCTCTTGAAGAAGTTTTTGTTGTGAGGGCTGTTGTAGCCGCCCGACGTGCCCTGATATGTGCCCGCGTCGATGGCAAGAGGCCCCTTGTGGTAGATCTGGAACGAGCCGGCGTCAAGGTGCTGATGGTTGCCGGCGTGATGCTCGTTGATCTTCATCTCGGCTATCACGCTGTTCTCGTCCCAGCCCGTGCGGGCGATCATCCATCCGAACGGAGTGCCGGAATATCTCGTAAGCGGCAGAGTCTCTGGAGAAAGAGGCTTAAGATCGAAGTCTCTCCAGAGGATTTCGAAGATGAGACAATGGTTTTCGACCTTTTTTGTCCTCTCAAATTCGTATGCCAGATAGCCGTCACCGTAATAGCTTCCAGCGAGCATCGCCGGCAGCGAGTATGATGCGGGTGACTTTCTTCTGCCCGGATTCTCGTCACCGGCCGGAAGCACCTGTCCGTCAGGACGTCTTCTGTAGATGAAGTCGTAGAGGACGAACTGCTGGGCAGGGTTGTACACTCCGCCTGCGCCCATCCTGTCGAGAATCCACAGCGACATGAGGTCGTTGATGAATCTCACATTGGCGTAGCTCGTGCCCTGATGGTAGTTGTGGCCGGAATATATGAAGTTCCTGACGGGAATGTAGTCTTTGAAGAGCATCCTGATGACATGATTGTACATGTCCGGATATTCGTCATAGATCGCGATTCCTGCGGAGAGCATGTCTCTGAGCACCATCCATTCGGACGAATGTCCGGCGATAGGCTCGGAGTCCTTCGGCGGATAGCCGCATTCCATCGTCTCCGCTATGCGCACGAACTCCTTGATATATGCCTGTTTCTCGCTGTCCTTCATCTGGTCGTAGCACCAGTCGTAGATCATAGCTCCGCACATCAGCATCACTCCGCTGGCTCTCGAAAGATCCTGCTGCGTGCCGAAATTTGTGGTTTTCAGCGTGTCGAGGAATGATGTGATGGCCTTCCTCGCCTGTTTCCTGTCGCCGTTCACGAGGTAGTCCAGAGCCTGAAGCTGCACTTCAGAGGTGAGGCCCCGCATGGCGAAGTAGTAGCGGAATCCCCGGTCTTTCGTGGCTGCCTCTTCCTCTGCAGTCCTCGGAACGGAGAGCTTCTCAAGCTTCTGCACCACCTTCTGAACTCTCGGATCTTTAAGTCGCTCCCTAAGCTCCGGAATGTCTGAGGATCTGACATAGAGTCTCGGATGTTCTGCCGGAGGAATCGGGACGGTCACCCCGTCGATTTCCCTCCATTCGGCGTCGTTGTGGGCCGAAGCCGTCATTTCCGCGACAGCGGTTATCGCGCAAGTCGCAATCACTGCCGCGATTATTTTGGTGATATTTGCATTTGTCATTTTCATGTCGGTCTGTCGTTCTAATCCTGTTTGATGTCGGCCTGTCGCTCTAATTCTGTTCTCAGTCGTTCGGGATGAAGCGGAACTGTCTGTCTCTTCCGGGGCCCGGATGGCTGCGCATCCATTCCCTCAGCATCTCCCGGTGTTCCCTGAGAATGTCGCCGTAGGCGGCTTCCACTGCAAGGTTGCGCATCTCGCCCCTGTCCGTGCTCATGTCGTAGAGCTGTTCGCGGTACAGGCCCTTGTCGTAGAGGACATATTTGTATCTCGCCGTGCGCACCATCCAGCCCAGGGTGCCGGAGGTCTGACGGAAGTTGGTCTCGGTGACAACATATTCCTGATGCGGCTTCTCCGGGTCGCCTGCTTCTGCTACAGCGCGGAAGCTGACTCCCTTCCTGCCCTCAGGAACGGATGCTCCGCCCCAGTCGCAGACGGACGGCATCAGGTCTATTCCCGTGTTGATGAGCTGCGGAAGAGTGGTCCCCGCATTGCGCCCTCCCGGGAGGCAGACGATGAACGGCACGTTGGCCACCTCTTCGTAGAGGACAGTCTTCTGATTCCACTGGTGGGCCGCGTTGCCGTCTCCGTGGTCGCTGGTGAAGATGATGACGGTGTTTTCCCAGAGGTTCTGTCTGTCGATTTCGTCCACGATCTTGCCTATCTCGGCGTCCACGGCCTCCACAAGCCTGAAATAGGCGTTGCGATAGCGCCGCCAGTCGTCAGGGGTGTAGCTGCCGCAAGGATAGAGAGAGTAGCTCAGGCTCTTCTCGTGGGCGAGGATGTCCGCGTCATACGGGTTCACCGCGAAGTTGGCGGGAAGATTCGGGCAGAGACTCAGGTCCGTCTGTCCGGCGATATCCGCGTCCGGCGTGTTCTGATGTCTGGCGTATTCGCAGATGTTATGGGGATTGATGAATGAGGCCACGAGGAAGAACGGTGACTCGGAGTCGCGTTCCTTCAGAAAACGCACGCAGGACTCCGCGAGCCCTCTGTCGCCGCTCAGATGCAGCCGCCTGAATCCGAATGCCTCTTCGGCAGGGAGGGATATGGTGTTGACATGCCATTTCCCGGCGTATGCGCAGTCGTAGCCGGCTGCCTTCATCATATCTCCGAGAGTCTCGTGCCTGAGACTGTCCGGAAGAGGCATCTCGTTTTCGATGACGCCGCTTTCTCCGGGCATATAGCCGGTGAACATGGCTGCTCTCGCCGGCCCGCTCAGGGGCATTGCGCAGTAGGCGTTCTCGAATCTGATGCCGTGCTCCGCGAGCCTGTCCATCGCGGGGGTGTTGAGGTCGGCGTTCCCGGCGCAGCTCATCGCAGTGGCGCACTGCTGGTCTGTCATTATGTATATGACGTTCGGCCTGCTGTCTCCGTCTTTTCCTCGGGCTGAGTCCCGGGCGTCCGCAGGCTCTGCCGCCTCAAGGCCGACGGGGGCCGCAGCGGCAAGCATGACTGGAATGGCCGCCTTCATGTCGCGCTTCACCCCGGCCATGATTCCGTTTCTGTTCATTGTTCTGTGTCTGTTCATGATCTGTCTGTTTGTTGTTCCGGCCTGTCGCTGAGGCTCTGGAACACCGTGGCTGCGGCTCCGGCGCATCCGGCACGGTTGCCGAGGACTGCTCCGCGTATCTCCGTGTTGACGGCACATTCAGGCATGGCATGGAGGAACGCCTTTTCTCGAACTCTTGAGATATAGAATTCCCCCGCGTCCGCGAGGCCGCCTCCGATCACCACGAGCTGAGGGCTGAAGATGTTGATGAATCCGGCTATGCCCTGTCCGAGCAGTTCGCAGTGTCTGTTGAGGCATTCGAGAGCCAGCGGGTCTCCCTTGCGGCAGAGATCCATTATGTGCCGCCCGTGAATCTGCTCATGGCAGTTGCCGTCTTCCCGGCCAGAAAGCCTTTCAATATATGATCTGACGAGGGCTGAGGCCGATGCGTAGTGCTCAAGGCAGCCTCTCGAGCCGCAGGCGCATTGCTCACCGTCGGCGAGAATCGGCACATGACCGAGCTCCGTGCCGCGCCCTCTGTAGCCGGTGAAGAGTCTGCCGCCGATGACGACGGCTCCTCCTATGCCAGTGCCGACCGTGATGAACACCACGTCGGAAGCGCCTTTCCCCGCTCCGTAGAGGGTCTCTCCGAGGCCCATCATGTTGGCGTCGTTCTCTACCGTCACCTCATAGCCCGTCTTCTCCCTGATGATCCGCGCGAGCTCAACGTCTTTCCATCCGACGATGTTTTCCGCCCCTCCGATGACCGTCCCGTTCTCTACTATTCCCGGCGTTCCGATTCCTATGCCGGCGATGCCGTCAAGACACAGTCCCTTCACGGCCTTCTCCGACTCGGCGACAGCCTGCAGAATCTGTCCTATGACAGCCTCTGCCGAGATGTCGGCCATAGAAGGGAGCTTTCCGGCTGAGCGGAACTCTCCATCCTCGCCGATAAGAGCGTATTTGATCGAAGTGCCGCCGAGATCTATTCCTACAGCGTATTTTTTCCCCGTCATGCTCATACTCTTTCAACCCAGATCGGGGAGCTGAACGCCCACTGCTGGTCTCTCTGTCTTACCCTCAGATAATAGTAGTCCGTGTCGAGCTCCGGCTCGTCATCCTCCATGAAGTGCCCGATGCTCCAGCAGCTCTCAGGCATGGCTCTGTTGAATAGTATCGCCTCGCTTAGCCAGCCTCTCATGAAATGGGAGCGTGAGCCCTGAAGCAGCTCCGAGAGTGTGTGGCTGAACTCCTTTCCGTTGAATTCGGCGGTGACTGTGCCGTTGAGCGGCATCTCCACCTCGAGAATGACGGCCTGAGTGGCAGGAGTCGTGGTGTTTGGATTCATGCTTGTGTACATTTCCAGCTCCACTCCGTTGTCGCTCTTGGAACGGATGCGGTTGACGTGGGTGCGGAACTCGGTCTCGCCTTCCTGCGGAGAAGTGAAGGCGGCTCCTCTGAAGCAAGGAGTTACGGAGAGTACGCGCCCGTCGCTGATGCGGATTCTTCCGTTCCAGCTGATGTATTTAGTCTCCCTGTTCCATCCGAACTCCATCTTTATCTTGCAGCGTACCATGTCTCCCTCCGGCATCTCAGGAGTGTGCGGTCCGTTGAGTCTTGCCGCGAGCTTCCCGTTCTTGATGAGGTCCACATAGTCTATGCAGCTCCCGGCGGTGACGTTGAGGTAGATCTGCCTGCGGTTGCCTTTCACTACGTCTCCCATCATGGCGTCATTGATGCGGAAGTCCATTATGATGTTCTCTCCGGTCGAGCAGCATACGTGTCTCGTGCGCATGGCGTCCCAGATGGCGTCTCTTGTCAGAGACGGGGCCAGAACGCCTACCCTTCCGTCTCCATAGCTTCCAGGGTAGCCCGAATGCTGGTCGGTCGAGCCGATCAGGCCGAACTTGTGGCCGAGGCTGAGTCCGTACTGCACAGTGCCTTCCCACTGGCGAGGCCCCATATCATGGAGATAAGGGTAGTCTCCCTGATCGCTTTCGGCGAGTCCGTGTCTGGAGTACATCTCCACGAACGGAGTCTGGTCTCCTTCGGTGAAGAAATCCCAGTTGTACCCTCTGTAGCCGGTCTGGTAACCCATGTGGTGAGGCGTGATGAACACCTTGTGGCCCTTGGCCTTGGCCTTCCAGTCTTCTATCGAGGTGCATTCGACCAGAGGTGCGTCGAGGTCGTAGTTCAGGGCCACATGGTCTCCGTGCTCGAGACTGTGGGCCTCATATCCGATGAATGCGAGAAACTCTCCCTCCCGGTTGTATTCATTGGTCATCTTCACATACTTGTCGTAGCCGCCCTGCCTGAGCCTCCTGAAGGCGTCGGTGTGGTAGCCTATGACCCATTTGAGTCTCGGGTCGGAGGCAAGTTTCTCTATGTCGGGCCACATGGCGTGCGGGGTGACGCTTACGAAGTCGAGCTGCTCCTTGGCCGCCTCGAACGCGTCTCTCATGTCGCCGTGCCCGTAGGTGAGGTTGCAGTGGTTGTGCAGGTCTCCCCAAAACATCTTCATCCCGGTCGGAGACGGCATCACCTTGCGTGCTTCCCTGCTGCCGGGAGCGCAGGCCTTGAGCAGGCTTCCGCTCGCCGCGAGTCCAAGCAGCGACCATCCGGATGCCGTCAGAAATCTTCTTCTGTCCATAGTCATAGTGTCATTATTTTTCGTGTTCAATTCGTGTCCTGTCCTGATACCGCCTGTCTCCCTTGAAGAGAACTCTCTCCCTTTCGTCCGGGTCGGTGTCTCCGTATTCTTCCTGAGTCTGCCTCAAAAGTGCCGTAAGATGCTCTTTGGTAGAGGTATACGCCGGGTCGTCGTAGACATTGCGCATCTCATGCGGATCGTTGCGCAGATCGTACATCTCCCATTCGTCTATGTCGTTGTAGAAATGTATCAGTTTGAAATCCTTTGTCCGTATGCCGTAGTGGCGCTTGACCGAGTGTTCGGCCGGATATTCATAATAATGGTAGTATGCGGCCTCGCGCCAGTCTTCAGGAGATTTGCCGCCGTTTTCGAGCACCGGCCTGAGCGAGCGTCCCTGCATCTGCTCCGGAATCTCGGCTCCGGCGAAGTCCAGGAAAGTCGGGGCGAAGTCCACGTTCATGCAGATGGCGTCTGAGACGCTTCCTGCCTTCACCGCCTTCGGATAGCGGATCAGGAGAGGCATCCTCTGGCATTCCTCATACATGAACCTCTTGTCGAACCAGCCGTGCTCGCCGAGGAAGAAGCCCTGGTCGGAGGTGTAGACGACGATGGTGTTGTCCGCCAGCCCGCTCTCGTCGAGAAAGTCCAGAATCCTGCCTATGCTCTCGTCCACCGAGAGAAGGGTGGCCAGATAGTCGCGCATGTACTGCTGATATTTCCAGCTCGTCAGTTCCCGGCCCGTCATGCCTCCCTCGCGGTATTCGCTGATTCTCTGCGCGTAGGTCTCGTCCCATTTCTTCTGCACATCCTCCGGCATCCTGCTGTAGACCTTGTAGAGGCGGTTTGTGGTGTCGGCGAGAAGTTCCTCGCGGGTCCTGAGCTTGAGATCCCAGTCCTCAGTGAACGTCTCGGCGAGGGTCATGTCCTGCTCATGCGCGGCCCTGCCTCTCGTGGACCAGTCATCGAAGAGGTTGTCAGGCTCGGGGAAGGTGGTGCCGTTGAATGCGCCGAGGTGTCTCGGGGCCGGCATCCAGTTCCTGTGCGGGGCCTTGTGGTGGAACATCAGGCAGAACGGCCTGTCCCTGTCCGCATTCCTGATGTAGTCTATCGCCTTGTCGGTGATGATGTCGGTGACATACCCCTCTTCTGTGACGGCCTTTCCGTCCTCGTTGAACTCGGGGGTGTAGTAGTCTCCCTGCTCCTCCTGACCTGTGAGTATGCACCAGTGGTCAAATCCTTGAGGCTCAGAGATGAGGTGCCATTTGCCTATGACGGCCGTCTGGTAGCCGGCCTCCTGCAGCAGCGACGGGAATGTCGGCTGGCTGCCGTCGAATACGCTGGCGTTGTCGGTAAAGCCGTTCTCATGGCTGAACTTTCCCGTGAGGATGCATGCTCTGGAAGGCCCTGAAAGGGCGTTCGTCACGAAGCAGTCGTCGAATCTCATGCCCTCCTCCGCAAGTCTGTCCATGTTCGGGGTGCTGATTAGCCTGCTGCCGTAGCATGACATCGCCTGCGTGGTGTGGTCGTCCGTCATTATGAAGATGACGTTCGGCCTCTGGGCCGGCTGCTTCCCGCCGTCGCCGCAGGACTCACCGGCTGCGGCGACGGCGATCGGGAGCATCAGTGCTGACTTGAGTTCCATTCTCTATTGTGGATTTCTCTATTGTGGATTGAGTCTGACTTTTCACTTCTGAAGGCTGTATTCCAGCGTCTTCTTCTTGCCGTCCACCTTCACCTGAAGCTTCAGCGTAGTGCCGTCGTTGACCTTCACTTTGGCCGAGGCTATGTCCGGGAACTTGCCGGCCTCTTTCTTTGGACAGATGACGGTGACATAGGTTATGGGCAGTCCGTCGGTGGTCTTGACGTTGAAGCTGACGTTCATCCTCTGCTTCTTCTTCATGTAGGAGGTCGACACCCAGCCCTTCTCTTTCTTCATGGTCATGATGTCGGGGCCGAAGCAGCGGAACATCATGTTGCTGCCTTCCTCAAACTCAGTGTAGAAGGTCATGTCCTCCCTGCTGTTCGGAACATTTCCGGCAGGCATCTGGAAGTGGAGGTTGACATTGTTGTTGCCGGTCACGGTGCCTGTGGCCTCATCCACGATGACGAAATAGCTTCCGTCCACGAAGAATATGGAGCGGCGGTGCTTGAGATTGCTGTAGCTCTGGTTTTCGGTGACGAGGATCTGCACATCTCCCTCAGGCTTCCAGAGAAGCGTCTTGGAATCGGTGGTCTCGAGGTTCTTATCGTTGAGAGTGAGGGTGTTGTGCGACTTCGTGCTGCGGAAGAGGTTTCTCCATTCCATCACCTCGGCGTCTCCGGCGTAAACGTATGAGCCTGAGTCCGGGAAGAGGTTGCGTCCGTTGTACCAGAGCTCGAAGGTGCCGTTGTCAGGCTGGCAGTGCCAGAAGCCTTTTGGTCCGGCCTTTACCACCATCTGAGTGGCCTCAGGCCCCCATGAGTTGCGGAATACGAAGAATCCCGACGTGAGGAAGCCCTTTGAAAGGTAGTCCGGAAGAGCTCCTTCCTTTCCTTCGGTGGCGAGGTATTTTATGGTCTGGTTGTCCGGGAAGAGCTTTGCCCACTTCCTGTAGTTCTTGAGCATGTCGGCCTTGTTGGTGAGCTTGGCGTCGCTGAAGCAAGGGTTGGAGTAGTCCGGGAAGCAGATGTTGGCGTAGAACATTATCATCTTCTCGATGGTGTCGAGGTAGCTCTGTGGAAACTCGTTCCTAAATCCGTTCATGTCTGCCATGTAGAGCGCCTGGCAGAAGATGTTGATGGATGCGAGATGATAGTGCGGGTCAAGCTCATACTGTCCGCCGTCGTCATACACCTGTACCTTGATTTCCCTGTTGAGGATGTCGATTCCGCTCTTTCTCCATTCGGCAGCGTCCTTGAATTCAGGGAAGAATCCTCCCGCGTATATCATCCTCTGTGCCTCGAAGAGGAGGTGATTGCCTGAGTCCGAATAGTTGGCGAGGATGTGCTCGGCGTGCCTGTGGTAGTTCACGAGAAACTCGGTGAGAAATTCCGGAGTGAAGGCAGGGGAGATCTTGAAGAGCTCGAACTGTGTTATCTGGTTCTGAAGCCTGTCGCTGACCTCGAGCGGTCTCCATGCGAATCTCGCGTTCTCGGCATCGGCATTGAGTGCGTTGTCCGTGATCTCATATTCGTTCTTGTCTATCTTGACGTTGGGGTTCTTGCGGATCCAGTCCATGTACTGCCTCACCCATTCCTCTGCGTATTTCTCGTCTCCGCTTACTCTGTAGGCCTTTCCCATCGGGACAAACCATTTTTGGCGGTGCAGCTGCCAGCGGAGCTCGTTGTCTTTCACCGGCCAGTATCTCCAGTCGATGTCTTCTCCGTAGTTGAATGACGGCTGATATCCGTAGTGTACGAAAAACGTGTGCTCGAGCGCGTCGTCGGCCCATTTCTGTTCCGTCTTGCTGATGGATACCTTCTTCAGGTTGACGGTCGGGGTGCCTATGCCCGTGCGGCTGCGGTAGTATTCCAGAAGGGATACGGCAGCAGCTGAGTCTCTGCCGGCCTCATGCAGTTCCTTAACCTGTTCGAGTCCCGGATAGTCGAGGTTGAGCAGGTCGAAAGCCTCTGTCCTCAGTTCCTGTGCCGATAGTGTCCCCGATCCTGATGTGGCGGCTGCGGATGCGATGCAGACCGACACCGTAAGGGTTCTGAAAAATCTGTGCATATCTTTTTAAATTTAATGTTAATAATTATGTCTTATCATTATTCTCTGAGTCCGAAATAGTTGGCATCGTTCCGCGCTGCCGTCATGCCTTCTGCCGGCCGAATCTGCCGCAGAGGCTCCCCTTCGGGCGCGAGAATTACCGTCTCTCCTTTCCGGAGGCCTATTGAGTATTCTCCTTCTCCGAGAGCCGTCATCCCCGCCTGTCCCGACCTGATTTCCGGGCTGCACATGTCAGTACGGAGCACACATGGCTCTCCGGCGAGGCTCTTGATGCGGATGCAGACAGTCTTCCCTCCTTCCCTGACCGCAGACACGAGAAACGCTCCCTCGGTGCGCAGGTCTTCAAAGGCTACATTGTCCCATGCGGACGGCACTGCGGGAAAGACGCGGATCTTCCCGCCCCAGCTCTGGAGCAGCATTTCATGCACGCACTGCGCTCCTGACAGAGGCGTCTCGATGGTCGGGCCGCTGTGCTCGGTGTACATCGTGTTGGGGAGAAGCTGAGTGTCGAAGAGCCTGTAGAGATAGTCGAGAGCCGTGTCTCCATATCCGAACGAGGCGTACATCAGCGATGCCCCTGTCATCGAATATCCGAGCAGGTTGCCCGGTATGCTGTGCCAGTGCCTGACCGACTTCTCCATGAGCTCTCTGCTTCCGGGCATGTCGGCGTTGAGCAGGTGCAGCGGATAGAACATCAGCAGATGGGAGAAATGCCTGTGTGTGCGGGCATACGGCAGATCTTTGCCTATCATTATGCCTTCGTCCTCGTTCCGGGGGTAGTCCGTCAGCCTCTCCAGCACATCTTTCCAGCGGGGAATCAGCTCGTCGTCTATGCCGAGAATGCCGCAGGCCTCTATGAGGGTCTGACATCCCCATCGCAGGAGCGCGAGGTCGAAGCAGCAGTCTTCTGCGCTTCCGTATTCCGGGGAATAGGTCTCCTGAAGGTGGAGGGTCCCGTCGGCATCCTCATATAGGAATGGCAGATAGAGATTGACCGCGCCGCGCAGGGCCGGGTAGACCGTCTCGCGAAGGAGGCTTTCGTCCATGCTGTATCGGTACTGCATCCACAGATCGTGGCACAGCCACGGCAGACAGCCCATCTGGGCGACTTTCTTCCCGCCGGGCACTCCCACTTCAGTGCCCCGGAGGTCAAAGCCGGTGGCTACGGGAAGTCCCAGCGCGCCGCTCTCCCTGTATTTCTCGGGAACGTTAGCCGCAAGATTCGCCATATTGTCGTGGACGGCGTCGGCAAGCGGCCGGCCTATCTCAAGCCTGTTGGAGGTGCATACCGGCCAGTAGCTCAGCTGCACATTGAGGTTCCACCATGCGTTAGGCCATGACGTGAGCGTCTGCCACGGTCCGGAATTGTCCATCAGACCGCCTCCGACACGTGTGGCCGAGGCCATCTTGTACATTTGTATCCAATAGAAGTTCTCGACTTTCTTGTCCGGCAGGCTTACGAAGCTCTCCGGCCAGTAGCCGTGCCACCATTTCCTGTGCTCTTCCTCTAAAATGGCGACATCAGCGGCAGAGAGGCCTATGACGGCTCTCACCGCCTTTTCCCCTGCATCCTCTGCCGGCCATGTATGTGCGCTGCTCACTATCAGTATGCGCCTGCCGTCGTGCTCCAGCTCTTTCCATGCCGTGCAGGTCAGCCCTCCGTCCAGAAGCGGCTGGAGGCATCTCCCGATTCCGTCGGCCGTGTCGGTGACGGCCGGAGGATTGGACTTGTAGTCGGCCTTGAACTGCTTGTTCTTCCTGATGATGGCCTGAATCTGCCTCGGGGAGTCGGAGCTTTCCGGCACGAATCTCCACCGGAAGCCCTTTTCCCTTCCGCTTCCCTCCGCCTCGGTCACTATGTAAGGGGCTTCCGACGTGACAAAGGCTCTCAGCGTGATTGTCCCCCTGTCCGTGACGATCTCGGCCCTGGTCTCGGCGTTCCAGAGGTCAAGGCGCATCGTACCCGAGAGTATCTTTCCCTCCGGCTCAAGCAGGAAGTGCCCAGTGAGCAGTCTTCCGCGTCCGTAGATGCTGAGGTCGTCCTTCCTGTGGTCATGCGCCATGCTGTTGCCCGCCTCTATGCGCAGGCAGCCCGTCTCAGGCTCCAGGCAGATATAGGTGCCGAGACTTCCGTTTCCCATGAACGGAGCTTCATGCCAGCCTTCCGGCAGCCTGTCCCAGACCATGTCCTGCTCCGCCATGAAGGCGGACCAGTCTTCCGGACCTGCTGAAACGGCGGGAGCAAAGGTGCAGGCCGCAAGGGCGGCCGTCAGTATCCTACAGATCCGCATATTCAAGTCCCTTCAGATCCATGTATCTCACGAGACCTTCGAGATAATAGTAGTCCGCATAGTTGAGCGGCACGTCGATTTCCGACCCGTGGTGGAGTGACCCTGTCGAATGCCTGAGAATGAAGCCTTCATTCTCTCCCGGCTTGGCGAGATATCTCTCTCCTGAGAGGCTTTTGAGAATCTTCTCCCCGTAGTCAAAGTATTTCTGTCCGTCTTTGGCATAAGTGCTGAGCTCGAGCATTGCGGAAGCCGTGACGGCAGCGGCGGAGGCGTCTCTCGGAGTCTCGTCGAGGGCCGGGGCGTCGTAGTCCCAGTATGGCACGGCGTCATCGGTCTTGACTCTCTCCATTATCATGTCGGCTATTTTCTGCGCGAAGTCGAGCCATGTGCTGTCGCCCGTCTCCCTGAAGCATACCGTATAGCCGTACACTGCCCATGCCTGTCCTCTCGCCCACGAGGAGTCGTGGCTCTTGCCCTGGAAGGTCTCTCTCATTTCTACCGTGCCGTCATCGTTGTAGCTGACGACGTGCCAGCAGGTGAAGTCCGGACGAAAGTGATTCTTCATCGTGGTGGCCGCGTGAGTGAGCGCCACCTTTGCATAGCTGTCGTCTCCGGTGAGCTTCGATGCGTTGAAGAGCAGCTCGAGATTCATCATGTTGTCGATGATGACAGGAAAGTTCCAGTGCCCGAAATCCCAGGACCTGATGCAGCCGGTCCTCTCGTCAAATCTTTCGCGGAGATTGTCGGCCGTCTCTATGATGACGTCCTTTATAGTGTCGGCAGGGGCAAGCCTGAGCGCGTTTCCGTAGCTGCATCCTATCATGAAGCCCAGGTCGTGGGTGTCTTCGTATTCCCTTACCGGATTGAGGAGCGAGGTGTATTCCTTCGCGTCGGCAAGAAGCTTCCCGTCGCCGGTAAGCTCGTAGGCGTACCAGAGCGAGCCGGGGAAGAAGCCGCTCGTCCAGTCATAGATTCCGCAGGTCCTGAGAGTGCCGATCATTTCGGCGTCAGGCTGCTTTCTGAGCGAGTCCCTGAATGTGGCGGGATCTGCCTCAAGCTGTCTCGCGAGGAAGTCGAGGTCATAGCCTGACCAGATCGAGCGCGGCATCATGCCTGTTCCGCGCAGCCTGTCGGCCGTGAGCTCAAGCTGCGAGACCGAGACGTCTATTCCCTTCTTCACCCAGTCGTAGTCTGTCCTGTCCTGGCTCTGGCAGGCCGTGGCCGCCACGATTGCGGCTGCAAATGGCGCGAGAAATCTTTTCATCGCCTTTTCGGTTTGTCTTGTCATGATTGTCTGTTGATGTATTGTTGTCTGTTGATGTATTGAAGTGTCTTTTTCCCTTTTCACAAAGGTAGGACTTCTCTATCTGATCGGACTTCACGATTGTGCAAAAGAAATTCAATCTTATCCAAAGGATTTTAAATTTGTCCAAATTTGTTTTAAAAACATCCAATATTCCTACAGATTTCATGTCTTTGAACAAAATTGATATTATTCTGAACAAAATTGATATCAATAAGTCAAAATTGATAAAATCCGAAACATTTGAAAAACGCCGTCTCCTCCTCTCGCGATAACTTTGCATCAGTAAAACCGCATAATCGATAACAACTATAACTATGCTCAAATGAAAAAATTTGCAATTCTTCTTTCCGCTTTCCTCGCGGCGGCATGTGCCGTTGAGGAAGATCTTGAAAGAACGGCAGGGGGCAATCAGGATCTTGTGTATCCGCCTGTCGTCAACGCTGACGGAGAGATCAATCCGGAGCTTTTCAATGTCATCAATCTGGACTATCCAGGTCTTGAGAGAGTCAAGGAGTATTATGAGGCCGGCGACTATGAGTATGCCGCATACTATCTTCTCGAGTACTACCGCAACCGTTCGTCGGTGAGCAATCCCGGCGTTGACGCGGTGATCATGAATCCTTCCGCCACGGCATCGGAGATAAACATGGCAGACCAGGCTCTTGCGGCAAACGGCTATCGTTTCTATGTCAGGAACTATTCCGAGAGCACTGACGAGACCACTGGGCTGGACACCTATTATTCATTCGCCGCCGAGGACGGAACCATTGACTGGGAGACTGTCCCGGACGCGATAGGCGGCCCGTCGGACCCTCCTCAGGAATGGGCTTCCCAGAAGCACCGTCACCAGTGGATGCTGCCTCAGGCGAAGGCCTATCTCGCCACTGGCAACGAGGATTATGTGATTTCATGGAAAGAGGTGTACTCGGACTGGCTTGCGACTTATCCGTGTCCTCAGTCCGCAGTGACTTCGTCTGATCTCCCGTGGTACGGCCTTCAGCCCGCCGAGCGCGTGATAGACCAGACTTCAATCATGATGTATTATCTCCGTTCGGAGAATTTCACCCCGTCATGGCTCTCCACATTCCTTACTGCCTTTGTCGAGACCGTGGAATGCGTGAGGGCCAACCCTTACACGGATCCTGCCGGAAACGTGGCCCACAACATCACCATGACGCAGCAGAAGGCGATCTTCATGGCCTCAGTGCTGTTCCCTGAGCTTAAGGACGCCTCCACGTGGATGACCGAAAGCGCTGCCGCCATCGGCAATATGATCTCCGGGCAGTTCAACTCGGACGGCGTGCTCAACGAGCTCGATCCGAGCTACCACATCGGCACGGTGGCTAACTATTATGACGTGATGAAGCTGGCAGACGCCAACAGCCTCTCGTCTCTTCTTCCGGCTGATTTCGTGAACAATCTCAGAGGCGCGTGCTCATTCGTGATGGACATCATCTATCCGGACTACACCCTCGACAACTTCAATGACACCAGGTCGGTTTCGTGGAGCAGAAGTGTGCTGACGAGAAATCTCAAAAATTATCTCGAGATGTTCCCGGATGATGACAATCTCCGCTGGATGGCCTCGGAGGGCCGATCGGGCTCTATGCCGACCGACCATGTGCAGACTTATCCGGTGTCCGGATACTATATGCTCCGCACAGGCTGGACATCAGACGCAATGATGCTCGTGCTCAAGAACAACTACAATCCGAATGACCAGTGGCACTGCCAGCCGGACAACAACACGTTCACCATCTGGCGCAACGGACGCCGCTTCAGTCCGGATGCCGGCTGCTACACTTATGACAGCGGTTCCACCAGGGACATCTACAGGGCGGCCGACATGCACAACACCATGACCAAGCTCGGCAACGGCAGCATCGACAACACTCTCGGCGAGTTCCTGCTTCAGGACTCCGGCCAGAACTATGAGGTGGTGGTCACGGAGAACCCGGCATACGCCGATCTGACCCACAGGAGGGCCGTCTTCCTCGTGGACAACACCTTCTTTGTGATAGTGGACGAAGGCTACGGCTCTTATGCCGGCGGAGTGAGCCTGCATTTCAAAGGCGGGAATGACGGTTCCGGCAGAGCCATGTATGTGCTTGACAATGTGCCTTCAGCGGCTTCCACTGCCGAGGACGTGCCTTCCGGGGAGTCTGTCGGCATGCATACGACCTACGATGACGGCAACAACATCCTCTTCGCCACGTTCCCTGAGACCGAGACCGGCTATCAGTCATGGTGGAACACCGGATATTTCTCCGATGCCATCAGCGAGAGGACGCAGCGCAACGTCTACCGCGTCGACATGACCAAGGCAGGGGACGGAGCAGCCCGGCTTGTCACCGTCATCTACCCTTACGGAGCCGCATCGGAGTTCGATTCCATCGACGTGTCCGCACGATTCACCGACAATTCCTCTTCAGCGCCCGGGACATTCCACGAGAGCGGCGCTTCCGTCGAGGTGACGGTGAACGGCACGGCCTATAACCTTTCATATACGCTGAACTAACAGTAAAAAACATGAAGATACTTAATAAGTTTGCCGCAGGGCTGCTTGCCGTCGTCTCTGTCGTTGTGATGGCGTCCTCCGCAGTATCCTGCACCAGGACCGAACTCACGGACTCCACAGAGTTCGCGGTCTACTTCGCCGGGGGTACCGACATCGGGCCTTCGATGAGCATGAATCTTCCGGCCCCTACATGGAAGGGGCAGACACCTTCGGACTTCGCCATCTATCGTGTCACTCTCGAGGGCGAGCTCTATGAGACGGATTCCTTCACGATAGATCCGACTTCCGGAATCATATCAATAAGGAATACGGATGATCTTGACGTCGGACTCTACAGCCTCAGCATCTCCTGTGTATCGGGAGGAAGGACCTGGGAGTTCCCTGACGCCGTGACCGTGAACATGATGAATCCTGTGCCGGAGGGCATCACGGTGAAGCCTTCGTCGCTCGCTGTCAGCCTCGAGTCGATACGCGGCGCGATCATGGACACTGACCTTCCTACAGCTCAGGTGACTACGGACGGCAATCATATATCCATCACTTCCTATTCGATAGCGAATGTACGTCTGAACGGAGCCGCAGTCGAGGCAGGCGATTATTTCTCCATCGACAATTCAGGACTCATCACGATAACGCCGGGCAACATGGACATCACTCCCGGCGAGTACACTCTGGACATCCGTCTGACCACTGCCATAGCCGATGCGGAGTCTGAGGAAGGCATTTTTACGGATGCCCTTGCCATCGATGTCACTTCTCCTCCTCTCGGAGTGTCCTACAGCACTTCTCCTGCGAGAGTGGAGCAGGGATATGGCCATACTTCCTCCGCGCCACGGCTCAACGGTTCGAGTGCGGAAGTCAATTACAGCATAAGAAGCGTGTCGCCCGAGACGGCAGCATCTGCCTTTTCGATAGATCCTGCCACGGGAGTCATCACCCTCGCTGAGAACAACGGACTTGAGATCGGCACGGTCTGCACGGTGTCGCTGACCGTCTCCAACGCCTACGGCACTGCCGATTTCGATGACGTGTACGAAGTGACCATAGTGGATTACATCGCCCCTGTCACCACCTTCTCGTATGGCGACCTTACGATCATACAGGCACAGGAGATCTCTCATCCTTATTCCGAGATGGACGGAGATGAGGTGACTTTCGCCTTCGGAGAGTCTCTCGATCCGCAGGTGGCAGAGTATCTTTCGATAGATGAGGTGACCGGCCTGATCACCGCAGCCGGAGGGCACGGAATACCTATGGGCACATGGACGGTCCCTGTGACTGTGACAAATGTCAAAGGCAGCCTTGAGACTACGTTCACTCTTCAGGTGAACAGGAACCCATACTACTTCACTTATGTGTCATGGGGCAACAATATCGGCCTTGAGCCTGTGACGGACTATGCGAGCCAGTTCCGCTACGAGACAAGGACAAGCGGCCAGACTGTGTCTGTGGCAGAGACGGATCTTCCGGACGGAGTCCCTGTCACTTGGGCGGTCGAAGGTCTTACCGACGGCGCTCCTGACGTCACTATAGACCAGAGCGGAACCCTCACTCTCCGTGCCCGCAACAGCGGTCCGCGTGTGGACGCCTACCTTGTGACGGTTACCGCAGGAGAGGGACTGACGGGAGAGACCAGTCTCAGAGTTCCGGTATTCATATTTACGAGGGCGGCGGCTGATGCCGTGAGAATAGAGTACACGCCGTTCGTATTCCAGGTCAATCCTCGCACGGGCGGACGCTCGGCTGCTCCAGAAGTGACAGGAGTCGACGACATGAGCCAGTTCTACATCGACTACAGAAGCTCGTTCGGCTATTGGAACCTCAATGGTCCGGAGTCTCACGTGAGCGGTACGGTCTCGGCGAACAATCCGGGCTGTTTCATGGGACATCTCTGGGATTCCTATTGGCAGGGCACTCTCGGACAGGCTTCGTCGAATTACGGAGCAAAGGCGCCGATGTCATATTATGAGAACAACGGCCAGGGCTCCTCATCAGACAACCGCAACCCGACCATGGCTCTGGGCTACACCGACCCTTCCGACAATTCCGTCGTCATCAACCCGGGCAGGTTCGTATATGACAATGCCTATGCGGACGGCTTCATGATCGGACAGATGTCGTGGATCACTGACGGAGCAAGCTATGACAATGCCTCTGCACTTGAAACGGCAATTTCCGGTGGAACAAGGCAGTATCTCTTGGCCATCTGGTTCGACACCGATTTCGTAAATGAATAACATGACCCTTATGAACAGCTTTTTCAGAACAACCATATCACTCGTGGTCTTCGTCCTCTGCGCAGTCTCTGCGATTGCGCAGGACAAGATCACAGTCACGGGAACGGTGCTTGACGAGACCGATACCCCGATGATCGGCGCCGGCGTCCAGGAGAAGGGAACCGGCAACGGTGTCATCACGGACATCGACGGACACTTCAGCATAGAGGTGGCTCCGGATGCGACCCTCACTTTCAACTATATAAGTTATAAGAGCTTCGACATGGACGTGAACGGCAGGGCAGTCATCAACGTGAAGATGGAGCCTGACAACAACATCCTCGACGAAGTCGTGGTGGTCGGCTACAACACTGTCAAGAGAAGTGACCTTACCGGATCTGTGTCGTCAGTCGGCGCGAAATCGCTCGAGGACTTCAAGACCGGATCGGTGATGGAGGCTCTCGGAGGCCAGATTGCCGGAGTGCAGATCACACAGGCCGACGGTACCCCGGGCTCGAGCTTCGACATCAAGATCCGAGGCGTGGGCTCCGTCAACGGCGACTCTTCACCTCTTTATATAGTGGACGGATTTGAAGTTGACAACCTCGATTTCATCTCCAATCAGGACATCCTTTCCATCGACGTGCTCAAGGATGCGTCTGCATCGGCCATCTATGGTGCGCGTGCGGCCAACGGAGTCGTGCTCGTGACCACGAAATCCGGTCGTGAGGGCCGTCCTCAGATCACCTACAACGGCTCTGCAAGCTACAGGGAGATCTCCAGACGCATGGACCTCCTCTCTCCTTATGAGTTCGTCGCACTTCAGGTAGAGCTGAATGAAGAGAGATATGCCAACAGATATTATCGTGAAGGGGTGGATGACAATGGCGTTCCATACAGATTCCAGTCCATCGACGACTATCTCAACGGCTATAACGGCATAGACTGGCAGGAGGAGGCTTTCCGCCCGACATGGTCTCAGAACCATGACGTCAGCATCAGCGGCGGAAGCAAGGACACCAAGTACACGGTCTCATTCTCGCATTTCGATGAGAACGGTATCTTCATCAACAGCGGATATCAGAAGAACACCGCAAGGGTGAAGCTCAACCAGAAGCTCTTTAACTGGCTGACTCTTGACCTTTCCGTCAACTACGCCAATACCGTGAAGGACGGAATCGGCACCTCGGGCAGCTCCGGCTCTCTCAACGTGCTCTCCAGCATCCTCCGCGCCCGTCCTACCGGCGGAGTCGACATGACTGACGAGGATCTCCTCAACAATCCGTTCGACCCTCTCGAGCTCGAGCTCAACGGCGGAAGCCCGTCGGCCAACCCTATCAAGCAGTCGGAGGCTGTGACCCAGAGGCGCAACGCCGAGCAGTGGGTGGCCAATGCGGGTCTTACGTTCCGGCTCACCAAGTATCTCACGTTCAAGACTACTGCCGTCTTCAACAAGACATACGACAGGAACGACACCTTCTACGGCGAGGAGTCCAGCCAGGCCTACAGGACAGGAGCTCCATACGGACAGTCACAGTACACGGAGAACTTCCGCTGGACCAACAGCAACACCCTCACCTACAGACAGAAGATCAAGAAACACAATATCACCGCGATGCTCGGACACGAGGTGTCCTTCAGCGGGTCCGAGTGGATTCTGGGACAGTCTCAGGACTTCCCGTTCGACGATCTCGGAGTCGACAACCTCGAGCTGGGAGCATCGCCGAGCCGCGTGGCTTCCTCGAAGAGCAACAATATGCGTATGTCGTTCTTCGCGCAGGGAATCTACAACTGGGCCAACCGCTACCATCTGACGGCTACCATCCGTGCTGATGCCTCAACAGTGTTCTCTCAGAACCACAAGTGGGGATACTTCCCGTCATTTGCGGCAGCGTGGACAATCTCTGAGGAGCCTTTCATGAAGAGCACGAAGAACTGGCTGTCCAATCTCAAGCTGCGTGCCGGCTGGGGTATGGTGGGCAACGACCGCATCACCAACTATCTGTCGATGGATCTCTACACCATCAGCAAGTACGGAGTGGGCAACGCACTTCATACTGTCCTGACTCCTAAGCAGCTTGCCAACAGCGACCTGAAGTGGGAGGCCTCCATGACCACCAATGTCGGTCTCGACCTCGGCTTCTTCGACAGCCGTCTCAACATCACGGTCGACGGCTTCATCAAGGATACCAAGGACCTCCTTCTCGCGCAGAACCTTCCGTATGTGACCGGATTCGAGTCGCAGTGGCAGAACACCGGCAAGATCAGGAACAAGGGTCTCGAGATCAACATCAACTCGGTCAACTTCCAGAACAGAAACTTCTTCTGGTCCACCGACTTCAACATCTCGTTCATAAAGAACACTCTCGTATCCCTCCAGGCTGACACCCAGTCGATGCTCTCGCAGACGTCGTTCAACTCCAACTTCACGAGCTACGACTACATCGCTACGGTCGGCGGCTCACTCGGAGACATGTACGGCTATGTGTTTGACGGGGTCTACCAGACTTCGGACTTCAATGTGGGACCGGACGGGAGCATGACCCTCAAGCCGGGCATCCCTGACATCAGCGACCTTGCCGGAGAGGAGGTGCGCCCGGGAATGGTGAAGTACAAGGATGTGACAGGAGACGGCATCATCTCCACAGACGACCGTACCGTGATCGGAAACGGCTATCCTGACTGGTACGGAGGTATCACCAACACCTTCAACATCTACAATGTGGACTTCAGCTTCATGTTCCAGTTCAACTACGGCAACGAGGTCTACAACGCAACACGCCTCTTCGCGACGCAGTCTCAGGACGAGCGTTCCAACCAGATGGCTGAAGTGGCCGACAGATGGACTTCGACCAACGCATCCAACAGCGTGCCTTCCGCTACAGGCTACATCAGAGGCCATGTGTATTCACGCTTCATCGAGGACGGCTCATTCCTCCGCCTCAAGAACGTGACCCTCGGCTACACCTTCCCTGAGAAGTGGACGAGGAAGATATATGTGAGCAGGCTCCGCATCTACGCATCGGCGCAGAACCTCTTTTGCCTCACCAGGTACAGCGGATATGACCCTGAGGTCAACATGAGGACAAGCCCGCTGATGCCGAGCTTCGACTGGGGCGCATATCCTAAGAGCCGCACTTATCTGGTCGGTCTTGAATTACAGTTTTAATTGATGAAAACAATGAAAAGAATCAGACATTATATAGCTGCATTCATCTGCACCGTCCTTGCCGCCTCATGTTCGCTCGATGAGACGAGCTACACTGAGATCGAGAAGGACAAGTACATGAACAACAGCGCAGAAGCGGAGAACGTGCTTCTCGGCGTCTACCGCAACATGGTGGAGGAGGGCATGTATGCCTACCATCTTTCCCTCCTGTTCACAATCCCGTCCGACATCGCAAGATGCGAAGGTACCACGACTGACAACTACCGCATCGTGCCGGCCAACGCCTACACTGCCGTCCAGAGCGAGGTGGAGACCACATGGGCGGCTCTCTACAATGCCATCTATGAGGCCAATGACTTCATCTGGCAGCTTTCCGTAAAGGCCGACTCTTTCGATGAGGACGACAGGGATGACGCCGCCGTGTTCATGGCCGAGGCAAGGGCTCTGCGTGCCCTCTACTATTTCGAACTTCTGCGCTGGTACGGTCACGTGAGCCTCATCACCGACCCCGCCCAGTCATATATGGCATTTTCGGAGTACACTCAGAACGATCCTGTGGAAGTGTTCGAATTCATCGAGCAGGATCTTCTCTATGCCATCGACGTGCTGCCGTATGCGACGGCTGACAACATCCGCTCCGACAACAGTTTCCGCTTTTCCAAAGGCGCTGCTCTCGGCCTTCTGACCAAGGTGTATGCCACCTGGGCCGGCTATCCGGTACACGATGAGACCAAGTGGGAGCAGGCGGCGAAGACTGCCAAGACTCTCGTGGAGTCGGGTATGCACCATCTCAACGAGGGCACTAACGGAAACGGGTTCGAGCAGCTCTGGATCAATACCTGCAACGGCATCTGGGAGCCGGGTGAAAGCCTCATAGAAGTCAGCTTCTATGCACCTACAGTCACGGGTACGGCCGCCAACGACCCTGTGGGATGTATCGGAAAATGGAACGGAGTCACCGCTTCCGGCATCCGCAGCATCCGAAACGCCGGCAACTGGAAAGTGATACCTTCTTTCCTCGCCGGATGGAAAGACCATGATCAGGACCTGCGCTTCAGACTCTCCTTCGCAGACTACAGATATACGGCCGACGGTCAGGACCCTCAGGGACGCGACGACAGGCCTTTTGAGGACGCGCTCGCGGAAGATGCCGAGAACAACCTCAAGAGCAGCTTCGCCAACACCCTCACTCCGGCCAAGTGGGACACTGAGAAATATGTCGAGGACGCCAACTATCTTGTCAATCAGGACAAGTCCAACATCAACTGGTACATCCTCAGATATGCCGACGTCCTTCTCCTCTATGCCGAGGCTCTGAACGAGTGGCACAAGGCCCCTACCGCAGAGGCTTACGAGGCAGTCAACATGGTGCGCCGCCGAGGCTTCGGTCTGCCGGTCAATACGGCTTCCTCCGTGGCTGACCTGCCGACAGGCCTCTCATACGAGGACTTCCAGCAGGCCGTCCGTGACGAGAGATCTTACGAGCTCGCGTTCGAGGGACACCGCCGTCAGGACCTCATCCGCTGGGGCATCTATTATGAGACGATCAGGGCTACCGCGCAGGACATGGCCAACTGGTGTGACAACGGCGCACGCTACTACATCTGCGCAAGCTACACCCAGAAGAACAAGCATGAGCTTCTCCCTATCCCGCAGAGGGATATCGACCTCATGACCCGGTACGAACAGAATCCGGGCTGGTAGCGGTCTTATCTGATATAAAATGATTTCGACGACGGAGCGGAACGGGGCTCTACAGATGCGCCTCTCGTTACCGCTCCGTCTTTTGCTTCATGCAGTCTTGTCCGTGTTGAAATTAATGACTGTCTTGTCAGACATAAACACTGATAAACTAACCCGACCGAGGCATGAAGTACGATATTTTTATCAGCTATCGCCGAAAGGGCGGCTATGAGACGGCCAAGCATCTGTTCTCTGATTGCTATGATGAGGGGGATCTGAACGTTTCCGCCAAGTATGATCCGGAAGATTGTTTTTTTCTTTTTAAAGCTGATGCTTCAGATTCGGATGGAGGATATGCTGATAGTGCCAAGTCGACAGAAAACAGCCCGGAGTGCCCTCGATGCTGCTGATCCCGCTGATCTTGATGCCCTCGATGTCGCCGATACAAAAGATGAGGCCTAAGAGCAGAGGCAGTCCTCATCAGAGAAAGTACATGCGTAGCACGCCTTGTCGATTGCCGTCTTCTTTTCTGCAGCCGCTTCCGCGGGAGGCCTTGACAGAGACATGGCGGCCGATATGTCATCTGCAGGAGAAGCTCCAGGCAATCAGACAACCGATATGCCGTCAGCGACGCTGTTTGAGGAGTCTGCCGAGAATCAGGCCTCAGCTGCCGATGACCGGATGCTTCTGGACAGCATTCCCAGCCCGCTCAACACGCTCAACCCCGCCGTCGCGGAGGAGATCAAGTCCGTGGTGAGCCGCGCCCCTCGCTTCGTGCCATATCTGCCATCGGCTGGGCGGGAGTGACGCCCGGCAGTGTCGGTCATTTCTGGGTCTTCTGATATTCGGAAGGAAGGCAGCCGAAGTGCTTTTTGAAGCTCGTCGCGAAATAGGACGGTGTGCTGAATCCTACCTTGTAGCTGATCTCGGAGATGGAGTATTTTCCCTCCTTGAGCATCCTGCACGCCTCCTTGAACCTTATCTTGCGCATAAACTCCAGAGCCGACTCACCGGTGATGGCCTTGAGCTTCATGTGCAGATTTGACCGGCTCATGTTCATTGCCGATGCAAACTGGTTGATGGTGAACTCGGTATTGTCCAGATTGGACTCCACGACACTGATGGCCTGCTTGATCAGTTCCTCGTCGGCTATGTTGAAAGTGATCTTCTCCGGCTCAATCTCGGTCGACTTGGAGTAGTGCTCAAGCATCCTCAGACGTGTCTTCTGCATGTTGCGTATCTTGTTCATGAGCACCGCCATCGAGAACGGCTTGCCGATGTAGTCGTCCGCCCCCGTATGGAAGGCCTCAAGCTGCTCCCGCACATCCGTCCTTGCCGAAAGGATGATTACCGGCACATGGCTCGTGTTGATGTTCTGCTTTATCTGTCTGCAGAGTCTTATCCCGTTCATCACAGGCATTATCACGTCGGTGATGACAAGATCCACCTCGTTGTCTTTCATGGTTTCGAGCGCCTCTTTGCCGTTGCTCGCCGTGAGCACCTTGAACGACCTCTCGAGTCCGGCCTTTATGTAGTCGCGTATCTCCTCGTCGTCCTCCACGATGAGCACGGTCCAGCTCTTCCCGGCGCCGTCCTCTCCGTCTTCCGCCTTTCCCGGCTCATCTTCATCATGAGCCGTGTCCGTGTCGAGGATGTACATGTCCTTCGAATTGGTGCTGTGTACTTCCGGTATGTCGTCATCTGTGCCGAACTCGCTCTTGTCATAGGACTCGGGATCCTGCGGAACCGACACGATGAAGCGGCTTCCCCGCCCCTCCTCGCTGTCTATCTCGATGCGGCCGTGGTGCAGCTCCACAAGTCTCTGAACAAGCGAAAGTCCGATTCCGCTGCCGATATGCTTCTTCTCGACCTGATAGAAGCGCTCGAATATCCTTGCCTGCTTGTCTACGGGGATGCCAATGCCCGTGTCCTTCACCTCGAGCACAAAGTCCTTCCCCTTTTCAAATGCCCTTACCGAGATGCTGCCGGAGTCTGTGTATTTGAACGCGTTGGAGAGCAGATTGTTGAGTATCAGCTCCAGATACTGCCCGTCGATCAGCAGCCGTTTCCCGCCTGTCTCGTCCTCGAGGGTGTATTTCAGATGCTTGGACGCCGCAAGCTTCTCGTAGTAGGAGAAGTTCTCCCTGAGAATCTGGCCTATGTCCTGAGCGCATACCCTCAGCCTGAACACTCCGAGCTCGGCCCTGCGGTAGTCCATTAGCTGATTGACAAGATGGAGCAGCCTCTTCGCGTTGCGCTCCACATATTGCAGCTGCTTGCGCATCCATCCGTCGGAACTTCGTGCCACCATCTCCTGCAGAGGAGCGATTATCAGTGTGAGCGGAGTCCTCAGTTCGTGCGATATATTGATGAAGAAGCGCATCTTCATCTGGTTGATCTCCTCCTGATGTTCCTTGTCGCGTCTCTCCATCTCGAGCTTGGTCTCCATCGTCTTGCGGTCTACATAGACGCGGAAGATGAAAGAGATGAGGCATATGACTGCCAATGTGATGAGAATCTTTGCCAATATGGTCTCGTACCATGCCGGAAGTATGCTGACCTCGAGTCTGCGCGGTGTCTCATTCCAGATGCCGTCGTTGTTGGCGGACTTAAGGAGAAACACATATTTTCCGTGGGGGAGATTGGAATATTGGGCTGACCTCTTGTTTGAGAGGACATACCATTCTCTGTCATAGCCCTCGAGCTTGTAGGCGAACCTGTTGTTCTGGCCCGAAATGTAATTGGGCACTGAAAATTCCAGTGAGAAAGAGTTGCAGTAGTGGGGGAGTGTCAGTGTTTCCGTCCGCGAGATGCTTTTGTCCAGAATCCCCGTGTCGTCTCCGGGCGACACTCTGCGGTTGAACACGAGCAGCCTTGAGATTACAGGCTGCGGTGAATATGGATTGTCCTCCAGTCCTTCCGGCATGAAGGTGGTGATGCCGTTGATTCCTCCGAAATACATCCTCCCGCTACTTGTGCGGCAGTGTGAATAAACATTGAACTGGTTGCTCTGGAGGCCGTCGTTGACATTGTAGTTGCGGAAAGTGCCTTGCCCCGGGCAGAATCTGCTCAGTCCGCGGTCTGTGCTTATCCACAGGCATCCTTCCGAGTCTTCCTCTATGCCGCAGACGGTGTTGTTCGGCAGGCCGTCCTCCGCAGTGTATCTGCGTATGTCCTGCTCTTCCGGGTCGAAGCCGTAAAGTCCGTCCCTCGTGGCTATCCATATCGTCCTGTCTCTGCCTTCGAAGATGTCCTGTACGAATGTCAGTCCGGAGAGACTGCGCATCCTTTCGGTCATTCCCTGCTCAAGGCCGGCTTCTGACATCAGAAACACCTGCATCCCGTCTTCCCCTCCTATCCAGAGCCGTCCTTTCGAGTCTTTGAGAAAGCACCGTGTCCGTAGTCTTGGAATCGGCGTGCCTCCGGCTTCTTCGCCTACTCTGGAGAAGAGCCTCTTTCTCGTGTCGAAAGTGTACAGTCCTTCAAGAGAGCCTATCAGAAGCCTGTCGTCGTCCCATGAGGTTATGGCATATACGTCGCGTGGGGGACATCCGTCATCGGACACCCCGCAGTGTTCCAGCCGTCCGGTGCTCCTGTGCAGGATGTTCAGGCCGCTTGCGTGAGCTCCGATGTAGACAGTCTCGCCGTCAGGGCTTATGTGAATCGCCTTGATGTCGTCGGATTCGAGCTCTGCCTTCTGGTCTTCTCCCTTGAGCCTGTAATAAGAGAAGTGTCCGGTGTCCGGGTCGTAGTGGTTGACTCCTCCGTCGTTCGTCCCTATCCACAGTGTGCCGTCAGTGTCTTCTACGATGCAGCTGACTATGTTGTCGTTGAGCGAGTTGCGTGCAAGATTCTGCCTGATGGTGATAAATCTGCTGCGCAGAGGATGATGATAGTTGAGGCCTCCGAAATAGGTGCCGAGCCACATTCCTCCCTGCGAGTCGCGGAATATGCTGCGTACCGATCTTTCCGACAGGCTTTCCGGGTCGGCCGGGTCGCTGGCATGGACCGAGAAGGTCCCGCTCGCCTCGTCATAGATGTTGAGGTTGTTGAATGTGCCTATCCAGAGCCGTCCTTCGGAGTCAAGTTCGAGGGAACGGACATAGTTTGAGCTGATGGCGCCGTCGTCCTTGCTGTGCCTGTAGTTCTTCACGGACCGGTCGCTGATTCTCACTCTGAAAAGCCCCTCGCCCTCCGTACCGGCCCAGAGCACGGTGTCGTTCTGAATGAGCATCGTCTGCACATGCTCTCTTCCGTCGCCGAGAGTCATCTTCTCCTCCGTCCCCTGTTCCGGACGGAAAAGGTGTATTCCAGAGCCCTCCGTCCCGATGAAAACTGTTTCTCTGTTTCTGCATAAGGCGTTGGCCTTCAGGCTGAACAGGCTTTCCGGAAGCCCGTCCCTCGTGAATCTTGACGTGGCGGTGTCGAATATGTACAGCCCTCCGTCGGTCCCCACGAGCAGCCTTGACTCTGAAAGCGCCATAACGCTTCGCACCGCTCCGTCATTTCCCGGGCCCACACTGAAATTTCTGAATCCTTCGAGATCGGGGTCGTATAGCGACAGTCCAGACCAGGTCCCGACCCACACTCTGCCCTTGCCGTCCACATGGACTGTTCTCGTTATGCTGCTCGCGATGCTTGCGGTGTCACAGCTGTCGTTTCGGAATGATATGAATTCATATCCGTCGTACATGTCGACGCCGTCAAAAGTGGCGAACCACAGATTGCCGTCAGAATCCTGGTCAATCGAGAGTACGGTGCTGTTTGAGAGTCCCTGGTCCGTCGATATGTGGGCGAATCTCGGGACATATTCTCTCTCCGTGTCCCGAGGAGCGGCGGCCGAGGCGAATGATATTGTCAGGCAGCAGACGGCGATTGCCGGAATGCGTGCCCGACCCGTTGTCTTTCTGTGGTCTGTAAGTTTCATCTTTTCAGGTTTCCGTCAGCGGATAATAAGTCGTTCCGTCAGTTCAAATATACGCAATATTTCTGACCAATCCATCCACATCCGTTCTCCCCCTGCATTTTTTGCCGGAGAAGGTAAAAATGATATATTTGCATCAGGAACAGAAAAATCTCTGCATTATGGATAAGAAAATCAAAGTGATGGCGGTTTCGTTATGTGCAGCCGCCCTGGCCGTTTCCCCGTCGGCGGCCTTTGCCGGGGATGCCGAAGCGGCATCATCGGCCGGAGACGGCGGGAGCGTGACGGTTCTCACCGAGGCGGGATATAAGGCGACGGTGGAGGACTTCACTACAGCTGAATGGGAATATCTCGGAGACGTGCCGGCCGTGGTGGACTTCTATGCCGACTGGTGCGGCCCTTGCCGAAGGCTGGCTCCTGTGCTTGAGAAGGTGGCTGCCGAGTATGCCGGCAAAGTGGCCGTCTACAAGGTCAATGTCGACGAGGCCGGGACCCTTGCCGCCAGCTATGGCATCAGGTCCATCCCTTCCGTCCTTTTCATCCCTGTCGGACAGGAGCCTCAGATGTCTGTCGGACTGATGGACGAAGATGAGCTCAGGGCAAAGTTTGACGCCCTGCTCAAATACTGAAAAGTGCGGCTTCCATATAAGAAGCGGTCTTATTGAAAAGGCGATTCCGGCTCTCTCCGGGCATATTGCCATGGAGAGGGTCGGAATCGCTTTTTGTTTTCCGGATGTATCCGTCTGAGAATCTCTGTGCCGTGCGGCTACCTGCGTCCGAGCTGCTCGTCGAGATGGAAGAGTCCGTTCTCGCCGCATCTGCGGATTTTTGCCACTATGCCGGAAGCCGTAGCCTCTTCCTCAACCTGCTCCCTTACGAAGCCCCAGAGGAAGTCCTGAGTGGCCTTGTCCTTTTCTGCGGATGCTATGTCAACGAGATTGTTGACGAGCTCCGACACATGGCACTCGTGGCTGTACACGTGTTCAAATACCTCAAGCACGCTGCCCCAGCCGCCAGGTACGGCGTCTATCTTGTCAACTGTGGCCTCTCCGCCCCTCTTGATGAGGTAGTGGGCGAGAGCCGTCGCATGTTCCTTCTCCTCATCGGCCTGTTTCATCATCCAGTGGGCGAAGCCGTCCCATCCCTCCTTCTCAAGGAAGAAGGCCATCTGAAGATAAAGATTTGAAGACCAGAGTTCGGCCGTAATCTGGCCGTTGATCGCATTCTGCAGTTTTTCTGTAATCATGGCTAAATATTTTTTATCTGTTTTTCTGTCACCTTATATCATTGTCTGTTTCCGTGTGGCAGTCACGGAAGACTGTTTCATCAATTCCTATGCCATTGCCCGGGCATTGACATTTTGTCACATCTCTGTCAGCCGGCCGCGTATCATGATGCGGGAGATGAACGGCGTGTGATGGCAGTATGGGATGAAAGTGAATGACGGCAGCGGCCTCGTGATGATGAGGTCGGCCCTTTTCCCGACCGTCACTGAGCCGGTCACTCCGCTCGTCCCCATCGCATAGGCGCCGTTGATGGTGCATGCGTTGAACGCCTCCTCGGGAGTCAGCCTCATCCGGATGCAGCCGAGAGCCATGACGAATCTCATGTCTCCGCTCGGAGATGAGCCGGGGTTGAAGTCGGAGGCGAGAGCGAGGCCCAGGCCCGCACGTATGAAGCCCTTGGCGTTGCCGAACGGCAGGTTGGAGAAGAACGATGCTCCCGGAAGCATTGTGGGCATGGTGTGCCTGTGCTCGGCAAGACATCTGATCTCAGAGTCCGTCGTCTGCTCGAGATGGTCCACCGAGAGGGCTCCGTGTGCGGCTCCGACCTGCACTCCTCCGGATGGAGCGAGCTCGTTGGCGTGGATTTTAGGGGTGAGTCCGTATCCGGCCGCAGTCTCCAGTATTCTCGCCGTCTCCTCTGGCGTGAAGAATCCCCTGTCGCAGAACACGTCCACGAAGTCGGCGAGACCTTCTTCCGCCACCCTCGGCAGCATCTCCCGGCAGACGAGGTCCACATATTCGCTCTGCCGGCCCGCATAGGCTCTCCCGACGGCATGAGCCCCGAGAAAAGTGCTCCGGATCTCCATCGGGAAGTTTTCCCGGAGCCTGCGTATGACTCTGAGCATCTTGAGCTCATCCTCGGTCGTCAGTCCATATCCGCTCTTTATCTCAAGGCTTCCCGTGCCCATCCTCATCACTTCTTCCGCCCTCTCGGCCGACTGTCTGTAGAGTTCGTCTTCAGAGGTTTCGTGCAGAAGATCGGCGGAATTGAGGATTCCTCCGCCCCTTGCGGCTATCTCCTCGTAAGAGAGTCCGTCTATCTTGTCGCGGAACTCTCCGTCGCGGCAACCGGCGTAGACGATGTGGGTGTGGGAGTCGCAGAAGGCCGGAAGCACATAGCCTCCCTTAGCGTCCACCGTAGTGACCGGCGACGCCCCTTCTCCGTCATGACACTGCTCCTCTTCGGAAAGAAAGTCCTCGGGGAGCTCCTTGCCCTCTTCGCCGAATCCGGCTATCAGGCCGTCCCGCACGATCAGAAAGGCATTCCGAAGAGACTGCACTTCATTCATCTGCGCCCCTTCCTTCTTCAGTACGCCTGGCGGCAGTATGCCGAAGATCTCCCCTATGTTTCTTATCAGAGTCGTCATCTCATCTGTCTTAGTCGCCTTATGCGGTGAAAGGCACGAGGTTGTACTCCCTGAGGAAGCGCACCGACTTCTCTATGAGAGGATGCATATAGGTGTCGTTTTCGGTGAACGGCACCTCCTTGCGGTAATGCGCGAAGATCTTTTCCACCGTCCATGACGACCTGAGCGGCCTGCGGAATTCCAGAGCCTGAGCCGCGTTCATGAGCTCTATCGCGAGGACTCTCTCCGTGTTGTCGACCGTACGGATGAGCTTCGTGGCGGCGTTTGCTCCCATGCTCACATGGTCTTCCTGACCCTGTGATGACGGTATGGAGTCTGCTGAGGCCGGATGGCACAGCCCTTTGTTCTGGCTCACGATGGAGGCGGCGGTGTACTGAGGTATCATGAATCCGCTGTTCAGCCCCGGGTTGGCCACCAGGAATGACGGAAGTCCGCGCTGTCCGGAAATGAGCTGGTAGATCCTTCTTTCAGAGATGCTTGCGAGCTCGGACATGGCTATCGCGAGGAAATCCATCGCAAGAGCCACAGGCTCGCCGTGGAAATTGCCCGCAGAGATGATGAGGTCCTGATCCGGGAATACGGTAGGATTGTCAGTGGCGCTGTTTATCTCGGTCTCGAACACCGACTTCACATAACGGATTGTGTCTTTTGCCGCTCCGTGTACCTGCGGAATGCATCTGAATGAATACGGGTCCTGCACATGCTCCTTCTTGCGGCTGATGATCTCGCTTCCGTCGAGAAGTTCCATTATTCTCGCCGCCGTGTCTGCCTGTCCCTTGTGGGGGCGCACCGCGTGGACCTGAGGGTAGAACGGCTCGATCCGGCCGTCGAAGGCGTCGAGGGACATGGCGCCGATGCGGTCAGCCCATTCGGAGAGCCGTTCGCATCTGATGATCGCCCATACTCCGTGTGCGCTCATGAACTGCGTGCCGTTGAGCAGTGCAAGGCCTTCCTTCGACTGCAGCCTTATCGGCTCCCATCCGAGCTCGGCCCATACTTCGGCGGAAGGCCTCGTGCGTCCCTTGTAGTCCACTTCCCCGAGCCCGATCAGCGGCAGGGAGAGGTGGGCGAGAGGGGCGAGGTCTCCTGAAGCGCCGAGCGAGCCCTGCTGATAGACCACCGGAAGCACGTCGTTGTTGAACATGTCCGCAAGTCTCCGTATGGTGGCGAGCTGCACTCCCGAGTTGCCGTAGGCGAGCGACTGGATCTTGAGCAGCAGGATTAGCCTGACGATTTCAGGCGCGACTTTCTCTCCCGTGCCGCAGGCGTGCGACATCACGAGGTTGTGCTGCAGGGCGGACAGGTCCTCTTCGGGTATGCTGATGTTGCAGAGCGAGCCGAATCCGGTTGTCACTCCGTACACGGGCCTGTCCATGTCCTCCATCTTGGAGTCGAGGTAGGTCCTGCACTTTACTATAGCCTCTTCCGCCTCGGCGCTGATTTCCAGCGTATATCCTTTTGTGATTATTTCCTTTACCCTGTCTATCGACAGTCTTCTGTTTGAAATCTGATGTATCATGTCTCGTTCGTGTGAGTGAAATCATTTCATGTCAAGAGCCCGTCTGATGATGTCTTCATCGGCCATGTTCGGCATGGTGACCTTCAGCTGCGGCGTGCGTCTCATCTCTCTTTCTATTGAGTGGATCGCCCCTTCGTTACGTGCCCAGCTGCGGCGTGCTATGCCGTTGTTGACATCCCAGAACAGCATTTCCCGTATGTTCCTTTCGGAGTCCCCGCTGCCGTCGATGACCATTCCGAAGCCTCCGTTGATTACTTCGCCCCAGCCGACGCCTCCTCCGTTGTGGATGGATACCCATGTGGCTCCGCGGAAGGAGTCTCCTATCACGTTCTGCACAGCCATGTCAGCCGTGAAGCTCGAGCCGTCATAGATGTTGGATGTCTCCCTGAACGGAGAGTCCGTGCCCGAGACGTCGTGGTGGTCGCGTCCGAGCACAACCGGTCCCTTCAGCCATCCTCTGGCGATGGCCTCGTTGAAGGCGAGGGCGATCTTTGTCCTGCCTTCGCAGTCGGCGTAGAGGATGCGTGCCTGAGAGCCCACGACCAGATTGTTCCGTCCGGCCTCTTCTATCCAGTGGATGTTGTCCTCCATCTGTCCGCGGATCTCTTCCGGGGCTTCTGCCGCCACCTGTCTCATGACGCTGACGGCCATCTCGTCTGTCTTCTTCAGGTCCTCAGGATCCTGCGACATGCAGACCCACCTGAACGGGCCGAAGCCGTAGTCGAAGAAGAGAGGTCCCATGATGTCCTGGACGTATGACGGGTAGCGGAATCTTCCGTCAGGAAGCAGGATGTCAGCTCCGGCTCTTGAGGCTTCCAGAAGAAAGGCATTGCCATAGTCGAAGAAGTACATTCCTTTGGCTGTCATTCTGTTGATGGCGTCGGCCTGTCTGCGGAGCGATGCTCTGACGCATTCCCTGAATCTTTCAGGCTCCTCGGCCATCATCCTGCGCGACTCCTCGTAGCTGTAGCCTGCCGGATAGTAGCCTCCGGCCCACGGATTGTGCAGGGATGTCTGGTCCGATCCGAGGTCGACATGGACATTCTCGCTGTCGAGCCTTTCCCAGAGGTCGACTATGTTGCCCTGATAGGCGAGGGAGACCGTCTCCCTGTCGGCGCAGGCCTCTCTGATGCGCGGAATCAGCTCGTCCAGAGATTCGTGGATCTCGTCGACCCAGCCCTGCTCGTACCTCTTTCTCGCCGCCATCGGGTTGATCTCGGCAGTGACGCTCACCACTCCGGAGATGTTGCCCGCCTTAGGCTGCGCCCCTGACATCCCTCCGAGGCCGGAGGTGACGAAGAGCATCCCCTTCATGTTTTCTCTCGTGGCTTCGATTCCTTTGGCCCTGAGCTGCTTGCGGGCGGCGTTCATGACTGTTATCGTAGTGCCGTGAACTATGCCCTGAGGCCCTATGTACATATAGGAGCCTGCTGTCATCTGTCCGTACTGCGACACTCCGAGCGCGTTGAACCTTTCCCAGTCGTCCTGCCTTGAGTAGTTCGGGATCACCATTCCGTTCGTCACTATCACTCTCGGGGCGTTCCGGTGGCTCGGAAAGAGTCCGAGCGGATGTCCTGAATACATTACGAGGGTCTGCGTGTCGGTCATCTCGGAGAGATATTTCATCGTAAGCCTGTATTGTGCCCAGTTCTGGAACACGGCTCCGTTGCCTCCGTAGGTGATGAGCTCATGAGGGTGCTGTGCCACCCGGGGATCGAGGTTGTTCTGGATCATCGCCATGATGGCTGCGGCCTGACGGCACTTTGCCGGATATGCGTCCACCGGTCTTGCGAACATCGGATATTCAGGCCTCAGCCTGTACATGTATATCCTGCCGTAGTCCCTGAGCTCGGCGGCGAATTCCGCCGCAAGTGTCTCGTGATGTCTCGCCGGAAAGTATCTCAGGGCGTTTTTTATCGCCAGTACCTTTTCCTCTTCCGACAGTATGTCTTTGCGTCTCGGCGCATGGTTGACCGACTGGTCCAGCGGCCTGGGCTCCGGCAGGATTTCCGGTATCCCTTCCGCCACGGCTTTTTTGAATTCTTCTGTATTCATCGGGGATGTTCTTTTGTTTCTGAAAAATTGTCTCTGCAAGAGAAAAGCCGTCTCCTGCAGAGACTTGTGTCTGTTTCTGTGCGGCTGTCACCCGGCCGGCAGGGGGCTATGCCTGAGGATCGATCTTCGCGTTGACGATGGCGAGGATCTCCTCCTCTTCCTTTATCGCCAGCCTGATGAGTCCGGAGGCCTCTCCGGTCAGCTTGTCCGCCTTTGCGCGGTCTTTCAGCCCGGCTGCGTTGATCTTGACGTTGAGCCCTGCCCCGAGTATCGCTCCGCGTGTGGCGAGAGCTCCGACTCCGGCGTCGGACACCGAGTTGGGATTGCCCTCGAGAGCCATCTTTCTGAGTAGCGGGAACGCCCGTGATGCTGCCCTCATCGTCTTGAGAGGCACTTGAGCGGCATATTCGGTGGCGTTCTCTATCGCCTCTGCTCTCTTGGCCGCCTCTTCTTCAGTCCCTTTCGGAAGTCCGAATGCGGCCATGATGCCGTCGAATGCGGCAGTGTCCTCGTCCGTCAGCGCAAGCAGCTCGCGAAGAATGGACTGGCCCTTTTCGGCCTCGTCCGAAAATTCCTTCCAGCGGCTGTCCCAGCCCGGCTTGTGGGAGGAAAGGTTTGCCACCATAGTCCCGAGAGCGGCACCGAGGGCGCCCATGTAGGCTGAGACCGAGCCTCCGCCCGGAGCAGGCGATTCTGAAGCCGTCTCATGCGCGAATTCTCTGCACGTCATCCGCACGAGCCTCTCCTTTGCGGCAAGCTCCTTCTCGTCCTCCATCATGTATTCTATCACTTTCTCCTTCGGGTTGAACGGCTTGAGATCATCCAGTCCCATCGACATGACGGCCATCCGGATTATCTCCTCCTCTGCTATCCCGACCGACCTCTGCTGCTTCTCAAGATAGTATCTTCCGGCTTCGATGAGCGAGCGCTTGGGAATCAGGCCGACGATTTCCGTCCCCGTCACCCTCAGTCCTCTCGCTGCGGCCGCCCTGCATACCTCGTCAAATGCCACATGCAGCGGGGTGGCGTCTATGTCGGTGATGTTCATCGACACTTGGGCGATGCCGTATTCGTCTATGTACCAGCCGATGGCCTTGCAGCCTTTCAGTGTGCCGGGGATCATCACGGTCCTGCCGTTCCCGTCCTTGACGATCTTGCCGGTTATGGGGTTGCCTTCCCTCTTCGGGCGGCCTTTCTCCCTGACGTCGAATGCTACGGCGTTGGCCCTTCTCGTTGAGGTGGTGTTGAGGTTGAAGTTGACGGCTATGAGGAAGTTCCTCGCGCCGACATTGGTCGCTCCCGACACTGCGGCCTTCCCGGTGAAGTGTCCGGGGCCGAAGTCCGGCGCCTTGCATGGGTCGGCCATCTTCTCCGGAAGAGCCTCGTATTCTCCGGCCCGGCACACCGCCAGATTCTTTCTCTCAGGCTTGTAGGCTGCCGCCTCGTAGCAGTAGCACGGAATCTCGAGCTCTCTGTATATCCTTTCCGCGAGCTCTCTTGCCAGAGCCGCACATTCTTCAAGGGTGATTCCCGACACCGGTATCAGCGGAAGCACGTCAGTCGCCCCGGAACGTGGATGAGCCCCGTGATGGGTGCGCATGTCTATCACTTCTCCGGCCTTTTTCACTCCCCGGAACGCCGCCTCCGTCACGGCCTCGGGCGAACCCACGAACGTCACTACCGTCCTGTTGGTGGCCTCTCCCGGGTCGACGTCAAGCACTTTCACTCCGCCGGAGTTCCTGATGGCCTCCACGATGGCGTCTATCTTCTCCCTGTCTCTCCCCTCGCTGAAGTTGGGGACGCATTCTATGATTCTTTCCATTTGACTGTTTTCGTTTTATATGTGCAGGGCGACTGGAAGTCTCCTTCTGATCGCCCTCAGGTCTGCTCCTCGAGCCGGCAGTAAGGCTATTTCGCCGTGGTGTCGCTTTCAAGCTTGTGGATGGCCAGTCCGCTGCGCAGCTTAGGCTCGAACCATGTCGTCTTCGGAGGCATGATGCTTCCGGAGTCGGCTATGTCCACGAGCTGCTTCATCGACACCGGATAAAGGGCGAACGCCACTGCCATCTCTCCGCTGTCTACTCTCCGGGCAAGCTCGTCCAGGCCTCGGATTCCGCCCACAAAGTCTATTCTCTTGTCGGTCCTGAGGTCCTTGATGCCGAGAATCCTGTCGAGGACGAGGTTTGAGAGGATGGTGACGTCAAGCACGCCGATCGGGTCGGAGTCGTCGTATCTGCCGTCTTTCGCCTCGAGCGAATACCATTTCCCTCCGAGATACATCGCGAAGCCGTGCAGATGGTCCGGACGGCATTTTTCCTCGCCGGGCCTGCCGGAGCTCAGGCTTCTGTCTCCGAGGCATGTGACCGTGAAGTCTTCCGAGAGCTTCTCGATAAACTCTTCCGGAGAGAGTCCGTTGAGATCCTTGACCACTCTGTTGTAGTCTATTATCTTGAGCTGGCTTTCCGGGAAGGCCACTGCCATGAACCAGTTGTATTCCTCGTCTCCCGTATGAGCCGGATTGCCTGCCTTTTTCTCTGCTCCTACTCGTGCCGCTGCCGCCGTGCGGTGATGCCCGTCAGCCACATAGAACGCAGGTATGTCCTTGAATATCTCGGTTATCCTGTCCGTGTCCTCCCGGCTGTCGATTACCCAGAAGCGGTGTCCGAAGCCGTCCTCGGCGACGAAGTCGTATTCCGGCTCTCTTGCCACATGCTTGGCCACTATCGCATTGACCTCATCGTTGTCGTGATAGGAGAAGAACACAGGCTCGATGTTGGCGTCCTGTATCCTGACGTGGATCATCCTGTCGTCCTCCTTCTCCTTTCTGGTCAGCTCGTGCTTCTTGATCCTGCCTTCAGCGTAGTCGTCAGTATGTGCGCACACCACGAGTCCGTACTGCGTGCGTCCGTTCATTGTCTGCGCATATATATAATAGTGCGGCTTCGCGTCCTGCACGAGCCAGCCGTTGTCCTGCCATCTGCGGAAGTTTTCCACGGCCTTGTCGTAGGCCAGGCTGCTGTGCTCGTCCACCATCGGGGAGAAGTCAATCTCCGGTCTGGTGATGTGCAGAAGGGATTTTTCCGATGCTTCGGCCTTTGCTTCCTCCGAGTTGAGCACGTCGTACGGGCGTGCTGCCAC
Organism: uncultured Bacteroidales bacterium; assembly: GCA_944326355.1. Lineage (GTDB taxonomy): Bacteria > Bacteroidota > Bacteroidia > Bacteroidales > UBA932 > Cryptobacteroides. Next base: position 27,554 of record CALVDO010000014.1, on the reverse strand, counting down.
TTCCTCGACAATTTCCTTTGGCGGTCTGAGCGCCGCGAACGGTTTGATTCTTACCATGTGGTTATGATTTTCCCTTTCATATTGCAGAGACACACCAGACCGGGGTCCGATGTGTCTCCTTGTTCATTTTCCTGTCTTTCCGTATTTCATTTCGCGTTGACCTGAAATCTGGTGCATCCGCTCCTGAAGTATTCGGCGATCTGCCGTGCGGCGGCAAGTCCGGCGTTCATGTTGGCCTCGGCCGTCTCCGCCCCCATCTTCTTAGGGGTGGCGAACACCCTCTTGCCGAATTTCTCCGCAAGTTCTGCCTGACAGTCGGCGGCGATGTCCGTCACATATTTCAGATCCTGCCTGTCGGTGAGGGCCTTGATGAGCTCCGGCTCGTTGATGACCTCTTTGCGTGCCGTGTTCACGAGGCATCCTCCTGACGGCATCTTCGTGAGCAGGTCGTAACCCACTGAACCTCTGGTCTGAGGCGTGGCAGGGATGTGCAGCGAGATGAAGTCGCACTCGGAATACATCTTCTCCAGGCTTTCCGCAGGCACCACTCCGTCCGCCTCCATCTTCTCGGCTTCCACAAAAGGATCGAAGGCAGTCACTTCCATGCCGAGAGCCTTCGCCTTGGCGGCCACCAGCCGTCCTACGTTTCCGTAGGCGTGGATGCCTATCCGTTTCCCCAGGATTTCTCTTCCGGTGCCCGGGGTGAAACAGTTGCGGGATGCGTATATCATCATCGCGAGAGCGAGCTCTGCCACCGCGTTGGAGTTCTGTCCCGGGGTGTTCATCACGACGATACCTCTCTCCGTGCAGGCGTCGAGACTGATGTTGTCATATCCGGCTCCGGCCCTTACCACTATCTTGAGTCTTCCGGCAGCTTCGATCACTTCCGGAGTCACCTTGTCCGACCTGACGATGAGGGCGTCCGCGTCTGCGACGGCCTCGATCAGTCTGTCTTTTGACTCGTATTTCTCCAGCAGGACGACTTCATGTCCGTCTGCTGTGCAGATTTCCCTGATTCCGTTCACGGCCGCTGCGGCGAACGGCTTTTCTGTGGCAACAAGTATCTTCATGGCATTCACGATTTGTCTGTCCGTACCGTCCGCGTCATTTCTTCAGCGACTCGAATTCCCTCATGCACTCGGTCAGCGCCCTGACGCTCTCTACCGGACATGCGTTGTAGATGGATGCCCGGAAGCCGCCCACGGACCTATGGCCTTTGATTCCGACCATGCCCCTCTCCTTCGCAAATTCGAGGAACTCGTCCTGCAGAGACTCATATCCCGGAGCCATCACGAAGCAGACGTTCATTATCGAGCGGTCCTCCTTCTCTGCCGTGCCGACGAACAGGCTGTTCCTGTCGATCTCGTCATAGAGGATGGCGGCCTTCTCCACGTTGATTCTGTTTATCGCCTCGACTCCTCCGATGCCCTTCAGCCATTTCAGCGTCTCCTTCATCACGAAGATAGGGAAGACCGGAGGCGTGTTGAACATCGAGCCTCCGTCGACGTGCACCCTGTAGTCGAGCATGGAAGGCAGATGTCTGCTCACCCTGCCCAGAGCGTCTTTCCTGACGATGACGAACGCCACGCCTGCAGGGCCTACGTTCTTCTGTGCGCCCCCGTATATGAGAGTGTACTTGCTCACGTCCACCGGACGGCTCATGATGTCTGAGGACATGTCGGCTATGAGCGGCACGGGAGAGTCCATGTCGTATCTTATCTCCGTGCCGTAGATTGTGTTGTTGGTCGTGATGTGGAAATAGTCTATGTCGGACGGTATCTCATAATCCTTCGGGATGTAGCAGTATGTCCTGTCTGCCGAGGACGCCACCGCATAGGCTTCTCCGATTCCCTTCGCCTCTTTGAGCGCCTTCTTCGCCCATACTCCCGTCTCGAGGTAGCCTGCCTTCTTCTCGAGGAAGTTCATCGCCACGCAGAGGAACTGAAGGCTGGCGCCGCCTCCGAGGAAAAGCACTTCGTGAGTGTCAGGTATGTTGAGAAGCTCCTTCCACAGGGCACGGCACTCATCCATTACCGCCCCCCATTCCTTTGATCTGTGGGAAACCTCTATTACGGACATCCCGGTGCCCATGAAATCTTTAAGAGCCTCTATCGAATTCTCGATCGCCTGATCCGGAAGGATGCAGGGCCCCGCATTGAAGTTATGAACTTTTTTCATATTACGGATTGAAATTAAAATCTCTGGTAAATGTAATGAAATTTTTAATATAGTCCTTTTATGTCTGTTATTTTTTCGCAATAATGGCAGAGAAGTGATATTTCATTACCGTTGTCTATCGTGGTGAAGCGGGTCTTGACGGGCTGGTGGTTGGTTATGCACTTGGGGTTCATGCATCTGGCTATGCCTTCTATCTCGCGCGGCATCACGAGCTTCTTCTTCTCCACCACCTTGAAGTCCCTGATGATGTTTACCGTCGCATTCGGGGCGATGAGGACCAGCTTGTTCAGCTCCTCGTCTCTGAAGAACCTGTCCTCGATCTTGATTATGCCTTTCTTCCCGGAGATCTTGCTGCTGAGGTTGATGCCTATGGTGATCCTGTTCTTCTCGTTGGCAAGGTCGAGTATCTCTATGGCCTTGAACACGTTTTCGGCCGGTATGTGGTCAAGCACCGTCCCGTTCTCGAGGGCGCTTACCACCAGTTCTTTGTCTGTGTGTGTCATGGTGCGGAGGTTTTGGTTATCTGTATCCGAGCAGGTATGCGATGATGGCCATCCGGACATAGAGTCCGTTCTCTGCCTGCTTGAAGTAATATGCGTACGGAGTCTCGTCCACGTCCTGATCTATCTCGTTCACTCTCGGCAGCGGGTGGAGTATCTTCATGTTGGGCTTCACTCCCGAGAGCATGGACGCCTCGAGCCTGTACACGTCCTTGACCTTTTCGTATTCCATCGGGTCGGTGAATCTCTCCTGCTGCACCCTCGTCATGTAGAGGATGTCGCAGTCGTTCAGATGCTCGTCGAGGGCCGTAGTCTCAGTATAGCCTATGCCTTTCTCTTTCAGAAAGTCCTTGTATTCCGAAGGCATCCTGAGCTCGTCCGGGGCTGTGAAAATGAAGCGAGGGCTGAAGTGGGACATGGCCTGAAGCAGGGAGTGTGTGGTGCGCCCGTATTTGAGGTCTCCGACCATGTTGATCGTCAGATTGTCGAGTCGTCCCTGGGTCTGCATTATGGTGTAGAGGTCGAGCAGGGTCTGCGAGGGATGCTGGTTGGCTCCGTCACCCGCGTTGACGACCGGCACGGAAGCCACTTCAGAGGCGTATCTGGAGCTGCCTTCGAGGGGGTGTCTCATTATGATCATGTCCACATAGTTAGACACCATCTTTATGGTGTCTTTCAGCGTCTCGCCCTTGCTTACGCTCGTGTTGGTGGCGTCCGAGAAGCCTATTACTTTGGCTCCCAGTCTGTTCACCGCTGTCTCGAAGCTCAGCCTTGTCCTTGTGGAGGGCTCAAAGAATATGCAGGCTATCACCTTGCCTTCAAGAATCTTCTGCACCCTGTTCCGTTCGAACTCCTTTGCCGTCTCCAGCACATGCAGGATTTCCTCTTTGCTGAAGTCTCTGATAGAAATGAGGCTCTTTTTCATTATTGTTCGGATTATCTGATTCTTTTCATTCGGTCTTCCCGGTCATTCGGTCTCCTCTGTCATTCGGTCTCCTCGGCCGTGCATCCTTCCGTCTCCGCCACGCGCCTGAGAAATTCCGGTATGAGCGTCAGCCTGACCGAGGTCTCCATGCTGCACTCCATCCCGAAGTCCTGACCGCCCGGAGACAGCCCGAGATCCTTCATGATCTTCATGACAGCATTCATGTTCATATAGCCGAAGTGCAGTCTGAAGCGGCGCGACGCCACCTTTTCTATGATCTCCGCGCTGTCGAGGGCGTCGGCCGTCGAAGTCCTGTAGGCTCTGATCAGGCCGGGGATGCCGAGCTTGATGCCGCCGAAATATCGGATGACGACCACCAGAACATCGCTCAGCCCTCTGGAGTCGATCTGTCCGAGAATCGGCTTTCCCGAAGAGCCGGAAGGCTCGCCGTCGTCGCTGGCCCGGAATCTGTCTCCCCTGTAGCCGAGGCGCCATGCATAGCAGTGATGCCTCGCGTCGTGGTATTCCTTTTTGAGCGAAGACACTATGTCCCGGATCTCCTCTTCGGTCTCTACCGGATAGGCGCGGGCGATGAATCGGCTGCCATTGTCCTTGAAAAGCCCCTCTGAGGGGGCGCTTATGCTTCTGTAGGAGTCTTGAGCGGTGTTTGCTGGTTCGTTCATACCGATTCCAAAAATAGTGCTTTCCACCCTATTTTACAATACCGCAACAATATTTTCATCGGCACGGAAATTTTTGTACCTTTGGCCTCGCCATTGCGTCAGGGCGGTCTGTGCCCGGCGTGGCGATCATGTTTTTTTACGGCTATATACGGAGTATGATACTGAAGTACAGAGTTTCTCTTCCCGGGATCAAGGGCTTCGCGAGAATTTATGAAGTGAATGCCAATGCCACTTTGTATGCCTTTCACAAGCAGATGAGGGCTGACATGGATTTTCCGCAGGACCAGATGGTCCTGTTCAAGGCCATGGATGCGGACGGAAACGTGACCTCCCGTTATGGAATCTTCGATCTCGGATCGGGTACGATAGATTCGGTCACAGTGGGTCAGACATGGAAGAAGGGAGAGGTCTCCTTCCGGTACTTTTATGACACGACCAACGCAAAGAGCGTCATCGTGACCTGCGAGGGCGAGACAGAGGCCCGCCCGGGCGTAGTATATCCCCTTCTGGTCGAGTCCAAGGGCCCGAATCCGATAGATTTTGAAAACGGCTATGTGGCCTTCGAGGATCTTCCGGACGACAAGAAGAAGGCGCCTTCAGTCGAAGACGACGACTGGGACGATGATGACGATGAGTCTGACGATGACGCCGAGGAGGTCTACGACGGGGATGAGGACGATGAATGAGTCTCTCCTCTGATTCCGCCATGCGCAGAAGGCTTGTCATCGTCCTGGGGCCGACTGCCGTCGGCAAGACCGACTTCAGCATATCTCTCGCGCTCCGGTACGGCTCTCCTGTCATATCCTGCGATTCCCGGCAGATTTTCCGGGAGATGACCATAGGTACTGCCGTCCCTTCCGCTTCACAGCTCTCCGCCGTGAAGCATTATTTCATTCATTCCCATTCGGTAGTCGACGGCTGTACGGCCGGAGGCTACGAGATTGAGGCTCTTGATCTGATGTCCCGCCTTTTCCGGGAGGGGCATGAGACTCTCGTGATGGCCGGAGGATCCGGTCTCTATATTGACGCGGTGTGCAGAGGACTTGACGATTTCCCTCCGGCGGACCCCGAGCTGAGGGCCGGGCTCTCGGAAAGGCTTGAGCGGGAGGGCGTGGAGTCTCTGCGTCTCGATCTGAAGCGTCTCGATCCGGAGAGCTATTCGACGATAGACATAGCGAACGGCCAGAGGGTGATACGCGCTCTCGAGGTCTGCCTGATGACCGGGCGCAAATTCTCATCTTTCAAGACTGCCTCTGTCCGCAGGCGGGATTTCGGGATTGTGAAGATAGGGCTGACCCGCCCCAGGGAGGAACTTTACTCCCGCATAAATGCGAGAGTGCTCGCCATGATGGAGGCCGGTCTGGAGAGTGAGGCGCGATCTCTTGTGCGCTTCCGTGACCTCCCGGCCCTCAGGACTGTGGGCTACAGGGAGATGTTCGACCATTTCGACGGGAAGATCTCTCTGGAAAAGGCCGTCGAACTCATACAGCGCAACACCCGGCATTATGCCAAGAGGCAGATGACATGGTGGGCACGCGACCCTGACATCAGATGGATAAGCGCCGGCGACGGCCTCTCTCCCGCATCAGTCATTGATGACTGTCCGGCATCTGCGGATGGCCGTGCCGAGTGATATGTCCGTATTACAAAATATGGCGGCATAAAACATAAAATAAGACAGCCTGACTTTCGAGTCAGGCTGTACTTTTATATTCGCCTCCGTCTCTCCCGGGGAGAGCCGAATTCCGGCCACTGCGCCGGAGACTGCGGGAGTCCGCTTACGGACGGCAGCGCAGTATGTCAGAACGGAAGATCGTCATCGGCCTCTCCTCCGGCTTCAGCCGTTCCGGCAGGAGCCGCAGTCTGTGCCGGAGCTGCTGTCCTTTCGGCCGACGGCTGCTGAGATGCCGGCTGCGCGGCCGCTCCCTGAGCGGATGCCTTCTCGATTCTCCACACTCTGAGGTCGGTGTACCATCTGGAGTTGTATTCGCGGCTGCTTATGTTGAAGGAGACTTTGACGAGATCTCCGATGTTGAATTTCTCCATCTCCTTCACACGGTCTTCTCCCCATACGTTGAAGCATGCCTGCGACGGGAAGTTCCCCTCCTGATATTCAATGATGAACTCCTGCTTGGCCCACTTGCCTCTTGCGGATTCGCCGCTCTGGATATCCAGCTTCCTTATTATTGTCCCTTCAAGTTCGAGTGCCATGTCGCGTCTCACTTTCTGGTTGCAGGTGCCGGCTTTGCCCCGTTGCCGCCGTCCTTCTCCGTCTCAGGCTCTGCGGGAACTTTGTTCACCTTCTCCACGGTGATGTCGAAGATGAGGGTGGAGTTAGGGCCGATGCCCCTCGTTCCGCGCGGACCGTATGCGAGGGAATCAGGCACGAAAAGCTGGATTCTTCCTCCTTCACCCACGAGCTGGAGACCTTCTGTCCATCCCTTGATCACTCTGTTGAGCAGCATCTTGACCGGCTCCTTCTCAGGATCGCTGGCGTCAAACTCGGTGCCGTCGATGAGGGTGCCCTTGTAGTGAACGAACACGGTGTCCTCAGGTCCTGCCTTCACGGCCTCGTTTCCGCTTTCGATGATCTTGTACTGGAGACCGCTGTCAGTGGTAACGACGCCTTCCTTCATCTTGTTGGCCTTCATGAACTCGGCGCCTTCAGCCTTGTTGACCGCTGCCTCGTATTTGCCCATCTTGCCGATGAAGTCTCTGAAGAGCCTGTTCATCTGGTCCGGGTTGATCTTGAGCTGCTCGCCGAACTCAGGGGAGTACATGTTGCCGGTGGCGTTGAGGAAGTCCATCATTCCTGCCTTCATCTCGGAATAATTGAGATCCTCTCCGAAGCCGTTGTTCTTGATGAATGCGCCGAAGTTGACGCCGATGAGGTAGCTGACCGAGTCGGTCTCCGCCTTGGACGGGAGCTCGGCGTCCACCTTCACGTTGCTCTTGTTTGTAGAGCCGCAGGCAGTGGCGAGCACTGCCGCTGTCGCAGCTGCTGCGACGATTCTGATTACCTTTTTCATGTCTGTTATTGTTTGTCTTGTGTTTCCTGTCCGTGTCTGTGTCTGTGTCCTGAATTGCAGAGTCAGGGACAAAATCATGCAAATATCGCAAATTTTATTCAATAATCATCCTGTCCGGGCGATTAGTTTCGGTCACTTTCGCGCGGAATGTTCCGGATGCTGCGCGGAGTCTTTGCGGCAGACGGCGGCGAGGGCGGCCAGGCCGATGACGGCGGCGAGTGCGGAAGTCAGGAGAATGCTCATCTTGCCCATGTCTGTCAGAGCCTTGCCGTCGAAAGCCAGGCTGTTGATGAAGATGGACATCGTGAAGCCTATGCCTCCGAGGACGCCGGCAGCGGCAATCTGTCTCCATCTGACCCCCTCCGGTAGAGAGGCGAGCCCGGTCTTCACTCCTATGAAGCTGAGGAGAAGGATGCCGACAGGCTTGCCTATGAGAAGTCCGGCAGATATGCCGAGGGCGAGGGTAGGGATTCCTCCTGACGAGAAGATGCCGAAGTCAAGGGCCACGCCGGCGTTGGCAAGGGCGAACAGCGGCATGATCAGGAAGTTGACTGTGGAGTGCAGTCCGCTCTCGAACCGCTGCATCTGGGAGCCTGAATATCCTCCTCCGGGCCGTTTCGCCGGTATCGTCATGGCAAGGAGCACGCCGGCTATGGTGGCGTGGATTCCGGAGCGGAAGGTGAAGTACCAGAGGAAGATGCCGAGAATTACATAGAGTGTTCTGCCCCTGTATCTGCTTCTGTTCAGCATCAGGAGCAGGGTCATGACGAGGACGACGAAGATGAGCCATCCCAGATGCAGCGAGTGTGACGGATAGAACAGCGCCAGCACGATGATTGCGCCGAGGTCGTCCACGATGGCGAGCGCGGTCAGGAAAACCTTTATGCCGACCGGGACTCTGCTGCCGAGCAGGGCCATTATGCCTATCGCGAAAGCGATGTCGGTGGCCATCGGAATGCCCCAGCCGGAGGCGGTCTCCGGATTCCCCGCGTTGAATGCCATATAGATCAGTGCCGGCACCGCCATTCCTCCGAGGGCCGCGAGAATCGGCAGGGCGGACTTCCTCGGTGAGGTGAGGTGTCCAAAGATCATCTCCCTCTTTATCTCGAGTCCGACAAGAAAGAAGAACACTGCCATCAGCGCGTCGTTTATCCAGTGCCGCAGGCTCATTTCTATCGCGAAGTCGCCTATGCGTATGCTCCCTTCCTTGTCCCATATCGCGTCAAACCATGCGGTCTCAGGAAATGAGGCCATCGCCACCGAGACCATGGCGCAAAGCAGGAGCAGCGCTCCTGTCACCGGTTCTCTGTTCATTAGGCTTCTGATGTTGCGCATGAATCCGGTCCTGTGCCCGTATGCGCCGGTATTGTCTCGGCTGGAAGTCATGTCGTCGCTTTTTTCGGGTGTCTGCTGCAAAGATAGGATTAATAGGGAATAAAAAATCTTCCGTAAAGTATTTGCTTCTGGAAAAATATATTTATCTTAGAAGAATAAATTGTGTTCCTATGAATATTGATTCTGCGACGCTTCATTCAAAACTTAAGGAGTTCTTCGGCTTTGATTCATTCAAGGGAGATCAGGAAAAGATAATCACTGAGCTTGTTGCCGGCCATAATGCCTTTGTGCTGATGCCTACTGGCGGGGGAAAGTCGCTATGCTACCAGCTGCCCGCTCTGGTTATGGAGGGGACCGCGGTGGTAGTCTCGCCGCTGATCGCGCTCATGAAGAATCAGGTGGATGCGATAAGGGGTTTTGTCTCCGGCAATGACGGGATAGCGCATTTCCTCAACTCGTCCCTGCCGAAGTCCCAGATCAATGAGGTGCATGCAGATCTCCTCTCGGGAGTGACCAAGCTTCTCTATGTCGCCCCGGAGTCTCTGACGAAGCCCGAGAACATCGCTCTCCTCAAAGGGATAAAGATCTCATTCTATGCCATTGACGAGGCGCACTGCATCTCGGAGTGGGGACATGATTTCAGACCCGAATACCGCCGTCTCCGCGCCATAATCGACGATATAGGCCCTGCCCCCGTCATCGCTCTGACGGCGACTGCTACGCCGAAGGTGCAGAACGACATACAGAAGAATCTCGGCATCATGGACGCCAGGATATTCCGTTCATCGTTCAACAGGCCGAACCTCTACTACGAGATAAGGGACAAGACGGACACCAAGAGGGACATCATCAGGTTCATAAAACAGCATCCCGGCAAGTCCGGCATCATATACTGTCTGAGCCGCAAGAAGGTCGAGGAGCTTGCGGAGCTGTTGAACGTCAACGGGATAAAGGCGCTTCCGTATCATGCCGGGCTCGATGCCAAGACGAGGGCCGAGAATCAGGACCGGTTCCTGATGGAGGAAGTGGACGTGATAGTGGCCACCATAGCCTTCGGGATGGGAATAGACAAGCCTGACGTGAGATATGTCATCCATTATGACATTCCGAAGAGCATCGAGGGGTATTATCAGGAGACCGGTCGTGCCGGAAGGGACGGAAAGGAGGGCATCTGCATAGCCTATTACAGCTATAAGGACATACTCAAGCTTGAGAAGTTCATGCAGGGAAAGCCTGTCGCGGAGCAGGAGATCGGCAAGCAGCTCCTGATGGAGACCGTGGCCTACGCGGAGTCCAACAGCTGCCGCCGCAAGCTGCTCCTCAACTATTTCGGAGAGGAGTACACCAGAGACAACTGCGGCGCCTGCGACAACTGTCTGCATCCGAAGCGGCAGTTCGACGGCAGGGATGAGATGAAGCTCGTGATCGAGCTCATACTCTCGCTTCCTGAGCATTTCAAGATGGATCATCTCGCCAACATCCTTTCCGGCGAGGTGAATTCTCTCATAAAGTCGTACAGGCATGACAAGCTGGAGTTCTTCGGCGCGGGCCGCGAGCATCCGGTGAGGTTCTGGGCCGCAGTCATACACCAGGGGCTCATGCTGCATCTGCTCGACAAGGAGATAGAGTCATACGGGCTCATCAGCGTCACGGAGGCCGGAATGGACTTTCTGGAGCATCCTCACGAGCTGATGCTCACTGAGGACAGGGTATTCTCGGAGGGCGAGGATGACGATGATGACCTTCAGGCCGTGTCGTCTGCGGCTGCCGGCGGCGGGGGAGACCCTGTCCTGCTCGCAATGCTCAAGGACCTCCGCAGGGACATGTCGCGGAAGCTCGGACTTCAGCCGTGGATAATATTCGGGGACGCTTCCCTCGAGGACATGACGATACTTTATCCCGAGACTCTGGAGGAGCTCAAGAGCTGTCAGGGCGTTGGCGAAGGAAAGGCAAGAAAGTTCGGAAAGGAGTTCATTTCCCTGATTGCCAAATATGTTAAGGAAAATGAAATCGTCCGTCCGGATGATTTCGTGGTCAAGTCCGTGGCCAACAAGAACGACAACAAGGTCTACATCATCCAGAGCATCGACAGGAAGCTTCCGCTCGATGACATCGCCGAGGCCAAGGGGCTTGAGATGGAGGAGCTGCTTGACGAGATAGAGGGGATAGTAGGCTCAGGCACGAAGCTGGACATCAACTATTATATAGATCAGAACATTGACGAGGACGTTGTGGACGACATCTTCAGCTATTTCCGTGAAGAGGCGGAGTCAGACTCTCTCGAGGATGCCATGAAGGAGCTCGGACCGGATTATGACGAGATGGAGGTGCGTCTGGTCCGCATCAAGTTCCTCTGCGAGGTGGCCAACTGACGGAAAGCGCTCATCCGATCGGAAGCATCACCGCCTTCCTGTTCTCGAAGTGCGCGAGGTATCTGAAACCGGCGGATTTTGCCGCCTCGGCGTAGCGGATGAACTTGTCTCCCGGCCTGAACGGGTCATGAGAGTCCGAGCCGAGGCTCACCGCCTCTCCTCCGAGCTCGCGGAATCTTCTGAGCATGTCCATGTCAAGTACAGGCGTGCGTCCGTTATAATCCTGATATGTCTTGGTGTTGATCTCTATGGCCTTGCCGTTTTCGGCGAGATAGCGCAGCATCATGTCGGAGATGTCGCTGAAGTCTCTGTAGAAGATGCTCGCCTGCGGATAGGGTGCGTATCTCGCGACATAGTCGTAATGTCCCATGACGTCAAAGTCTCCGAGCCATGTCATCTCTTCGTAGATGGTCTCGAGATAGTGTCCGTATGCCTGTCGCCAATCCTTTCCGTCGTAGTAGCCGCCGTAGAACGGGTCTGTGTCGTCGATGTAATGGACAGAGGCGATGATTTCATCGAAGGAGTTTTCATCCAGAAATCTCCTGATGTCCTCCCTGCTCTTCTTCTGAAGCCCGATCTCCACACCTTTGTATATTCTGAAGCTTCCGTCCGACAGAAGCCCGTTCACGCGGTCGATCTCTTTCTGCTGTGCCTTGACGTCAAACACTTCGGACACAAGATTCTCATGTGCGGCCTTCATCGGCGGAACATAGAAGTCGCAGTGGTCCGTGAAGCATATTCCCGCAAGTCCGGCGGCCTTTGCTGCAGACGCCGACTTCTCGACGGACGTGCGCCCTCCGTCGAAAGAGAACTGGCTGTGATTGTGATTGTCGTGAAGATTGTTCATTTTTTAAGATTGTCCGTTCGTCTTATGTTTCCTTCGTCCTCCGTTTCCTTCGTCTTGGCCGCCGTCCGTTTTGCATCGTCAGCTGAGGCCTTCAATCTCTCCGTTCACGATGTCCATATTGAGGGCCTGCGGCTTCTTCGGCAGCCCCGGCATCCGTATAATGTCTCCGGCGATGGCCACGAGCATTTCAGCTCCGCTGTTGATTATAAGGTCTTTGATGCTGAAGTTGAAGCCGGATGGGGCGCCGGGCTTGGAGCTGTCCTGAGAGAATGAGTACTGCGTCTTGGCTATGCAGACCGGGTATTTCGCCATCTCGGTCCCGCTGATTCTCCGTATCTTCTCTCTTGCCGTCTTGCCTATCGATACGGAGCCTGCCCCGTACAGGCTCTTGGCCAGACGTTCTATCTTGGACTCTATGCTCTGGTCCTCGTCGTATGTGAAGCGCAGAGGCTCCGACGGGTGTTCGTCAATGGTCTTGACCACAAGTCTCGCGAGCTCCTCCGCTCCTTTGCCGCCTTCGCTCCAGGCGCTGTTCACCGCAAATCCGACGCCGGCCTCCCTGCAGTGGTCGCGCACTGTCTCGATCTCCTCCTCCGTGTCGCTCGCGTATCTGTTGAAGCAGACTATCACGGTCTGTCCGAAGGCTCTGAGATTGGATATGTGCCTGTCGAGATTGGCGAACCCCCTTATCAGGCCTTCCTTGTCAGGGCAGTCTATCTTGTCTTCCGGCACGAATCCGTGCATCTTGAGCCCCCGCAGCGATGCCACGAGCACGGTGAGATCCGGCCTGAGTCCGCTCTTGCGGCACTTGATGTTGAAGAACTTTTCCGCGCCGAGATCGGCCCCGAATCCGGCCTCTGTGATTGCGTATTCTCCGAAGGTCATTGCCATCTTGGTGGCTATGATTGAATTGCATCCGTGCGCTATGTTGGCGAACGGCCCTCCGTGTACGAAGGCCGGGGTGCCTTCCGTGGTCTGCACCAGATTGGGGTGGATGGCGTCGCGCAGGAGCACGGCGATCGCCCCTCCGATGCCGAGGTCGCGCACGGTGAACGGCTTGTCGTCGAACGTGATGCCGAGAGTGATGTTGTCGATTCTCCGCCTCATGTCTTCCGGCCCGGACGAGAGGCAGAGGATGGCCATGAGTTCCGAGGCGGGCGTTATGTCGAAGCCGGACTCTCTCGTGATGCCGTTGGTGCGTGGGCCGAGCCCGGTGACAATGCTTCTGAGGGATCTGTCGTTCACGTCCAGAACCCGTTTCCAGAGTATCTCCTTGAGCGCGAATCCCTCGCTCTGGTGCTGATACAGGTAGTTGTCCAGCAGGGCCGCTATCATGTTGTGTGCGGAAGTCACGGCATGAAAGTCTCCTGTGAAGTGCAGATTGATTCTGTCCATCGGCATTATCTGGGCGTAGCCTCCTCCGGCAGCCCCTCCCTTCATGCCGAAGCATGGCCCGAGCGATGGCTCTCTGAGCGCCACTGTCGCCTTTTTTCCGATGCGGTTGAGCCCGAGCGCCAGCCCTATGGAGACCGTCGTCTTGCCTATGCCGGCCTTCGTTGCCGTAATGGCGGTCACGAGAATCAGACGGCTTTTCCTTACCCGCTCCTCATCGATCAGTGATTCTGGTACTTTGGCAATGTAGCGCCCGTATGGCTCTATGCTTTCCTCCGGAATGCCGGTTTCTTCGGCCACTTCCGTTATTCTTTTCATTCTGATGCTTCTGGCGATTTCTATGTCGGATTTCATCTCGGTGTTGTAAAGGAGGGCGCTAAGTTACTTAAATTTTTTGTAATTTTGCGGATTGTGGCCGCCGAAAGGTAGTGCGGCTTAATGGCCGGCCATATGACCGGCCGCAGTTCAAATCAGATTGTAGATTATGCTGACTTTCGGATTCAGAAACAGAATGAGCGGTATGCTCAGGGCCGTGGCGGCCATAATTCTCGGGGTGGTCATGATCGCCATGCCGGATTCCTCACTTGTGATACTCGTGCAGATTCTTGCCGCCATTCTCATAGCTTCGGGCCTCGTCTCCGTCATATACGGGGTGTACAACCGTCGTAACGGCGGTCTCGGGCTCATGGTGTTCAACTCCATAGTGGACATAGTCCTCGGAATTCTCATATTCTGCTTCCCGTCCGCCGTGGCGAGCTTCATCATCCTCGTCCTCGGCATCCTGCTCCTCGCTCTCGGACTGATGCAGGTCTTCTCTCTCGTCAGCGCCGTGAGCTTCGTGAGGCTCGGAGTGCTTGCCTTTATCTTTCCCGTGCTTTGTGTGCTCGGAGGCATACTTTTGATATTCAAGCCGTTCGGAGTGGCTACGGCCATTACTCTCGTGGCCGGTATCGCTCTTCTTGTATATGGAGTGTCGGATCTGATCTCAACATGGAAGATGCAGAAGGCCATGAAGGAATATGAGGTGCGCTTCGGTGAGGAAAGCTCCGCACGGACAGATTCTCCGGACGCATCGGGAGCTTCCTCCGACTCTGCTGCCGATATGTCCGGAGTCAGGGACGTGGATTACGAGAAAGTGGATTCCCCGGAGGAGAAATGATACCTCAGGACACCGTAGACAGGATAATTGAAGCCGCGAGGATTGAGGATGTCGTGGGTGACTTCGTCCCTCTCAAGAGAAGGGGGGCGAATTTTGTCGCGTGCTGTCCATTTCACAACGAGAAGACGCCGTCTTTCTATGTCTCGCCTGCCAAGGGCATATTCAAGTGCTTCGGATGCGGCAAGGTCGGTACGGCAGTCGGTTTTGTGATGGAGCACGAGAGCCTTTCCTATGTGGACGCCCTGAAGTTTCTTGCCAGAAAATACGGCATTGAGGTCGTCGAAAAGGAGGAAAGTGCCGAGGCTATTGCCGCCAGACAGCGCGGGGAGAGCCTTATGCTCGTCTCGGAATTTGCCGCCGGGTTCTTCAGGGATTCTCTGAAGACGAAGGAAGGCCGGGCGATAGGATATGCGTATTTCCGCTCGAGAGGGCTGGAGGACGCCACGATAGAGAAGTTCGGCCTCGGCTGGGCTCCCGTCGGCAGGCACTCGCTTGCTGACGCCGCACGGCAGGCCGGCTACAAGGAGGAGTTTCTCATCGATACGGGCCTCTGCGTCAGGAGGGAAGACGGAAGCCTTCTGGACCGATTCTATGACAGGGTCATATTCCCGATACACTCGGTGTCCGGCCGTCCGATAGCCTTCGGAGGCCGCACTCTCAAGACGGACAAGTCGGTCGCTAAATACGTCAACTCCCCTGAGACTGAAATATATGTGAAGAGCCGGTCGCTCTACGGCATATACTTCGCCAGAAACGAGATGTCGAGGAAGGACCGCTGCTATCTCGTGGAGGGATATCTCGACGTGATTTCCATGCATCAGCTCGGCATCACCAATGTCGTGGCTTCGAGCGGCACCTCGCTGACAGAGGATCAGATAAGGCTGATAAAGAGGTTCACGTCCAACGTGACTATCATATATGACGGGGATTCCGCCGGCATACATGCTGCTCTTCGGGGCATAGGCATGGTGCTGAAGGAGGGCATGAACGTGAGGGTGGTGCTGCTTCCCGACGGGGATGACCCTGATTCGTTTTCGAAGAAGCATACTCTGGAGGAGGTGTCCGACTTCATCCGTGCTCATGAGCAGGACTTCATAGAGTTCAAGTCGGACGTGCTTCTGAACGAGGCCGGTGATGATCCTCTCAAGCGGGCGGAACTTATAAATGACGTGGCTGACACGATTGCCCTCATACCGGATGCGGTGAAGCGCTCGGTCTATGTGGATGTGGCCGGCCGCAAGTTCGGCATAAGCGCGGAAATACTGTCCGAGAGAATCAGCTCCACAAGGGCGGAGAATCTTGCCGAGGAGAAGAAGCGCAATGATATGAAGAGAAGGAGAGAACTTCAGAGTGCCGAAAATCTTGCTCAGGACGCTCCGTCTGACTCTCAGCCTGCGTCTCAGCCCGGCGCGGAGGTGTCTTCGCGGCCTTCATCCGTCATGAAGGTGGAGCCGGTGACTGCGCCTGCCGGGCTTAAGTTCGACGACGTGTTCCTCGCCCCGTGCGAGAAGGAGCTGCTCGGCTTCATAGTCGAGTCCGGCACTGATCCGCTTATGTTCGACAGGGATTCGGAGTTCTATTCGGCTGAGGGGCCGGTGTCCGTGGCCGAGTTCATCGACTCTGCTCTTGCCGGAGATGAAGTCTCGTTTTCCAACCTCATCTACAGGAAAGTGTACGACGAGTACTTCAGCCTCTATGACAAGGGCTTCTCGCAGGAGCAGATTCTCGGGAGGCTTATCAACAGCCCGGACAGGGTGATATCCATGGTCACTTCGGATCTGTTGGCTGAAAAATACGAGATCACCGTGGACAATTACAGAAACGCCCTCACCTCACGCTCGACCATCCTTGTCATGTATGTGCCGAAATCGCTCCTCGCATATCAGAGCAGGAGGCTGGAGAAGATGCTCAAGGACAGTTTCTCCGCCCTGGAGACGGCCGGAGCGCAGGAACAGATGGAGTTGATCAGGCGCATAGACAACCTCAACAGGATGCGTGCCCTCGTCAACAAAAAGCTCGGAAGGGTCTGACGGGATTGGCCGGTCTGATGAGTTGCCGGCATTCCGCGGGAGTCTGACAAAGCATGGCGGGCATTCTGCGGAGCATAGCCGGGACCGAATGAAATGATATGGATAATTGACTGAAAATCATAAAAATGTTGCCATATATGGAAAATAACAGTAACAGGACTCTTGTGACGTGCGCACTGCCATACACCAACGGTCCGGTCCACATAGGACATCTCGCCGGAGTATATGTTCCGGCCGACATCTATGTAAGGTATCTGAGAATGAAGGGAAAAGACGTGCTCTTCATCTGCGGCTCGGACGAGCACGGGGTGCCTATAACCATCAAGGCCAGAAAGGAGGGATGCTCTCCTCAGGATATCGTGGACAGGTATCACAGGATCATCAAGGACTCTTTTACGGGCCTCGGAATCAATTTTGACATATATTCGAGGACTACTTCCCGGGTGCACGAGAAGACTGCGTCCGAATTTTTCAGGAAACTTTACGATGAGGGGAAATTCATCGAGAAGGAGAGT
Organism: uncultured Bacteroidales bacterium; assembly: GCA_944326355.1. GTDB lineage: Bacteria > Bacteroidota > Bacteroidia > Bacteroidales > UBA932 > Cryptobacteroides. Next base: position 10,589 of record CALVDO010000014.1, on the reverse strand, counting down.
GAGCAGTATTATGACACCGAGGCCGGAGCCTTTCTCGCCGACCGCTATATAGTAGGAACCTGTCCGAAGTGCGGGGCTGAAGGAGCCTATGGAGACCAGTGTGAAAAGTGCGGCAGCACCCTGAGTCCGGACGAGCTGATCAATCCGCGTTCGGCCCTGAGCGGAAGCGAGCCTGTAAAGGTCAAGACAAAGCATTGGTATCTGCCTCTGGACAAGTATGAGCCGTGGCTTCGCGAATGGATACTTGAGGGGCACAAGGAGTGGAAGACCAATGTGTACGGGCAATGCAAGTCGTGGATTGACGGAGGGCTGCAGCCGCGTGCCGTGAGCCGTGACCTCGACTGGGGCGTGCCTGTGCCTGTCGAAGGCGCCGAGGGCAAGGTGCTATACGTGTGGTTCGATGCCCCGATAGGCTATATCTCCAACACCAAGGAGCTCCTGCCGCAGTCATGGGAGAAGTGGTGGAAGTCCGGCGACACCAGGCTCGTCCACTTCATCGGCAAGGACAACATAGTATTCCACTGCATCGTCTTCCCGTCCATGCTCAAGGCCTACGGAGACTTCATCCTGCCGGACAACGTGCCTGCCAATGAGTTCCTCAATCTCGAGGGAAACAAGATCTCCACTACCCGCAACTGGGCCGTGTGGCTTCAGGAGTATCTTCAGGAGTTCCGCGGACAGGAGGATGTCCTGCGTTACGTCCTCTGCGCCAATGCTCCTGAGACAAAGGACAATGACTTCACCTGGAAGGATTTTCAGGCCCGCAACAACAATGAGCTCGTGGCGATATTCGGCAATTTCGTCAACCGTGCCGTCGTCCTCACCCACAAGTATTTCGGCGGTGCGGTGCCTGCTGACAGGAAGCCGGAGCCTGTCGACGCCGAGACCCTTGCCCAGATTCCGGCGATGAAGGCTGCCATAGAGAGCAATCTTGAGCATTTCAGATTCCGCGAGGCGCTCAGGGAGGCGATGAACATCGCCCGCCTCGGCAACAAGTATCTGACTGACACTGAACCATGGAAGGTGGCCAAGACCGACATGGACAGGACTGCGTCCATTCTCAACGTGTCCCTCCAGATCTGCGCAGACCTTGCCGTGGCCTTCGAGCCGTTCCTCCCGTTCTCGGCCGAGAAGCTCAGGAAGATTCTCAACATAGGCCTGATTGCGGGTTCGGATCACCGTGCCGGCGAGGGCGAGCCGACCGAGAATTTCTATCGGCCTGGCGAGTCCGCCGCCCTGCATACCCGTCCTGTCACGAATGCCGACTATCCCGAGGCTTCTGCCGGAAAAGGCCCGGCAGAGGATTGTCCTGTCGTGCTGACATGGGGCCTGATGGGAATGCCTGGCATACTTCCGGAAGGACATCAGCTCTCCGAGCCGGAGCTCCTCTTCAGCAAGATAGAGGATTCTGTCGTTGAGGCTCAGGTTAAGCGGCTGGAGGACATCAAGAAAGCCAATGAGGCGGCCAAGGCGGCGGAAGAGGCCCGCAGGGTGGCTCCGCAGAAGCCGGAATGCACGTTTGACGACTTCGAGAAGATGGACATCCGCACCGCGACGGTGCTTGAGGCCGAGAGAGTGCCGAAGACAGACAAGCTGCTCAGGCTCACCATCGACACGGGCATCGACACAAGGACGATAGTGTCCGGCATAGCCGAGTATTACACGCCGGAACAGATGGTCGGAAGGCAGATCTGCATTCTCGCCAATCTCGCTCCGCGAAAGATCCGTGGAATAGAGTCAAGGGGAATGATACTGATGGCCCGTCAGGGTGACGGCAAGATGAGATTCATCACTCCTGAGGAGACCCTTTCCAACGGCGCGGAGATAGGCTGACGCCGGCCGCACCTAAAGCCTTGCAAGACATGAAGATAATTGACAACGCCGATCTGACGGGCTGGAATACCTTTGGAATGAGGGTGTCCTGTGCCTGTTTCGTGGAGTATTCTGCAGCCGAGGAGCTCGAAAGTCTGTGGAATTCCGGCGGCCGGGTTGCCGGCGGAGCCGCTTCCGCGAGTGACGCGGCCTCATTGCCGCGGCCTTTCCTGCATATAGGACGTGGCAGCAATCTCCTGTTCATGGGTGACTTCCCCGGCACGGTGTTCCATTCCGACATCAGGTACATCGAGCCCCTTGCCCGGCCTGACGACATGGGCTCCGGAGACAGAGTCCGCGTGAAGGTCGGGGCAGGAATCGTCTGGGATGACTTCTGCCGGTGGTGTGCCAGCTGCGGATTCTGGGGCGTGGAAAATCTTTCCGGCATCCCGGGCGAGGTCGGCGCTGCCGCCGTGCAGAACATCGGAGCATACGGGGTCGAGGTCGGGGATGTCATATCCGAAGTCGAATGCTTCGACTGCGTCACCGGCTCTAAAGTGACTTTCAAGGCTTCGGAATGTCGCTACGGCTATCGGGACTCCATTTTCAAGGACACGGCGAAAGGTCGCTATGTAGTGACGTCAGTCGAATTCTCCCTTTCCCGAGTGCCCGCTCCGAAGCTTGATTACGGACATCTCCGCGCAGCAGTCGAAGCCGCAGGGGAATTGACCCCTTCAGCCGTTCGGGAGGCCGTACTTTCGATACGTTCATCCAAGCTTCCCGACCCGGCTGAGACCGGCAGCGCAGGCAGTTTCTTCAAGAATCCGATAGTGCCGCGCTCGGACTACGTCAGGGTCGCGTCCATAGCCGGGCTTGAGTGGGGCGAAAGCTGTCAGGTGCCGCATTATGACGCCGGCTCCGGTTTTGTCAAGATTCCCGCGGCGTGGCTCATCGAGCATTGCGGACTGAAGGGCTATCGGATCGGAGGCGCCGCTGTCTATGAAAGGCAGCCGCTGGTCATCGTCAATCTGACGGGGACGGCTCTTCCGGAGGATGTCCTTGCCGTGGAGGAACATGTGGTGAAATCCGTATATGACAAGTTCGGCATAAGGCTGACGCCGGAAGTGGAGCATGTTTGAAATGAAGACGGACTCGTCTGAAAAATTCAGAAAATGGGATCATTCGTAATAGAAGGCGGACATAAGCTCAGCGGCATGATCCGCCCGCAGGGAGCCAAGAATGAGGCTCTGGAGATAATAAGCGCGGTGCTTCTGACGAAGGAGGAAGTGACTGTGTCAAATATCCCCGAGATTCTCGACATAAGGAATCTCATGCTCCTGCTCGAAGGCATGGGCGTGAAGATCACCAAGATAGAGAAGGGGAAATATGTTTTCAAGGCAGATGACGTGGACGAGGAATATGCCGAAAGCGAGGACTTTGTCCGCAAGTGCGCCTCTCTCAGAGGGTCGGTCATGCTGGTCGGACCTCTGCTCGCCCGTTTCGGAAAGGCCTGGTTTCCGAAGCCGGGAGGAGACAAGATCGGAAGGCGGCGAGTGGACACTCATATCACCGGACTGGCGGCCCTCGGAGCTGACATATCATTTGACACGCAGCGTAAGGCATTCGCTCTCAGTCTTCCGCAGGGAAAGAGCCTGAAGGGCACATATATGCTTCTTGACGAGGCTTCAGTCACCGGAACTGCGAACATACTGATGGCCGCCTGTCTCGCCGAGGGAACGACCACCATCTACAATGCGGCCTGCGAGCCGTACACCCAGCAGCTGTGCCGTATGCTCGTGAAGATGGGCGCGAAGATTGACGGCATAGGTTCAAACCTTCTCACTGTCACTGGAGTGGAGTCGCTTCATTCGGTTGATCACACTATCCTTCCGGACATGATAGAAGTTGGCAGCTTCATCGGGATGGCTGCGATGAACAGCAGCTCAATCACGATAAAGGATGTCTCATACAGGGATCTGGGCATCATCCCCGACTCTTTCCGCAGGCTCGGCATCCATCTGGAGCAGAGGGGGGATGACATCTTCATCCCGGAGCAGGACAGCTATGTGATAGAGTCTTTTCTGGACGGTTCGATAATGACGATTTCCGATGCTCCGTGGCCCGGTCTGACTCCGGACCTGCTCAGCGTGATGCTTGTCGTGGCCACCCAGTGCCGGGGAAGCGTGCTTATCCATCAGAAGATGTTTGAGAGCAGGCTGTTCTTTGTGGACAGGCTCATAGACATGGGTGCCCAGATCATCCTCTGCGATCCGCACAGGGCCGTGGTCATAGGCCATGACCACAAGTTCCGTCTCAAGGCCAACAATATGCTTTCTCCGGACATCAGGGCCGGAATCGCTCTCCTTATCGCCGCCATGTCGGCCAACGGCACGAGCGTCATCGGCAACATCGAGCAGATCGACAGGGGATACGAAGATATAGAGCTGAGACTCAACGCCCTCGGCGCCGGCATCACCCGCCAGTGACTTGTGCTGACCAATTTTGTCAGCACTTTTTTCTGATGATGTTGAGGCCGTCCCTCACTGGGAGGATGACGGACTCGACGCGGGGATCGTCTCTGACCATGTCGTTGAAGCGGGCTATCTCCCTCGTCTGTCTGTCTCCCGGAAGCGGGTCGAGACATACCTTGCCGTCCCACAGGACATTGTCGGCGAGGATGTAGCCCCCTGTCCGCACCATGTCGAACACCAGTTCGTAATAGGTGCAGTATTCCCTTTTGTTCGCGTCTATGTACACAAGGTCATAGGGGCCTGCCCCGTCTGCCTTCAGTCTCTGAAGCGTCTCCTTCGCGTCGCCTGTGCGGAGAGTGATCCTGTCCGCCATCCCGGCTCTGTCGAATCCTTCGAGTATCAGGTCCTCAAGCTCGTCGTTTATCTCCAGAGTGTCCAGATGCCCTCCCTCAGGCAGTCCGCTGGCTATGCACACGGCCGAATAGCCGGTGAAAGTCCCGATTTCCAGGGCTTTTGCAGGCCGGATCATCTCGGTGAGCATGGTGAGAAACCGTCCCTGAACGGCTCCCGACAGCATCCTTGCGTGATTAGTCCTGATGTTGGTCTGTCTCTCTATCCACGCGAGGGCATCGGTCTGTCCAGAGGAATGTTCAGCGATGTATCTGTCAAGAATGTCCATATCCAGAAGATTTTATGTGAGCACGAGCCTCGACAGTCTCTCCCTGTCGAAGAGCCTCCGTGCCATCTCCATCAGCTCCTCCGCAGTCACAGACTCTATCTCCTCCCTCACCTGTCTGTCGTCCTGGATTTTCCCGTATGTGAGGAGGCTCTTCCCCATGCTGAGACACTGCGATTCCGCGTTGTCGGAGCTGATGGCGAGCTGTCCGAGAAGCTGCTTCTTCGCGGCTTTCAGCCTCTTTGCGCTCAGCGGCTTTTTCTGAAGTTTCGCCGTTTCCATGTAGACGGCCTTGCAGCATTTCTCCAGATTGTCCCTGTCGCATCCGAGGCAGACGGCGACGATGCCTGTGTCCGCATATTGGGTGTAAGAGCATTCGACCGCGTATACCCATCCGTTCCTTTCCCTCAGGACGCAGTTGAGGATGGAGTTGGTCGCCGGCCCGCCGAGAATGTTGCAGAGAAGGATGGCCGTGATTCTCTCCCTCTCCTCATAAAGGGAAGGGGCAGTGCCTCCTATCACGCAGTTCACCTGATGGTTCCTGCGCGATATCGTCCTGTCGAATCTGGCTGCGGCCGGCGTAAATGTAGTCCTTCTTTTCCCCGCCGGGGAGCCGTCCTGACCGTGTCCTCCGAAAAATTTTTCCGCGAGAGCGATAACCGCCTTCTCCATCTTTTCCTCGTCGTTGTCGGAGACTACTGTCATGGCCATGTCTTCCGGCAGGAACTTCTCTTTAACAAACTTCTTAAGCTCCGCGCTCGTGGTCTTCTTCACCGATGCCGCCGTGCCGAGAATCGGAACGGACAGCGGATGTCCCTCGAAGAGCATTTCCTCGAAGCGGTCATAGACGTCTTCCGCAGGGAAATCCCTGTATGAATTGATCTCGTCGATGACGACGCCTTTCTCGGTCTCGATGTCCTTCTCCGGGAACACGGGATCGGTCGCGAGCTCCAGAAGCAGTGATGCCGCCTTGCGCAGGTCTTCCTTCAGGACGGTGGCGTGCAGGACAATCTCCTCTTTGGTGGTGTAGGCGTTGAGCTCCCCTCCGAGACGGTCGAGGTAGCCGTTTATCACTGAGGCGTTCTTCTTTCCGGTGCCTTTGAACAGGGTGTGCTCCACCAGATGGGCAATGCCCTGATGGTAGCCCTCTTCGTCTCTGGTGCCGCATCTTATGCTCAGGGCGCAGTATCCGACTGCCGAGCCGCTTCTCTTCACGGCATACCTCATGCCGCAGGCCGCTTTACCACATCTCATGCCGCTTCCCCTTTCAGTTTCTTCCTGAGGTTATCCTCATTATGTCGTCGGGCTGGAAGCCGGGGCCGGAATTCCGGCCGATGCGCTGCTTCCTGTAGTAATAGAGCCTGTGGGTTCCGGCGTCGATCAGCATTTTGTAGCAGTATGACCCCGGCACGGGATCCGACGGGGCGACAGTGTAGCTTATGAGCGTGTTAGGCACATTGTTGAGCATGAAGTCGTCGGCGATCTCCTCGTCGGCCGCCGTCACTCCGTCGCGGAAATACAGTTCTCTGATTTCTTCAGTTACTTTCGGCGAAAGATCCCCTTCGGAGAATATTATTCTCATCCCGCCGGCTCTGGAGATGTCTTCAGCCGCGTCCGCAAGCGTGGAATAGGCGTTTATCCCCCTGTCGAGGGCATATATCACATATTCCTGGATGATGTCGAGCAGGGCGGAAAGGAAGATGAATTCCCTCCCGGAAGGGTATCTGGCGGCTCTCACCGGTATCGAGACTATCTCGAGCATCTTGTCCAGACTCTTGTCCGCCCCGTCTCCCCCCTTGAGAAGGGAGAGCATCTCTATGCTCGGCTCGCTCTCTCTCCGGAACTGCCCCTTGAGAGGAACGAGAAAATAGTAGTCGCTGTCGCTCTTGAGCCTGTTGAAGTCATCCATCGTGCAGAATTCAAAGGGTGAGACGTTCCACCTTGTCATCACCTCCTCTTTCAGTGCGGCGTCGAAAAACTCCTGTCCCGAAAGGACTATCTTAGTGGTCTTCTCCGGGAAGTCCTCAATCTTCTCATTCTTCGTCGTTATCTGGGCCTGCGCATGCGCGTCGGCCGAAAATGCGGCTGCCGCAGCCATGATCAGGAACATCGTGACAATCCGTATGGTCTTTGTCGAACCTGTCGTCTCCATTGTGTGTCATCTTCTCAAAACGGCGTCAAAGTTACAAAAATATGATTAAATTTGCGGGTCATGACGGAATATATAGTATCAGCGAGAAAATACAGGCCGGACAGTTTCGAGTCTCTGGTCGGTCAGGACAACATAGCGCGTACTCTCAAGAATTCGATAGTGCGCGGACAGCTTGCCCATGCCTATCTCTTCTGCGGACCGCGAGGAGTGGGGAAGACCAGCACCGCGAGGATTTTCGCCAAGACCATCAACTGCTCCAACCCGACTCCGGATATGGAGCCGTGCGGCAGATGCGAGTCGTGTCTCTCCTTTGCGGAAGGCCGCTCATACTGCATTCATGAGCTTGACGCCGCGTCCAACAACGGCGTGGACGACATCAAGGCCCTGATGGAGCAGGTGCGCATCCCTCCTCAGGTGGGGAAGTACAGCGTCTACATCATCGACGAGGTGCACATGCTGTCGCAGTCGGCCTTCAACGCTTTTCTCAAGACCCTTGAGGAGCCGCCTGCCCATGCGATATTCATCCTCGCGACCACTGAGAAGCACAAGATTCTGCCGACCATCCTCTCGAGATGCCAGACATACGACTTCAACAGGATAACCGTCGAGGGCATGGTGAAGAATCTCCGTCACATAGCGGAGCTGGAGGGGATAAACATAGACGACGAGTCGCTCCATGTCATCGCCAAGAAGGCCGACGGGGCCATGAGGGACGCTCTCACGCTCTTTGACCAGACTGTGGCCTTCTGCGGAACGGACATAAAGTATCAGGACGTCATCTCCAATCTCAACGTGCTGGACTATGAGCACTGCTTCAGCATGGTGGACTATTTTCTGGCAGGGGACTATCCCGCCGCCCTTCTGCGGTTTGACGAGATCCTGTCCAGGGGCTTCAACGCCCTTCATTTCGTGTCTGCGCTGAGCAGTCATTTCAGGGATCTTCTTGTGAGCCGCAGCGCCGGGCTTGACGCCCTTCTGGATATGCCGGAATCCCTCAAGAAGAGATATAGGGAGCAGGCGGAAAGGTGCTCTCTCCAGTTCCTCTACGACTGTCTTGCGATAACTACGCAGTGCGAGTCTGGCTACAGGGCAAGCGTCAATCCTCGCCTGCACATCGAGTTTGCGCTGATGCGTCTGAGCCTCCTCTCCAGGCAGCTGTCCTCAGCTCAGCCTGGAGCGCCCGTCCGGACTCCTGCCGCTGCCCAGGGCCCGTCCCCTGCCGCATCAGCCCGGCAGCCGGCAGCAGTGCCTGCCGATGCCTCATCGTCGGCCTCTCCCGCAGCGCCTTCTGTCTCGACGTCAGCAGTATCTGCCGAGACATCATCGCCCGCCTCTTCCGCAGCACCTGCCGCCGAGCGGCAGCCGAGACCGCGCAGGCGCACAGCAAAACAGGGCTCGTCCCTCTCCCTGAAGTCGATAATGGAGGACGGTGCGGCGGAAGCGGCTTCAGACAAGCCGGTTGAAGCTGCGCCGGTGCAGGCCTCTGCGGCGGATGCCCTGCCGTCAGATGAGACTCTGACAGAGAAATGGAAGTCCCTCGTGGCGGAGTATGCGTCTCAGCCGCGCCTCGCCAGCACGCTTTCCTCAGCCGAACTGACATTCTCTGTCGAGGATGGCATGAAGCTCGTAGTCTTCAAGGTGCTGAATGAAGCTCAGAAGAAATGGATAGAGGAGAAGCGGCTAAGGGAGCTCGAAGGCGTACTTCAGCGTCTCACGGCGTCTTCCATGGTGCGACTGAGAGTAGATGTGCTTCCGGATGAAGGGCAGAAGGAGACTCCGTACACGCCGACGGAGCAGGCTGAAGTTCTCATGCGGGACAACGAGGAGGTGCGGAACACCGTCATAGCTTTCGGACTGGACATTAAATAACGGATAGATACGGATAAGGAGATATGAAACTGCGTTGTGAGAATCTTGTCAAGAAATATGGGGCGCGTACGGTTGTGAAAGGCGTTTCGATGGAGGCGGAACAGGGGGAGATCGTCGGATTTCTCGGCCCGAACGGCGCCGGAAAGACTACGAGCTTCTACATGATAACCGGCCTGATAGTCCCGAACGCAGGAAGGATATACCTTGACGATGAGGACATTACCTCTCTGCCTATGTACAAGCGGGCTCAGAAGGGCGTGGGCTATCTTGCCCAGGAGGCTTCCGTGTTCCGCAAGATGTCCGTAGAGGACAACATATTGTCTGTCATGGAGATGAAGGGCTACAGCAAGGCCGAGAGGAAGGAGCGTCTTGAGTCGCTTCTGGACGAGTTCAGTCTTCACAAGGTCCGCAAAAGTCTCGGAATCCAGCTCTCCGGAGGCGAGAGGCGCCGCTGCGAGATCGCCAGGGCGCTTTCGATCGAGCCGAAGTTCATTCTTCTCGACGAGCCGTTCGCCGGTGTGGACCCGATTGCCGTCGAGGACATCCAGCACATCATCGCGAAGCTGAAATACAAGAACATAGGCGTCATCATCACCGACCATAACGTGGGTGAGACTCTCGCCATCATCGACCGCGCATATCTTCTTTATGAGGGGACAATCCTCCAGAGCGGTACTCCGGAGGAGCTCGCAGCTGATGACGACGTGCGCACCAAATATCTCGGCTCGAACTTCGTACTCAAACGTTCGTCAGCATTTGTCGACGCGCGTCAGGCCGTTCAGGGCAATACCTCTCCAGAGACCTCAAAATGACTCCTGTCCCGTCTTGGGTTCAATATTACGAAAATCCCGGCTATCATCTGGCTTCCTGGAAAGCAGGACGCGGTAGTGTTTCAAACGGTGTGTCTGGAGTGGGTCTTCAGACCTTTTAGTTTTGCAAATATATTAATTTATCCGTTACCTCATTGGTGTAATTACTTCGGGAAACCGATGTGATAAGGGAACTTTACGGTATCAAATTAAAGATAAAACCTAATATATAAATTGATTATCAGATTTATAGATAGCTGTTGTCGGTTTAAGTGTGGAGTTGTCCGTTTTCTGGATAGAGGTTCTCGCACAACCTTTGCACAAATAAACAATACCCCACACCTGCCGTGATATACTTTGGAGCAGTATATGACAATGCAAGTAATGAATGGTCTTTGTTTATCCCTGTGCTGATGTGAATTTGCGAGATTCCTATCCAAGGATAAAAGCGAAACACTTTCATCTCAATTATGTATGCCGTCTTCCGGCAATGACGCAAAGATTAAAAAGTTTTCCATTCATTGGGGTATTGAGCTCCATTAATTTTCAGTCTATATTCCAGTAGGCATCCGGTTCCCCTTCAAGGACGGAATTGATCATGTCGTCATCCCACCCTTCCACATCATGCACATAAGTGCCGGCATACTCGCTTGCGTCGTAGCATCCATCATAATCATAGTAATGTCCCATAATTCCAAAATTTGTTTGTTTTTACTACTTAATAACACTCGTGTCCGGTAAAATTCAGTACTAGTTATTAAAAAGTTTAACAATTAAAACAAAGTAGGTTCGGTAGAACC
>CALVDO010000013.1 GCA_944326355.1 uncultured Bacteroidales bacterium | reverse complement strand
GTCCGGGAGATCAGCTAGGTCTGAGACACCGGGCGGCGTCCCTCCGTTTATGGCGGCCCCGCTGCGCTTATCTGATGCCCCGCATCGACGCTCAGCTATGTGACCCGCGGCCGCGCTCCCCTTGGGGGGATCTGGGATCACCGGGGAAACCCTGTGTGAGGATCTGCCTCGGACTGCCAGAGAACGGGCCCGACTCCACGCAAGCAACAAGCATGGAGTCGGGCCCGTTCTCAGTTTATGGGGCAAGTGCTCTTGTCAGATGCGCCCCTTGATATTGTAGCGGTTTCGGCCGGCGCTGTTTCTTGATATGAGTTCGCAGGTGAATCCTGTCAGGAAGAGCATGCTTCCGAGCAGGACTGCCACGAGGGCGAGATAGAAGAGCGGCTGCTCAGTGACAGGGCGGAACTCCATGCCGTTGATCTGGTTGATTACTTTGCTTATGATCAGCCACAGGGCTATCACGCCTCCCGTTAGAAACATCAGAATGCCTGTGAGCCCAAAGAAATGCATAGGATTTTTCCCGAATGTGCACAGGAACCAGATTGACAGGAGGTCAAGAAATCCGTTTACGAATCTGCTCATTCCGAATTTGCTCTTCCCGTATTTTCTTTTCTGGTGGTGCACTGGCTTTTCTGTTATGTCGGTGAACCCTGCGTTCTTCGCAAGATATGGTATGAACCGGTGCATTTCACCATAGACTTCAATGCTCTTGACAACATCATTTCTGTAGGCTTTCAGTCCGCAGTTCATGTCGTGCAGTCGTATGCCTGTTATCCATCTTGCGACTCCGTTGAATATCTTTGACGGGATGTTCTTAGTCAGTCTGTTGTCTTTTCTGTGCTGTTTCCATCCGGACACGATGTCATGCCCGTCTTCAGTTATCATTCTGTACAGTTCCGGTATTTCTTCCGGAGAGTCCTGCAGGTCGGCATCCATTGTTATGACTACACGCCCTTCCGCAGCCTTGAAGCCGCAGTACAGAGCGGCGGACTTCCCGTAGTTGCGGCGGAATGATATGGCGCGTACGTCTCCTTCTCCGGACAGCTGCTGAATCGTCTCCCATGAGCCGTCTGTGCTGCCGTCGTCTATCATTATTATTTCATAGTCATATTTCCCCGACACGACTTTGCGTATCCATCTCACGAGTTCTGCGAGCGATTCTTTCTCGTTGAAGAGTGAGATTACGATCGACAGGTCTTTGCCTGCCGAAATTTCAGAGGGCTCAATTGGCATTTCAGATCTGCTGATCATCTTCAGATTTTTTGAAGTTGGCGAAAGGATCATTCTTCGGAATGTTTCTGGAGAGGATGGCCGATAGTACGGTCCCGTAGACGAAACAGTAGATCAGCTGTGTGAAGAACGCTATCTGAGGATAGAAGTTCCTCATGTTCTCCATCACAGACATCGTGTTGTGGTCGAGCATTCCCATACTTCTGTAGGTGTCCATCACTTCGTCGTACTGGGCATTGATCAGATCCTGGGAAATGAAGAGCATGTTGGCGAGCTGGACAGATGAGAAGATCAGTGCGGAGAGGAATGCTGTCATCATTCCGAATTTCATTACCGAGGCATTGGTGACTCCATCGTATGAATCGGCCAGTCTCCTCATGAAAAGTCTCATGAGCCAGATGCAGCCGGCGAATTTCACTATCCACAGCAGAAAATTGATCGTAAGAGCCAGAGTGGCTGATGACATTCCGGATACTGCCTGACTGATGAACATGAATGCAGCCGAAACGCAGCCGAGCGCCAGCCCGGATTTTCCGGCATTGTTCCACATCGCTCCGGTGCTTATCGTCTCTTTCATTTCTTGTTGTACTATGATAAGAAAATTATTGACCTTATTGATAAAAAATAAAGTGAATCTTGAGGATGTTACGGAGAGCAAAGATAGAAAAAATTTCGTACCTTTGCGTCCTTGTGAATGATTAAGTAAATTAAACGATTCGCTATGATTGACATTACATTTCCTGACGGCAGTGTGAAATCCTTTGAAAACGGGATCACTTGCTATGAGATAGCTCAGAGCATAAGTCCGAAACTGGCGGCTGAAGTGCTGGCTGCACATGTGACGTTGTCTTCAGACGCTACAGGAAAGGGAACCACATACGATCTCACCCGCCCGATCGGGGAGAATGCTTCAGTACGGCTCCTCAAGTGGGATGACGAGGAGGCAAGACATGTGTTCTGGCATTCGTCTTCACACCTTATGGCCGAGGCTCTCGAAAGCATCTATCCGGGCGTCAAGTTCGGCATCGGACCTGCCATTGAGAACGGATTTTATTATGATGTTGACTTCGGCGACAGACAGATTACTGAAGCCGAGCTGAAGGCGGTAGAGGATAAGATGATGGAGCTCGCGAGAACGAAGGAGACGTTCGAAAGACGTGAGGTCTCAAAGGAGGAGGCTCTCAAGACCTTCACGGAGAAGGGCGACGAATATAAGTGCGAGCTCATCGGCGAACTTCAGGACGGGACGATAACGTTCTATTCCAACGGACATTTTACGGATCTGTGCAGAGGACCGCATCTGCGCGATACCTCAATGATCAAGGCCGTCAAGCTGACGTCTATAGCGGGCGCGTATTGGAGAGGAGACGAGAAGCGCAGGATGCTTACCCGCATCTATGGCATCACTTTCCCGAAGAAATCCATGCTTGACGAGTATCTCAATCTGCTCCAGGAGGCGAAGATGCGTGACCACAGGAAGATAGGCAAGGAGATGGAGCTTTTCGCGTTTTCTTCAAGAGTGGGACAGGGGCTTCCTCTGTGGCTGCCTAAGGGCGCGGAACTCAGGGAGCGTCTTGAGAATTTCCTCAAAAAGATACAGAAATCATACGGCTATCTGCCCGTGATAACTCCGCATATCGGAAACAAGGAGCTTTATGTGACTTCCGGTCACTATGCAAAATATGGCAAGGACTCGTTCCAGCCGATTCATACTCCTCAGGAGGGGGAAGAGTTCCTGCTTAAGCCTATGAACTGCCCTCACCATTGCGAGATATACAGGACCAAGCCTCGTTCATACAAGGATCTTCCGCTTAGGTTCGCTGAGTTCGGTACCGTGTATCGCTACGAGCAGAGCGGTGAGCTTCATGGACTTACGAGAGTACGCGGCTTCACTCAGGATGACGCGCATCTGTTCTGCCGCCCTGATCAGCTTAAGGAGGAGTTCTGCAAGGTGATAGACATCATTCTCTATGTGTTCAAGACTCTTGACTTCAGCGAATACATTGCGCAGGTGTCACTTCGTGATCCTGAGAACAGGGAGAAGTATATCGGTTCGGATGAGAATTGGGCAAAGGCGGAGCAGGCAATAATCGATGCCGCGGCTGAGAAGGGGCTTAACACCGTAGTGGAATATGGTGAAGCTGCCTTCTACGGACCGAAGCTTGACTTCATGGTCAAGGATGCCATAGGAAGAAAGTGGCAGCTCGGTACAATACAGGTGGACTACAATCTGCCTGAGAGATTTGAGCTTGAGTATACGGGAAGCGACGGGAAAAAGCATCGTCCTGTGATGATACACAGGGCGCCGTTCGGATCTCTCGAGCGTTTTGTGGCAGTCCTTCTCGAGCATACCGCTGGAAAGCTCCCGCTGTGGCTGACGCCTGATCAGGTGATCGTACTCCCTGTAAGTGAAAAATTTACAGATTATGCAAAAAAAGTTTGCGATTTGCTGAATAATTCCGATATTCGCGCCTCAATGGACGACAGGAACGAGACGATCGGCAAGAGAATCAGGGAAAACGAGCTAAAGAGGATACCTTTCATCGTTATCGTGGGAGAGAAGGAAATGGCGGAAGGAGCTGTTTCCGTGAGAAGACAGGGAGGAAAGGACGAAGGCTTGATGTCTGCTGAGGACTTTGCCGCAATGGTTACGGCTGAGGTTAAGGCCCAGCTCTCCTGAACTCTGTTGAAATTGTAATGCTTTATTAACTAAAATTTTAGGAGGACATACCTATCGCAGCACCATTCAGACCATCCGCGCCGCGCTTCAACGGTCCAAGACCGGGAGGGCAGGGTGGAGGCCGTCCGGACAGGAATCCGGGAAGAAAGCCGGGGAAGGACGATGACGGCTTGAGAATCAATGAGCAGATAACAGCTTCAAAAGTGCGCCTTGTCGGAGATAATATTGAAGAACAGGGCATCTATCCTATTGCTCAGGCCATGAAGATGGCTGAGGAACTCGGACTTGATCTGGTAGAGATAACTGCGAAAGCCGATCCTCCGGTGTGCAAGATCATTGACTATCAGAAGTATCTCTATCAGCAGAAGAAAAAGGCCAAGGAGATGAAGTCCAATTCGGCGAAGATAGTGATCAAGGAAATCCGCTTCGGACCGAATACTGATGAGCATGACTTCCAGTTCAAGCTCAAGCATGCGATGGAGTTTCTGCAGGAGGGAGCAAAGGTCAAGGCCTATGTCTTCTTCAAAGGTCGCTCGATCATATATTCGGATCAGGGAGAGAAACTGCTCCTGCGTTTCGCCGTTGAGCTGGAGGAGTATGGACGGGCAGAGCAGATGCCTAAGCTCGAGGGCAAGAGGATGATCATGATGATCGCGCCGCTCAAAAAGAAATGATCCGTCGGATGACGGTACAGATATTACTAACAGTCAAATAATTCAATTATGCCAAAAATGAAGACCAACTCCGGTGCCAAAAAGCGCTTTGCGCTTACCGGAACGGGAAAAATCAAGAGAAAGCATGCTTACAAGCGTCACATTCTCACAAAGAAGACAAAGAAGCAGAAGAGGAATTTGACTCATTTCGGACTGATCCACACTGCAGATCAGAAGAGAGTCAAGGACCTGCTCGTAATCTGAGTCGATTTTTAAGTAAGTGAAACTTGGAATGCAGTCGGAAAGCTCCGAGGCGCAGCCATATCTGTTGACGGAACGCCAGAGGACACTGTATCCATAAAAACAATTGAATTTATGCCAAGATCGGTAAATGCTGTTGCCTCAAGGGCACGCCGCAAGAAAATCCTTAAGAGAACACGCGGTTATTTTCTTGCAAGAAAGAATGTTTGGACGGTAGCGAAGAACACTTATGAGAAGGGTCTCACTTATGCCTACCGCGACCGTAAGGCCAAGAAGCGCAATTTCCGCGCTCTCTGGATCCAGAGAATCAACGCAGCCGCACGTCAGTACGGGATGACGTATTCTCAGTTTATGGGCAGACTTTCAAAACAGAACATCGGCCTGAACCGCAAGGTTCTTGCAGACCTCGCCATGAACAACCCTCAGGCATTTGAGGCGATAATCAATTCTGTCAAGTAGCATAGGGAATGAGTCTGAAGGAATTATATCACAACAGATGGGTGAGGTTCGCTTTCTGGGCCTTGCTCTATATTCTGTGGGTGGTATGGCTGGGAAACTGGTGGTGGCTCTTCGGACTTGTAGTCATCTTCGATCACCACATCACCCGCAAGGTGAAGTGGCTCTTCTGGAAGAAATATTACAAGGAGGGCGAGAAGCACAATGTGCTGCTTGACTGGCTTGACGCCATCATTTTTGCGGTGGTGGTCGTCACCTTCATCAACATCTTCTTTTTTCAGGCCTTCAAAATTCCTTCATCCTCTATGGAAAGCTCTCTGATGACAGGGGATCACCTTTTCGTCAGCAAGCTTTCATACGGTCCGAGAATGCCTCAGACCCCTCTAACGATACCTTTTACGCATAATGTCCTGCCCAACGGACGCGAGTCGTATTCGACTCTCATAAAGAGCGACTACCGCAGGCTCAAGGGGTTCGGACATGTGAAGCGCGGGGACTGCGTGGTCTTCGGCTTTCCGAACGGTGACACCGTTATGGTCAAGGCTCCTGCCGAGGACTATTACATGATGTCAAGACTCGTCGGAAGGGAGAATGTCGGGCCGGTCAAGGTCCGTCCGATGGACAAGAAGGATCACTATGTCAAAAGGTGCGTGGCAATTGCCGGAGACACACTTCTCGTAAAAGATGGTGTCGTATATGTCAATTCGGTAGCGCAGGATACTTATCCTGGACTTCAGAGTTCCTATACGGTCATCACTGACGGCCAGAGAATCAATCCGAAGAATCTTGACCGTCTCGGAATCAGCGCTTCCGACGCGAGGTTCGATCCCGGGTTGCCTGGATACAGAGACATCCCTCTCACTCAGGCGATGGTCGATCAGATCTCCGGTTATGCCAACGTCATTTCGGTAGAGAGAAATGTGGACGTGTTTCCGCCGGATTATCCGGATTCGTATCTGACTCTCTTTCCGTTTGACGTGAACTTCAGATGGACAAGGGATAACTATGGCCCGGTATGGATTCCGAAGAAGGGGGTGACAGTCGCTCTTGACGCCGGCAATCTGCCTCTGTATGAGAGGCTGATAACTGCCTATGAGGGCAATGACCTCAAAGTGGCGGACGGAAGAATCTTCATCAACGGGGAAGAGGCGGACAGCTATACTTTCAGACAGGATTACTATTTCATGATGGGAGACAACAGGCACAATTCGCTTGACTCCAGATACTGGGGCTTTGTGCCGGAAGATCACATAGTCGGGAAACCGGTGCTGATCTGGTTCTCATCAGACTCGAACAAGGAGTTTCCGAAGAACATAAGGTGGAAGAGGCTTTTCAAATTCGTGTAGTATTCTTGTAAATTAGAAAAATAATCACGATATTTGCAGCCCTCCGTATTGGGCGTGAGCTCATGATTTCTTTGGAACACACGGATTTACATTTGAAATGATTAAAAAGTAGATACAATGGCAAAGGTTTGTCAAGTAACAGGTAGAAAGAGGATGGTCGGAAACAACGTTTCCCACTCCAAAAGGCGCACAAAGCGCATTTTTGCCCTGAATCTCAAGAACAAGAAGTTCTGGTCCGAGGCAGAGCAGAGGTTCATCACTCTCAAGGTTTCCTGCAAGGGAATCAGGACCATCGAGAAGAACGGTCTTGATGCGGTTGTCAGGGATGCTCAGAGTAAAGGTTATGTAGATCTCGTTTAATTCAGTGGATTATGGCAAAGAAAGCAAAAGGCAACAGGGTTCAGGTCATATTGGAGTGCACTGAACAGAGAGAAAGCGGTGTGCCGGGCATCTCAAGGTACATCACTACAAAGAACAAGAAGAATACTGCTCAGCGTCTGGAGCGCAGGAAGTACAATCCTTACCTCAAGAAGGTGACGCTTCATCGCGAGATCAAATAAGGAGAATTGAGTTATGGCAAAGAAAGCGGTCGCAACCTTCAGCGCCAAGTCTGGTGCAAAGAGCATGGTGAAGTGCATACGTATGGACAGGTCTTCAAAGACCGGTGCCTATGCCTTCAAGGAAGAACTCGTTGAAGCTGAAAAAGTAAAGGAGTTCTTTGCTAAGTAAGATTGACAATTGTCCTGCCGTCCGCGAGACGGCGATCTGGATCGACATCTATGAGAGGCCGAGTGAGGAGCGTTAGTTCCCGCTACGGCCTCTCTTCGTTTAAATCCCGTAAAATTCTTGTGAGAATTGGCGGGGATGTCATATCTTTGCATAGATGCGGAGTCGCGAGCTGTTCTGACGTCCTCTTCCCGTCGGGCTCGTTATCGGCGTCTTCAGTCGGACTTCGCGCTTTATCATGATATCCGTGGAACAGCATACGTCTGAAATAGTCATGATCAGCGGTCAGATGCGCATAGTGATTGCTTGCGGTCTGATCGTCGTGGCGTATCTGCTGGATTTCTTGTGCTGCAGGTTTCTCGTTCCGGTGATCAGGAAAGTTGCTGTCAAGACATCGTTCAAGTGGGACAACTATATCACTAACGGCCGCGTCCTCCACAATATCTTTCATCTTATTCCGCCGATTGTCTTTCAGACGGCTCTTCCTATTCTTTTCCCGGAGGAAAGCACATGGACTGTATTCCTGTCAAAGGCGCTTACGATTTACATTATAGCCGTCTTCTGCCGCCTCGTTTGCGAATTCATCACGTCATTATACGCGATTTCGAGCGAGTCGGATGTCTTGAAAAACAAGCCGATGAAAGGCATCTATCA
Source organism: uncultured Bacteroidales bacterium (assembly GCA_944326355.1). Classification (GTDB taxonomy): domain Bacteria; phylum Bacteroidota; class Bacteroidia; order Bacteroidales; family UBA932; genus Cryptobacteroides. The sequence continues at coordinate 59,617 of CALVDO010000013.1, read as the reverse complement.
GATGCTCAAGGTAATAGTCGTATGTGTGGCCGCCATTCTCGTCATCGGAGTCCTGATTGAACGCGACTTTACTTCTCTCCTTGCCGGATTGGGCGCGCTGGCGACAGTCCTCATGCTCGTCTTCAAGGACACGATCCTCGGCGTCGTGGCAGGCATTCAGCTCTCCGCCCATGACATGCTGCGTCCGGGCGACTGGATAGTGCTTGAGAAATATGACGTGAACGGCATCGTTGAGGATGTCACCCTCAATACCGTAAAGGTGAGAAACTGGGACAAGACCATAACCACTATTCCTCCGTATGTCCTTGTAAGCGATTCTTTCCGCAATTGGCGGGGTATGAGGGAAAGTGGCGGCCGCAGAGTGGCGAGAGCTGTCAGGATAGATATGAACTCCATCAGATTCTGCACTTCTGAGGAGATGTCCCGCTTTGCTGGCGAAGAATGGGCAAAGGATCTTCCGAAGGGGGAGAAAATAGTCAATCTCAAGCTTTTCAGAGCGGCATCCGAGCATTATCTCCGCAGCCTTTCCGAAGTGAACAGAGAGATGATGCTGCTTGTAAGACAGCTTGAGCCCACTTCTGAGGGGCTTCCGCTTCAGTTCTATTTCTTTACGGAGGCACAGGACTGGGTGCCGCATGAGCAGGTCGCGTCGGACGTGATGGAGCATCTCATTGCTTCTATGTCGGATTTTGGCCTGAGGGTGTACCAGAAGCCTTCCGGTCTCGATCTCAGCGGACGTCTCTCTTGACCATTATGCGAAATTTGTTCGCAAATACGGAGAATTTCCGTATTTTTGTATGCTTTAAACATATCGGACCGTATGGGAATTTTTGACAAAGGAGTACAGAAGACGAAGCGCGGCTTCTTCGAGCGGCTCTCGAGAGCCGTTGTCGGCAAGTCGAAAGTGGATGACGATACTCTTGACGCCATCGAGGAGGCTCTTATAGCCACCGACATGGGAGTAGACACCACTCTCAAGATAATAGACAGTCTTCAGGAAAGGGTCAGTCGGGACAGATATGTGTCTTTTGACGAGCTTGTAGACATTCTCAGGGATGAGATAGCGTCTCTTCTGGATGTTTCGGATGATTCGCATCAGTCCGGAGACGCTCTTCCTTTCGATTTTTCCAAAAAACCGTATGTCGTCATGGTCGTGGGCGTAAATGGGGTCGGCAAGACCACCACGATAGGCAAGCTTGCGAGCCGTCTGAGAGCCGAGGGCAAGAAGGTGGTTCTGGGAGCGGCTGATACTTTCAGGGCTGCCGCCGTTGATCAGCTCGTAATCTGGTCGGAGCGTGCGGGCGTGGACATCGTGAAGCAGGCTATGGGGTCGGATCCGGCCTCGGTGGCTTATGATGCGGTGAAGTCGGCTGTTGCCAGAGATGCCGACGTGGTTCTGATCGATACGGCAGGCAGACTGCATAACAGAATCGACCTCATGAATGAGCTGACCAAGATACGCAATGTGATGAGGAAGGTAGTGCCGGATGCGCCACATGAGGTGCTTCTCGTTCTTGACGGTTCCACCGGTCAGAATGCGTTTCAGCAGGCCAAGGAGTTCTCGAGGGCGACGGATGTCACGTCTCTTGCCGTCACCAAGCTTGACGGTACGGCAAAAGGGGGCGTGGTGATAGGTATCGTGGATCAGTTCAGAATCCCGATAAAGTTCATCGGCATAGGGGAAGGCATTGACGACCTGAAGGTCTTTGACAGAAAGGAGTTCGTCAACTCCCTGTTTTCCAGAGAGGATCTTGGAAAGAAGGACAAGTGAGAAACAAAAAGGAGTCATAGAATATGAAGATTTCATGCAATTGGCTGAAGGATTATCTCAAGTGTGACCTGTCGGCCGAAAAGATGGCGGAAGCTCTTACGTCGATAGGGCTTGAGGTGGATTCTCTCGAGCAGGTGGAGGCTGTCCCGGGAGGACTTGCCGGGGTAGTGGTGGCGGAAGTCGTGGAGTGCGAGGCTCATCCTGACTCGGATCATCTGCATGTCACGAAGCTTAATGCCGGTGACGGTGAGCTGCTGCAGGTCGTCTGCGGGGCTCCGAATGTGGCGGCAGGGCAAAAAGTGCTGCTTGCGACAATTGGAACGAAGCTCGGGGAGGATTTCAAGATAAAGAAGTCGAAGATAAGAGGAGTTGAGTCATTCGGAATGATCTGTGCCGAGGATGAACTCGGAATAGGGACTTCCCATGACGGGATCATGGTGCTCGACCCGTCTGCCGTGCCCGGGACTCCGGCCAGAGAATATCTCCGTCTCGAGACGGACTGGGTGATTGAGATCGGCCTCACGGCCAACAGGGTCGATGCGGCTTCACATCTGGGCGTGGCGAGAGACCTGTACGCATGGATGCGGCTTAACGGAATTCCTTGCAGCCTTGATTTCCCTGATGTTTCCGCGTTCCGCGAAGGCCCTCAGGAGAAGCTTTGCGGGCCGGATGGCGCGATCACCGGAGCGATACCTGTCGAAGTGCAGGCGACGGACGGGGCTCCGGTCTATACCGGTGTCACGATATGCGGGGTAAAGGTGGGGCCGTCGCCTGAATGGCTCCAGAAGAAGCTCCTTTCCATTGGTCTCAGACCTATAAACAATGTGGTGGACATCACCAATTTTGTCCTCATGGAGACCGGTCAGCCGCTGCATGCGTTTGATGCCGCGAAGATTTCCGGCAACAGGATAATCGTGAGAAGGGCGTCGGAAGGGGAGCATTTCGTCACTCTTGACGGGGTGGAGAGGACTCTTTCGTCCGAGGATCTGATGATTGCTGATGCAGAAAAGCCGCTGTGCCTTGCAGGAGTCTTCGGAGGCGAGGATTCGGGAGTCACAGAATCCACCGTAGACGTGTTCCTTGAGAGCGCATGGTTCAATCCTGTGTCCATCCGCAAGTCGTCAAAGAGACATTCGATAAAGACGGACGCCTCATTCAGGTATGAAAGGGGGGCGGACCCTCTCGGAGTGGAATATGCCGGCAGAAGGGCGGCTCTGCTCATTACGGAAATCGCCGGCGGACATGTCGTGGGCAAGGTCCAGAAGCATTGTCCGGAACCGCCGGTAAAAAAGACGGTGGAGCTTGATTACGACAGGATTGAACGTTTCATCGGCAAGAAGATAGGTCATGATACTATAGACAATATTCTTGAATGGCTCGCATACGACTTCATCGAAAGGCGGAAGGGAGCTGACGGGACTACTGCTTCGGCGAAGGTGGCGGTGCCGTCGTACATGGTGGACGTGTACAGGGAATGTGACGTCGTTGAGGAGATTCTGAGGATATACGGCTATAACAACATTGAACTGCCGACTTCCGTAAGAGGCTGCGTGAATACTTCCGAGCATCCTGAGCCTGAAAAGGTGAGGAACGCCGTTTCGGATTTTCTGGCGGCAAACGGATTTGTCGAGACCATGAACAACTCTCTGACGAAGGCGGATTATTATGCCGATCTAAAGACTTTCCCGCAGGAGAGATGCGTGCGCATCCTTAATCCTCTCAGCTCGGATCTGAACGTGATGAGGCAGACTCTTCTGCTCAACGGTCTCGAGGTGATAGCATATAATCTCCACAGGCAGGTCAATACGCTCAAGACATTTGAATATGGCTCTGTCTATGCCCTGAAGCCCGGGATGGACGGAAGCACTCTCGAGTCTTACGAGGAGAAGACGGCTTACGCTCTCTTCATCACCGGACCCGGAGAAAAGTCCTGGTGCAGCGAGCCTCGAAAGGGAAGTTATTTCCAGCTTAAGGGCTATCTGGAGCTGCTTTTGAGGCGTTTCGGAGCAGATTTGTATTCGATGGAGTATTCTCCGGCTCCTTCAGACCTTTTCTCCGAGGGACTCTCATACGCACTTCCGGGCACCGGCGCATGCCTTGCCGTGATGGGGGCCGTTGCCCCGGCGAGACTCAGGCAGTTCGGCATCCGCCAGCCGGTGTTCGCAGCGGAGATAAGCTGGCCAGTGCTCTTTGAGCTCGTGAAGAGGGATAAGGTGCGCTATCGTGAACTTCCGAAGTTCCCGGAGGTACGTCGCGACCTTGCCCTGCTCCTTGACGAGAACGTCTCCTATGCCGATCTCAGGAAGAGCGCGTTCAGAGTAGGCAAGAAGCTTCTCAAGAGCGTGACTCTGTTTGACGTGTATCGGGGAGACAAGATTCCTGAGGGCAAGAAGCAATATGCGCTGAACTTCGTGATTCAGGATCAGGACAAGACTCTGACGGATGCTGATGTGGAGAAATTCGTATCAAAGCTCCTTTCTACGTTTACCAATGAATACGGGGCTGTCCTGAGGTGACCGGCGCCAATTGATTTCGACACATGATCCGTCAGATGAAGAATCTCATAGTCTGTGCCGTGCTTATGACCGCGGCGGTCTTCCTGATGTCCTCTTGCGACGGAAAGGAGAGCCGGGTCATTCCGGAGGACAGCTTTTCCAGGATCTATGCGGAGATGTTCATCACCGACCAGTGGATCAACGCCAATCCTCGTTATCGCAGAAAGGCTGACACCATGTGGGTCTATGAACCTGTATTTGAGAAGTACGGATACACGGCTGACGACTATCGCGCCAGCGTGGAATATTATCTTCAGGAGCCGGACAGATTTGCGACGATTCTGAAGGAGTCCTCACTGATCCTGGAGGAGCATCTTGCCGAATTGAAGAATGAGAAGGCGAGGCAGGAGGAGCAGACGCAGCTTGAGCAGGGAATCAGCATGTTCCGTCCCGAGAGCCTGTACCGTCTGTCCGTGCCGGATCTGTCTTCCGACGATGCCGCCGCTCTCCTCCAGCCGGCGGACAGTCTCACATATTGGACCGACGCCGTGGACGGTGAGGCCGGATTCAGGGAACTTATCCATCTTTGATTTATGACATACAGAACAGCTGCTACATATCTTTATGTTCTCGACTCGTCAGAGCCGCTGAGGAACGGTTTTGTGGAATATGATCAGGACGGCGTGATTACGGCCGTCGGGGTCAGCGATGATCCGTCCCGAGAACCGGATTTCCGGGAAGGAGCCATTGTGCCCGGCTTTGTGAATGCCCATTGTCACATAGAGCTGTCACATCTGTGCGGCCGGTTCCGCAAGGGAACGGGCATGGCCGGGTTCATCGATCAGATCAATGAGCTGAGGGACTGTGCGTCTCCGGAGGACCGGATGGCGGCTGTAAGCCTCAGAATGGATGAGCTGTGGCGCCAGGGCGTCTCGGCGATGGCCGACATCAGCAATTGTGACGAGAGTTTCGCGGCAAAGGCCGCCTCTCCGATGTATGTCAGGACGTTTCTCGAGGTCTTCGGCACTGAGCCACAGGACTGTGACGGTGTGATTGCCTCTGTCCGCGAACTGAAGAAGAGAGCCGAGGAGTGGGGTCTTGACGCAGCGCCTACTCCGCATTCATGCTATACGATGAGTCCTCAGCTGCTGACAGCCGCTTCTGCCGAGGCCCTCAAGGCAGGATGGCTTTCGTATCATTCACAGGAGAGTCCTGAAGAGGAGGAGATGGTGAGATACGGTTCAGGAGCACTCTATGACAACCGCAGGAGAGCCGGGATGAGTACGCCTCCTGTGACAGGAAAGTCCTCGCTGATGTATTTCATTGACAGACTCAGGGCAGTGCATCCGGCACCGTTTGACGAGCATATTCTGCTTGTTCATGAGGTATGCCTCGATGAGGAGTCGGCTGATGCGGCTCTTGCTGTGATGAACAATGTCTACTGGGCTCTGTGCCCGCTTTCCAATCTGTTTATTCATGACGCTCTTCCTCCTGTCCGGATGATGAGACGCAAAGGCCTGAAGCTCACTATAGGTACGGACTCGCTTTCGAGCAATGATACTCTTGACATGGTGCGGGAGATGCACTGCCTCCAGACGGCATTCCCGGAAGTGCCTTTTGGAGAAATGCTCTTATGGGCCTGCAGGAACGGGGCCGAGTTCCTTTCGAAAGGAGACATGGCAGGAACACTTGAGCCCGGGAAGCGGCCTGGAATAGTTCTGGTCAAGGGGCTGGACCGTGACGGCCGTCTTACGGCCGAGAGCTCATCGGAGATAATCATCTGACAAAAGTCGATCTATCATGCTGCATTTTGACAAGCCGGTCTTCGGACCCATATTCAGCAGACGGCTCGGTTCGTCGCTCGGAGTGAATGTGCTTCCATCCGCTGGAAAGCTGTGCAATTTCGACTGCATCTACTGTGAGTGCGGCTGGAATCGTGACGGCAGGAGTTCCGGCATCTTCCCTCGGACGGAGGATGTGCGTTCCGCTCTCGAGGCGAAGCTGACAGAGTGCGCTGCCGAGGGGACTCGCATAGACTCTATCACTTTCTCCGGGAATGGAGAGCCGACGCTGAATCCGGATTTTCCTGCCTTGGTTGATGCCGCCGTCGAGGCAAGAGACAGGTTTTTCCCGTCCGCGAAGATATCCGTATTGTCCAACGCCACGACCGTCGGAAGAAAAGAGATTTTCGAGGCTCTGAGAAAAGTTGACAATCCGATAATGAAGATAGACGCTCCTACTGAAGAAGGAGTCCGGATTCTGAATCGTCCCTGCGGGAATTATTCTTTGGAGGAGACCTTATGCGCCCTCGAGCGGTTTGAGGGAGATTTCATATTGCAGACCATGTTCCTGAAGTGCCCGGAATATGACTCTTCTGAGGAGCATGGACTTGGAGCGTGGCTGGACATAGTCAGAAGGCTCAGGCCGAGGGAGACGATGGTTTATACGATAGATAGGGAGACGCCGCAGAAAAATCTTCAGAAATTTTCAGCGGAAGAGATGCGTATGTTCACGGATGTACTGGTCAAAGAGGGGTTCATGGTACAGGTACGGGGCTGACTTTTGTGGAAGATAGGGAATGAGAACTGTTATACAGAGAGTTACAGGCGCATCAGTCTCGGTGCCTGCTGAAGGATATGAGACTTCTGTCGGAGGCGGCCTTCTTGTGCTTGCCGCTTTTGTTGAGGATGACGGGCCGAAGGATCTGGAGTGGATGTCCGGAAAGATAGCCGCTCTGAGAATATTTGATGATGAAAACGGAGTGATGAACCTTTCCGTAAAAGATGTCGGTGGAGAGGTTATGGTCGTGAGCCAGTTCACTTTATATGCTTCGACGGCCAGAGGTAACCGTCCTTCATATATAAAGGCCGCTCGCCCCGATGTCGCTGTGCCGCTTTATGAGGATTTCTGTTCTCTTCTCAGCGGGAAGCTAGGCAAGCCGGTGGCAAGAGGGATTTTCGGCGCTGACATGAAGGTCTCCCTGCTGAATGACGGCCCGGTTACGATAATCATTGATTCAAAGATGAGGGAATGATGCTACGCATCTCGTTCTGAAATGAATGTGTCGAATTAATCAAAAGTCGAGATATTATGGACAGTTTGTTGAAAAAATACGGATATTTTCCTGATCCGGAGGGAATAAACAGATCGATTGAACTTCTTGCGTCGAATCTTGAGAATGTCGTTTCCGAGCAGGTTCTCAAGGACTGTTTTTCAATGATGGACCTTACTACTCTCAAGACGGAGGATACTGATGCTTCGGTGAAGAAGCTGGTGGAGAAGGTCAATGATCTCAGAAAATCCTATCCTGATTACCCTCTTCCGGCTTCGATATGCGTTTATCCTGATTTCGCCGGGGTTGTGCGTGAGAATCTGGGGCCGGACGAGGTGCATGTCACAGCTGTAGCGGCGTGTTTCCCTTCGTCTCAGAGTTTTCTTGAAGTAAAGCTGAAGGAATGCGAAATGGCTGTTGAGGCCGGTGCTGATGAGATTGACATCGTATTGTCCCTTAGGTACTTCCTTGCTGGAAATGAGGCTGCTGCCTCTGATGAGATACGGAAAGTGAGAGAATGTGTGGACCGTGCCGCCGCAGCTTCCGGACGCAAGGTCACCCTCAAGGTGATACTCGAGACCGGGCTTCTCATGACTTTGGAAAACATTGCAGAAGCGTCTTTCCTCGCTATGGAGGCAGGTGCAGACTTCATAAAGACTTCCACTGGAAAGACGAATGTGAGCGCCACTCCATCCGCTGCATTCGTGATGTGCAGCTGCATCGCGGAGTATTATAAGGCTACCGGCAGGAAAGTCGGCTTCAAGCCTTCCGGAGGCATTTCTTCCGCGTTGGATGCGGTAAGCTACTATTCGATCGTCTCAGCCGTTCTCGGCAGGGAATGGCTGGACAAGAGTCTGTTCCGTTTCGGCGTTAGCCGCCTGGCCAACAGCATAATGTCTGAAATAGAGCAGAAGACGGTCTCCTATTTTTAAGTCTTCGGATTCCCGGCTGATGGATGTGCGTCTGCCGGGTTTTTCTGTTTTTGCGGTCGGCAGTTCTTGTCAAAATCGTATCCTGGAGTATCTCAGGCGGCATCTTTTAAATTAAGCGTTTGTTTTTGATGAACACGGATAACCCTCGATACCTTTGCATCCGAACCAAGTATTACGGATGCCATGAAAAGATTTTTGGAACTGTTGATGTGCATGATTGCAGTGCTTTCATGCGGAAAAGAGGGGGTCGGAACATCCGGAACGGACATTCTTCCTCCTGAACAAGGCTATTCTCTTGCGCACGGGAAGATTGTTCTCGGTGACAAGCTTGAAAATCCGTATGCCACGGAAAATGTGAGGAATGCCTATACGGCTCTTTATCCCACCAGATCCAGGGAGGATATCGAGACGACGGATCTTTATGTCCGGTTTCTGCCTGAGAGCAGGGAGCAGCTGGACGCTCTTTATGAGCTCGGACTTGAGCTCGTCGACCATCCCGTCGACTATGAAGTCATCACTGACGGGGACTATTACCATGATCCTTCCGTGCCTGAAGAAGCCATAACCTGGCAGTATGCAGTCGTGCCGAGAGGATTCGTTTTTCCTGACGTCAAATATGAGGTACTGGACGAATGCTTTATCGCTGACTCGGATATGACCACCCGCTCGGGCGAGAGCATTGACTGGTCTGAACTTGAGGCTGAGGCGTATAGAATCACAGGTAATGAGGCCATGCTTGTCCCTGAGAGCAGAGGAGGGAAAGTCAATCCTTCCGGACGCATAACCATCGTTGACGAGAAGGCGAACGGAGGAAAGCCGTTCGGAGTGGCCGGAGTCCGCGTCAGGTGCAACACTTTCGTCAAATTTTCTTCGGCGTACACGGACAGGGACGGCTATTATCACATTCCCAAGAAGTATTCCTCGAAGGTGCGGTACAGACTCGTGTTTAAAAATGAGAAAGGCTTTGCCATAGGCTTCAATCTCATCGTGGTGCAGGCTTCTACTTCGGCTCTCGGCCGCACTTCTCCCGACGGCCTGTCCGTCACCATAACTAAAGACTCGGACCGCAAGCTGTTTTGCAGAAGCGTCGTAAACAACGCGGTGTACGACTATATCTCCAGATGTGCTGAAGATGACATGAATATCACTCCTCCTCCGGGAGATCTCAGGATATGGCTTTTTTCCGGCCTCTCCGCGAGCAGTGCGGTCATGATTCATCATGGTGCGGTCGTGGACGGCACTCTGTTTTCGAAGTTTCTCGGGGCTTTCGCTCCGATAGTCAAATTCTTCGCTCCTGACATTACGATCGGCACGAAGGACGCTTCCGACTATTGCGATCTCTACAGCACGACATGTCACGAACTTGCTCATGCCAGCCATTTTGCGAAGGTGGGAAGCGGGTATTGGAACAAGTACATAGGTTTCATCCTGATGTCGTATGTCACTTCGGGAGGCATGACATACGGTACGGGAACAGAGAAGGACGCGGGCTACTGCGAGATCGGTGAGATGTGGGCATACTATCTTGAGAGCCGTATGTATAAGGAGCGTTATGGAGGAATCGTGCCGTCTTTCGGAACTTCCTACTGGTTCCGGCCGCAGATCTTCAGGTATCTTGATGAAAGGGGTGTGTCCAGATCGCAGATTTTCAGGACGCTGGATGCCGACGTGACGGATCTCTCCACTCTCCGCTCCAGGCTGCTTTCTTCCTGTCCTGGCAAGTCTGCGGTAATCAATCAGGCGTTCAACCGGTATAATTGAGGCGTTCACCCATGAAGACATTAAGATTTTGTGCGCTGGTCCTGATGCTTGTCATGACACCGCTCTGTCTTCAGGCGAGACGATTCGCCCTGTCGACGAATCTTATCGACTATGCGGCCCTTTGCACTGTCAACCTTGATGCGGCATACGCGGTGGACAGGCAGTGGAGTCTTTCCCTCGGAGGCAGGTACAATCCATGGACTTTCAGGAAAGGGGATGTCTCGAGGCAGTTCCAGACCAGACAGATCTCAGTTGCGGCAGGGGCAAGATACTGGCCGTGGCACGTGTATTCGGGATGGTGGATTTCAGGAAAGATAAGGTATCAGGAATATAATTTCGGAGGCATACTGTCTCGTGGGGCGCGAGAGGGAGACCGTGTCGGCGCTTCATTCTCTGCTGGCTACACATATATGCTGCGTCCTAACCTGAATATAGAGTTCGGTATAGGGTTTTGGACAGGAATCGATTGGTATTCAGAGTACTCCTGTGTATTCTGCGGCATTACTTCCGCTTCTGGGCGAAGAGGGTACATACTTCCGGACGACTTGACAATATCCATATCCTATGTGTTCTGAATACAGACATATCATCCTGTTGTGCATGACGGCAGTCATCGCCTGCTCTTGTTCCGTCGATCGGCGCATTGCCGTCATTACGGGGATGCCGGGAGTCACGATGTCCATGCCTGTGGATTCAGAGGAGCCGGCTGACACGCAATGTCCGGACTCTCCTTGGAGCGGATCCGCAGATTCTCTTACTGAAGACATTGCTGCGGGAGACACTATGACCGGTTCATCCGTGGATTCCTCAGGAGATGGCGGTCCGCTGATAATGAACGCAATAAGAGACTCCGAGACAGGAGAGATGGTGGCTACCGACATCATATCGGCATCTCGAGTGACGGCAAGATTCAGAAATGTGGCTGAGCGTGGAGGAAGCGTGTCAATCGAGTTTGACGTCACCGTACCGGCATACATGACGGATTCGCGGCTTAAGCTGGAGTTTCGTCCGGAGATGGATCTGATGGGCAAGACAGTCCTCCTTGATCCGCTGTACATTACGGGGTCACGCTATCGGGAGGCACAGCTCAGAGGCTATCAGCGGTATCGCGCATTTCTCGAATCCATAATAAGCGATTCGTCAGCTTTCATACGGATGGATCAGCTGGAGAAATTTCTGATGAGACATTATCCGGAGACATACGCGATGAAGACGGACTCGTCCTTCATATCTGAGCCTGAGGCTGAAAATGTTTTCGGAGTGACGCAGAGGGAGGTTCTTCGCCATTACACCAGACACGGATTATGGAGACGGAATGAGGCAAGGAAGATGAATTCAGACAGGATGTTCAGGAAATTCGTGAAGGATCCTCTTGTAACAGAGAAAGTGCGCCTGGACACTGTTCTTACCGATGCTTCGGGAGATCTGTGCTATCGATATGTCCAGCCGGTCAAGAGTTTTCCGGGACTGCGGAAGATAATAGTCTCGCTTGAGGGTGCGATATATGAGGACGGGGTGAAGGCCGGGCATCTTCAGTCGCCTGATGACCTGATCTACTATGTCAGCTCTCTGTCGTCGCTTGCGGATGAGACTCCGAGATACGTGACTCGGGTGATAGGCAGGGTAGTTCACGACAAGACTCTCGCCTTCATTGATTTTCGGCAGGGATGTTCGGACGTGGACACTACACTGGAGGGAAATGCCGCGGAAATGGACCGCATAAGGAAGTGCATCAGGGACATCTCGTCCAGATCGGACCTGCTGCTGGATTCAATGACCGTCACCGCCTCATGTTCTCCGGAAGGAGCCTACAGATATAATGCTGAGCTTGCTTCCAGACGTTCAGATGCAGTTCTGAGCCATTTCAGAAGTGAGTTTCCAGACAGCCTGCGAGGCAGACTGCGTTCAGATTGTGTGCCTGAAAACTGGGACAGGCTCGTGCGTCTCGTGGAGGCGGATACCGTGATGACACATCATGCGAAAGGGCGTATCTCTTCTCTTGCGCGTTGTACCGACAGGGATTCTGCGGAACTGTCGCTGAGCCGGATGCCAGAGTATAGATACCTTCGGGAAAAGGTCTATCCGGCTCTCAGAAACGTCAGCTTCGAATTCTGGCTGCACAGGAGGAATATGGTGCAGGACACCGTATGCACCACCGAACTCGATACTCTGTATATGGCCGGTGTTGAAGCAATGAAGAATCTGGACTACAAAAAGGCCGTGTCCATGCTGCGCGGATACGAGGATTACAATTGCGCTCTGGCCTGTCTTGCCTGCGGATACGATGATTCCGCTCTTGAGATTCTGAGGACTCTCGGCGAAGGGGACGCCAGAGTGCATTATCTCACGGCAATCGCTCTTGCCCGACAGGGGAGGCGGCGAGAGGCGGAGGAGCATTTCAAGGAAAGCGTCCGGCTTGACGGAACCATGCTTCACCGGGCCAACCTTGATCCTGAGCTGTCGGAGATAGTCAGATGACGCCGCAGCTTTATGTCTCCTGTTGATCAGAGATAAATCAATGTAAATCAGTGATAAATCAATGTAAATCAGTAGTGCTTATGAAAAGAAATCTTGTAGAGGCAGCGCTTGTCGCCTTTGTCATGGCGTGCGGCTGCAATGAAAAGGAGGTTCCGGCTCCGTCCGGGAAAATGTCAGGAGAAATGGTGACACTCAATGTTTCTGTCCCTTCTGCCGGAATGACCAGGATTACGGATGTGGGGGATGAGGACAGGATAAACGGGATACAGGTGTTCGTGTTCCGAGAGAACGGGGCTCTGGACGCATGGAGTTCCTCTGGGGGAAATTCGCTGTCGCTCCAGTGCACTTCCGGAGAAAGAGAGGTTGTGGCCATTGCTAACGCACCTGAGATTCCCGCAGTGTCATCCAGGTCTGCGCTTGAGGAGCAGATATCCTCGCTTGGCGACAATTCTCCTGGAGGCCTCGTGATGTCCGGCAGCAGAAATGTAAGTCTCACTGCGTCGTCAAGTCTCTCCGTGACTGTTTCCAGATTGGCGGCGAGAGTGTCTATAGAGAGGATAGTCAGCGATTTCGGATTAGACCAATATCGGAATGCGGAGCTGAAGATTACGGGAATCTACCTCGTGAATGCCGCCGGTGAAGCTTCTTATTGCGGTGAACCGGCACAACCGGCACTCTGGTACAATAAGGGGCGGAATGAGGGAGAGATTCAGGAACTGCTCGGCAGCGGGGCTCTCGATCAGACGCTCACTTCCGAGACTCCGTATGAGACTGTCCACAGTTTCTATTGTTATCCTAATCCGGTTGCAGGAGATTCTTCGGAGCCGGAATGGACACCGCGCAGGACTCGGCTTGTGGTTGAGGCGCAGCTTGACGGAGTGACCTATTATTACCCGATGACCATGCCTCAGATAGAGTCTAACCATCTCTATACCGTGTCGGAACTGAAGATAACGCGTCCAGGATCGTCGTCTCCCGATGTTCCTGTCGTATCGGGGATGGCTTCGTTCACTGTCGAAGTGGCTGACTGGGATGAAGGGTACACGGGCTCTTTTGAAATATGATAAGCCGTAATTAAAACTTGTTTCTTATGAAAGCGAGATTGTCGTCCGTAGTGTTGTTGCCGGTATGCGTCATCATGTCTGTGGCAGGATGTTCAGTGAAGGAGGATAGAGACCGTTGTCCGTGCCGGCTTCTGGTTGATTTCAGTGCTGTGGGATCCGGCGTGCCTCATGTCGTTGACCTGTGTGTCACGTCGGCGGACGGCTTTCTTTTCAATGATGTGGTGGACATTGACGGACTTGACGGAATCTATGCGGTGGATGTTCCCAAAGGAACAGTCAGGGTTAACGTTTATGCGGGAGATGAAGGCTGCGGTGCGGATGACGGCTCTTTGATCATTCCCGAAGGTTCTCAATGTCCTCCCGTCTTCATGTTCAGTGGAGAGGTTGATGCCGGAGGTGAGCAGGCCTCATGCCAGCCTGTTCTCAGAAAAAGTCATTGTGTCGTGGGAATCCGTCTGGTGAGGGATGATGGAGAACTGCCGTTTTCGCTCCGCATCATCGGATCTGTGGCCGGGTATGGAGTCGACGGTCTGCCGTATCAAGGAGAGTTCAGTCATGTGCTGGAGATTGATTCTTCGGGCAGGGGCAGTGTCCGTGTCCCGAGGCAGACGGACGGCTCACTTGTGCTTGAGATTGTTGAGGACGGAGACGTGCTTAGGCGTTTCGCTCTCGGCGAGATGATTCTTGCCAGTGGCTATGACTGGAATGCGCCGGATCTGGCGGATGTGGACATTGAGATTGATTATTCCAAGACAGACGTGACATTTGCGGTCGATGACTGGGAGGCTGAATTCTCCTTTGATATCACGATATGAGAGTTCGCTTTCGGCGTCATCTGCCGGAAAGATGTGAAAAAAAATTTTGAAAAGAGTTCTTTTTTGAAAAAACTTTCATATCTTTGTGCCCACTTTACTGAGGCGCAGGTGGCGAAATTGGTAGACGCGCTACTCTCAGGAGGTAGTGCCAGAAATGGCGTGTCAGTTCGACTCTGATCCTGCGCACTCCGGAGGCGGCCGGTCAGGCCGCCTTTTTCGTTTATTGGACATGCTAAAATGACTTCAGATGAAGATAGTGTTTCTTGATGCCGCCACAATGGGAGAAGTCTCGTTCTCTTCAATAAGAGAATGCGGTGACCTCGTGCTTTATCCGACTTCAAGCCAGAAAGAGGCCATGGACAGGGTGAAGGAGTGCGATGTGCTGATCATCAACAAGGTTCCGGTGACTCGGGAGCTTATCGACTCGGCTCCGGCACTGAGGCTTATATGTGAGGCTGCCACAGGAGTCAATAATATTGATCTCGACTATGCGGCTTCAAAAGGGATTCCTGTCAGAAATGTGGCCGGGTATTCTACGGAGTCGGTTGTTCAGAGCACTTTCATGCATATTCTGAATCTTGTCGGCAGGGCTTCTGTCTTTGACGCCTATGTCAAGAGCGGGGAATATTCGCGCAGCGGGATCTTTACGGATGCCACAGTCCCCTATCATGAGCTTGCGGGAAAGACTATAGGCATCATCGGAATGGGAAACATCGGAAGAGGAGTCGCCAGAGTGGCGGAATCCTTCGGCATGAAGGTCTGCTATTTCTCGACTTCCGGCACGTCACACTGCACGGACTACCCGAGCCTTTCTCTTGAGCAGCTTCTCAGGGAGTCTGACGTGGTGACTGTCAATGCGCCGTATAATGCAAGGACGGCAGGCCTGATCGGGGCGGAGGAGCTTGCTATGATGAAGGCTTCCGCCGTCATCGTCAATGCGGGCAGGGGCGGAATTGTGGACGAGGCGGCTCTTGCCGAAGCTGTGGATGCCGGAGTGATCGCGGGGGCCGGAGCTGACGTCTTCTCCTCCGAGCCTCTTCCGGCAGACAGCCCTCTTCTCAAAGTCCGTCACAAGGAGCGTCTGAGCCTTGCGCCTCATGTGGCCTGGGCCTCTGTCGAAGCCCGTCAGCGTCTTGTAGAGCTGATTGCCGAGAATATCCGCAAAGGCTGGTAGAGGCTGGTAGAGCAGGCCGGGAATCCGGCATCCGGGGGCATCTTGAGCGGGTTACTGGCGTCAGTCGATGTACCAGCCCTTGTATTCGAGGTAGCCGGCGGCGTTGTCGTGGGCCATCTTGCGGATCCTGTCCGAGCCATCTTTCACTTTCTTCGCCGGAACACCTGCGTAGATTCCCGGTTCGAGCACGCTGTTCGCGAGGACGACTGCTCCTGCGGCGATGACCGTGCCGTCCGGAATTATGGCATTGTCCATGACTACAGCCCCCATTCCGATGAGGACGTCATTACCTATTCTGGCTCCGTGGACGACCGCGTTGTGGCCGACCGACACATATTCTCCGAGCACCGTCTCGGACGAGCCTAAGGTGCCGTGCAGTGAGGCGCCATCCTGCACATTGCTGAAGTTTCCGATGCGGATGGCACTCACGTCTCCGCGCAGTACTGCTCCGTACCAGATGCTGCAGCCGTTTCCTATTGTCACGTCGCCTATCAGCGCAGCGTTGTCTGCGACAAATGTGTTCTCCCCTACGACAGGGGTCTTGCCGTTGAGCGTCTTGATTATCATTTTCTTTCCGTTTTTTGTCCTTATCCGCCTGCAAAGGTACAAAAATCCCGGCTACGGCGGTATCGGAGAGAGAAACGCCTTTCAGAATGCGGTAAGTTTTGAAATAGGCTGGAGAATCCGTCTGTACTGGCGGACTTCCAGCCTTAATGTTCCTGTGAAATTTATTCCCACTCGATTGTGGCAGGCGGTTTTGAACTTATGTCATAGACTACTCTGTTGACTCCGCGCACCTTGTTGATGATGTCGTTGCTGACTTTGGCGAGGAAGTCGTAAGGCAGATGTACCCAGTCGGCCGTCATGCCGTCTGTGGATATGACCGCGCGGAGAGCGATGGTATTCTCGTAGGTCCTCTCGTCTCCCATCACGCCCACGCTGCGCACCGGCAGCAGAATCGCGCCTGCCTGCCAGATGGCTTCGTAAAGATTCTTCGCGGTCATTGTCGGATCGGATGCCGAAGCCACTTCCTTCGCTCCTGGACCGGCAAGTGCCTCTATGGCCGCCGCGTTTCCTTCGAGCGAGTATTCTCTCAGTCCTTTAATAAAGATGTCGTCGGCGTCTCTGAGTATCCTGAGCTTTTCCTCGGTGACGTCTCCGAGAATCCTGATGCCGAGAGACGGTCCCGGGAACGGGTGGCGGCTGATGAGCTCGTCCTTGATGCCGAGCGCTCTTCCGACTCTGCGGACCTCGTCCTTGAACAGCGACCTGAGAGGTTCAACGATTTTCAGATTCATCTTCTCGGGAAGTCCTCCGACATTGTGGTGGGACTTTATCGTGGATGACGGCCCGTTTACTGAGGCGGACTCAATGACATCAGGATATATCGTCCCTTGTGCGAGCCACTTGGCGTTTTCAATCTTGCGGGCATATCTGTCGAAGGTCTCGATGAAGAGCCTCCCGATGATCTTGCGCTTCTGCTCCGGCTCGGTCACTCCGGCAAGTCCGGAGATGAATTCAGCCGAGGCGTCGGCTCCTATCACGTTCAGGCCCATATCCTGATATGACGCGAGGACATCCTCGAACTCGTTTTTGCGGAGAAGGCCGTTGTTTACGAATATGCAGGTGAGATTGTGGCCGATGGCTCTGTTGAGGAGTACTGCGGCTACGGTGGAGTCTACTCCGCCGCTCAGTCCGAGGATCACCTTGTCCTCTCCTATCTTCTCTTTCAGCTCGGAGATTGCCGTGTCGATGAAAGAAGCCGGGGTCCAGTCTCCCTTGCATCCGCAGATGCCGTATGCGAAGTTGGCGAGGATTTTCCCTCCTTCAGCCGTATGGTAGACTTCGGGGTGGAACTGCACTGCATAAGTGTCTTCGCCTTTGATGTGATAGGCAGCGTTCACCACGTCTCCCGTAGACGCTATCACCTCTCCGCCTTCAGGCAGTCTGGCGATAGTGTCACCGTGTGACATCCACACCTGGGAGCGGGATGAAACTCCCTTCATCAGAGGGGAATCAGGCATCGTCACGTCAAGCATGGCCCTTCCGTATTCTCTCGCTATAGAGGCATTCACTTCGCCTCCGAAGGTCTGGGCGATGAATTGTGCCCCGTAGCATATTCCGAGCAGTGGGAGTTTTCCCTTGATGCCGCTGAGGTCAGCCACAGGCGCTCCGGCGTCTCTCACCGAGAACGGGCTGCCGGAGAGAATTACGCCCTTTACGTCGTCTCCGATCTCGGGAATCCTGTTGTATGGCCAGATCTCGCAGTAGACGCTCAGCTCTCTGAGTCTCCGCCCGATCAGCTGTGTGACCTGGGAACCGAAATCCAAAATGATAATCTTTTCCGTCATAATGTGTTGTGAGTTTTCCTGTGGCGGCGCCAGATTCGGCCCGGCCGCAACATTTCGCGCAAAAATAATATAAAAACTTTATAATGACGGGAGAATTGTCTATTTTTGCAGCGCTTTTTTGACGGAATATTTGGTTGGGTATGCAGGATATTAGGAACATAGCGATCATCGCGCATGTCGACCACGGAAAGACTACGCTTGTCGACAGAATGATATATCAGGCGCGTCTGGTGAGAGACCAGGAGAAGCTTGGAGAGCTGATTCTTGACAATAATGATCTTGAGAGAGAACGAGGGATAACGATTCTTGCCAAGAATGTGTCCGTGACTTATAAAGGAGTAAAAATCAATATAATAGATACTCCGGGGCATAGCGATTTCGGCGGTGAGGTGGAGCGGGTGCTCAACATGGCCGACGGAGTCCTTCTTCTTGTGGACGCATTCGAGGGGTGCATGCCGCAGACGAGATTCGTGCTTCAGAAGGCCATCGAGATGGGCAAGAAGCCTATTGTGGTTATAAATAAGGTGGACAAGCAGAACTGCCGTCCGGACGAGGTCCAGGAGGAAGTGTTCGACCTCATGTTCTCGCTGAACGCGAGCGAGGACCAGCTCGATTTCCGCACGGTGTACGGCAGTGCGAAGCAGGGATGGATGTCTCTCGACTGGAGAAAGCCGACCAATGACATCACGGCTCTTCTTGACACTATCCTTGAGGCCATTCCGGCTCCCGAGCGCATAGAAGGCACGCCGCAGATGCTCATATCCTCGCTTGAGTATTCTCCGTATGTCGGCCGTATAGCCATCGGCAGGGTGACGCGGGGCGAGCTTACGGCGGGGATGAACATTAGCCTCTGCAAGAGATATGACATCGTGAAGAAGCAGAAAATCAAGGAGATCATGGTGTTTGACGGCCTTGGCAAGACAAAGGTGGACGCTGTTCAGTGCGGCGACATCTGCGCACTTGTAGGCATTGAAGACTTCGAGATCGGTGACACTGTCGCGGACTTCGAGAATCCTGAGCCTCTTCCTCCCATCTCCGTGGACGAGCCTACCATGAGCATGCTCTTCTGCATAAACAATTCTCCGTTCTTCGGAAGAGAGGGAAAGTTCGTCACTTCCCGCCATCTGAAGGAGCGTCTGGAGAAGGAGCTTGAAAAGAACCTGGCTCTCAGGGTAAAGCCTGGCGTCAATGCGGATTCGTTCATGGTCTACGGCAGGGGAGTCCTGCATCTGTCCGTCCTCATCGAGACGATGCGCAGGGAGGGCTTCGAACTTCAGGTAGGCCAGCCTAAAGTGCTGGACAAGACGATAAACGGCGAACGATGCGAGCCTGTGGAGAATCTCACCATTGAAGTGCCGGAAGAGTTTGTCGGCAAGGCCATCGAGATAACCACGAGACGCAAGGGCGCCCTCATCCACATGGAAAGCAGGGGAGACCGCACTCATCTCGACTTCGACATCCCGGCCAGAGGCCTGATGGGGCTGAGAAGCAATCTCTTGACCGCGACTCAGGGCGAGGCCGTAGTGGCGCACCGCTTCAAGGGATATGAGCCGTACAAGGGCGAGATAGAGCGCAGGACCAACGGTTCTCTCGTCTCCCTCGAGACAGGAGTGGCGGTGGCGTATTCGATGGACAAGCTGCAGGACAGGGGGCGTTTCTTCGTGGACCCTGGCGATGAGATATACGCAGGACAGGTCGTAGGCGAGCACACGAGGGAGCGGGATCTCAACATCAACATCTGCAAGACGAAGAAGCTCACCAACATGCGAGCTTCGGGAAGCGACGACAAGGTGATGCTGCCGCCTCCGATCAAGTTCTCCCTGGAGGAGGCTCTTGAATATATACAGGAGGACGAGCTTGTTGAGGTTACGCCTAAATCGATGAGAATCAGGAAAATAATCCTCGATGAGATAGAGCGTAAGAGAAAAAGTGGCAATTTGGATTGATTTTTAAAAACTTTTTTCTACCTTTGCACGCTCAAATCTGTTTATGGGAGATTGAATATTGACGGTCATGGAGAATCGTGAGTTTCTGATACCTTTAAATGGATTGGCATCCGGAGGAACGCGATTCCGATGGAAGGCCGACGGAAAGTTCTTTGATGATTTCGGCAATGCGGACATACTTGATGCCGATATTGTCGCAGAGGCTGTGGCTGTGAAGAATTCCGGGGGAGTGAGAGTGGATTGCAGTATAATCGGTACGGTCACGGTGCAGTGCGACAGGTGCATGGATGATCTTGTCCTGCCGGTGGACACGGAGGTCTCTCTCAAGCTGCGTTACAATGCGCCGGCTGACGGGACGGACGATGAGGACGGATGCGAAACGGTATCCGTATCGGCTGAGGATCATGATTTTGATATGCGTCAGACGGTGTATGACTATGTATGCGTCTCCCTTCCGATGCAGCGCTTTCACAATGACGGCGAATGCAATCCGGAGATGATAGAGAGGCTTGGCCGCGGCATAACGGTGACGGGAACAGAGACTGACGAGAATCCTTTTGAGTCTCTCAGGGAGCTTTTCCCGGAGAAGAAGTAAATTCATGACTGAAGCCGGCCCGCTTTCCGAAAAGCATGAAGAATTGAAAGGACTTGAATGAGAAATAAATAAAGAACAGAATAAAATGGCACATCCGAAACACAGAGTCTCAAAGCAGAGAAGAGACAAGAGAAGAACACATGACAAGGCTGTGGCTCCTACTTTGGCAACCTGTTCAAATTGCGGGGCTACCGTAATGTATCACAGGGTATGTCCTGAGTGCGGATACTACAGAGGCCGTCAGATCATCCAGAAGAGCGTCGAGTAGGCTGCTCCTTCTGCAGAAGGCCCCGTAGTTCAACGGATAGAATGGAAGTTTCCTAAACTTTAGATAGCAGTTCGATTCTGCTCGGGGCTACGACATCAAATGATAATCCGGTGATTTTTCGCCGGATTATTTTTGTATTCGGGATCTTATTCACAACCGTGGCTTCGTTCGCTCTGCCGTATTGCGCCGGCCTCGTCAATTGAGCGATTTTTGTCCTGTCGTCTTTTTTCGTGTCATTATCTTGGCTATATTTGCAGGAGACGGCCATCGGAAGGGTGGCCGAACACAACAGAAAAATCAGATCAAGTGATGAAAAAGGTTATTGCCACACAGAATGCGCCGAAGGCCGTGGGGCCGTATTCTCAGGCCATTGAAGTCAACGGTACTCTTTATGTTTCAGGCCAGATTCCGGTCGTTCCTGCTGACGGATCGGTGCCGGAGTCGATAGAGGATCAGTCGCGTCAGGCGCTGAAGAACCTCGGTGCGATTCTGGAGGCTGCGGGCATGGGGTATGCCGACGTGGTCAAGACGACAGTTCTTCTTGCGGACATAGCGGATTTTGCGGCGATGAATGCGGTGTATTCCGAATTTTTCACCGGGGACAAGCCTGCAAGGGCATGTTTTCAGGTGGCTGCTCTTCCAATGGGCGTAAAAGTCGAGGTGGAGGCTGTGGCCGTAAAGTGAGTGCAGATTCATGATTCACGGAGGGGCTTGACCGGGAGACGGTCAGGCCCCTCTGACGTTTATTTTGCCGTATCTGTGATTATTTCTTATATTTGTGGCTTATAGTGAATCTTGACATGAGTAAGAAGACGATACTCATCTGCGTATCCGTCATCGCCGTGCTTATCGCCGGCGTCGCTGTGGCGGTCTCCGTGCTTTATTCCGGAGTCAGAACGGGAGGCAGTTCG
The DNA here is from genome assembly GCA_944326355.1 of uncultured Bacteroidales bacterium. Lineage (GTDB taxonomy): Bacteria > Bacteroidota > Bacteroidia > Bacteroidales > UBA932 > Cryptobacteroides. The sequence continues at coordinate 38,004 of CALVDO010000013.1, read as the reverse complement.
ACTGATGACCCCAGATATGATCTGATGCACGCCGTGCCTACTGACGCGGTGTCCGTTATGCGCTTCTCGGGAATGGACGCGCTTGCCGGCATGATGTCGGACAGTTCATCTCCGGTGTCCGGACTATTCCGCACTGGTGATTCCATGCCGCTGGCTTCTTTCGTTGAAACCCTCGCGGCTTCCGGCTCAATGCCGCTCGCCTCGTCTTCAGCGGTCCTTTCTTACCATTATCTCGGCTCTCTCATGCCTCTTCTTGTGGCTGATGCGGGAAGGGCTGCCGAAGAAGCCTCGGGTGATGCGAAGCGGCTGCTGGAGGCGGCCGAGTCAGCCGGTCTATATGCCGAGTACGTCGACTGTTCCGAATTTTCGCTCAAGTCAAGAGCCTTGAACAGAAAGGCGCTGGTGCTTGTCTCTCCGTCAGATCTCCTTGTGAAGTCTGCATGCAGGCATCTTCGTGGAGATGTCTCTGTCCTGGACTCCGAAGGCTTCGTGAAGGCAGCCGAGCGGATAAAGGGAAAGGAGCTCCTTTTCATCTCAGGCAATGGCATGGAAAAACTGATGGATGCCGTCTTTGCAAAAAGTTTCAGAAGACATGCGGACTTTCTCGGCTCTCTTGCCGGCTGGTTCGCCTTTTCTGCATATTCATGCGGAGAGGATCATCTTTATATGCATGGAGAAACTTCGTGCGACGGGGATCAGGAGGATTTCATGACGGTATTCTCGTCTGTCCCTGCCTCAGTTTCTGAGGTGTCTGCCATTCTTCCGTCTTATGCTCTGTTCACCGCGACCGTCATGTCGCAGGATCTGTCGGCGTATACCTCTGCGTATGAGCGTTATCTGGAGACTCGTGACGGTACGGTCAAACTTAAGGAGAGCCGCGAGGCGATGAGGATGTCCACAGGGATGTCTCCGGAGGAGTGGAACAGGTCTCTCGCAATCAGGGAGGTGGCTACGGCGTCCTTCTTCTGCGGCAGGTCTCTCGAACAGGTGGTTCTGGTACGTCCGGAAAATGACGCTTTCCGTCTGCTTTTCAAGGATGAGGCCGTCTCGGAAAAGAATTATGTCCCGCGTGTCCATCCATATCCGTATGCGGGTTATGCCGCTTCGCTTTTCGGCTCCCTTTTCTCTCTGAAAGATGAGTCCTGCTTTACTTTCATCAATGGCTGGATAGTTTCCGGAAGCGCCGCCGGCGTAGGGGAATATGTCTCCGGAAGGGCGCTGGAGAATGTGCTCGCGAAATATGTCGCAGATGCAGGGCTTCCTGACAGGCTCTCTGCCAGAAACACTGTATTCACCTCGTGTTTTTCTTTGACCGAGAGCCGCGAGGTCATGGAAAAGATCTTCAATCCGGATATTGCCGATGTGCTCAAGGCATCTTCTGCTGCGGTCTCATACGAGCCTCTCGTCCTGTCGATAAGGAGGGAGAAGTCTTCCTCCGGCTTTGAACTCAGCCTGGACCGGACGGTCGTAACGAAGAGCAAGGCTCCTGTCTTTGAGAGAGATACGATAGTGGAGGTGCCTAAGGGCCCGTTCAAGGTGAAAAATTCAGGAACCGGACGGATGAACCTGTTTTATCAGCAGGACAATCTGTACCTCTGCCTGACAGAGGAGAATGGCAAGGGAATATGGGCAGTGGAGTTCCCTTCTCTGATCTGCGGCAGGGCAGGCACTGTTGACTATTTTGCAAACGGCAAGCTTCAGATACTCTTCGCCTCTGGATCGAAACTCTATATGCTGGACCGTCTGGGACGTCCTGTCAATCCTTTCCCGCTGGATCTCGGCAAGGAGATACTTCTCGGTCCGGACATATATGACTTCAACGGCAGGAGAAGATATAACGTGATGGTGCTTCACAATGACAATACCGTCGACATGTACAATCTTCAGGGAGAAAAGCCTGAACAGTGGAAGGGAATCACCGCGAGTGAGACTATCGTGGGGCTTCCTGAGCCTGTCAGGACCGGGGGACGCACATTCTGGGTAGTACGCACGTCGCTACAGACTCTCATCTTCCCGTTTTATGGCGGTGAACCTCTCACCAGAGCTGAAGGAGACCGGATGATACGGTCGGACAGCAAGGTGACGCCCGGCCCGGACGGAACTGTGACGGTGCTCTGCTATGACGGCAAGGAGCGTTCTGTCAAGCTGTGAGGCATTTTTTTAAAATTGAACATAATTGATGTCTATGGAATTTCACTCAGTAAACAAGCTTTACGAAAAAAGTTTCAGGGAGAATTGGGACAGGCCTGCGCTTTCGAACTATCAGGGAGTGACGCTGCATTATCGCGACGTGGCCAGACGCATCGCCAAGATGCACATCATGTATGAACAGTGCGGTCTTGTAAAGGGAGACAAGGTGGCGATCTGCTCCAGAAATCAGGCGAACTGGGGAGTGGCCTTCATCTCGGCCCTCACTTACGGAGCCGTCCCTGTGCCTATTCTTCACGAATTCAAGCCTGGCAATGTCCATCATCTCGTCAACCATTCTGAGGCGAAGATCCTGTTTGTCGATGACGTGGTGTGGGAGGGGCTGAGCGAGAACGAGATGCCAAATCTTCAGGCTGTCGTGCAGATCAACACGTTCCATCTCCTTTTTGCCAAGACGAAGCTCATCACGGACGTGCGCGAGCATCTCAATGAGCTTTTCGGAAAGAAATATCCTATGAACTTCACTCCGGAGGACATTGATTATTATGAGGATTCAGCGGATGAGCTCGCTCTTATCAACTATACTTCCGGCACTTCTGGCTTTTCAAAGGGAGTGATGATTCCATACCGGGCTCTCTTCTCAAACATATTCTTTGCCATGAAGGTGCTCCCGATGCTTGGCCCGAATTCGAATGTGGTGGCCATGCTGCCTTCGGCGCACATGTACGGGATGATGTTCGAGCTCCTGTTCGAGCTTACCGTGGGGGCGCATGTGCATTTCCTCACGAGGGTTCCGAGTCCTAAGATCATAATGCAGGCGCTTTCAGAGGTGAAGCCGCATATAGTGATCGCTGTGCCGCTGATCATAGAGAAGGTGTACAAGAGCAAGCTCAAGCCTATTCTGGAGAAGAACGGCATCAAGTTCCTGATGAAGCTCCCGGTGCTTGATCAGGTGATCATGAAGAAGATAAGGAATGAACTGGTGGCTGCGTTCGGAGGTCAGTTCGAAGAGGTGATCATCGGGGGAGCGGCGTTCAACAAGGAGGTCGAGACGTTTTTCAACAAGATTGGTTTTCCGTTTACGGTAGGCTACGGCATGACGGAATGTGCCCCGATCATATCCTATGACGACTGGAAGACCGCGAGACTCTATTCATGCGGGAAAGTGGCTCCGAACATGGAGATTCGCATCGATTCCGATGATCCGGAGAATGTGCCGGGCGAGGTGCTTGTAAGGGGGATGAACGTCTTTCTCGGGTATTATAAGAATGAGGAGGCCACTCAGTCTGCCTTTACGGAGGACGGGTGGTTCCGTACCGGAGACATGGGTGTGATGGACAAGGACGGGTATCTCTATCTCAGAGGCCGCTCGAAATGTATGATTCTCGGTCCGTCAGGGCAGAACATCTATCCTGAGGAGATAGAGTCGGTGCTCAACAACATGCCTTATGTCGTTGATTCCCTCGTCATAGAGGACAAGGGCGCTCTCACGGCTCTGATTTATCCTGATTTCCATCAGGGAGAGCTTGACGGAATGTCCGCTGAAGCACTGAAAAGACATCTCGAGGAATCGCTTGCAGAAGCCAATCAGGAGCTTCCTAACTATGCGAGAATAAAGTCTCTGGAGATTATGCCGGAGGATTTTGAGCGTACTCCGAAGCGCAGCATCAAGAGGTATCTTTATCAGCGCAACTCATAATCTGCGGAATCGAGATGGAGAAGTTCGATCAGAGCTATCTGGAGATGGCTTCAGTCTGGGCAAAAAATTCCTATTGCAAGCGCAGAAAGGTGGGGGCTCTCCTTGTCAAGGACAGGATGATAATTTCCGACGGCTACAATGGTACGCCGTCGGGATTTGAAAATAATTGTGAGGATGAGAACGGCGTTACGAGACCGTATGTCCTCCATGCGGAGGCCAATGCCATAACCAAGGTGGCGAAGTCCGGCAACAGCAGTCTCGGCGCCACTCTGTATGTGACGGCAGCTCCGTGTCTGGAGTGTTCCAAGCTCATCATACAGGCCGGAATAAGGAGGGTGGTCTATAGAGATGAATACAGGCTCACCGACGGAGTTGATCTTCTCAGGGCAGCCGGTATTGAAGTAGAGAAAGTGGATTAGGCGGATAATCGGAGAAAAAGCGAGACAGACTATCGTAGAAAAGCGGTACAGACAATGAAAAGAGAGACTTTTGTCATTGCGTTGCTGGGGATTGTCATAGGAATCCTCATTACGCTGACATTCAATAGGGCGTTTAACACCGACCGCAGGTTTGACGGGGATTATGACAGGTGGAGGAAGCTGAATCTCATTCTTGAGCAGGTTCAGAATAACTATGTCGACACAATAGACATGAAGAAGATGACTGATGCGGCTGTCGTGGCGGCTCTGTCCGAGCTCGATCCTCATTCAGTGTATCTCCCTCCTGTGGATCTGGAGGCTTCGGAGACTGAGCTGGCAGGCAATTTCGACGGTATCGGCATACAGTTCAACGTGCCGAACGACACCGCCATAGTTCTGAGTGTCATCCCCGGCGGACCTTCGGAAAAGGCCGGCCTGATGCAGGGCGACCGAATCATTAAAGTGAACGAGAGGGTCATAGCCGGCAGCGACACGCCTCAGGACACTATGGTGCGCCTGATGAAGGGGCCGTCGGGTACGAAAGTCACGATAACCGTCAACAGGGACGGCACTTCGATCCCGTTTGAGATCACCAGGGGCAAGATTCCTGTCCACTGCATTGATGCGGCCTTCATGCTTGACGACACGACTGGATATATCAGGCTCTCTAAATTCTCCAGAACTACGGGCAAGGAGTTTTCCGCCGCTGCTGACAAGCTGCTTTCAGAGGGCATGACGCGCCTCATATTCGATCTTCGCGGCAATACCGGAGGATATTTCGATCAGGCGCTGCTCCTCTGCAACGAATTTCTTGAGGAAGGCGCTCCCATTGTCTACATGGAGGGCCTTCACAGGGCGAGACAGGATTTCAATGCCGACGGCAGGGGAAGCCTTCTTGATGTCGAGATATCAGTCCTTACGGACGAGGGTACGGCATCTTCCAGCGAAATATTCGCGGGGGCGATTCAGGACAATGACCGAGGCGTGATAGTCGGAAGAAGGACTTTCGGAAAAGGACTGGTGCAGGAGCCGATCAATTTTACTGACGGGTCAGGAATCAGGCTGACTGTGGCCCGATTCTATACGCCATCAGGACGCTGCATACAGAAGCCGTATTCGGATGATTACGCCTATGACATATATGAAAGGTATGTCCACGGCGAGTTTACCGAGGCGGACAGCATAAGGATAGACAGAAGTGTAGAGTATCACACTGCCGGAGGGCGTGCCGTGTATGGCGGAGGAGGTATAATTCCGGATCTTTTCGTCCCGATGGATACGACCAAAGTGACGGACTTCTATGTCAAGTGCAACAGGAAGGCGACGCAGATGCGCTTTGCTTCAGCGATGTTCGACAGATTCCGGACAGGACTGACGGAGATTGACGACTTCGGCCGTCTTGAAGAGTATCTTGATTCCCTTGATCTCGGATCTGCCTTCCTTGAATACGCATCGCGAGTGGACGGCATTGTGCCGCGTCCTGGGGAGTGGGACAAGACGAAGTCTTATCTTATGCCTCAGCTCTATGCCCTTGTGGGACGTTATTCAAAACTTGATGACGAGGCTTTCTACAGATTTTACACCGGAATTGACGAGACTCTTAAGGCTGCTGTCAATGCACCGAGCACCGTCGATGTCAATGCGCCGAGCACTGTCGATGTCAATGCTGCTGAGTAGAGCGGGCCGCTTGACGGCCCGTTTCGTCATTGCGCGATGAATCTGTAGACTATTTCACCGGCCTGCCTTGCCGGAGCTGTTGGTGAAGCCGAGAATCTTGACAGCCTTGCAGCTCTGACCGCATAGTTTCTGAGACATTCGTCTTGGGATGAGACTTCATCGATGACTTTGGCATTAAGCACTCTGCCTGAATTGTCTACGATGATCATGACAGTGACGTCGCCGGCTCCCATGCACCTGTATGCCGGTATTTTCAGCGAGCTTGCCTTTCTGCCGTCAAGAGAGTACGATATTACGGATGGCCCCTTGTATTCGCGTTCAGACGCATTTTCTTCGCCTTTTTTCCCGTCTGTCATGCTCATGTCGACCGTCTCGTCCCTCATGTCATCCTCGATTGCCTGCCTTGAGCCGCTTCTCAATTCCTCATCAAGTCTTCTCGCGTCTGCGTAGAGCTTGTCGGCGTCAGTGTTTCTGTCGTCTGCGAGATTTGATCCGGACGCATCGACCGCGATGTTGCGTATCTCAGAGGAGGGGAGGGATGACGGCATGTCAATCTCTCCGCTTATCATCTGGTCGAGTCGTCTGCTGATGCTTTCCCTGAATTCTTCCTCCTGAAGCAGTCTTTCCTTCTCCTCCTGCCCTGAAAAGTCCAGAAGCATGGCGGAGTTCTCGCTTATCGCGGACTTCAGTGTCCCGACGAGCAGGACGATGATCACTGCGAGATGGAAGATTATCGTGACATAGAGCCCCGCTCTGTCTTCTGATGACAGATGCCTTCTGAGGCGTCTCCAGATTTTCCGGAGACAGTTCCACGCCCCGTTCAAAAGTCTGCCTGTCTCTTTAATGTGCCGGCGAGCATTCTTCATGTTGGGCAGCATTTTCCTATGCCTTGTCCGGACGGCCCGACTTTCCTGCGGCTATGGCCTTCTCTATCGTTGCGGCAATGATTTCTATCGCCACCTTGTTGTGTCCCCCCTGAGGAATGATGATGTCCGCGTATCTTTTGCTCGGCTCAATGAACTGGAGATACATCGGTTTGACGATGCGGCTGTATCTTTCGATGACAGCCGCGATGTCCCTGCCTCTCTCCTGAATGTCCCTGTGCATCACTCGCATGAGGCGGTCATCGTCATCCGCATCAACAAATATCTTGATATCCATCTGATTGCGCAATTCTGCACAAGTGAATATCAGGATGCCTTCAATGATTATCACTTCCGCCGGGGTGACAGTTATCGTCTCTGTCTTGGATCTTGAGCAGGTCAGATAGGAATATACAGGCTGCTCTATCGTCTGTCCTGCCTTGAGCTGTTCAAGCTGCTTTATAAGCAGAGGGAAATCGATAGAGTCGGGGTGGTCGAAATTGACTTTCTGCCTTTCTTCGAGAGGAAGGTGGCTGGAATCCTTGTAGTATGAATCCTGCGGAAGCACCACCACTCTTTCCTTGAGATGTTCGGTCAGAGCCTTGACCACGGTCGTCTTGCCGGAGCCGGAACCTCCGGCGATTCCTATAACCTGCATATCTTTGGATCTCTTATTATCTTTTCTGGTGTCTTTTTATGAATGTTACTCGGCCGCACGGCCATTCGGCATGTCATCGTGCGGCCGCAGCATCTGATGATTCCAGGTACGGCAGTACCGTCTCGTCAGAATTCAGCATTCTTCGGTGTCCTCGGGAACGGGATCACGTCTCTGATGTTGCTCATTCCGGTCACGAAGAGCAGCAGGCGCTCGAAGCCCAGACCGAAGCCGCTGTGCGGAGCCGAACCGAAGCGTCTGGTGTCGATGTACCATTCCAGACTTTCACGACTCATCCCGAGCTCTCTGATTCTCGCCTCAAGCTTTTCGAGCGATGCCTCTCTCTCGGAGCCTCCGATGATCTCTCCGATCTTAGGGAAGAGCACGTCCATGCCTCTGACCGTCTTTCCGTCGTCGTTCTGCTTCATGTAAAAGGCCTTGATCTCCTTCGGATAGTCTGTCATGATCACCGGTCTCTTGAAGTGCTTTTCCACGAGATATCTCTCGTGCTCGCTCTGAAGGTCAACGCCCCAGCCTACCGGAAATTCGAATTTTTCACCGGATTCCTCGAGAATGCGGATTCCTTCTGTATAGGTGAGCCGGACGAAGTTTGTGTTGACGACGCCTTCGAGTCTTGAGATGAGCTCCTTGTCGAACATGTCGTTGAGGAATCTGAGGTCGTCGGCGCAGTTCTCGAGGGCATATCTCACAAGATACTTGATGAAGTCTTCCGCGAGTTCCATGTTGTCCTCTATCTCGTAGAAGGCCATTTCGGGCTCGATCATCCAGAATTCCGCAAGATGCCTCGGCGTGTTCGAGTTTTCTGCTCTGAAAGTCGGACCGAACGTGTAGATCTCGCCCAGAGCCATTGCGCCGAGCTCGCCTTCAAGCTGTCCGCTTACGGTGAGACTGGTCTGCCTTCCGAAAAAGTCCTGACTGTAGTCAATCGAGCCGTCCTCTCTGCGTGGCGGGTTGCTCATGTCAAGAGTGGTCACCTGGAACATCTCCCCTGCGCCCTCGCAGTCTGAAGCGGTTATAAGAGGAGTATGCAGATAGACGAATCCCTTGTCATTGAAATATTTATGTATGGCGAATGCCATCGCGTGCCGGATTCTGAGAACTGCTCCGAAAGTGTTTGTCCTCGGCCTGAGATGTGCTATCGTGCGAAGGAACTCCATCGTGTGCCCTTTCTTCTGAAGAGGGTATGTGGCAGGGTCTGCCTCACCGTAGATGGTCAGCTCTTTTGCCTGTATTTCAACAGCCTGGCCGCTTCCGAGTGAGCTTACGAGTTCTCCTCTGACGCAGATGCACGCTCCGGTCGTTATCTTTTTGAGGGTATCCTCGTCAAATGCGGCGGTGTCCACCACGATCTGTATGTTGTTGATTGTCGAACCGTCATTGAGCGCGATGAAGACCACATTCCTGTTGCCTCTCTTTGTCCTTACCCAGCCTTTTGCTACGACTTCCTGACCGGGTTCGCTTTTCAGCAGCTCCTTAACCTTGATTCTTTTTGACGTTTCCATTGGATATGTCTTTATCTTCTTTACACTTTGTGTGGGATTCCGGTTTCTCTCCGGGAGATTGTCATCTGCGGTTTTCTGTCCCGAGAATCTTGCCTTTGATCTCTGTGTTGTCCATTCTTCCCGCGAACCTTTCTGCTCCCTTCCCGATGGCATAGACCGGCACCGGAGCACCTGTGTGACCGTCGGTCGTCCAACCTATCTTGGCGGCTGCGTTCAGACGTGCATTTTCTTCCTTGCTGACAGGTATGTCACTCTTGCCCTCCGTCTTGAACACGTCCCAGTGGATTGTGTCCGTGCCGTCGCTTCCGAGGGTGACCCCTCCGGTCTCATGATCCGCTGTCACGATGATAAGCGTTTCGTCCGGATGTTTCTCGTAGAAGCTGTATGCTGTCCTGACCGCCTCGTTGAATCCGAGTATCGCCTCAATCATAGGCATCGTCATGTTGTCGTGAGCAGCCCAGTCTATTTCTCCGCCCTCGCACATCACGAAAAACGGCTGTTCTTCGCCCAGATACTCAAGTCCCATCTGCAGCATTTCTGCAAGAGACGAGTCCTCCTCGCGCATTTCCTCTACCTCATAATTGTCGGCATCGCCCTCTCTTCCTTCTGGCTGGATGAACACCAGATGCTCTGCTGTTGCGGATTCGCTCTTGAATTCCGACTCGCCGAAGCATACCTCATAGCCTTTTGACTCGAGCACTTCTGATGCTGGAGCCGACTTTCCGTCTTTGCCCCTGTAATCAAGAAAGCCCGAGCCGCCGAAGAATTCAAAGCCGCTTTCCGGAATCTCCATGCTTATGGAATAGTAGTCGTCTCTTGATGCGTTGTGTGCATAGAATGACGCCGGTGTGGCATGGTTTACTGGCACTGACGACATTATTCCTATCCGATAGCCCATCTCCTTGAGGTCGAATGCAATGCTTTTCAACCTGTTTCCGTCCGGGTCCAGGCCAAGCCGCCCGTTGAGCGTCTTTACTCCGCAGGCTATGGCTGTACCTGATGCCGAAGAGCAAGTTATCTGTCTGTCCGCTGAGTAGGTTGTGCAGCTTCCGAGCACTGGAAATCCGGTGAAGCAGAGTTCCTCTCCGCCGTTTTCCCCTTTAAGTGATGACAGGTATGATTCTGTGACGGCTGTCTGTGCTGCCCCCATACCGTCGCCTATGAAGAGGAACACGTATTTCGCCGGGCTCTCGTCTGCAGCCTTGTCAGTAGTGTTTGTGCATGAAGTGAATACGCCGCAGATCAGTGCCAATGCGGCTGCGGCTCTCGCGATTGATCTTACTTTCATTTTTTTTTCTTTGTAAACGACTGCAAATTTAGTCTTTTTTCTCTTAAGTGAGTAGGTGAGAATAAAAAAAGAAGCGACCCTGTAGGCCGCTTCCTTTTTATCATGCTGATACGACTGACGTCAGTCTTTGACCGGTTTTCTTGCCGCGTACATGATTTTGAGTGCTGAACATCTGCGCAGTTCCTGCTTGATGTCGGTAATGATACCCATTCTCACGTTTTCATCGGCTTTGATGGCCACTGTCATGAACTGTCTGTCCGCTTCGCTCTTCGACTCTCTCTCTGTCGCGATGAAGTCTCTGATGTCATCTACGCTCCTGAATGAGTCATTGAGCTGGATGCGGGCGTCGTTTCCGTACTGAGCCTGCAGATGCTGTACCGGTGGACCTACATTGATGTATGCAGCGAGGTCTTTTCTCTCCAGTTTGGCTGACTGCGATGCTTCCGGAAGACGTACCATGACTTTGTTTTCCGTTTCACGAAGCTGCGTGGTCACCATAAAGAAGAACAGCAACATGAAGACGATGTCGGACATTGACGCAGTTGTCAGTCCCGGTACATCCTTCTTTCCGCTTCTTCCGAATTTTGCCATTTTTCAACCTCCTTTATCTTTTGCTTACATCCTTAGGCTCGGCCTCAGAAATATTCTGCGGGATCGCCTCTCTGACAATTTTCTGCTGCTCCTCGTCAAGACTTGCGTATGGCCTGTTGAAATTCACTCTCGCAAACTCGTCACGAAGCTCGTCGATGGCCTTCACGATCTCGTTCTGTACCGCGATGTAGGCCTGATAACTCGTGCCTCGGTCGTTCTGGAGAGAGATGACTCCCTTAGAGACCATATAGTCGCCGAAGCCTTCGATTGCCTTCTTTTCCTTTTCCGGCAGCTTCGGATCGTTGCTTGCATTGACAAGGAACTCTTTGATCTTGTATTTCAGTTGGCTCACATCAATAGGCTCATTCCCAGCCATAAGTCTGTCAGCTGAGTTGATCTTCACCACGATGATGTTGCGGCGGTTGATCTGCTGATTCTGGACTTTCTGGTTTTCATCCGGCATAGGCGGCAGACGGCGCTGCAACCCCGAATTCTGCTCCATATTGGATGTCATGAGGAAGAACGACAGCAACAGGAACGCGATATCGGCCGTTGAACTTGAATTTATCTCTGGTAATTTCTTTGCCATATTGATATGTCGTTATTTTCTGTTACGGTAAGCCGAGAAGCATGCTCCGAAAATGATGGCGAGTATGGCTGCACCGCACGCAATATATGCCAGGTTCAGGATGGTGTCAGTCATTTTCAGTGTGCTTGCCTCAGGCTGGGTGCCAATGTAGCCCACCAGAGGTTCACCGCCTGCAAGGGCGTAGGCCACCCCTACGATCACTGCGCAGCCTACAAGATATATGAGCATCTTGACAAGGCTCTTCGGGTTATTGATGACGGCGATGGCGAATCCGATGATTACGGCTACTCCTATGGCGATGCCTACCATTACATAGGCCCATCTGAGAAGCGTATTCACTGACGCGTCATTGAAGTCGGAGGCAAAGCCCCACACTCCGACGGCAACACTGACCGCTATCAATGCCCACAGTACTATTTTTATGATTTTGGAATATTTCATTTCTGATGATTATTTTTTCTCCTGATACTTTGTCAGCATATCTACAAGCGAGATTGAAGTGTCTTCCATTTCAATGGAGATGGCGTCAATCCTTGAAACGATGTAGTTGTAGAAAATCTGGAGGATGATGGCCACGATAAGACCGCCGACTGTGGTGATGAGGGCCACTTTCATACCTCCTGCAACGACGTTAGGAGAAATGTCACCTGCAACCTGGATGGCGTCGAATGCCTGCACCATACCGACGACTGTTCCCAAGAATCCGAGAGAAGGTCCTACTGAAATGAAGAGACCGATCCAGGAGAGTCCGTTCTCCATGAGGCTCATCTGTACTGAACCATAGGAAACGATGGTCTTCTCAACCACTTCAATGCCCTGATCCATGCGGAGGAGTCCCTGATAGAAAATGCTTGCCACCGGTCCGCGAGTGTTGCGGCACACTTCCTTTGCTGCTTCTACACCGCCGTTGTTGAGGGCTTCCTCAATCTTGGCGAGGAGCTTCTTGGTGTTGGTCTTGCAAAGGCTGATGTAGATGATTCTCTCAACGCAGACTGCGAGGCCGAGGATGAGACACAGTACGATCAGCGACATGAAGCCTGGACCTCCGTCGATGAACTGGGTCTTCAGCTGCTGGTGGAGTGGAACATCCTGAGATGTGGCTGCAACCAGATCGGCAAGAGAACCGGCCTCGCTGGCCGCAGGAGCGGCAGCCTCGGCTGCAGTTGTGTCTTCAGCAGCAGTCTGGTCCTGAGCCGCCGCGTACTGTGCAGTAAAGGCCATTACGCCGATGACTGCCAAAAACATGAAAATTTTTTTCATAATTGTTTTTGTGTGTTTAATTAATAATGTATTAAATCGTTGTTATTCATCAAAGAACTTAATGTTATACAGCCGTATGGTTTAAAACCGGTGCAATTTAGCAATTAATTTTCATTTGACAATATTTATTTTGATATTTCTCCTCGCAGGTTAAGGCGCATCAGTTTCTTTACCTCGGCATTGTCAGGGGTCTCTCCCATCAGACAGAAGAGCTTTCCGAGAGCACTTTCCGTGGTGCTGTCGAAGCCGCTTTCCACGCCGGCTTCCTTGAGCGCCTTGCCGTTTGCGTATATGTCCATGTCAACCGAGCCGGCCAGACATTGGGTGACGTTGAGCAGGATTTTCCCCATGTCCGCTGCCCTGCGTATGAGGTCGAGAAACCACGGCTTTGATGGCGCGTTCCCTGAGCCGTAGGTCTCCAGTATCACCGCTCTCGTGTCGCTCCCGCAGAGAATGTCCTGCACCACCTGCGGCGTTATTCCGGGATGTATCTTGAGTATCGACACCCTCGTGTCGAGCTCAGTGTGCAGGGCCGGTCTCCGGTTCCAGTCTGCCGGCTTCCGTATCAGAGCGTCATTGTACCGGATGTGGATTCCGGCCTCGGCGAGGGGAGGACAGTTTTCCGATCTGAACGCCCTGAAGTTGTCGGCGTGTACTTTCGTCGTCCTGTTTCCCCTCATGAGCATGTTGTCGAAGCAGATGCACACTTCGGGAACTCTCGCGTGCCCCTCTCCGTCCTTTTCCGCGGCTATCTCGACGGCGGAGATCAGATTTTCCTTCCCGTCTGTCCTCGGCACGCCTATCGGCAGCTGACTTCCCGTGAAGATTACAGGCTTGGTGAGCCCTTCAAGCATGAAGCTGAGTGCCGATGCGGAGTAGGACATCGTGTCGGTGCCGTGCAGGACTATGAAGCCGTCATAATCGTCATATCTCCCGTAGATGAGTCTTGCGAGCGCCTGCCATGAGGAGGGCTCTATGTCGGATGAGTCTATTATGGGGTCGAATGAGCAGGAGTCTATCCTGTAGGCGAATTTTGCGAGCTCCGGAACCTCCTCGAGTATCTGCCCGAAGTTGAATGGCTTGAGAGTGAGATCCGTCGGATCCTGCTTCATTCCTATCGTCCCTCCCGTGTAGATAAGGAGCAGGGAGGCCTTTGTCTTTGTGTTGTCCATTGTGTTTCTCTTGCAGGGAGGCCTGCGCCCCCGTGTTCTTCTCTTGTCCGGCAGTGTCTGCTCATATTCCGAACAGCGCTTCCGCGCCGGCCGTCGTGACTTCGGCGACTTCTTCGGCGGTGACTCCCTTCATCTCCGCCACTTTTTCCGCTATTATCGGAATGAAGCCGCTCTCATTCCTGGTCCCTCTTTTCGGAACCGGAGCGAGATAAGGAGAGTCGGTCTCGAGCACGATCCTGTCCAGCGGCACCTTCTTGATGGTCTCGGCGATTGACGCATTCCTGTAGGTGACCACGCCTCCGATCCCGATGTGCCAGCTGCCGTATTTCTGTAGTCTGAGGTAGGTCTCGATGCTGCCGCTGAATGCGTGGAAAACGCCGCGCAGATCGAGGTGGCGGCACTGTTCCAGCACCTCGAACATGGGTTCGACGGCCTCCCTTGAATGGATGATCACCGGAAGATTCATCTCGTGGGCCAGTCCGAGCTGCATCTTCAGAACCGTCTTCTGGGCCTCGAGAAAGTCTTTCGACCAGTAGCAGTCAAGCCCGATTTCGCCAATGGCCCATATCTTTCTGCCTGTCAGGCCGAGCATTTTCTCATATTCGTCTTTCCAGCCTGCGTTCACCGAAGTCGGATGTAGCCCCAGGCAGGGGAATGCCGTCCCCTCATGCCGATCGGCGAGGCTGAACATCTCCTCTCTCGTGGCACTGTCGATGTCCGGAAGAATGAGCTTTACGACTCCGGCCTTCACGGCCCTTTCCACCGCGGCGTCCTCTTCACCGGCGAACGCCTCGTCATAAAGGTGAGTGTGAGTGTCTATATATCTGTTCATTTCGCTACTCTGCCGTTATGTCCATCCTTATCCTTCGGGAGGCCGGATGGAGATTGTTGCACCTGCTGCCGAGATTCTTGACGAATCCGAGTCCGAGACCGCCATAGCATACGCGGACAAAGCCTCTCGGGGCGTCGGGCAGCGATATCGCGTCCTTGTGCAGATAGGACAGCGCGGTCTGTCTGTCGAGCTCTGCGGACGGGAAGGCGCCCGGGGACAGCGCAAGGGACAGCGCAAGGTCGGACGACGGCACGAAATCCCTGCCTTTCAACATGCCTGCCTCGCAGCCGGCTGACAGCACGTTCAGGGCTGAGGCGATTGTCCCGGCGCTCCCGGCAATTTTTTCGGGAATCGCTCTGACGCGGCCGTCTTTCCCTGAGAATATCCTCATCGTCGAAGAAAAGAGGCTGCCGGCAAGTTTCAGAAGCTGCGCGTCCTCGCCCCGCCTTTTGCCCGGGCTGTCCTGACATCTCCCGCCGGCTCCGCCGCTCCTTTTCCGCGCCTGAGGTTTTTCCCGTCCCTGGGCTTCCCCTTTCTTTCTGATCGCGGCGCAATACTGTCCTTCTCCCTTTACGAGCCCTGGCACGAGAAGGTGTCCGAACCTCGTCTTGAGCACTCCGGCAAATCCATCTGTCCCGGGCACATCTATCGGTGTGCCCCCGAGACTGCTGCAGATCCACTCCACGTTTCCGTCGTTCTCCCTCGTGTTGAAGGTGCATGTAGAATACAGAAGAATGCCGCCGGATGCGAGGGATTCCCATGCATCGGCCACTATGCGCCTCTGTCTTGCCTCGCAGAGACTGACGGTCTCAGGAGACCACTGCTCGAGAGCCTTCGGATCTTTCCGGAACATTCCTTCTCCTGAACATGGCACGTCGCAGATGATGATGTCGAATGTCTCGGGCAACATGAGAAAGCGCTCTGGGTCGGACGAGGTGACCATGACGCACGGGTCGCCCCAGACGGCCGCGTTGTCGGCAAGAACTGCAGCACGCTGCCTCACGACCTCGTTTGCCACGAGAAGAAAGGAATCGCCGAAAACCTGCCTCAGTGAAGCCGCTGCGTCTGTGGCCTTTCCTCCGGGGGCGGCGCACAGGTCGAGAGCAAGGACGGGTCTGCCGATTCTGTCGGCAAGATCCGGGAGCAGCTGCCTCAGTACATGGCCGACAAACATCGAGGAGGAGTCCTGCACATAGTATCCGCCCGCATGCAGATACGGGTCAAGCGTGAAAGACGGCCTGCTCTCCAGCATCAGCCCGTATCCGTTCCACGGCACGGCCTCTGTCCCGCAGGGGAATGAGGCCCCGTTCTTGTGCGGATTGAGCCGTACAGATGCGGATGAGGGTGACCTGAGCGCAGACAAGGCGATGAGGGCATTTTCATGCCCCACCGCCTCTTCAAGATACTCAGTGAAATCTCTTCTGAAGATCTCTCCGTCCATTATAATTGTATGTCAGTCGAATTTCCCGGTCTCGTATGCCTTTTTGATCGTTTCCGGGTCGATCCCGTCGGGAATGCGCCCCTCTGAAATCGCCGCAATCGCGTCCACCATCTTGTCGAGCCCCTCCTGAAGTCTTGAACCGAGCATCATCTTCATCATCATGTTCAGCTCGGCGGACAGCTCAATGTGGAAGTCGGTCTTGTACGGCTCCGACTCGATAGCATCGAAACACATCGTGACCGTAAACCTGAACGGTGCGCCGTCGTCATTGAAGCGGATTCTGGAGTACGGGGTTCTTTCCGTGATTCTGACCCCGACGCTGAAGCCCTGGACGGTGGCCTTGAGGGAATCGTAGTCGGCAGTCACATCCTTCTTCTTGTCCTCGGGGAGAAACTGCACGAATCTGCTCATGTCCACGAACTCCATATACAGGGAGCTCGGCGCCTTGGACACCGTCGCGTGTCTGCTCTTTATCTCCGTAGCCATCATTCTCCGGTCTTGCCCCACGTCGACGGTGAGAATCTCCATTCCTTGAGCAGCTCGAGATCGGAGTCCTTTATGTAGCCGGTCTCCAGGGCCACTTCCACGAGAGTGTCGTAGTTGGTGAGCGTATAAAGCTCCACGTCAGCCACTTCAAATGCTCTTCTCGCCACATTGAAGTTGTATGAGAAGATGGCCGTCATCCCGAGTACCTGAAGCCCTCCCTTGATAAGGGCATCGGTGGCCGACAGGCTGCTCTGGCCTGTAGATATGAGGTCTTCCACCACCACGGCCTTCGCCCCTTCGGTGAAATGCCCCTCAATACGTGCGCCGGTCCCGTGGTCCTTCGGCTTGGGCCTCACGTAGATGAACGGCTTTTTGAGGATATGGGCGACGAGCATCCCGTGGGCGATCGCTCCTGTTGCGACGCCTGCGATCACTTCGACGTCCGGGAACTTCATCGATATTATCTCCGCCATGCGGCTGCATATCTTTTCCCGGAGTTCGGGATATGAGAGGATTCTTCTGTTGTCGCAATAGATCGGGGAGAGCCACCCTGACGCCCATGTGAACGGCTTTTCCGGGCTCAGAAGGACTGCCTTGATGTCAAGGAGCGACTTCGCGACTTCTCTTTCGATGGATTCCATACTGTTCATTTTATTCCGTTATGTTTCTATATTTGCAGAACAATCCCACAAAGATAATAATTTACCTTCGAAAATGCACAAGATATACCTTGAAAAGCGATGCATAATCATCTGTCCTCCGTACGAACAGGCTCTGTCCGACCCTAACGCTGTGCAGTTCTGCATCAAAGACAAGACTGACATACATGCTCTGACGGAGATGTTCGAGGCCTCGGACTCGATAAGCCGCATCTGCATACCGGTCGAGAATGTCGAGGAGACGTACAGGAGCATCTGCTCGGAGTTCAAGGAAGTGAATGCCGGAGGGGGTCTGGTGTCGAACAGGAGGGGCGACTACCTCCTGATCAGGAGGAACGGCCTTTGGGATCTGCCCAAGGGACATCAGGAGCCTGGAGAGGATATCCGGACTACATCTCTCCGCGAGGTGCAGGAGGAGACGGGAGTCGAGAGGCTTGAGATCCGCGGCCTGATCTGCGTGACAGACCATTGCTACCGCAGAGACGGGAAGTGGCATCTGAAGCACACCTGGTGGTATGACATGCTGTATACCGACCCTGTCGACCTCATTCCGCAGAAGGAAGAGGACATATCCAAGGCGGCGTGGGTGGCGAAGTCGAGTCTGACGCCCTTTCTTCTCAACACCTATCCTTCAATAGTAGAGGTGTTCCGTGACGCGGGAATAATCTGATTCCGCCAGCCGTCCGAAGGGGCTGGACAAGTGTGGAATACGAAAAAAACGCGGGCAGTGAAACAAATTTCGCCAAAAATCGTATAATAAACTGCATGAAAATTGACAGGTTAGCTTAGCAAATCATGAAACTTTCACAATTCCACTTCAACCTCACGAAGGACAGGATCGCATCGGAACCGCCGAGGTGGCGTGACGAATGCCGGCTTATGATACTCGACAGAAAGACTGGCGAGATAAGCCACGGAATATTCAAGGACATAATCAATTACTTCGGAAAGGGAGACACGTTCGTGCTGAACGACACCAAGGTTTTCCCTGCGCGTCTCTATGGCAACAAGGAGAAGACGGGAGCGGATATCGAGGTCTTTCTCCTGCGGGAGCTCAACAGGGAGCAGAGACTCTGGGACGTCATCGTTGACCCGGCGCGGAAAATCCGTATCGGCAACAAACTCTATTTCGGTGATGATGAGAGCCTTGTGGCAGAAGTCATAGACAACACGACTTCGAGGGGAAGGACGTTGAGGTTTCTTTATGACGGAAGCTACGAGGACTTCAAGGACACGCTGTTCAGCCTCGGAGAGACTCCTGTGCCGAAATGGGTGAAGGATAAGGTGACTCCGGAGGATGCGGAGAATTTCCAGACCATCTTCGCCGCCCATGAGGGTGCCGTGTCCGCGCCCGCAGCGGGACTTCATTTCAGTAGAGAACTCTTCAACAGGATGATTCTCAAGGATATAAATAAGGCGTTCATTACTCTGCACATGGGCATAGGCCATTTCCGTTCTGTGGATGTAGAGGATCTTTCGAAGCATAAGATGGACTCCGAGCGTCTCATAATCTCGGAAGAGACTGCGGAGCTCATCAACAGGACAAAGCGGGAGAAGCATAAGGTGCTCGCAGTCGGGGTGACGGTCATGAGGGGGCTTGAGACATACGTCACGACCAATGATGAGGTGAATGCCTATGACGGGTGGACCAACAAGTTCATTTTCCCGCCGTATCGCTTTGCCGTGCCTGACGCGATAGTTTCCAATTTCCATCTGCCGTGCTCTACGATGCTGATGTCCGTGGCGGCGTTCGGGGGATATGAGAATGTGATGAAGGCATACGGGACGGCTCTTGAAGAGGGCTACAAGTTCGGGCCGTACGGCGACGCGCTCCTTATCATCTGATCAGGGAGCCTGCCGGACGGGTGATCCGGGAGCCTGCCGGAC
The DNA here is from genome assembly GCA_944326355.1 of uncultured Bacteroidales bacterium. Lineage (GTDB taxonomy): Bacteria > Bacteroidota > Bacteroidia > Bacteroidales > UBA932 > Cryptobacteroides. The sequence goes on along the minus strand of CALVDO010000013.1, from coordinate 18,815 downwards.
GGGACTCAGTTTCGGCTGACCGGCTTCGCAAAAAAGAGAAAATCCGGCAAAAAAGAGAAATCCGTGACAAAAAAGAGAAAAAAGTGACCCAAAAAACAGAAAAGGGTCACTTTTTCTGTTTGAATGAAGCTGACGTACCTGTACATTTGCCGTTGTACGATGACAAGTGACGGCAATGGAGAGAAGAGATGAATTTGAGGAGAGAGCATGCTGCTGCGCGCTTAACGGGATCTTCGGATACGAACCGCGCATAGCCAACGAACTTGTGAGAACGCTTGGAAGCGCGTCTGCGGTGTTCGGAATGGACGAGGCCACGCGCAGGCAGATCTTCGGACAGTATTCCAGACACGCGGACAGGATCACCATGGATGCGGTCGACTCGGCGGCAAGGGAGCTGGAGAGGCTTGAGGAGGACGGCTGCCGCTTCGTCGGCCTGACGGAAGATGCCTATCCGCCGCTTCTGAAGGAATGCGAAGATGCTCCGGCCGGACTGTATTTCAGGAGCGGAGATCAGTCTCGCCCTCCGCAGGGAAATGGAGTTCCCATTGCCGTGATAGGCACGAGGAATATGTCTCTGTACGGGAGGGAGTGGACTCGGCGGCTTATAAAGGCCTTTGCCTCGGCAGCGGGAGAGAAGGCGGTGATTGTGAGCGGGCTGGCCTACGGAATCGATGTGACCGCCCACCGGGCTGCCCTCGACTGCGGGCTTGAGACTGTGGCTGTGATGGCTACGGGGCCGGATTCCGTCTATCCGCCAAGACACGCCGGGATTGCGGCTGAGATAGCGTCATCGGGGGCTCTGGTCACGGATTTTCCGCCGGGGACAGAGCCCAAGAATGTTAATTTTCTGCGGCGGAACAGAATAATAGCCGGGATGAGCAGGGCGGTCGTGCTGATCGAGTCGAGAGTCAGGGGCGGAGGCATGATGACTTCCGGTCTTGCATTTTCCTATGGACGCGACGTATATGCGCTGCCCGGGAGGGCGGATGACCAGTGCTCGCTCGGATGCAACTGGCTCATAAGGTCGAAAAAGGCGGAAGCCGTCTTTTCGGAGGCCGATCTTGTCGAAAGCCTCGGTCTGGGGAAACTGCCTCGGGGAGATCCCGAAAAGTCTGCCGGAAACGTCATGGAAAGGTATGCGGACAGGGACGGTAAGACGGTGGAGCGCCTTGCCGGAATATTGTCGGCCGTAAGGAAGAAAAGGGGAATTTCACTTGACGAGCTGGCTTCAGGACTGGGCATTCCGTGGCAGGAGGCGAGACGGTATGTCTCTATGCTGGAATGTGACGGGCTGATTCAGGTAGATCTTCTGCAGCGCTGCAGCATCAGCATCTGACCGGAGCGCGGTTTCCGGAACGGCAGCCGGGTCAGGGCGCGTCATTTGCTTTCGAGTGCCTTGAGCTGGGCTTCGGCCGATCTGCGGTCGGTCTCGTTGCCGTACTCGACCAGCAGGTTGAGAAACTTCTTCTGCAGTTTGACGTTTCTCATCTTTCTGGCCGTCACGAGCCCGTTCCTGATGGCGGTATAGTCGTCAGGCTTGATTTTCAGGACTTTGTTGTACCATTTGAGGGCTCCCTTGCAGTCGTCTTTCGCGACGAGCAGATATGAGCCCATGTTGTCCATGAAGGTGGTGTCGTCCTTGTAGTGGCTGAGCATTGTCCCGGACAGGCTTCGGAATGCCTCGTAACATCCTGCCGTACCGGTATTGAAGAAGAGTGCGCAATATTGCTGAATCATGTCTTTGAAGAATGCGTCGTCCACCGTCTCGCCCGGATATGTCCATTCCGTGCCCCTTGCGCAGTATTGTCCGATGAGGCTTTCAAGACTGGCTTTAGCCATGTCCGGGCTGCCCTTCTCATAGGCGCACAGGGCATCTGCTTTCAGAAATCTCATGTCGAGCCTTTCGGGATGTTCTCTGATGGCCTTGTCCAGATGCTTCATCGCGATGGAGAAGAGCGAGTCGTCATAGAAGTACTCCTGATAATAATGGATGTCCGTTCCGGTCGAGTCCTTGAGGCTGAGCACCGGAGTCATGCCGAGGTGTTTCCTTTCCGTGGACGTGACCACGGAGTCGCGCCTTGATCTGGTGAAGTAGTAGTTGAACCTTGCTTCCGGTATTCTTATGTCAGTCGAGTCTGCGGCTTCCCACGCATTGAGAAGTGTCTCGATGCCGACTCCGTCATATCCGAGTCTTGACACCAGCAGATTGTACCGGCTGACGAATCTTTCAGTATCCTTTTCCGGCTCCCCGTTCTGCCGCGTTTGTCCTGTGTGCGCCTCCGCATTGCTGACGCTCAGGCAGATAAGGAGCAGCACAAATGCCGCCGCGCCCGCGCCTCGCTGCATCCGGCTAAATATCCGTATCATCATGACCGATGGCTGTTACAGAGTTTGATCAAATTTGAGTGGTCGTGCCATGTCCTCTGATGGAATGGCTCATATCCTGCAAATATGCGATATTTTTCTTTAGTATGGGTTATTGAGATGTGAATTTGTTTAAATTTGCATGATTTTACAGAAAACTAATTCAGAAAATATGAAAAGATACCTGCTGATTATGGTCAGCGCTTTTGCGGTGGCGTGCAATGAGGCTCCGCAGAGCTCCCCGGCATTGGATCCGGCAAATTTTGATACGTCCGTGTCACCGGCCGAAAATTTCTATCGGTATGCGACCGGAGGATGGCAGAAGAACAATCCGCTCAAGCCGGAGTATTCAAGATACGGCTCCTTTGACGTGCTCAACGAGAACAATCAGAAGCGTCTCAACGAGCTGTTCGCCGGCCTCGGCAGCCGAGAGGTTCTGCCCGGAAGTGTTGAGCAGAAGATTTCGGACCTTTACAGGATGGGACTTGACTCCGTAAGGCTCAATGCGGAAGGCGCGGCTCCGGTAGAGCAGTTCGTCAACAGGATAATGTCAGTGAGCGACAGGAGATCCCTTGTGGAGACCGTTGCCGATATGCACCTGTCTTCAGACTATCCGTTCTTCGGGACCTATGTGTCATCAGACATGGCCGACAGCGACAGCCAGATTCTTTATCTCTCCCAGTCGGGACTCGGAATGGGAGACAGAGACTATTATATAGACACAGCCAATGCGGCTCTGAAGGACGGCTATAGGGCTTTCCTCGAAAAGGTGTTTACCCTCTCCGGCTTCAGCGATCCTGCCAAGGCCGCCTCGGACGCGCTTTCTGTCGAGGACGTGCTAGCGAAGTCATCGTGGTCGAGCGTAGAGCTCAGGGATGTCCAGAAGATGTACAATCCGATGTCGACTGAGGAGCTTGTGAGACTCTATCCGAATCTTGACTTCTCGGTATATTTCAGAGCACTCGGCATAAATGACCAGGACAGGCTTGTGGTCGGCCAGCCTTCATATTTCGCGGCTCTCGACTCGCTTTTCGCGACTGCTGACATCGAGGTGATGAAGAACTACCTTGCGGCTCAGCTTCTTCATGGGGCCTGCGGCGCTCTCAGCGATGAGTTCTATGCGGCTTCGTTTGACTTCTTCCAGAAGCAGATGGCCGGCGTGCAGCAGCAGAAGCCACGCTGGAAGAGGGCGATGGCCGTGCCGAACGACCTTCTTTCGGAGGCTGTGGGCAAGATGTATGTCGATAAGTATTTTTCCGCAGAGGAGAAGGACAGGGTGATGAAGATGGTGGAGAACATCCGCACCGCTCTCGGCGAGCATGTGGATTCTCTTGACTGGATGAGCCCCGAGACAAAGGCCAAGGCTCATGAGAAGCTCAACGCCTTCGTCGTGAAGATCGGGTATCCGGACAAGTGGAAGGATTATTCTACTCTGATCATCAATCCTTCGCTGAGCTATTACGAGAACATGAGGAATGCGGCCAGATGGTATGTGGCGGACAATCTCTCGAGGCTCGGCAAGCCGGTCGACAAGACCGAGTGGCTCATGAGCCCGCAGACCGTCAACGCATATTACAATCCTACGACCAACGAGATCTGCTTCCCGGCCGCCATACTTCAGCCTCCGTTCTATAATCCGGCGGCTGATGACGCCGTGAACTACGGCGGAATAGGCGTGGTGATCAGCCACGAGATGACTCACGGGTTCGACGATCAGGGCCGCAACTTCGACAAGGACGGCAACATGGTCAACTGGTGGACGGATGCCGATGCAGAGGCGTTCAAGGCACGCACCGAGATTCTCGTGAAGCAATTTGACGAGGTCGAGATTCTGCCTGGACTCCATGCCAACGGGGCTCTCTGCCTCGGAGAGAACATTGCTGACCAGGGCGGTCTCCGCATAGCCTATACAGCGATGCAGAACTCATTTGGAGATTCTCATCCGGAGCCTGTCGACGGATTTACGGCAGAGCAGCGGTTCTATCTCTCATACGCCACGCTCTGGGCGCAGAACATAACCGACGAAGAGAAGGCGAGACTCACCAAGCTGGACGTGCACTCCCTCGGCGAGAACAGGGTGAACGTCACCCTGCGTAATCTCCAGACTTTCTTTGACGCGTTCGGCATCACTGAGGGTGATCCGATGTTCCGCCCTGAAAGCGAAAGAGTAGTGATCTGGTAAGTGTTCAGATGGACGTATCTTTCTTCATAGCGAAGAGGATAAGGTTCAAGGGAAAGATGGCGATGGTGTCCATCTCCGTCAGTTTCCTTGTCATGATAATAGCCGTCGCGGTCTCATCGGGTTTCCGCCATGAGATCCGCGACGGCATTTCTTCTGTGTCCGGTGACGTGCAGCTCGTGTCCGCCGACATGAACTGGATAGGGGAGTCATCTCCCGTAAGCCGCACCCCCTCATGGCTTGACAGGATCCGCTCCATGCCGGAGGTAGGGGAAGTGTCGCCGGCCGTGTACCGTGCTGGCATCCTCAAGAGCGGAGACAATATCCATGGAGTGATATTCAGGGGAACGGAACAGGACTCCTCTCTCGCGGGACTGGGCATATCGGTGCCGTTCTCGCTTGCATCAATGCTGGGCATATCAGTCGGCGATGAACTTCCGGCGTATTTTGTAGGTGAAAGGGTCAAGGTGCGGAAATTCACTGTCAAGTCTTTATACGACAGTATGCTGCCATCTGATGACGAGATGCTGATCCGCGCTTCTCTTGAGGATATGCAGCGAGTCAACGGCTGGTCTGAGGACGAGGTTTCCGCCATAGAGCTCAGACTTCACCCCTCGTCCAGATCTGTGGCTGGGATGGAAGAGGCCGCAGCCGAGGCCGGAAGCATAGCGATGATGTATTCATCTGACGATGAGCCTGCAGTAGTGGCGGTGTCCTCCGTGTCGAGATATCCGCAGCTTTTCGACTGGCTCAATCTTATAGATTTCAATGTATTGTTTATCCTTGTGCTGATGACGGCGGTGGCTGGATTCAATATGATTTCCGGCCTTCTGATCATGCTTTTCGAGAACATACCGACTATCGGCGTGCTCAAGTCTCTCGGCATGACAGACAGGGCAATAGCCAAGATATTCCTGTCGGCCTCCTCCTCCATCGTACTGAAGGGGATGGCTGCAGGAAATCTTCTTGCTCTGGCTTTCTGTCTCGTGCAGGGAATGACAAGGGTGCTCAAACTCGATCCGACAAACTATTTCGTGTCTTTTGTGCCGGTTCATGTCGACCTGCCCCTGATTCTCGCTGCAGATCTTGCGGCCTATGTCATCATAATGATTCTGCTGCTCATACCGTCTCTCTTCATATCGGGAATAGACCCGGCGAAGACGGTGCGCGTAGGATGACGCGGCGTGGCCAGGGGCACAGCCGAGGATTAGGCCGGGCAGATCGTGCAGAACGCCTCGTAGTGGCTCATCACGCTGTCTACGTATCTGATGGTCTCGCTGCCCTTGAATTTGCCGAACTTGAGATCGGTGGCCTCGACAAGGGAGGCGTTGCTCATCTCCGGAATGACTTTGACGATCTCCTCCCAGCGGCTGCTGTCCATATTCATCTCTTCAGCGAATTTCCTGCAGTCCTCTATTCTTCCTTCTCCGGCGTTATAGGCCGCAAGGACGAACTTTATCTGTTCCTCTCCGCTGATGTCGGTATTCCTGAACATTCTCTGAAGCCTCATCAGATGCGATGTGCCGGCGATAAGATTCTGCTCAGGGTCAAGCAGGTCGGAGACCTCATAATGCTCCGCCGTAGACGGCATCACCTGCATCAGTCCCGATGCGCCTCTTGATGAGTGAGAGTTTATCGAGAATCTGGACTCCTGATAGATGACCGCTGCAAGCATCCTCCAGTCCCAGCCTATTCTGGCCGCGTAACTCCTGATGAGGTCGTCGTAGGGACTGATGGTGTTCGTGCGGATTCCCCTTTCGGCCTTTGCATACGGGTCGTATGAGCGGCAGAACCGGTCCCTCATGTCGGAATACTCGTCCGAGCTCATGTAGTGGCTCATCCAGAGATTTATCTCCCTGATGTGGGAGAACCGTCCGGATTTCACTGCCCACACGCAGTCCTCAATTTCGCGCGAGAAGGATATTCCTGATACCGTCGTGTCTGAATATGGAAGCACGACCATGTCCACGCTTCCCGCAATGAGCGAGTCAAGATAGTTTTCCCTTTCATGTGCGGGAATTATGGTGAGCTCGCAGCCGTCATTTTCGGCAAATTTCTTCAGCAGCTCAAAATTGAGCCCTGTGAGAAGTTCCCTTGAATACATGTCGTCCCCGAGAGCGATGGCGCAGCGGATTGAGTCTCCGGCAAAAGTGCCGCTCGTGTCTACCGCGTCCACGACTATGTCGTGCTGTGACAGCGTCACTACGCAGAATACTGCGAAAGTAGCGGTAAGATACCTCAGGGCTGTCTTAGTCTTTTCATGTCCGCCTGTGCGGACTTCTTCGTTTCTACTGCTTCTTCTTTTTCTCTTTTCCTTAAAAAAACTAACCATAACCTATCGTTTTGGCGTAGCGGGTTTCTCAGTAGAGATTACCTCCGGACCTGCGGCCCGATGATCCTGCTCCGTTCCCCGACGTCGCGGATCCGCCTACGCTCGAATTCTTCTTTGACTGCACATAAAAAGGCCAGAAGATGCCGAATTTGATGGATCTCTGCGGTCTTATGTACCCGTCTGCGCTGAAATAGTCGGCCGTTCTGTTCGGCCATCCCATTCCGAGGTTGACTGCCTTGATGAAAATGCAGGCGCGTTTCCACTGGATGTTCACGAAGACGTCGATATACGGGCAGTTGCCGTATTGTTCGTCCTGCTGGTTGTGGAATACGCCTGAATCAGGGCTGTATGACGGCGCGAACCACCTCGTCGTGTATGTGGCGTTCGCGCCTATCTGCATCTGCATCACTTTCTTCACGACATCAAACTGCAGATAATACCTCAAATTGAGTGCCAGCATCGGCAAAGGCATGACATCCTCGTTGGAGGACACCTGGAAGAGTGCCATATTGTCAAGATGGAACTTCCAGAGCCTGAAATTCTTGGTCACGTATGCCGACATGACGCTCATCGGCGTGACATTCTGTCTCGCCACACCCGTATTGTCATAATATATGTTGTTGCTCAGCAGCGAATAGCCGAATCCTGCGCTGAACTTCCACCTCGGGATGTCGACGCCTGCCTCCGCCTTGGTCACGGAGATCTTTCCGAAGTCATTGTCCCACCAGTGGTGATTGGAATGAAAATGCTTCTGATAATAGTCCGGCTCCCTCAGGGATGTCTCGAAATGTCCCCTGACCGACAGAGGGCTGTTCCTGTCTCGTCTGAACGGATAGAAGTTGAGGGCGATGTTGGCGTTAACCGCGAAGTCGTTGATCTCCGCTCCGAGGAAAGTGTAGCGGCCGGTAGCATCCCAGTTGAGGTATTTCTGATACTGTCCCTGCGCTCCCGCGTAAAGGTAGAGCGAGTTCCTCACGATGTTGCCGCCTCGGGAAAGGTAGCCGTTGGTGGAGGCGACGTCGTAGTAGTTCAGCAGCTTGTCTCCTATGCCGACGTCAAGTTTCGACACTATTCCGTCGCTGGCCCACGGCTGGAGCCTCATGTATATCCTGTTTTCGAACTTCATGACCCTCATCGAGTCGGCGGACGAAGTAGGATTGAGGTAGAACCGGTTGTTGTAGAAATTGCGGCCGGCCTCGTCGGTCAGCCCGATCTCGTCGGTGTAGAACTTGGTGAACACCGAGTATTCCGAACTGTGGCCTATGAAGGCCGTGGTGATGCGGTTGTCTATCGAGTCCGGCTTGTCGGCCTGCTCCGCCGCCTTCATCTCCTCCTCCTTCAGAAGAGCGGCTATCGCGGTACTGTCACCGCTGGTCATTATGCTGTCTCTTCTTGCCTCTTCAGCCTTTCGGGCCTTTCTCTTGCCCTTGCCTAAATTATAGATGAAGTCGAAAGGGATTCTGTACGACTGGTCGAGGAATATCGTGTTCTTCTTCGTCTTGTTGGCCGCGTTGGTGAGGTGCACTGCGATTTCCCTCGCGTCCACAGTGGTGTCCCTGATCCATGTGTTTTCGGTGATTCCTCCGTTCTCGTTTCTTTCTATCCTGTTGTAGATGTATCCGGCGTGCATCAGGTATCTCTTGCCCATGTAGTTGGTCGCGGCGACGAATGTCCTGTTGTCCGTGGCTTCGTTCTGGAGCATTCCGTTCGAACCGAATCTGTGGTACTCCAGGGTGACGTTGAGTTCCGGGAGAATGTTCTGGGTGGTCAGCACCTTGATGTTGGTCTCCTCCTTCTCATCGTTGGCGAAGAGAGTCCCCCAATAGGCGAGCTCCGTGTACGGAGTCTTCGTGTTGAACATCGGAAGGGTCTCAGGAGAATAATTGTAGGACATGTACGGAGTGTAGAACACCGCGTTCTCCTCCTCGCTCCTTCTGAAGAAGTTGTAGGTCTCCACCGGAGATCCCGACACGCCGAGATAAGTGGCGTTGACATCGGTCTTCATGAAGGGGTAGTCATTGAAATGGTAGTTGTAGGAGGTGTCCTGTTCCTGAAGCCTTATATTGTTGAAATAGCGGTCGTGAGTCCACATTATCAGTCGCTTGTACTGCATGGAGTCCGGCACTGCATAGGTCTCGAGTATTCTCGGAGTGGCCGCTATCACGCTGTCCTTATAGGCTCTGATGCTGTCTTTCGCGTTGAGAATGCTGTCTGCGCGGGCCATGAGCGCCGGCAGTTCGAGCTCCGCCAGATATTTTTTTCTCTCTCTTCTCGAGAGGGAGTTGAACCATGCGATGGAGTCTCTGTAGGCGGTCTCCGACGAATCCTTGAAGATGAGGGAGTCCAGCCTGTGAAGTTCGAGCGAGTCGCCGAGAGCTCTGAGGGAATCTCTCGTCTGCGATCTTGTCAGGGAGTCTTTCAGCTCTACGAAGTATCTGTATTTCAGCGGGTCGATGTCTCTGAGCGAGTCCGGAGCGACGATAGTGTCCCGTGCCGACAGCTGAGGAGCAGCGAGGCTGTCTTCCTCCGCGAGGCTGTCAGGAATTTCCAGACTGTCGGGAATCTGCAGGCTGTCGGAGGCAACGCTGTCGCTGAAAAAGATGCTGTCTGCTGGAATGCCGTCTCTGCCGGAAATGCTGTCTGCGGGAATGTCGCCTTCGCCGGAAATGCTGTCTCCGAACAGGAAGCCGTCGACGGAGGATGCTCCGGAGGCTGCGCCGCTGCCGGCGACGGAAAGACTGCCCCGAAGAGAGTCGGGGGCTGCAGAAACGCCGCTGTCCGAATATGAAGAGGCTGCCGACAGGAGGCTGTCCCTAAACGAGCCCTTTCCGGAAGCGGCTGCTGCTCTTCCGGCATCGATCCCGTAAGACTGGAGTGCCGCCATCCCGATGAGTACGGTCGGAATCCATATTTTGGACATCGCGCTTTTCATACGAGCCTGCAAAGGTAGGTATTATTCCTGACTTTTCAAAACGGGGTCTCCAGACCGGAGGGAAAGACGCGGCTTTCTTCTGCCTGTCACTCAATGGAAATGCCTTCGGCGGCCATCTCCTTGAGAGCCTTGGCGTGCCCCTCGGTGTCCACATATCCCAGCGCGGAGGACAGCAGATGTACCCTGTGTCCTGCCTTCAGCAGATCTTCGCAAGTGGATCTCACGCAGAATTCTGTAGCTATTCCGCACACATGGACATCTGCCGCGTCAAGAAGCTCGAGAATCTCTCCGAGAGTCTGGCCGGCGGCGTTTTTTGCCTCAAATCCGGAATATTGCTCCACTGCACGGTCGCAGCCTTTCAGGAACGTGAGCTCTTCGCTCGCGTATGGCTGCAGCATCTCGTGGATGGCTCCTCCGTGGGTGCCGGCGACGCAGTGCGGGGGCCAGGTCCCGCCGTATTCCCGGAAAGAGGAATGGTCCGCCGGATGCCGGTCGCAGACAAAGAGAATGGGGAAGGTGTCGAGAATCTCCTCGTTCCTGTCTCCCTCCTGTCCGTCCGTCATCCTGTCGATGAATCTCACGGTCTCGCCGACCGCGTTCTTCGAGTTGAGACATGCGAGCGAGCCGTCGATGAAGTCATAGAGCATGTCCACTATCACGAGTGCGGAGTTCTTCATTGCTATCTGAGCTTGAATTCGTTGATTTCTCTGGTGATTCTGTCGATCATCTCCATCTTCAGGTCATAGAGAGGATCGGATATGTCCACCTTGTAATAATGCGGATTGATGAGCCTCTTCTCGCTTGGGCTGAAATGTGCGAGAGTGTCTTCGTAATACGCCTTCTTCTCGGCGAGGGAATGCTCAGGGACGCATCTTTTTCCGTCACTGATTATCATCGTCTGGAGCGGGCGTGCGGAATATTCCCCGGCCTGGAATGTCTTGAACTTGTATCTGTCGTGCTCATCGCAGATGGTGAAAGTCTCCCCGTTCTCGATCTTTTCGGAGAGGGAATCGCCCCTGAGGCAGGTGACGTCGGCCTTGAACACCTCTCCCTTCTCGGGGTCGTTCTTCGATATTCTGTAGGTGATCTGGAAGCCCGGATTTATCAGCTTGGACTTGTCCTCGGAGCGTTTCAGCACAGGCTGTCCGTCTATCTGCACGAGCTTGTAGACGTTGCCGAAGCACGGATTGGCCTTGCTTGTGGCGATGGCGTCGCCTACTCCGTATGAGTCTATGCGGGCGCCCTGACGCTCGAGGTCGGATATGATGTATTCGTCGAGGGAATTGGTCGCGAAGATGCGGCAGTTCTTGTAGCCGTTCTCATCGAGAATCCTGCGGCATTCGCAGGACAGGTAGGCGAGGTCGCCGCTGTCGAGCCTGATGCCGTATCCGTATGGGTATGAGTCGTCTATGCCGTTCTCTCTGTATGCGCGGATTGCGTTGAGGATGCCGCAGCGGAGAGAGTCGTAGGTGTCTATCAGAAGAATCAGCGGCTCACCGCGGTGCGTCTTGACGTATGAGTCGAAGGCCATGAACTCGCCCTCGACTGAGCATCCGAACGAGGTCACGTAGCTGTGTGCCATCGTACCGGTCGAGCCGCATCCGAACATCACTCCCGTGAGGATGTTGGACGTGTTGCTGCACCCTGCTATGATCGCCGCCTTGGCCCCGTAGGTCGCCGCCCAGGGCCCGTGCGCCCTTCTCGAACCGAATTCGCTTACCGGGCGGTTTGTGGCGCGGCACACTCTCGACGCCTTCGTGGCCACTGCCATCTGATGATTCATGATGCACAGGATCGGGGTCTCGAGCACCTGCGCCTCGATCATCGGCCCTTCGACTGTGATGACAGGCTGGGACGGAAAGGCTATCTCCCCCTCCCGCATGGCGTACACGTTGCCGGTGAACTTCATTCCCGAAAGGTACTCCCGGAATCCGGCGTATTCGTCTCCGGGAAGAAACTTCTCGAAAAACTCCGAAGGCATCCGCCCGAGATTGCCTATCATCTCCACCACCTCGTCAGTTCCGCAGACCACAGCCCAGTTGTTGTTTTCCGGGGCCTTTCTGTAGAACATGTTGAAAACGGCGGTCTTGTCCTTCATACCGCAGTCGAGGAAAGACTTTCCCATCGTATACTGGTACTTGTCCGAACAATATGCTACGTTGAACATGATTTTAACCTGTATATTTGCGCAAATGTAGTCTTTTTTGAGACAACAATTTCGTAATTTTGTCATTTTCGACTAAAAAGATGATTTATGGAGATACTTTCATCTCTTTATAAGGAATATGCCGGTCGCGAGCCCGACCGGATTCTGCCTTTGACTGCCTCGGGAAGCCGCCGGAGATATTACCGGATCGGCTGCGGCACAGCCCCGTCACCCCGTACCGTCATCGGTGTGATAGGCACTGACAGACGTGAGAACATGGCCTTCATGGCCCTCGCGTCGCATTTCAGGTCGAAGGGCATCAATGTGCCGGAGGTGCTGGCGGCCAGTGCGGACGGAATGTGTTATCTGCAGGAGGATCTCGGCGACCGGTCGCTCTTTGACGCCGTCTCTCGAGGCAGGGAGTCCGGGAACTATTCTCCAGAAGAGAAGTCGCTGCTGCTCATGACAGTGGCGACTCTGCCCCAGATTCAGTTCCTCGGGGCGGAGGGGCTCGACTTCAGCGTCTGCCATCCGGAGCCTGCTTTCGGAGAACGCCTTGTCATGTCGGACCTCAATTATTTCAAATACTGCTTTCTGAAGACTCTTCCTCTGGATTTCAACGAGGTGGAGCTCGAGCGCGACTTCAGGGCATTCGCCGCAGATCTTCTTGAGGGGGACTGCGGCGCCTTCATGTACAGGGACTTTCAGGCCAGAAACGTGATGCTCAGAGACGGAAGGCCGTGGTTTATAGACTTTCAGGGAGGAATGCGCGGCCCGGCCCAATATGACCTTGCTTCATTCGTGTGGCAGGCGAGGGCGAACTATCCGGAAGACTTCAGGGACGAACTTGTGGAGGCATATCTCGGGGCTGCGGCGAAATTCATCCGCATCGACAGGGGGCTCTTCCTCGGCAGGCTGAGGCTTTTTGTCCTTTTCCGCACCCTTCAGGTGCTCGGGGCATACGGTTTCCGTGGCAAGTTTGAAAGGAAGCCGCATTTCCTCCGCAGCATTCCGTTCGCGGTGGAGAATCTGAGGCGGCTGCTTGACGACCCTCCGGCCGAATATCCTTATCTCATCCCTCTGCTTCGCGACATGACTCAGCTGCCGGAATTTCAGTCCGGAGACTCAGTTCCGGGGCAGGCGGACGGCACTGCCCGCCCTGTCGCCGCCTCTCTGTCTCCGTCTGCTGCCTCTCTGTCGCCTCTCGCCGCTGTCTCGCCTCGGGCTGGCGCGGAGGATGCCGTTACAGAGCCTGTCGCTGCGCCGCTTGAAGTCCTAGTGTGCAGCTTTTCCTACCGCAAGCCTCTTCCGGAGGACCCTTCCGGTAACGGCGGAGGATATGTCTTCGACTGCCGCGCCCTTCCGAATCCGGGAAAATATGAGCAGTATCGCACCCTCACCGGAATGGACAGGGAAGTGCAGGCCTTTCTCGAGAACAGGACGCAGGTGGAGACTTTTCTCGAGTCCGTGTCCAGACTCACGGATGCCCATGTCAGGCGCTTCAAGGAGAGGGGATTCACGCATCTGATGATATGCTTCGGCTGCACGGGAGGGCAGCACCGCTCGGTCTATTGCGCTGAGAGGACTGCCGCACGGCTCGCGTCATGCCCGGGTGTGAAGGTGACTCTCGTCCATAGGGAGCAGGGCGTGCGCAGAGAACTCATGGGAGGCGCGAGATGAAGGCGATGATATTCGCGGCCGGTCTCGGCACGAGGCTCAGACCATTGACTGATACTCTGCCCAAGGCGCTCGTGCCGGTGTGCGGGAAGCCGCTTCTGTATCATGTGATGAGAAAGCTCATCGCGTCAGGCTTTGACGACATAGTCATCAATGTTCACCATTTTGCCGGGAAAATCAGGGAATACCTTGCCTCGCAAGACAATTTCGGCGTTCGCGTCTCGATTTCCGACGAGACGGACATGCTCAGAGAGACGGGCGGAGGAATACGCCATGCCAGAAGCCTGCTCGAGCCGCAGCCGTTCCTTGTCCACAATGTGGACATAATCTCGGATCTCGACCTTCAGAGCTTCGTGGCCAGATGCCGCCCGGACGCCCTCGCATCGCTGCTCGTTAGTGAAAGGCCGTCGAGCCGCCGCCTGCTTTTCGACGATCGGATGCGACTTATGGGCTGGAATAATCTCCAGACAGGCGAAGTGCGGTCTCCTTATCCGCATCTTGACGTGGAGTCCTGCCGGAGCTACGCCTTTTCCGGCATCCATTTCGTCTCTGGCGGGATATTCAGCGCCATGGACAGGGCGGACGGGGAAGCCGCCTCCTCCGGCGTCGCCCCCTTCGGAGAGCGCTTCCCGATCATGGACTTCTATCTCAGGGTGGCGGCGGAGGAGCCTGTTTTCGGGGTGGTTGAAAAAAATCTGCACCTTGCCGACGTGGGCAAGATGCAGACTATTCATGAGGCGGAGCGTCTCTTCAGCGGGATTCTCCGGTACTGACGGCTGTGACGGCAATCCTGACGACTGTCTGCCGTGCCAGCCGGCTGGTAGTCACAGACAGTCGTCAGATGCTTGCCATGTCCTTCGCGTCTATGGTGTCGATGTTTCCTCTCTCCGACTTCATCGGAATGTTTTTCCAGAGGATGTCGATGAACAGCACTATCAGAATGAGGCAGCAGCAGAGAAGGGTGACATATTGCCACTTTTCCATCACCTGCGACAGGAAGTCCACATCCTTCATCGTGTCTAACCTGCTCGTCAGCACAGAGAAAGTGTTGTTGACGCAGTGCATCAGCATCGTCAGCTTGAGAGAGCCGGTCTTGTAGTAGACATAGGCAAAGAGCATCCCGAGCACGAAAGCCGGCAGCGCCTGCCAGATGTTGAAGTGTATCAGGGCGAAGCACAGTGCCGATATTGCCATGGCAGCTGCCGGGTTGATCTTCTGCAGCAGCCCTCTAAGGATCATTCCGCGGCAGAGCCATTCCTCGAATATCGGCGCAAGCACCGACACCGACAGGAGTGTCGCCCATAAAGGAAATCCCTCCGTCAGCCTTTTCATCGCGATTTCCAGACGTGACGGCATCGGCGGCATGATCGAGTTGACCGGATCCATCAGGATGGCTGCTGCGACGGTCACGACCGAGACCATCAGCGCCAGCTTCCAGCCACCGATTCTTCCGAAATTGGAGCTGTCCATCGCATATCCGGTGTCGAACATCTCATTGTTCCGGCTCTTGACTGAGCAGTAGACCATCGCGGGGATGAATATCACCGGATAGGCCACCAGCATTGAATATGCCATCGCGTTTTCCGTGTTGAAGCAGCTCCCGAAGATGAACGAGACGAAGCTTCCGAGGAAGTTCCCCACGACGAACAGCAGCAGCAGGAGGAGCACTCCCGACAGTCCCGGAACATAGTGGGAATAGCCTGAATACAGATCCCACGAACTTCTCCTTATCTTTCTGAAGAACGGCATCAGTACAGAGGTGAAGGGTAAATGCCCTGCTCGGCAAATTCTCTGAACTTGGCCACGACTCCCGGCCTGTCTTCCTTGAACGTGACGCCGAACCAGCGGGACGGCGTAGACAGCAGCTCTGTCTGCGCGGAACCGTCCTTTATCATGCAGTCGATGGCGTAAGGAATGTAGAATTCCGCCTTGAGCTCGTTGAGGTTGCGCGTGATGAAGTCTCTGAATATCGCTTCGCTCTTGCTGAAATAGTCAGGAGTGAAGCCCCACATGTTCATGGACACCGGAGTCTTCGCGTCAAGGTGCACTCTCTCACCTGCGGCGTTGTCTCCCCACACTTCACCTGCGGCGTCCTTAGAGATGTTGTGGTGCTCCTCCACATGGGTGAGCACATTGTGCTCGTCCGACGAGCATACGCCTCTCGACACCCCGCCCGACTCGGACAGCGTGTTGTCAAGCTCAAATCCCACCATGCAGTAGCGTCCTTCAGTGCCGGCATGAGCCCTGAGCCATTCCGCTATCACGCCGAAGGATTCCCTCCCATAGTAGTCATCTCCGTTTATCACGGCGAACGGCTCGTTTATGACGTCCTTTGCCATGAGCACCGCATGGGCAGTCCCCCACGGCTTCTGTCTCTCAGGGTTGTAGTGCAGCCCCTCCGGGATCTTGTCCAGCTCCTGAGTCACGAACACGAATTCGAGAGGAGTGCCGTCGGTGCATTTCACATGGCTGTATTTCTTCGCGACAAGCTCTTCAAACTCCTTCTTGAAATGTTCCCTTACGACATAGACCACCTTTCCGAATCCGGCGTGGACCGCGTCGTAGATTGAGTAGTCGATGATAGTCTCCCCGTTCGGACCCAGACCGTCCATCTGCTTCAGTCCGCCGTAGCGGCTGCCCATTCCGGCAGCCAGTACCAATAATGTAGGTTTCATGTTTATGTTGATTATGTTCTGTGTCATCACTTTCTCTCGCAGCTTTTTCTGAGAGACGCTGAAAATCTTTCAAAAATAATTATTTTTGCGGAGAAATCGGACACGATGATTTAAAAAATGGGCAGACGGAAGCAAATATTCGGAGGAGAGCATGGCGGATTCTTCAGATTCGTAGTGCGCAGCACGCTTATTTTTCTGCTCATCATGATATTCTGGCCTGGAGACAATCTTATCCGCTGGGCCAGAGCCAAAGTGGAGATAGCCCGTCAGGAGGCTCAGATACAGGAATATCGGAGGCAGATCCGTGAAATGGACGACCACATCAGGATGCTTACCTCCGATCTTGACACTCTTGAAAAATTTGCCAGGGAACACTTCAATCTTGCCGCGCCTGGCGATGACGTCTACATCATTGAAAACGGCGCGGACGAGGACTGAGCCCCGTCCTGCCTTCAAGCCTCTCAGAAGCCGGTATATGTCATCGGCGTTATCGCTCTGAGCTCTTCCTTCACCTCTTTGCTGACGTCCAGAGTCTCTATGAAGTCGGCGATGGTCTCATGATTGACTGCTGCACCTGTTCTCGTCAGCGCCTTCAGCGTCTCGTATGGGTTAGGGTAGTTCTCTCTGCGAAGGATGGTCTGAATGGCCTCCGCTACCACAGCCCAGTTTCTCTCGAGATCCGCCTCGATTGCCTTCTCGTTGAGAATCAGTTTCCCGAGCCCCTTCTTCAGAGAGTTGAGGGCGATCACCGTATGGGCGAACGGCACTCCGACATTTCTCAGCACCGTGGAGTCCGTGAGGTCGCGCTGAAGCCTCGATATCGGCAGCTTCATAGACAGGTGGGTGAGCACGGCGTCGGCGATGCCGAGGTTGCCTTCCGCATTTTCGAAGTCGATAGGGTTGACCTTGTGCGGCATGGCCGATGAACCGACCTCATTTTTGTTGACCTTCTGACGGAAATATTCCATCGAGATGTAGGTCCAGATGTCGCGGCTGAAGTCGATAAGTATGGTGTTGATGCGTCTGATGCAGTCGAAGATGGCCGCGAGATTGTCGTAGTGCTCTATCTGTGTGGTCGGGAAAGAGCGCTTCAGCCCGAGCGAAGCCACAAATCTGTCGCCGAATCCGATCCAGTCGATGCCGGGAAATGCCACCTTGTGGGCATTCATGTTGCCGGTGGCCCCTCCGAATTTGGCCGGGTAGGAAAGCGTGCCGAGCTGCCTCATCTGCTCTTCAATGCGCACCTGAAACACCCTGAACTCTTTTCCCACGCGGGTAGGGGAGGCCGGCTGCCCATGCGTGCGGGCGAGCATCGGGATGTCCTTCCATTCCTGGGCCATTCCTCCGATCATGGCTGTGACCTCTCTGAGCAGCGGCATATAGACATTCTCGACCGCCTCTTTGAGCGAAAGCGGAACCGACGTGTTGTTTATGTCCTGCGACGTCAGTCCGAAATGCACGAACTCTCCCCATCTGAGGATGTCCATCTCCCTGAATTTTTCCTTGATGAAATACTCCACGGCCTTCACGTCGTGGTTGGTCACCTTCTCTATCTCCTTGACCCTTGCGGCGTCCTCGGGAGTCATCTTCCTGTATATGTCCCTCAGCGCCTCAAACTTGCCGTGGTCGAAGTCGGCCAGCTGCGGGAGCGGAAGCTCGCACAGCGCGATGAAATATTCCGTCTCGACCCGCACTCTGTAGCGTATGAGGGCATATTCGCTGAAATATTCCTTGAGAGGCTCTGTCTGGGAGGCATATCTTCCGTCGATCGGAGATACGGCCATTAGTGAATGAATGTCCATTTCTTGATTCTTTTATGTGAATTAGCCCGGCTCCGGTCCGTCTCAGGGACGGAAGCCGAAGCCAGGCTGCAAAGATATTCAGAACTTGTGACATTCTGATGTAACTGCGGAGAAAAATGCTCATTCCGCCAGTTGTGTGACATATACAGTACGTCCGCCTAGGTTGCCGCTTAATGATATGTAGGCGGTCCTCTCTTTCCCCGTGTCATTTCTTTTGACGGTGACAGACATTTCCATAGGCGTTTCCCCGTCTCGTCTTGTGACTTCCACGGTCATCCATTCTCCTTGAGCAAAGCAGCAATAGAATTCCGGATCGTATGGATCTTCGATTCTTATGTAATTATTGGGAGTATGGTTCTCTTCGAAAATATCGTAAATCCAGAATCCTATGCCATTGGATGTCACTGTCATTGATCCTCCTTCTGCGGGAAATGTCAATTCTTCGGCAGAAAGCTTCACCTTGTCGTATTGTCCATAACCAATACATCCGTTGAGGGACAGTATTGCGCAAGCCAAAGCTATAATTAGTCTGGTTCCGTTTTTCATGATCCCTTGCATTTTAGAGGTTAAACTTAACATGAACAGATGGCCGATCAGACCATCTGTTCGAAAGTTAGTCAGATCATTTCACAAAACAACTTTTGAACACTTTATTTGTGCTGATTTTCAGTTTTTTCGTCTGTTTCATCAGTTTGTAGAAAACATTGT
>CALVDO010000012.1 GCA_944326355.1 uncultured Bacteroidales bacterium | reverse complement strand
GTCGTCATGAGATGCGTCAGAAGTTGAAATATCTTGCGGCGTTGTTGTACGCTATGTCCTTTACCATCTGGTGAAGGAACGGCATCTCGCTCTTAGGAAGCTTGCCTTTCTCCACATCTTCTCCTATCACGCTGCAGAGTATGCGGCGGAAGTATTCGTGGCGCGGATACGACAGGAAGCTGCGCGAGTCGGTGAGCATTCCCACGAAGCGGCTGAGAAGGCCGAGTGCGGACAGTGCGTTGAGCTGCTTCCTCATGCCGTCCTCCTGATCGAGGAACCACCAGCCTGAGCCGAGCTGCATCTTGCCCGGAACCGTGCCGTCATTGAATGTATACGCCATTGTGGCAAGAACCTCGTTGTCCTTAGGGTTGAGGTTGTAGAGAATGGTCTTGGTGAGTTTGTCTTCCATCGCAAGCCGGTTGAGGAACTTATGGCCAGGAGCCGCGCAAGACACGTCGTGGATGGCATCGTATCCTGTGTCCGGTCCGAGGATATTGTACATTCTCGTGTTGTTGTCCCTTATCGCGCCGATATGGAACTGCTGTGCCCAGCCTTTCTCCCAGTCCATTCTCGCGAAGTCGAGCAGAATGGCGCTGCGGAACTTCAGAATCTCCTCCGTGCTGAGAGACTCGCCTTTGAGTCCGCGGCGGAAGATGGAGTCGACCTCTTCCATAGTGAAGTCCTCGGCATAGAAGTTCTCGAGGCCGTGGTCGGAAAGTCTGCATCCCATGGAGTCGAAGAAGTCGTGGCGCTTTTTCAGGGCGTCAAGCAGATCCTGATATCCGGTGATCATCACACCCGAGACTTCAGAGAGTCTTCCTATGTATTCGGCATATCCCGGCTTCTCGACTGCCATCGACTTGTCCGGTCTCCAGGCGGGAAGCACCCTGACGCCGAACTGGTGTTCTGCGATGTATCTGTGGTGCTCGAGAGAGTCGACAGGGTCGTCGGTCGTACACACAACCTTGACGTTAAATCTCTTCATGAGATTCTGGCTGGTATAATCGGGTGTCTGGAGCTTCTCTGTGCATTCGTCGTATATTGCCCTGGCGGTCTGCGGGTTGAGCAGATCGTATATTCCGAAGACTCTCGCAAGCTCGAGATGAGTCCAATGGTAGAGCGGATTGCGCATCGTGTACGGTACCGTATCCGCCCATTTCTCGAATTTCTCGTAGCTGCTTCTCTTGCCGGTGATGAATTCCTCCGGTACGCCGTTGCCTCTCATGGCGCGCCACTTGTAATGGTCACCCCCGAGCCAGACCTCGGTCAGGTCTCTGAATCCGTGATTTTCGGCGATCATCTTCGGGTCGAGATGGCAGTGATAGTCGATGATAGGCATCTTCTCCGCGCTCTCGTGATAGAGTTCTTTAGCGCAGTCGCAGGTTAGCATGAAGTCGTCGTTGATGAACTTCCTGTCCCTGATGCCGTCAATGTTTTCCTTTACTTTAGATAATATGTCCATGGCTTCCGTCATTAATGTCATTAATATGCGGTAATTATGCGTCCTCTCGCCTCCTGCGTCAGCCGGATGTCCTCCGGGCCGCGTGCGGCTGCCGGCTCCCGGAACCGTCTCTGCAAATATCGCTCGGACAATCGTCCCGACATATCATTATTTTTCAAAAATCATTGAAAAATTGTCATTCGGGGTCAAATATATAAAAAATCCGTGAACGGACACGGAAAATTTGTACATTTGCTGAAGCGCGTTTCTCCGCGAATGATGAATGGCTATTGGAAAAATTCACATAATCGGATAATACATATTCACATAATCATGGAAAGACTTGACAGAAAGACGGCTCATGCCGCAAGCTATCCGGACAAGGTGATCCAGTTCGGAGAAGGGAATTTCCTAAGGGCTTTTGTCGATTGGATCATCTGGAATCTCGACCGCAAGACAGACTTTAACGGGGGAGTCGTCGTGGTGCAGCCGATCGAGAAGGGAATGGTGGACATGCTCAACTCTCAGGACGGCCTGTATCATCTCAACCTTCAGGGCATAGACAAAGGCGTGCCAGTGGACTCCATCGACATGATCGACGTGATCAACAGGGGAATCAATCCGTACAGAGACTTCGATGAATACATGAAGCTCGCCGAGAATCCGGACATACGCTTTGTCATATCCAATACTACCGAAGCCGGCATCGCATTCGACCCGTCGTGCCGTCTTGAGGATCGTCCGGCATCTTCATATCCGGGCAAGCTGACCCAGCTTCTCTATCACAGATATGAGCATTTCAAGGGGGATCCCACAAAGGGATTCATCATTTTTCCGTGCGAACTCATCTTCCTTAACGGCAAGGAACTGAAGAAGTGCATCAGCAGCTACATCGACCTTTGGAACCTCGGAGACGGCTTCAGGGAGTGGTTTGAGAAGGCGTGCGGCGTGTACTGCACCCTCGTTGACCGCATAGTCCCGGGCTACCCGAAGGACAACATCGAAGAGATACGCAGGCGCATAGGCTATGAGGACAATCTTGTGGTGAAGGCGGAGATCTTCCATCTGTGGGTGATAGAGGCGCCTGCGGAGATTGAGGCTGAGTTCCCTGCCGACAAGGCCGGACTCAACGTGCTTTTCGTGCCGAGCGAGGCTCCGTACCATGCCCGTAAGGTGACCCTGCTCAACGGGCCGCACACAGTGCTTTCACCGGTCGGCTATCTGTCGGGGCTCGACACGGTGAAGGAATGCGTCGAGGACCCTCTCATAGGAAAATATGTGCGTCAGGTGATGTACGGCGAGCTGCTGGAGACTCTCGACCTGCCTCGTCCGGAGCTGGAGAAGTTTGCCGGGGACGTCCTTGAGCGCTTTGTCAACCCTTATGTAAAGCATTTCGTCACGAGCATAATGCTCAATTCATTCCCGAAGTACAGGACTCGCGATCTGCCGGGACTCAAGACCTATCTTGAGCGCAAGGGCTGTCTGCCTGAGGGGCTTGTGCTCGGTCTTGCCGCCATTGCCACATATTATAAGGGTGGCAAGAGGGGCGATGTGGAAATCGTGCCTGCGGACGATGCCTCTACAATCGCTCTCCTGAAGGAGCTCTGGGCGGAAGGCGACGTGAAGAAGGTCGCGTGCGGCGTGCTCGGCGCCACGGACATCTGGGGCGAAGACCTTAATCTTATACCCGGCCTCACGGATATGCTCGCTGAAGACCTGGAGCTGATTCAGACCAGAGGAATGCGGGGGGCGGTTGAAGCCGTGATCGGATGACGGAGAGGTCTTATGGCAAGATTCATCAAGATAAATCAGGCTGACAATGTCGCCGTGGCCGTCTCTGACGTTGCTTCCGGAGAGGCCTGTGTCGTGGACGGAGTCGGGATGACCGCTCTCGAAGACATCCCTGCAGGGCACAAGATGGCGCTGCGGGATATCGGACAGGGGGAGAACGTGATAAAGTACGGCTTCCCCATAGGACATCTGACCAGAGCCGTGTCCAGAGGCGGGCTTATCGATCACAATATCCTGAAGACCAATCTGGACGGCCTTCTGGAATATACCTATGATCCGAAGCCGTCCCCGATGCGGAAGTCGGAAGTAAAGGCTACCTTCAAGGGCTTCCGGAGAAAGGACGGGGGAGCGGGCATAAGGAACGAGATATGGATAATACCCACCGTCGGCTGTGTCAACGGCGTGGTTCAGAAGCTCCAGAGGCTGTTTTCTGAGGAGATCCACAGGTATCCGCACATAGGGAGTGTGGCTGCTTTCCCTCATAACTACGGATGTTCGCAGCTTGGGGATGACCATGAGAATACGAGGAGGATTCTCGCGGACATGGTGCATCATCCCAATGCCGCCGGAGTGCTTGTGGTCGGGCTCGGATGCGAGAACAACCAGCTGTCGGCATTCCGCGAGCTCGTCGGAGACGTCGACGGAGAACGGGTGAAATTCATGGAGGCTCAGAAGGTGCAGGGCGACGAGGTGGAGTATGGGCTTGGACTGCTCAGGAAGATTGCGGCCGCTTCTGCGGGAGACCGCAGGGAAGACATCCCGGTGAGCGAACTCAAGGTCGGGCTCAAGTGCGGCGGATCTGACGGGTTTTCCGGCATTACTGCCAATCCTCTGCTCGGACGCTTCTCCGACTGGCTCGTGTCCAGAGGGGGAACGGCGGTGCTCACCGAAGTGCCCGAGATGTTCGGGGCTGAGACGATACTCATGTCGAGATGCCGCAGCAGAGAGATTTTCGACAAGACCGTTCATCTGATCAACGACTTCAAGGAATACTTCATGAAGAACGGTCAGCCTGTGTATGAGAATCCGTCTCCGGGCAACAAGGCCGGCGGAATCTCGACGCTGGAGGAGAAGTCGCTCGGATGTACGCAGAAGTCCGGAAAATCGGAGGTGGTCGATGTGCTCAGGTACGGAGAGCGGCTTAAGGTCAAGGGACTCAATCTGCTCAGCGCTCCGGGCAATGACCTTGTGGCGTCTACTGCTCTTGCCGCCTCGGGATGCCAGATCGTGCTCTTCACCACGGGGCGCGGGACTCCGTTCGGCACCTTTGTCCCCACTATGAAGATTTCGACTAACAGCAGGCTGGCTTCGGCAAAACCGGAATGGATAGACTTCAATGCCGGCGTTATCGTGGACGGAAAGTCGGTGGCTCAGACCGATGACGAATTCATAGACACGGTCCTCTCTGTGGCGTCCGGCGCAGTCACCTGCAACGAGAAGTCCGGCTATGGAGAGATAGCCATCTTCAAGACAGGGGTCACTTTGTAGTCAATATGTGTGGCAGTCTGACGATTGCGGCCTCCGATACTGCCGAAGGGCAGGAGCGGAGACCGCATTGTCGTATTTGGCCGAAAAACATTGCAATCAGATTTTTTTTGTGTATTTTTGTGGGCTGAGCGGGATGAACTCATCTCCGTGAACGCGGACGGAGTCGGGCCCGCATTCCTGTTCGGGGAATGTATGTAAAACACAGAGTCAAACATTTAAAAGCGAAATATCATGAGACAGAACAGTGAAGTCAGATATGCGGCTCATCCGCAGGATGTGAAGCACTATGACACTAAGCAGCTGAGAGAGCATTATCTCGTAGAGAAGGTCTTTGCCGCTGACGAGATCAACATGGTCTACACCATGCATGACAGAATGATCGCGGGAGGAGCGATGCCTGTCAGCGAGACTCTCGAGCTTAAGCCGATGGATATTCTCAGATCCGACTATTTCCTTTCAAGAAGGGAGATCGGCATCTTCAACGTCGGCGGCAAGGGTGTCGTAAAGGCTGACGACAAGGCCTTCACGATGGAATACAAAGAGGCTCTCTACCTTGGACGCGGCGACAGGAAGGTGACTTTCGAAAGTCTTGACCCGAAGAATCCGGCAAAATTCTATTTCTGCAGCTCCCCTGCACATGCGGTATGTCCTGACCACCTGACTACCAAGGAGAATGCGGTGCACATGGAGCTCGGCTCGCTTGAGGAGAGCAACCACCGCGTGATTAACAGGATGCTCGTGAAGGAAGTGGTGCAGACCTGTCAGCTTCAGATGGGAATGACGGAGCTCAAGCCGGGAAGCACATGGAACACAATGCCGGCTCATACACACAACCGCCGCATGGAAGTGTATTTCTATTTCGAGATTCCAGAGGATCAGGCGGTATGCCACTTCATGGGACAGCCGGACGAGACGAGACACATCTGGATGAAGGCTGATCAGGCGGTGATCTCACCGGAGTGGAGCATTCATTCTGCCTGTGCGACAAAGAACTATACTTTCATCTGGGCGATGTGCGGCGAGAACCTCGACTATGGGGACATGGACGGCTGCGCCACTACCGACCTCAAATAAATTCTGAAATCCGTCCTGGCGGAGGATATCTGAAGGTTATCCGTAAGGGTCGGAAGACTGTAAGTTAAAATAAACGACAAACCCAAAAATACGAGTTATGGTAAGTTTTTCACTTGAAGGGAAAGTGGCTCTCGTAACGGGAGCATCCTATGGAATCGGCTTCGCGCTGGCTACCGCCTTTGCCGAGGCCGGAGCAAAGATCGCCTTCAACGACATCAGGCAGGATCTTGTAGACAAGGGTCTCGCCTCTTACAAGGAGAAGGGCATTGACGCTAAAGGTTATGTGTGCGACGTGACGAAGGAGGATCAGGTTCAGGAACTTGTCGCCAAGATTGAGAAGGATCTCGGCCCGATCAACATCCTCGTGAACAACGCCGGCATCATCAAGCGTATTCCTATGACTGAAATGAAGGTAGAGGAGTTCCGTCAGGTGATCGATGTTGACCTCAACGCTCCGTTCATCGTGTCTAAGGCCGTGATCCCGTCGATGATAAAGAACGGCGGCGGAAAGATCATCAACATCTGCTCGATGATGTCCGAGCTCGGCCGTGAGACCGTTTCCGCATACGCTGCGGCAAAGGGCGGACTGAAGATGCTGACCAGGAACATCGCCTCAGAGTACGGAGAGTACAACATACAGTGCAACGGTATCGGGCCGGGCTACATCGCCACTCCTCAGACCGCTCCGCTCCGCGAGCGTCAGCCTGACGGTTCCCGTCATCCGTTCGACTCGTTCATCGTGGCCAAGACTCCTGCTGCAAGATGGGGTACTGCCGAGGATCTTCAGGGACCTGCAGTGTTCCTCGCCTCTTCGGCTTCCGACTTCGTGAACGGACACATCCTCTATGTCGACGGAGGTATTCTTGCATACATCGGCAAGCAGCCTCAGTAGTAGTCGGCGCAGGCATTGACTGTCATGAGGGGCCGTGGAAAGCTGTCAGGCTTTCAGCCGGTCCCTCTTGTCATTAAGATGAAGCCTGTCGGTAAATGATGAAGTCTGTCGGTAAGATGAAGCCGACATTAAGATGGTAAAGTAAAACGGATGGAGACAATAAAGATGAAAAGAAATCTCATGACGGGTGCGGCAGCCCTTATTTCTGCCGCTATGCTGCTTTCGTGTTCTTCAGACGGCGTGAAGGTGGTTGTGAAAAATGATTCGGACCTCGCGAGGACGAATGAGACGGTCGAGCTCGACTTCAGGGCTCTCGCCTCGGAGGTAGAAGGGATGACTGAAGACAACGCGCTCATTCTCGACGCTTCCGGAGCACAGGTCCCTGTGCAGGTGTACACCGAGCGTCACGGGGAGAAGAAGCTCATCTTTCAGGTGAGCGCAGCTCCAGGAGAAACAGTTGAATACACTGTCGCAGTAGGCGAGCGCGAGCCTTATGACACTCTTGTGTACAGCCGCTATGTGCCGGAGAGAGCGGATGACTATGCCTACGAAAACAATCTCGTCGCAGGCCGCATCTACGGCCCGGCTCTCGAGGATCCGAGGACTTTCGGTCCGGACATCTGGCTCAAGTGTACCGACCGCCTCATCGTGAACGAGTGGTATGCAAAGGCTGACTATCACCATAACTACGGCGACGGAATGGACTGCTACAAGGTGGCCAACACCCTCGGCGGAGGCGCCCTCGCCCCGTTTGTCGGTGACAAGATCATCCTCGGCGACAACTATGCTTCGCAGGAGACGATCTGCAACGGTCCGATCCGCACGAAGGCTGTCCTCAAGTACAACACCTTTGACGTGGACGGAAATCTCGTTTCGGCTGTAAAGGAGATCTCTCTGGACGCCAATACGCGTTTCCTCAAGACATCCACATGGTTTGACTCAGTCAATCTCGAGTCTATGCCGGTAGTTCTCGGAGCCGTTCTTCACGATGTCGTGGCCCGCACGGATGGAGACCACTACATCGCCTTCACCGAGAAGGCTTCGGATTCTGCTGATCCGGACAGGGACGGCAACATTTCTGTGGGCCTTGTGATGGATGCAGCGGAGCCTGATGTCGAGGCTGCGACTATGGACGGTCATGCGGTGCTCAAGGCCAACGCGACAATAGGTAAGAGACTTGACGTGTGGACCGGTTCAGGCTGGAGCCAGGGAGGTATAGAGTCTCCTGAGGCTTGGGCTCAGACGGTAAAGGATTTTGCATACGCGCAGGCTCATCCTCTGAAGGTGACGGTGAAGAAATAGGCGTCTGAATTGTTAAATAGGCGTCTGGAACGGGAGCGCGGGAGGAGCCGTGACATCATCATGCGTCTCTTGACGCGCCCCTCGGACGAAGCTGTATAAAAAGAGGGCGGCAGGAAGTTTCGACTGACTTCCTGCCGCCTTCAATTTTTTGCCGTTGCCGGTGCTCAGAGATTTTTTCCGATGCCCGG
Source organism: uncultured Bacteroidales bacterium (assembly GCA_944326355.1). Classification (GTDB taxonomy): domain Bacteria; phylum Bacteroidota; class Bacteroidia; order Bacteroidales; family UBA932; genus Cryptobacteroides. The sequence continues at coordinate 64,058 of CALVDO010000012.1, read as the reverse complement.
AGATTATTTCCGCTGCTCAGAGATTTTCCCGAGCCGGAATGAGGTGGACTCGCGGTGAAAGATGCTCCGGATGTCACTTCAGGACATTTCCGGTGACGGCTGCCATGCGCTCCTGCATTTCGCGGACTTTGTCCGGATGCTGAGCTGCGAGGTCGCTGTCTTCATGGATGTCCGCTCCGAGATTGTAGAGCGCCCATGAGTCCGAATTGCCCAGCTCGATGTTGGTGGCGTCTTTCAGTGGCCCTTCGTATGGAGGGATGAGATGCCAGTCTCCGAGTCTGTAGGTCAGGCGGCCGTTTGATCCGAGGACGAGGTCTTCGCGACCCTCGTCGGACTTGCCGAGAAGCGCGTCGAGGACGTTCCTGCTGTCGAGCCCCTCCGGCGTCTTCTGTCCCGTAAGAGCCGCGAGAGAGGCGAACAGATCCATCTGGCTCACAAGGGCGTCGGACTCGCTGCCCGGCTCTATGTGGCCTTTCCAGCGCACGAAGAACGGCACATGGGTGCCTCCGTCGTAGAGACTGTATTTCCCGCCACGGTATGGGAGGGCAGGTGAGACGTCGCCCCACTTTTCAGCGGCCTGGTCGACATACCCGTCGTCAAGCACCGGCCCGTTGTCACTCGAGAAGATGACGATGGTGTTTTCCGAAAGTCCGGTCTCGTCGAGCAAGTCGAGGAGCTGTCCTACACACCAGTCGGCTTCAACGATCACGTCTCCCCTCGGCCCCATTCCGCTGCTGCCTACGAATCTGGAGTGCGGAGTCCTCGGCACATGAGGCTGATGCAGACCGTAGTACAGGAAGAAAGGCTTGTCCTTGTTCTCATTAATGAAGTCTCTGACTTTTTCAAGAAAGACGTCAGCCATGTCCTCGTCATTCCAATATGCGGATTTTCCGCCCTTCTGATAGCCGATTCGCGGAATGCCGTTGACGACGGAGCAGCTGTGCCCCTGAGACCACTTCATCCGCATGAGCTCCGGATTGGAGATGGCCGTCGGCTCTCCCGGGAAGTTTTCCGTGTAGCTGACCTGAAGCGGGTCGGCAGGGTCGAGCCCCGGGACTCTTCCGTTCTCCACATACACTGTCGGCACTCTGTCCACCGTTGCCGCTATAATGAAGGAGCTGTCGAAGCCGATGTCGTTCGGACAAGGGGAGATCTCTTCGTTCCAGTCGATAGTCCCGCGTCCCAGTCCGAGATGCCATTTGCCGATGGCGGCAGTGGTGTAGCCGGCGTCTTTCATCATGGAGGCGATGGTAGGCTGGCCCTCGTCTATGAGAAGGTTGGCGTCGCCCGTGAGAATCTCCGCCTCGCTGTTGCGCCACGGATACAGGCCGGTCATCAGGGAGAATCTGCTCGGAGTGGATGTCGGAGCTGCGGAATGGGCGTCCGTCAGGTTGAGGCCTTCGCTGCACATCCTGTCGAGATTCGGCGTGGAGATGACCTGCGATCCGAGGGCGCTGACATCTCCGCACCCGAGGTCGTCTGCGAGGATGATGATCACGTTGGGCTGCCGCTGCGCCTCATCGGAGCAGCCGCAGGCCGCCGCTGCCGCTGCAGCGAACGGCAGCAGACGAAGGCTTCTGGCTGTTTTAGTGTTCATTGTCAATGAATTGTTATAGTGTTCGTATTTATGGACATTTTGTGTCTTCTTGTCCCTAAATTGTAATATCATTGCCTATTTGTGAGGAAATTGTAAGTCAATCGGCTGATACAAAGGTAATAAGTTTAATGATTTTTACAACAAAAGATATGGGGGCTTTAATATCTCATAATTATACTTCTGCTTTATCTTATTTTCGTTAAAGTTCGATATTATGCGCCCATTTGTAGGGCAGCCGTCATCTTTTACGAAGATATGCAACCTTTGGACGTCCTGTTCGTAGGGACGATTTTTTGAATTATTAAACAGAAGACAATGGCAACCTATCGAAGTGGGACTGAACAGAAAATCCGCAAATACCTTGTGGATAACAACTATGTGGACACGGTCATCCTTTGACCAATTCGCAGGCATGGAAATACTTTCGCCACGAGATGTGCAGGACTATCACGGCATATACATTGATCTTTATGACAAGTACCGCAAACAGAAAGAAGGCGATGTTGTGAATGTGAACGACGACATCGTTTTCGAGATGGAGCTTATAAAACAGGTGGAGATAAACATTGACTACATTCTTCACCTGATAGCGCAAATGCACGGCGACCATACAAAGGACAAGGAAATAAGTGAAAACGGCGAGGGTGGATTTTATTGCGCCCTCGCCGTTGTTCAATAGGATTGGCTGTTTCTACGGTTCACAGGTAAAGACATAGTGTCCGGCAGGGACTTCGAATCTTCTGTACGGGCCTTCAGCTCCGGCGTCTGTGGCGTGGCCGGAAGGTTCGGAGACTTCGCTTCCTTCCGGGCATGGGATGAGCACGGTGGCGGAGGTGTTGGCCGGAACGGTCACTTCGTGGATGAAGATTCCGTCCTCATGACGCCATGATGAGCCGATCACTCCGGCAGGGGAGTCGTAGGTCGCTTCCGCCCATTTTATCGGGTCGCCTCCGATGAGCGGGGAGCGGACTATGAAGTGCCTGAAACCAGGGGATGAGTCGTCTCTGCGGATGCCTGCGACCCCGTCTATGTACCATGCCCCCGGATAGAGGAATGAGCCGTGGCAGAGGGAGTGGTTCGGCAGGTCCGGCTCCCACATTTCCCAGAGAGTGGTGGCTCCGTGGGCTCTCATGTTGCCCCAGCCCGGGTAGTCGGTCTGGGAAGTCATGGAGTAGATCAGGTCGTCCCGTCCCTCGCTTCTCAGGAGCTGGAACATGAGGGCGCCGCCGATGATGCCCACATCGATGTGGCCACGGCAGTTGATGAGAATCTCGTCTTCGAGTCTCTTCATCACCTTGTCCCTGATCTCGGCCGGAGGCACTTCCGCGAGCAGGGCGAGCGCCAGATTGCCCATCGAGCGGTCGCTGTAGCTGAAGTCGTCCGCATTGAAATATTTGCGGTGGACTGCGGCTCTGACTGTTTCGGCGCGTTCTGTCCACAGCTGTCTCTCCTTTTCCTTCCCGAGGACGCCGGCTATCTTTGCCGCAGTGGAAAGGTTGAACGCGAGGAAGCAGGAGTTGAAGCATTCTGCCTGTGGAGTGTCATTGTTCATTCCCTCGGCGGTCGCTCCCGGCCATAGCCAGTCGGCAAGATAGTCCCAGTCTCCGCCCCACCTCTTCAGGATGCCGTTCTCGGTGTGGGAGTCGAGGAAGTCGAGCCAGGCGGAGATCATCCCGAAGTTGTCCTCAAGGATTCTCCGGTCGTTGTAGTGCAGCCAGCTCAGCCATGCCAGAGACGCTGTGCAGCCGCCCCATGCCGGTCCGCCGCCTCCGTCGTATGTCGGAGCGGTGTGCGGAAGGATGCCGCCTCCGATGCGCGGCTTCATGCAGGAGTCGCGGCCCTGGACATCGCGCCAGTCGAGCAGCCATTTGGTGTAGAGAGAGCCGAGACTGTAGCTGTACATGCCCGTCTCGCAGGTGAGGAAGGCGGCGTCTCCGTAGCCGAGTCTTTCGCGCTGTGGGCAGTCCACGATGTAGCCTCCAATGGAAAGATTCTCGAAAGTCCATCTCACCCTGTCGTATATCCAGTTCTGCAGGTCGTCGGAGCAGCGGAACTCGGTCATTCTCGGATGCACGGTCCTCACCATCCATCCTCTTATGTCGGAGAGTTCAGGCTTTTCCTTCAGTCCCTTGATGGTGATCCATCTTCCGGCCCCGTAGTTGAACCTGTTGCGGAAGGTGCCCTCTCCCGAGTCTCCGATTATGTATGCGCTGTGGTTGCGGAATGTCATCTCGAGATATTCCCTCTCGGAATACAGAAAGTCGATCCTGTCGCCGGGATTGCCCTTGACGTCAATCTCGACCCATCCCGCGAAGTTGGTGCCCATGTCGACGCGGAAGTCCCCGTTCTCCATCTCTTCTATGCTGACCGGACGGATCTCGGTGTCCTTCCTGTTAGGGTAGGTGTTCTGTGCAGTGACTTCGAGAGTCGTACTGTAGACGGTGGCGTTTTTCCAGCCGGAGTCGTCGCAGCTGATGAGGTTCCAGTCGGGAATCTCTTTGCGTGCGTCCCAGAGTTCGCCGCCCATGCTGCCCATGCCCCATTTGCCGAGGAGCTTGTTCGGGCTCGGATGCGTCTTCCATGTGCCGTCGGTGACGATGCGTCGGGAAGCCATAGCATCGCCTCTGAAATAGATGTCGGCCTGAGCCATGACGAGAGGCGTCTGCGGCTTGTCGTCTGTCTTGTAGGCGGCGTAGATCGACCATGAGGCGCCGAGCCAGATACCTATGACATTCTCTCCTTTTCTGAGATGGCTGCTGATGTCGTAGGCAACATATCTCGCCCGTCTGGAATGATCGGTGACAGCCGGGGCAAGGACATCTTCTCCGATTCTGACCCCGTTGACATACAGTTCATGATAACCGACCGAGGCTGCGAACATGACAGCTTTTTCCGGAGTCCTGTCCAGAACTACCGTCTTCCTCAGCCACGGATCGGAGATGTTGCAGTCCGGCTCTGTCTCGGGGTCGAAGATCTCGTCGCTGCCTATCCATTCCGCGCTCCAGTCGGACTGATCCAGCAGCCCGGTAGTCCACTTGGCCTCTGGACTCCAGCCGGACTCCCTGCCTCGCTCGTCGCGCACCTTCACTCTCCAGAAGTATGTCCTGTCCGGGATCAGAGGCTCTCCTCCGTATTCGATCAGCCGGGTCTCGCAAGATTCTGTCCATCCGGTGTTCCAGCAGACGTCCTTCGAGCCGTCCGGGTTTTCCTGCTTCACTTCTATCATGTAGGCCGTCTGTCTCTGGCCGTATTCGTCGGGCGAAGTCGCCTTCAGAGTCCAGCTCAGACGCGGAGCCTCCGTGTCCAGTCCTTGCGGAGCCTCCATGTGCTCGCAGGTCATCCGGTCGACTTCAATGCCGCAGTCCGCCGAGCACCCGGCGAGCAGGACGGCTGCGGAGGTTATCATTGTCAAGTGTTTCATTTGCGGTGAAATTCAATATGTTCATTAGTGGAAATCATCGTGCTTTAGCGGCAGACTGGCGTTTGTGGCTGCGGGATGCGTGATGAGAATACATAGTGTCCGGGAGCGGCCCTGTAGATGACGCGCCCGTCTTCTGTTCCGAGGTATTCCAGATCGTCCCTGAGCGATGCCTCTCTGCCGCCTTCTGTCACCTCTTCAGCCGATACTGCCGGGACATGGATTGTCGCCGTGGTGTTGGCCGGGACGGTCACTTCCCAGCTGAAAGCGTCTCCGTCACGAGTCCATCGGCTTGCGGCGAGGCCGTGCGGAGTCTCGTATTCAGCCTTCACGAACGTCAAAGGCTCGAGAGGATACGGCTTGAAGACTATCCGGCTGAAGCCTGCCGACTGAGGGTCGTTGCGTATTCCCGCCAGATACTGGTAGTACCAGATGATGAGGTCGCCAAGAAGCATTACATGGTTCATCGAGTTCATTGCCGGGTTGCCGAGGTTGCCGTTCCACAGCTCCCATATCGTTGTCGCGCCGTTCTCGATCATGTAGCCCCCCGGGATATTCGCGGGTCATCGCCGTCTTCAGGGCCAGATCAGGCCTGCCGTAGTCGGAGAGGGCTCTCATCATCCACTGGATGCCTATAAGTCCGGAGCTCACGTGTCCGCCGAATTCCGTCTCAGTCTTATAGACGACATTGTCGAACACCCTCTCGACCCTGTCCTGAGGAACGAGGCCGCACATGAGAGCAACGATGTTGGCGGTGACGGTGTTGTTGCCGTAGCAGCCCGCAGTCTCATCGTAGAATCTCGCGTTGAAGGCCTCGCGCACTCTGGCGGCCCTGTCTGAGAACTCTCTCTCGTCGCCCTCAAGTCCGAGCATTTCTGCGAATGAGGCCATCAGCCGGGAAAGATGGTGATAGTAGGCCGTACCCAGCAGAAGTCCGTCCGTGATTCTGTCCGGCGAAGGATTGTCCACATCCTCCGGTCTGTCCGGCGGCATGCACCAGTCTCCGAACTGGTCGTGAGTGACCACATGATCCTTCATATTCTTCTCAAGGATGTGGTCCATCCATTTCTTCATCGACGCGTAGTGCCTCTCTATCGGCCTGGAGTCCCCGTACTGGCGGTAGAGCATATCGGCGATTATTATATAGGATGCGGGCCAGGTGACATTGTTGGTGTATGAGTCCCAATAGTTCGGTGCAATGTCGGAAAGGCTGCCGTCCGGCCTCTGCGACTCTTCGATGTCGTCGAGCCATTTGGCGTAGAGGTTTCTCACAGAGAAGATGAAGCTCTCGCCGAGAGAGCCGGTGGACCTGTCTCCGAGCCATCCCATCCGCTCGTCGCGCTGAGGGCAGTCGGTAGGCATTCCTCTGTAGTTGCCCCTGATGCCCCAGACGGCGTTGCGGTAGATCTGGTTGAGGGTGGTGTCCAAGCATTCGAATGTGCCGGTCATCTCCATCCTGTCGTGCAGAACCTGTCCTTCGAAGCAGTTGGCGGTGCATCTGCCCGGCCATCCGGTGACTTCCGCATAACGGAATCCGTGGTAGGTGAACACCGGATGCCAGTCTTCGGTGCCTCTGCCGCTGAGGATGTAAGTGTCAGTAACTTCGGCCTCGCGGATGTTGTCCATGTATAGGCTTCCGTCCTTATTCAGCCTTTCGGCAAAACGGATGCGTACCGTGTCACCGGCTTCACCCGACACCCGGAATCTCAGCCAGCCGACCATGTTCTGACCCATGTCCAGGATGTGGACTCCGGGGCGGATCTCTGTGACGGACACCGGCTTGAGAGTCTGCGTCACCTCGATCGGGGCGGTCATCTGGGCCTTGAGCCTGCCACCAGGGGCTGAGACTTCTTCCGCAGCGAGCCAGTCGCTGTCGTCGAATCCCGGCTCGGCCCATCCGTCCATCTCTCTGAGGGCGTTGTAGAACTCCCTGTCAAACTCGTTGTTGGCCCTTATCGGACCGTCTGCTGTCACTTTCCAGCTTCCGTCGCTGACAATGGTCTCGCGGGAGCCGTCCTTATATTCAATCTCAAGCTGGAGCAGCATTCTCGGGAAACCGAAGTTGCGCACATTGTAGAGCCAGTGCTCTCCCGGGGCGTAGTAGTTTTCCCTTATTCTCATGCTGAAGAACCGGCCGTTTCCGAGGATGACTCCGAGCGCGTTCTCTCCCCTGTGGAGCTCATCCGTTATGTCAAAGACATTGTAGAACACGCTCTTGGAATAGTCCGTCGGGGCTGGAGCGCGCTCCTGAGTGCCGATCATCTCGCCGTTGACATAGAGCTTGTATAGCCCGAGCCCCGAGATGTAGAGGGTGGCTTTCCGGACAGGGGAGTCCGCCTTGAACTCCCGTCTGAAATATCTGGCGGAGAGCCTCGTGTGCAGAGCCTTCGGGGCCTCCCATGCGAAGCTGCTGTCTAGTCCCGTCCACTTCGCCTGCCATTCCTTCTCCTCGAGCAGTCCCATTGTCCATTTCGCGGGGCTGCTCCAGCGGGATTCTCCCTCGTCTGTGATGACCTTCACTTTCCACCAGCATTCCTCCCGGCTTTTGAGCGGCTTTCCGCCGTAGGGCACGAGCACCGATTGCCCGGACATCACCTCACCGGAGTCCCAGAGGTCTCCGATGCCGGAGTCGAGCAGCTTTTCGGATGAGGCGACGAGGATGCGGTAGCCGGTCTGCGTCGCGGAGCATCCTGAGAGTTTCCAGCTGAGGCGCGGCTCTCCGTCTATCCCGAGCGGATCGGTCAGCATCTCGCAGCGGAGGTCTACGGCTCTGACCTGCTGCAGGCTGGTCTGTCCAGCAACAGAAGTCCGTCCGGCGTCCGGGGACGGTGTGCATGTCCGCCCCCGGCTGTCGGATCGGGCGCTGCTGAGCGTGCCGGAAGACTCTTCCGTCACGCCTGCCGAGGATGCGTACAGGCTTTGAGATGCCGCCGCACACGCGAGCAGGACGGATGCGGCGGCTGCCTGTGTCAAGTGTCTGATGATTCTCATTTCACTCTCGGCTGGATGGCTGAAGGTATGTCTCTGCGGATCGTGAAGTTGTCGATCATGCCCTTCAGGCCGCTGCCTATGGACTCGGTCGGCATCACGAAAGTGGAAGAATCCGGCATTCCGTCAGGATCTTCGGCGTATGCCCCCTGAGCGACTTTCTTCCCGTCAATGAGCAGATGAAGGGTGGTCTTGTCGCAGACGATGGAGACATTGACCCATTTTCCCTCCGGGATTTCGTAAGGCAGGACATATGTGTAGCCCTTCCTTTCGTATCCGATGCTGCCCTTGCCGTCGCAGTTGAGATACATGACGCCGTCAGCGCCTTCAAAGAGGACAGCCTTTTCAGGAGTGGACGGGTCGATGAAGATGTCCATGCTCACTGTGTACGGGAATCCCACGGATGCGAAAGGCAGTTTCATGACGCCATCTCCTTCGAGAATCAGCCTGCCGCCTTCCTTGCGGGCTCCGTCGAGCGTGGCGTCATAGCCGTTGCCGCTCAGGTCTTTGGCTTCAGTAGTCTTGCCGCTGAAGTCGTATGCCACGAGGATTTCCGACCTGCTGGCCACGTTCCTTCCCGGATTGACGCCCGGCACGTCGGCTGAATGCTCGGCTATGCGGGAGAGGAAATCCTCGGACGACTGTCCCTTCTCCCTTGCGCCGAACCAGCCCTTTTCAGAGATGAATACAGTCTGGTCCTTCTGTCTGTCGAAATAGTCGAACTGCGAGGTGCCCACTTTCTTGTCGTACCAGATGGATGCCTGACAGCCTGCCAGAAGAGGATGTGCCGGGGACATGAGAGGCCAGTTGCCGCTGAGGTCTGTCGTCTCCCAGCAGTAGTATTTCTTTTCGAGGCTGAAATAGTCGTCATAGCCGGTGAGTCTGCCCGGAACCACATAGAGGTCGTGGGAGTTGTTCAGACATACGAAGCCCTCTCTGACGAGCTTTTCGAAGTCCGCCCAGGAGTAGGCCCAGTAGTTGGCTACGACTCCGTCATTCTCGACCGGAATGTCGCTGCACAGCCCGCCTCCTCCGATGGAGGCCCACATTCTCGTGGTCAGACCCTTGCCCTTGACATAGGAGATCATTTCGTTGAGGTATCTCATGAAGTCGTCACCATATTTTGTCCCCCTGTGGTACTCATCTGCTCCGATGTGGAAGTTCCTGCTTATGAACACGGGATCCTCCCCGTCGAGAAATTCGTCATAGAGGCTGCGGATGAAGCCGAGTGCCTCGGGATCAGTCAGGTCGATGTGCGAGTCGTCGAGCATATAGTCCGGATTGTGCAGGGCCACGAAGCGGCTGTGAGCCGGGGTGTCTATCTCGGTGACTATGTCCACTCCGTATCTCGCCATCTCCTTCTGGAATCTTCGGTAGTCTTCCTGAGACCAGACTTCAGATGCCTTGATGCCGCTGTTGATTTCAGGGTATCTTTTGCTTTCGACTCTGAATGACGCCAGCTGTTCGCCGCCGTCGTCGTTGATGTGCATCTGCACCTCATTTATCTTGAAATAGGCCATGAACCTTACCATCTCCGACACATAGTCGAGAGGTATGTAGATTCTTGCCACGTCCATCATGCAGCCTCTTATGCCGTATGCCGGATAGTCCCTTATGAGTCCTTTCGGAAGTGCGTCGTGTCCGGGATCGGAGGAGATCATCTGGGAGAGGGTAGTTCCGGCGTAGAGGCAGCCTTTCGGAGCGGCCGCCTCCACTCTGACGATGTCTCCGATCTCGATGGCGTAGCCTTCCTCACCGAGGTCTTCACGGTCGGCGAGGCTGAGATGGATGTCGCCTTTTCTCGGCTCTCCGGACACTATCGGGAGGCCTGTGCCGGTGAAATGTGTGAGGTATTCACGCACCACCTCGGCCGTCTCATGAAGCTCCTGTCCGGAAATCACGATTCTGGACTTGTCTCCGAGGCGGAATGAGCCTGTGAGTCCCTTCCACTCCCTGATTCCGGGCAGGACTTCCGGTCTGGCGTTGTCTTTTTCTTCCTTTTCGTATCTGCCCGGCACTGTGACCGTCACGTCGAGGTTGTCGGACATGTACGAGTCGGAGGAGTCCTCCCTGTTGATCACCCTGTAGAGGAGCTGGACCTCCATCGTCTCCAGCGGAGTGATGATCTGTCCGTCAGTCGTGATGACGGCCTCGTTGGACGAGCCCGCAATGCGGATCTCGTATCTGTCGTCGGGGGATTCGGGGAGAATGACTCTGCCGTCCTCTATCATTGGGGTCATGTATATCACATGGTTCAGCACATCTCTGGCGGTTATACCAGTTGTCTGGGCATCAAGCGGACAACTGCCGCATAACAGGACTCCAGCCGCGAGGCAGCTGATGAGGAGTCCGGATTTTTCTTTAGTCATGTCGTCTGGTTTTTAGTTTTATATGTCAATCAATTAGTTGTGTGTCAATCAATTAGTTGTGTGTCAATCAAGTAGTTGTCGGCGGTTTCGCCGTCGGGCCTGTCTTTAGCCTGCCGTCGGCTGACGGTGGGGTCAGTTGTCGTCTGTCCTGTTTTTGGACGGTCAGGCCTCTGTCCTGTCTTTGGACGGTCAGGCCTCTGTCAGTAGGCGGCCGGGCATGAGAAGCGGTGGATGCCCGGGCCGGCTTCGATGCTCTTTCCGTCTCCGAAAGGAAGGGTGACGGCGGCGACGGTATTGCCGGGCACTTCGATTTCAAGAAAGAATACGCCGTCCTCAATCCTCCATTCCGAGCGGATGAGCCCCCGGATGCTTTCGTATGAGCATTTCACCCATTCCAGCCCTTCAGGGGCTGCCGGCCGGATGAAGAACCGGCTGAATCCCGGGGCGGAAGGGTCTGGGCTTATCCCTCCTAAGGAACTGTAGAACCACTCTTCTATCTGCCCCATCATAAAGTGATTCCAGGAGAGTCCGAGCTCGGGATTCCATTGCTCTGTGAGGGTGGTCACGCCCATCTTGACCTGATAGCCATAGCCCGGAAGGTCGTGGTGGTTGTGCATCCTGTACATGACGTCGTTTCTCCCGTTGCGTGCGAGGGCCTGGAAGAGATACCTGTTGCCGATGTCGCCGGTCGAGAGCTTCCATCCCTTTTCTTCGACAGATTTGACCAGATTGTCCAGCACCTGCTCCTCGTGTCCGTCTGGTACTATATCCAGAAATATCGGGAGAGCCTGACAGCACTGGCTTCCGTTGCCGTAGATGTCTGTTGCCGGATCGAAGAATCTGCCGTTGAAAGCCTCCGTTATCTTTGCCGCGAGGGCGGAATATTTTGTCGCGTCGTCTGTCCTGCCCGTCAGTCTTGCTGCCTCTGCTGTGCAGCGGACGACCATGAGATAGTGCGCGGTGGCGGTGATGCCCGCAGGGGTGTTCTGTGAATATCCCGCCGGAGCCGGGCCGTAGTCGCACCAGTCTCCCAGTCCATATTCAAGAATGTGACCCTCCGCTCTGGCTGAGAGGTAGTCTGCATAGCGTCTCATCACCATGTAGTGCTTCCGGATGAGGCTGTCGTCTCCGTACCATTCGTAGTACATCCAGGGCAGGATTGCTCCTGCGCAGCCCCATTCCGGAGAGTCTGCGCAGCCGTCCTGAAACGCGACATATTCCGGGGCGATGTCGGGGATGAGGCCGTCCGCGTGCTGGGTGTCTTCTATGTCTTTCATTATCTTGGGCATGAGTCCGCGGAGGTCGTAATTGAAGAGCAGTCCGGGGCCGTTCAGGTGGGTCTCTTCCAGCCAGCCCAGCTTCTCTCTGTGAGGGCAGTCGGTGAACACGGCGTGCATGTTGCTGCGGGCGGCCTTGTCGATGATGGAATGTATTCTGTTGAAGAGGTCGTTGGAGCATTCGAAGCTGCCGGTCCGCGCTGCCGAGGAATGAACGAAGCATGAGCGCAGCGACAGTATCTGCGGAGGTATCCCGCCACAGTCTGCTGCGGTTCTTGTCGCTTCGGAGAGACTCTCGGCCTGCAGATAGCGGTAGCCGTAGAAGGCGAATGACGGAGACCATTCCTCCTCGCCGTCACCCTTTAGTGTGTACTCGAAGCTGTACGGTGAGCCGCTTGTCGACTGGATGACTGCGGAGCTGTCCTTTTCGATGCGTTCGGCCGGAATGAGGCGTATCTTCTGCCCTCTCTGTCCGGACACCTTTATGACCGGATATCCCGAGTGGTTCTGTCCCATGTCGAAGATGACTTTTCCCGGGGACGGCGACCATGAGTTCTGCACGTCGAACATTTCGGACACATGGATGTGAGGGGCCTTCTGAGGCGTGAGCGTGCCGTCCGGCCCGTCGGAGACCACGGCCTCTCTCCAGAGACTGTCGTCGAAGCCGCATCTGTCCCAGCCCGGCTGCTCGAGCCTCGCGTCGTAATCCTCGCCTCCGAAGATGCAGTTGAAAGTCACCGGACTTTCAGAAAATTTCCATGACGTGTCCGATGTGACGCTTTCGTATGTCCCGTCGGCGTATTGTATGTCCAGACAGGCAATCAGTACAGGCGGTCCGTAACTGTGGCGGAATTTGACATATCGGCCTCCGACAACATTGTACATGCCGTTTCCAAGGATGACCCCGATTGCGTTGCCGCCTTCCTTCATTGCCGAGGTGACGTCGTGCGTGTCGTAGTAGACCGTCTTGCCGTATTCGCTCCATAGAGGCTTGAACGCAGATTCCGGTGCGATTTCAGTCCCGTTGACGAACAGCCTGTAGTGTCCGAGTCCGCAGATTAGCATCGTAGCGTGTTCGATCTCTTTTCCTGCGGTGAATTCCTTGCGCAGCATGATGCTCCGTCCAGCCCCGGGCGCGACATCTGCCCACAGCGCCTGTTTCTGCGGCGAAAGTCCCCATGTGTGGTAGTCATTTCCCTCCGGCAGTCTCGCTTCCTCCTTTGTTATGGCCCCTATCCATTGCGCGCCAGTGTCGTGCAGACCTGATGCCGTGATGAATCTCTGCGGCTGACACCAGTCGGAGACTCTGCCGTTTCGGTCCCAGATTCTCGCCCTCCACCAGTAGTCTCTGCCGTTTTCGAGCGGCTTTCCCCCGTATGTCGTCAGCACACTTTCTGACGACATGGCCTTTCCCGTGTCCCAGAGCAGTCCGTCCCCATGCAGGAGGTCGTCTGGCGTCTGCGCGACCTCTATCTCACAGGCGCTCTGCATCGCGTCCCCGTCTGATGACGAGACTTTCCATCCGAAGCGGAGTTCCGCTTCGGTTATTTCAGTGTCCCTGCCGTCAATCGTGCATTTAGGATCAGTCAGAAGAATGTTCCCGGAGCAGGCTGAGATGAAGTGCAGCATGAGGACTCCGGCAAATGTCTTTATCCTCTTCATTATGTCTCACTGTATAGTTGAAAGATGTCTCCGTGCCATTGAAAAAAGAGAGGATGGATCACGGATGGCATCCTCTCTTTTCCATGTTTCACAATGTGGTTATTTCTGTCCTTCAATCCACTTCTCGATCTCCTTCACCATCGGGAGTTCATACAGGAACACCCAGTCGCCGTTGTTGGTGCGCGAGGCGAGGTGCATATGATGGCTGTGGCCTTCTATGTAGCCTTCTCCGTTGCTCATGAACCGTGTCTCAGAATATGTGTCGAGCACGTCTTCCTTCATCTGGCGGAAGTATGCGCAGAGGTCGGAGAGCTCTTCCAGCGCGGCATCTTTCTGCCCTGCCGGAGCCTTGTCATACTTCTCAAGAGCGATGAATACTCTCGCAGGGAAGTAGAGCAGGTCGTTGGTGCAGTCGTATATCTCCAGAGTGTAGCGGTTTCTGAGAGAATGGGTGAGCGCCCTGTCGAGCAGCCTGCAGGCATTCTCGTAGCTGACGGTGCAGAGCTTCGCCGTGTCGATTCTGCCGGCGTACTTCTCGCTCCATCTGCCCGGCTGAGCGGGATCAGGCAGCTCTATGAGCTTGAATTCACCCACGGCGAAGCCTGGATTGCGGTGCCCTTCGGTGATCAGAGCATGGTCGTAGAAAGGGGCAATCTTCTCCATCTCGTCGATAAACTCCATGTCTTCAAGGCTGAGACCGAATTCTCTACGGGCGTGAGCGGCCTTGAATTCCTCGACGCTTCTGCCCTGCGGATTCCATCCGAACTCGCCTTGGGCGATGTAGCTCCTCTCGACAGTCTTGAGATGTGCCGAGGTGTCGTCCCATGCGGTGGCGAAGATGCCCACAAAATTTCTGGCTGCGGCTATCTCGCTGAATCCCTTGATGTAGGGAATCCTGCCGTCCGGCCTCTGGATCATCACGCAGGTGCCTTCTGATGCAGCCGTTGCAGCCATCACCTTCAGCCCGCTCTTCTGATACCAGTCCATCACCATGACATTGCCGAGCTCTGTGGCGTCGCCGTAGAACCAGCGCATGTAGACGCATTCCTTCGGGAATCTGTCGATGACTTCGTCGACCATGGTGAAGTCCATGAGCCTTCTCGTCTCCTCTTCAGGAAGGTTGAAGTTGATCGGATACCACAGACCGGCGAATTTGAACGGCATGTCGTCCCAGAAGATCGGCGTCCTTCCGTTCTCCACGGCGAAGTCGCATACTTTGTTGAGCCATTCGAGCTGGAGTTCAAACGGTTTCTTGCCGGTGGCGAGACATCTGTCGTCTGTACCTATGTTGCTGACTTCGTCTCCTCCCACATGCAGGAACCGGCCGTAAGGCATGGCCTCCATCGCGTCTCTGTACATCGAGAAGAGCACTTCGTAGGTCTCCGGATTGGCCGGGCAGAAGTCTCCGTCGTTGTTCGGATCCTCCCTCAGCTCCCAGTGGTGCTTGAGGATGTAGGTGGCGTGGCCGAGACCTTGGATCAGCGGACTGATCTCGATGTGTCTCTCCTTGGCATAGCGGCTGATGGCCTGCATCTCCTGCTTGCTGATGGCGTTGGGAGCGGCCACTTCAGGACGGCGGGAGTACTGGAGCTTGTCCTCTATCTCCCAGATGATGCCGTTGATCTTGTACTGGGAGAGCTTGTCGATGAGGCGGTAGTAGTATTCGACCCTGTCGAGGTGGTTCTTGTTGTCGATATGGATGGCCCTGTACGGGATAGCAGGCCAGTCGGTGATCTTCATCCTCGGGATGGAGGCGCCCGACTCCTTGCTGTCCACGATCAGCTGTTCAAGTGTCCTGCATCCGTAGAAGAGCCCGGCATCGCCTCTGGAGGAGATGACGACCCCGTCTCTGCCCACTTCGAGCACATAGCCTTCTTCAGACTCCGGCACATCGGTCTCTGTCTTCACGAGCCTGACGCCCTTTCCTGAGGCTTCATATCTCAGCAGCGCGTCGAGGCATGTCCCGAGGACGGGCATCTCCTCTCCCTCTGCGGCGATGATCCATCTCAGGTCAGTCCCGCTTATCCCGCTCGTGCTCCTGACTTCTATCTTCTGCGGCTCAGGCACTATCTGGAACGCCTCCGGCAATTCCGCTGCCGCCACGAAAGGAATGGCGGCGAGCGTCGCCATTCCCGTTATCACAATATGTCTGAAATTCATTTCCTCAGTTTTGATGGGGTTATTTCATTGAAGCCTGTGCCAGTATGGCTTCCGCCCTGCTGACTTTTTCAGCGGCGTCGGTCACCTGCTGACTGATGTCTGAATAGGCAAAATTGCCCTCGGCGTATGCGTTGACTTCCGCATCGTTCAGAATCCTGATCTTCTCATAGTCCTGGATGCCTTCCCTCAGCAGCTCGAATCTTATGCTCGTGAGCACGCCGTTGCCTGTTGACGAGTTGTTCAGGCGGTAGAGCATGTGGCAGTCTCCTGCAGCGGAGCCTGTGTCGGCTGCGTCGGACGGATCCGTGGTTCTCCAGTTGTCGTATGCCCATCTCAGGAATCCGTCATATCCGTTCCCGGCAGCATGCCATGCGAGCCACGGCAGCTCTGCCGTATTGTTGACCGGGGTCAGATAGCAGTTCGGCCGGATGTGCGAGCAGCTCGTGTAGAAAGTCGTGACAGGAGTGCTCTTTGTGCTCTGACGGCCGAGAATGATGCTGTAGTCATACATTTTCGCCTCGTCCTCAGCCGTGAGGCTGCTTCCCGCGAGTCCGATTTTCCAGTCCGCATTGTGCTCCTTTATGAAGTCGATGACTGTGATCATGTCTTCATGGTTGTTCTCGTCCATATAGAAGACGGTCTTGTCAAACCACCCCTTCTCCTTGAGATGATTCTCAAATGAGTTTAGGAATTCCGTCCATACCAGCCTGTATTCAGTGCTTCCTATCACAGGGTCATTGTTCGGATTGTCCGCATTGACTCCCTTGAATGTCAGGACTGCGTTCGAGCCGCCGGCTTCGTCATAGTAAGGTATGCTCGGATCCCATCCTATGAGCGAGAAGCAGCTGATCTGTCCGGTGATGCCCCATTCCATCATCTTTTCCACATGGCGGTCGAATATGGTGTAGTCGAAGCTCCATTCTCCGGAAGCGGACCTTGTCCATTTCACCATGCTGTCATCGACATAGAATGCCTTGCCCTTTATATATGTGGTGATGGCTTTCTGACCGGCGTCTGCGAGCTTCCTGTAGAAAGGTTCGACCAGTGCGTAATACTCGTCCGAGCCCATATCAACGGCAGGAGAGCATTGGCTCATGAGGGCGTACGGAAACTGCCACAGATCCAGATGGAACTTCCAGTCCTTCACGTCCGGGAGGGTATGATCCGCCACGGTGAGCGACAGGTTGAGCACATGCTCCGTCTCACCGCCTCTGACGGTGAAAGTGCCGTTATAGACTCCCGGAGCCGTATCCTCAGGCGTATCAATCGTGAGCCATATCTTGACGGGATCTTCCGCAGTGACCTCATTGACAGGAGTGTCGCTGAGGGCGTCGGCAATCTCCACTCTCGTGGCGTCCATGACTGTGCAGCTTCCCGGCTCCGCATGTCCGAGGATATAGCTTCCGAAGCGCATCTTGATATTGTCTTTGCCTATGGTGCCGCCGCTTCCGGTCAGGTCGGAGACCTCGTAAGTCAGGTCGCTGAAGGTGTCGTCATTTGTCCAGACCACCACCTGCGTATGCGTGCGGTCGTTGCGCCATACGGTGTCCGCCCATTCCTTCTCGACTTTGTAGAAATTGGTCTGTCCGGCATGTTTCTGCCCTTTCTCGTAGCGCACATATTTGCTTTCGAATGACGCTCCAAGGCCAGGTTCGCCTTTTGGTGGCCTGTAGGTCTTGTCATCGGAAAGATTCGGTTCGCAAGAAGTCAGGGCCATCGCGAGCGCCATGAGTGCCGCAGCTGTTGTCATCGTCTTTTTCATTTTATTCTTTCGTGATTGAATATGAATATCTCATCGGATCGCTGAGGTCGAGAGAGACTGTGTAGTTGCCCGCCTCAGATATTTCAATCCCTTCGCCTCCGTCCGTCAGTTCCCCGTCAGTGAGACCGAGAGTCACTACTGGATCTCCTTCATTGAGAGGGGTGGTCACGAATGATACCGTGCCTGGAGTAAGCGCAACGGATGCTGACCAAGTGCAGGTTCCGGCATTGATGCTCATGTCCACGGCCGATGTCGCTGACCCCTGAAGCTGCCATCTGACTGCAAGGAATTCAGCCGTGGATGTCTCCTTGTCCAGCCGCACTCTCCACACGTTGTCGCCGACTGAGCCCCAAGGCCCCCAGAGACCTCCGGTAGGGTAGTTGTTCGGCTCTTCCGTGCTTGATTCTTTCTGCGTCAGACTGAATGACCCGTAGCTGGTTGTCACTCCGTCGATGCCTTCACTTTCATTGGTGTAGTAGGTCTTGAGGTCTGAGTCGACGATGCTCATGTTACCCCAGTCCCAGGTGAGTTCGCCAGTCGAGAAATTCACATAGCCTTCGTAAGTGCTTCCCTCGTCGGCTGAAGCTATCGACGGATATTTGTCAAGCGCATTCGGATCTATGTAGCAGCTCGAGCCGTTCGGACCGCCCTTTATGAATGTATTGGTGAGGTACATCTGCGGAAGCGGAGCCTCCTCTCCCTCCTTTACGACGGAATATTTGTAGTTAGGAGATGAGGACAGGTCGAGAGTTATGACATAGTCTCCGGCCTCTACGACAGGGATTTCAGCCCCGTTGTCCTCGATGTTGCCGTTTGTGCCGCCGTATGTGAGGATAAGGTCTCCTTCAGTGGCCGGAACAGTCACGAAACGGAATGTTCCTGCGTCGAGCGATGCAGTCGCCTTCCATGTGCCATCCTCGACGGAGTATTCCATGTTGATCGGAGCGCTTCCTGCGGCGCTTCCGCTTATGCTCCATTCCGTCCTGAGGGCTTCGAGGGTGAGGGCTGTGACGTCGAGCCTGAACATCCATACTCCGGAGCCTGCAGCCCAGCCTCCCCAGATTCCGTTGCTCGGGAAGCAGTTGTCGGTGCCTTCATAGACATTTTCCCTGATTCCGTCGGTCTTGCCGTATGAAGTCGTGCCGGCGAGTCCCCATGTCTCATGATCGAACCAGCTCACGAGGTCGTTTCTGACGAAGCTGAGGTTAGCCCAGTCCTGTGATGCGTCGAAGTGGAAATGTCCCTCGAACAGACTTTCCCCTCCTTTAGGATACAGAGTAGGGTAGGAGCCGAGGTCATCCGGATTGAGCCAGTTCTTGTTTCCGCCGCCGTCCGCGTCGGTAGACTTGGTCATGTAGAGGAATTCCGGAATCGGAGACGGCTTCTCGTATGCCATGTAGAGCACATATTTCTGCTCGTCGGTTCTTCCCTCATTGCAGATGACGTCAAAGACATCCTCGACAAAAGTGATGGTCTGTCCCTCCTGTATGTTTATCGTGGTAGTCTCGTCGGCGAGCCTCAGAGTCTTGACTATGCCGGTTTCCTGGCCTTCCGCGACACTGAGCGTAAGGGTGTCGTTGAATGTGGCGTCGGCGTTCATTTTCGGAATGGCGAGATAGTCAGTTCCTCCCACCGTCACCGTGAGATTGGTTATCGGGAACATCCTCACGGGGTCGGACGGCAATTCATCCTTTCTGCAGGAGATGATGCCGAGCATCATCAGCGCTGAGTATAAAAGTATTCTGTAGCGTTTCATCGTCTGTAAGATTCAAGTCATTCAATATCCTTCATTCTGCTCAATTCCGGTCCATATCTCAAGTCTGTCGTATGGCTTCGGCATCCAGTAGTTGTGCTCGTCTATTTTCCTTCCCGGACAATATTTGTCCAGAACTTCCTGAAGAAGCTGGCGGCGGCAGATGTCGAACCACCTGCTGTTCTCGAACGCGAGCTCCCATTTGCGCTCGTCCAGAACGGCCTTGTCGAATTCGTCCTTGCTCAGGTTGGACGCTTCTTCGCATCCGGCGCGTCTCCTCACCCTGTTGAGGGCTTCGTATGCGTCCTTCGAAGGCCCGTTCTCGGCCATGTTCGCCGCTTCCGCATAGATGAGAAGGATCTCAGAGAACCTGTACTGATTGAAGAAGCCGTCCGCGTTTCCGTTGGCGTAGTTCCACGGACCGGAATATCCTCCCGAGTGAGGGCCTGCGTCTCGGAGCTTGCCAACATAGGGCTGGCCGGCGATTGAGGTCTCCCATGATGAACCGTCAAGCAGCGTCAGGTAGAAAGTGCCCTCGACTCTTGAGCCGTCTCCGACAGGGAACTCTTCAAGGAAGAGCTTGTCGCTGAACCAGTCGCACCATCCTCCTTCACCGGCGTCAGTAGGTCTGACGGCGCAGTTGACATAGGTCTGGTCTCCGTTGTCCGCGTTTGCGTAGAAGGTGAAGATGAACTCCTTGTTGGTGTAGCGGTTGTCCCACAGCCAGAGGTCGAAATAGACGGGCTCAAGGTCAAATCTCTCAGATATGATGATTTCATTCGCCTTGTCTCTTGCCAGGGCATATTTGTCCGTCTGGTACAGAGGGTAGCCTGCCATCGTGAGGTAGACTTCGGAGAGAAGCGCTTTGGCGGCCCAGACTGTCGGCCTGAAGGCGTCGCTCTGCTCTTCCGGCAGCATGGATTCGGCGTCGGCGAGATCTTTGAGTATGTGGGCATAGATTTCTTCGGTGGTGTTGTCCTTTGCCGTGACGGCTTCCGACGAGTTCTCTTCGGTTATGATAGGACATGTCCTGAAGAACCTCGTCAGCTGGAAGTAGCAGAATGCCCGGAGGAATTTCGCCTCGCCCTCGACGGCTCTCAGCAGCGACCTGTCGAGGTTGCAGTCATTGATTGTCTGGATGAGCGTGTTGCAGATGCCTATGGACTTGTACATGTTGTCCCATGCCATGTCCGTCATTTCGTCCGGATTTCCGACTGAGTTTATGTCTGCGGTCTTGAATCCTTCCCATCTGTCTATGTCGAAATCCACGTCTTCCGCAGGCGCTCCCATGCAGTAAGGGCAATCGGACCCGTAGAATGTGACCAGAGGAGCGTATGCTGACGCTATGAAGCTGAAGAAATCATCCGGCTCATCGAAAAACTTGTCGGCAGTAGGCTGAGCCGTTATGTCTTCATCGAGACTGATGCATCCGCCCGCCGTAAAGAGCAGCGCGATGACAGTCAGTGCATTGATTATTGTATGGCGTTTCATTGATCGTTTTCTTGTTGCGGTTATTAAAAGGACAGATCGATTCCGAATACGAAACTTCTCACTGAAGGATAGACTGCGTGATCCACACCTCCGCTCGCATCCATCCCGTTTGCGGCTTCAGGGTCATATCCGCTGTACTTTGTCAGAGTCCAGAGATTGTTCCCGCTGGCGTATATCCTGAGGGATGACACCTTGATCTTCGACATCCACTTCCGCGGGAAGGTATATCCGATGGACAGGTTCTTGAGCCTCAGATAAGAGCCGTCCTCCACCCATCTGTCGCAGTTCCCGAGCTCTTTTGCGGTGAAGGCAGGGTAGTCCGTCTGGTTTTCCGGCGTCCAGTGGTCGCGGATGTCCGGCAGCGTTCCGGTCATGTAGAACCTGTTGATGTTATATATGTCGTTGCCCCATACTCCCTGAAAGAAGATGTTGAGATCCAGATTTTTCCAGCGGAAAGTGTTGTTGATTCCGAAGATGCCCTTAGGCTGGGCATTGCCTATGATGGTGATGTCGGAATTGTCGATCTTTCCGTCCATGTTAATGTCCACATATTTGGCGTCTCCGGGCACGTTGCCGTACATCGCGGCGAGTGAGGCCTCTTCAGTCTTCCATGTTCCTGCATATTTGAATCCGAGGAAGGTGGCCATAGGCTGTCCCACCATCTGCACATGCGAGCCGGTGAGACCCGGATAGTCGAGCTGTCCGTCGATGAGCCTGTCGCTTATCCCGTCGAGCTTGAGAATCTTGTTCTGGTTCAGGTTCAGGGTCCAGTTGATGCTCCACGAGAAATTCTTTGTGGCTACCGGTGTCCCTCCGAGTGAAAAGTCCCATCCCTTGTTTGAGACCGACCCCACGTTGCGCAGCACCTGGTCTACATTTGAGACAATAGGAACTTTCTGCCACATGAGAAGATCCGTGGTGAGCTTGTCGTAATATTCCGCCGTGAAGAGGAGCTTGCCGTCCCAGAGGTTCATGTCGATTCCGACGTTGAATTCTCTCGTGCGTTCCCATTTGAGGTTGCTGTTGGCAGCCTGTGCCACGGAAAGCACCAGATTGTCATTGTCGTCGCGGCTTGAATTGAACAGCAGGTGCGACGAGTATGCCGGAACTGCGGCGTTGCCGACGGTACCGTAGCTGGCTCTAAGCTTGAGGTCGGTGATGACTCTCTTCGCCTTTCTCATGAATTTCTCATTGGAGATGTTCCATCCCGCGGATGCAGCCCAGAAGGTGTCAAACTTGTTCCCGTCCGCAAGCTGGCTCGCTCCGTCGTGTCGTACAGACCCTGATACCATGTATCTGTCGTCGAAGCTGTAGTTTACGCGGCCCATCACCGACTGGGCAGCCGTCTTGGTGTACCCTGAGTATGGAGGGTCGAATTCGGCGCCGAAATTGATGCCCTGCCATCCCATGTTGACCGGGATTCCTCTTGCCGAGCCTCCCATGCTGTTGTATGCCGATTTGCGCACCTCGTATACGCCTGTCGCCTGAACATGGTGCTTCCCCCATTCTCTGTCGAATGTGAGGGTGGTGGTATTGTCAATGCCGTTTGATGCGCTTACGGTCTTGCCTCCGGAGACATCCTCGGATGCTCCGTTGTTAACTTTCTGATTGTCGAAGTATCCGCTTGTGCTGCCGCTTGTCCTGTACACGAGCTGGCTGCTGATCTTCAGCCAGTCTTTCCAGAGCTTCCAGGTCCCGCTCAGAGACACGTGAAATCCTCCGGAGTTGCTTCTGTTGTTTGCTTCAACTGCGGCACCGACAGGGTTTGACCCCGGATTAGGACCGATTCCGTTGCCCTGAGGCTGTGAATACGATCCGTCTTCTTCGTAGATCGGTACCGTAGGAGACCAGAGCAGTGCCTCGTGTATGGCGGTAGTTGCGCCTCCCGTGTTGTTCTCGTCGTAGACCGCATACACATTCATGGCGATGTTCAGCTTCGGAGTGACGTCTGCCGAGAAATTGCCTCTGAGAGTATACTGGTCGTAGCCGGTGTTCAGCACCACGCCCTGCTTCTGGGTGATGCCGGCCGCGATATAATATGAGAATACACTTTTGGAGCCGCTTACGCTCAGGCTGTGGTTGTGCGTGATGGCCGTACGGTAGATCTCGTTCTGCCAGTTCGTTCCCTTGCCCATGGCGGCGATGGCCTCTTCCTCAAACAGAGGCTTCAGCCCCTCCTCGATTCTTCTTGCATTATGCAGCGAAGCATATTCCCATGCTTCGAGGGTAGGGATGTATCTCGCCACATTGTCCACCGTAACGAAGCCGTTGTAATGCACCTGTCCGCGCTCTCCCTTGCCTTTCTTCGTCGTGACGAGGATGACTCCGTTCGCTCCCTGCGATCCATACACTGAGAGAGCCGCAGCGTCCTTCAGCACTTCAATGGATTCGATTTCATTTGGATTGATTCCGTTGAGGCCTACGCCCTGGACACCGTCGCAGATTACCAGCGGAGAGTTTCCGTAGGTGAGAGAGTTGGCTCCTCTGATTCGGATTTCAGGAGATGCGGAAGGGTCTCCGCTCGTATTCTGGACCATGACTCCTGCCACCTTTCCCTGAAGGGCCTGAGAAGCGTTGTATGCCGGTGTGCTCAGGAGTTCGTCGGTCTTGAGAGATGCGACAGACCCCGTGATGTCGCTTCTCTTCTGGACGCCGTAGCCTATGACCACGAGCTCGTCAAGCATCTCGCTGTCGCTTTCGAGAGAGATGCTGAACACTGCCTTGTCTCCTACCGGCTGCTCGACTGTCCTGAATCCGAGGAAGGCTATTTCGAGAATGTCCTCAGGCGAGACTCCGCTGAGGGAGAACTTTCCGTCCATGTCGGTCGTCGTTCCGTTGCGGGTGCCCTTCACTATTACGCTTGCTCCCGGAAGAGGGGCTCCGGTGTCATCGTATATTACTCCTGAGACCCTGTCGTCGTCCGTCTCTCCTTTCCCGTCCTGCCTCTTCTCGTGGATGACGATCATCTTGTTGACGATCGAATACTCGAAGTCATCGCTGAGAATGCTGTCGAGGACTTCGTTCACATCCGCGTCTTCAAATGTCGCGGAGATCTTGGCGTGGCTGTCGAGCTTGTCAGAATCGCAGATTACGGACAGGCCCGTCTGTTGCTCGATCTCATTCAGAACCGTTCTGAGAGACTCATTCCTGAATGTCTTGCTTATGGTCTGCGCCGATACGGAGACCGCAAGCGAGCAGCAGACGACCGTCGTGACAGACAGCCGTTGCAGAATTTGCAATAGGTTCATGATTAATTAGTTTAAGTGTTTTGTGGATTTGATTCTACATTACATGTGGTCTTTTTGCAGTTCTCTTATGTAAATGTCTTTGTCGGCAAATTCGTATGTTATCGGTATTATGTCTTTAAGAGCGGCAAGCACTTCCTCTATGCTCTCATTGTTTCTGAGGGAAATGTGGAACTTGCGGTTCAGAAGCGTCTCGGATTCTATGAATATCCTTCTGTTGTACTGCCTTGAAAGCTTTGTCGCCAGAAGGTCAAGAGTTATGTTGTCGAAGTCGACTCTGTTTTCAATCCAGCTGTTCGAGTTCCCGTTGGGCTCATGGCTTCTGTAGAATTTCCCGCTGTCCTTATAGAGCGTGACTGTCTCTCCTGCCGACATCGGGATCTTCATCTCCTCGCTGAGCAGCTCGACGCTTCCTTCCGTCAGAGCCACTGAAGCGAAGTCGTCCTCCGGGTATGCGGACACGTTGAATTTTGTTCCCGTCACCTTTATGTCATACGATGTCGTCTGCACAATGAACGGTCTTCCGCTCTGTCTGGCGACTTCGAAATAACCTTCACCTGAGAGCTCAACTTTTCTGTTCCAGACTGAGAATCTTTCAGAATATCTGAGTGAAGACCCGGCGTTGAGCCATACGGAACTTCCGTCTGCGAGCATTATGTGCGCCCTCTCTCCAAGCGGAGCCTCTATCGAGCAGTATTGTGCCGGGCTCACAGACCGTACGATGCCGACTATGCCTCCGGCGCTCAACATAAGTGCTGTGCATGCGGCAGCGACTGAGGCGGTCCGTATGAACACTCTTTTCCTGTTCTGTTTCTTCAGGCGCTCCGTTTCGCTCCGTCTGATCCTTTCGGCGAGCCTTTCCCATTCCCTGTCTGATTCCGTGTTTCTGCAGTCGGACAGTTCCCATTCTGCCTCCCATTCCCGCAGAAGTTCCATTCCTGATGCTTCCTGAGCCAGAAAATCATACAGTTCCCTTTCCTGTGCGGAATCGGCCTCGCCATTGAAATATCTCGTGGCGATGTCCCTGATTCTCTCGGGTGTGCTGTCGTGTCTTGAATCCATGTATCTGTGGCTTTCTTGAGATAAAACAATTGAAGGGGATTTTACCCAACCCCCCTTGAAACGAAAAAATCGAAAAAAATTCCGGCCGACCTCATGAAATGACGATGCCCGTCGTCGTCCATATAAGGACAATGGCATACAGATCAGGAGGATAAATCGATCTGAAATGACTTGAAAACGCCTTCAGGGCTCGGGACATGTGTTTCTCGACGGCTGTCGCGGATATGCCGAGCTTCTGGCTTATCTCCCTGTTCTTCAGTCCCTCGAACCTGCTCATGCGGAAAATCTGTCTCGTGCGTTCGGGAAGACCGCTCAGGACAATCTCGATCTGCTCCATAAGCTCCGAATACAGCGTCGTGTTGTCCGGCTGTCGGCCGAAGTCGAGATCATACAGGGCTTCAGATGTGCCGGATTTCATGTCATTGAGGATAGAGATGTCTGCCTTGTCATGAATGAGCCGATATTTGATGTGATTGAGACAGGCGTTTCTCACCATTGTGAACAGAAGCGCCTGAATTGAAACGGGGGTGAGAGTGCTTTTCTTCTCCCACAGTCTCATGAAGCAGTCCTGAATGATGTCTCTCGCCGCGTCGTCTTCCCTGACGAACTTCATTGAATATGCGTACAGTCTTGGCCAATACTTCCTGAACAGCAGACTGAACGCTTCAGCGTCACCTCCTCGGAGAGCTTCAACTAATCTTATGTCTCTGTCGGTATTCATCTCATTTTCGGGGTGCAAATATACGCAGAAGCCGAGTGCAATGCAAGCTCGCTTGCATTGCCGAGGCGCAACAGTATAAATGGACATTTATGGCCAAATATACGCAGAAGCCGAGTGCAATGCAAGCGAGCTTGCATTGCCGAGGCGCAACAGTATAAATGGCCGCCAGGCCGGGTTTACCATGCCTTATTCTTGGCTGCGGCACCATTATTCCCGGCTGCGGCTTTGAAAAGATGAAGAATATTCCCTACATTTGACTGTCTTTTTGCGGAATGTCTTTGTCTTCACCCGATTGCTTTGGAAGACATGGATAGACCGCATTCACTTCTCAGGTCATCGGCCGGAAAGCTTTTCCTGCTGATGCTTACGATCATGACGCTTTCCTGCAGTGATGGCGTGACTTTGACGGAACTGCGCGTGAACGGCGCGGACTCTCTCTTGGGGACGGATGATCCTTCCCCAGAATTTTCGTGGATGATGAACACCTCCGAGGCCGGGCAGTGTCAGACGGCATACAGGCTTGTAGTGACGGCAGGCATGAGCTCTCCGGCAAATGGAGACCTTTCTTCCGTTTCCGAACCGTATTGGGATTCGGGAAAGGTCGATTCCCCGCAGTCCCGCTATGTCAGATACGGCGGAAAGCCCCTCGAACCGCACACCCGGTACTATTGGAGGGTGAGCGTCTGGGACAAAGACGGAAAGAAATGGACATCTTCAGGGGAAGACTGGTTTGAGACCGGGCTTATGAGGGAGAATTCCTTTGACGGTGTCGACTGGCTCAGCGGAGATGTCACGGGAACAGCCGCTCCGATGTTCAGAAGGGAGTTTCAGACTTGGATTCGCGGCCGTCATCGTCGCCTCTCATGCTGACGGAAGCCGGACAGTGTTCGGCACGGATTCTTTATGGCGATTCTATGGCGACGGGCCGATTCAGTATGACGACATTTTTCAGGGAGAGATTCATGATGCGAGAAAGTCGCAGGACGGATGGAGCAGGGCCGGGTTCGATGATTCTGCATGGGCGTCTCCGGATCTCGGGAAGAGGACAGATTTCAAGATAGGCAGAGTCGTGTGCCAGGACGGCCCATATGTGCGGAGGCTTGCCGAGCTTCCGGCCCTCAGCGTGACTGAGCCGGCAGAAGGAGTCTTCGTATATGATTTCGGACAGAACATTTCAGGCGTATGCAGGGTTAAAGTCAAAGGGCAGGCCGGGCAGACCATAACTCTCCGGCATGGGGAAAAGCTCAATTCGGAGCTCCTCGTCAACAGTGATGACGCTCCGGGGACGATATGGACATCCAATCTGAACATCTGCCGGAATGAGGACAGATACACGCTGAGAGGTGATCCGGATGGAGAGGTCTTCGAGCCCGTGTTCGTCTACAGGGGATTCCAGTATATGCAGCTGACTGGTCTGGATGAGCCTGTCCCGCCGGAAGACGTCAAGGCTGTCGTCATCGGCTCCTCTCTGCGGCCTACAGGTTCGTTCGAGTGCTCTGATCCCGACATTAACCGCCTTGTCGAAAACGCCAGATGGAGCATGACCGACAATTTCCTTAGCGTGCCGACCGACTGTCCGCAGCGAAACGAGCGGCTCGGCTGGACAGGCGATGCTCAGATATTCGCGAGGACGGCTTCCTATTTCTCCGACGTGCGCGGATTCTTCAGAAAATACATGACCGATGTCCGGGACAGACAGAACGATCTCGGCATTTATCCCGTATTTTCGCCGGCTCCGGCGCTTGCCCACGGGAGAGCCGCCGGGGGATGGTGCGATGCTGGAGTGATAATACCGTGGCATATGTATCTTCAGTATGGGGACGAGTCGTTCATAAGGGACAATTATGAGTCCATGTGCCGGTATGTCGACAGAATCATAGCGGACTGTGATGACTATATTGATGTCGAGGGCCGCTTCATGGGCGATATGTTCGGCGACTGGGAGGCGTATGAGCATACTCCTCTGGTGATCACCGAGACCGCGTATTGCGCCTGGTCGACACTTCTGCTGTCGAAGATGGCCGCTGTCATAGGCGAAAAAGAGGATGCTGAAGAATATGCCCGTCGCTATGAAGCCTTCAGAGAGGCGTGGAATAGAGAATTTGTGAACGATGACGGATCCATGAAGTGCGATCCGGAGAAATATGGGACGGGAGAGTTCGGCAACAAGACGGATCCTGTCGGCGGAACGGTGGAGACGCAGGCCGCCTATGTCCTCGGATTGAGGTTCGGCCTGTTCCGGGAGGAAACGGTAGACAAGGCGGCTGCGAGGCTGGCGGCGCTTATTGAAAAATGCGGATTCCGTCTCAGGACCGGCTTTGCCGGAGTCAGCTACATCAATCCCGTCCTTACCGAGTCCGGATATGGAGATACGGCATATCGTCTTCTTGAGCAGAGAGAGTTCCCGTCATGGCTTTTCTCCGTAGTGAACGGAGCCACAACCATATATGAAAGCTGGCAGAGCTATATTGAATATCCGGACGGGACATACCGCTATCTCATATCGATGAATCATTTTCCGGCCGGTTCAGTAGTCGAATGGCTGTACAGGTATGTCGGAGGCATAGATTCGGATCCGGCTCAGCCAGGTTTCCGGCGCATCATCCTTCAGCCTTCGCCAGGCGGCGGCCTGACCTATGCGAGATGTTCGTATCTGTCTGATTTCGGAACAGTCAGAAGTGACTGGGACACTCGTGACGGACGCCTGTCCCGTTATTATGCCGAAGTGCCGCCAAATGCTTCCGCCGTTCTGTATCTTCCTGTAGGCAGGGAAGCGGTTGCTGGATTTGAGAGTATGCCCGGAGTGCATTATGAGGGAATGACAGAACATTTCGGCCGTGAATGCGCGAAATTCATCCTTGCCCCGGGCCGCCATGAGTTTCTCATTGAAGACGGCAGGCTGACAGTGCGCGGCAGCGTCTTCCATGTGCCGTCGGTGACGATGCGTCGGGAAGCCATAGCATCGCCTCTGAAATAGATGTCGGCCTGAGCCATGACGAGAGGCGTCTGCGGCTTGTCGTCTGTCTTGTAGGCGGCGTAGATCGACCATGAGGCGCCGAGCCAGATACCTATGACATTCTCTCCTTTTCTGAGATGGCTGCTGATGTCGTAGGCAACATATCTCGCCCGTCTGGAATGATCGGTGACAGCCGGGGCAAGGACATCTTCTCCGATTCTGACCCCGTTGACATACAGTTCATGATAACCGACCGAGGCTGCGAACATGACAGCTTTTTCCGGAGTCCTGTCCAGAACTACCGTCTTCCTCAGCCACGGATCGGAGATGTTGCAGTCCGGCTCTGTCTCGGGGTCGAAGATCTCGTCGCTGCCTATCCATTCCGCGCTCCAGTCGGACTGGTTCGTCAGCCGATCGAAAAACTTGTCCTCAAAAAATATCGCCATCGGCTTGCAAAGGTGATAAAATCCGTCTGAATTAGCAATACTGCATTGCACCTTAAAAGCAAGTGCAGTTTTCTGCAATACGCTAGAAAACCTAGATCAGAGAAACTGTCTTCCGATATCAAAAAAGAGAAAAATTCACATACAGAAAGAGAAAAAAGCATATAAAAAGAGAAAAACCGTTCATCCGCCCATTGACGGCGCCGTCTTCCCGCATTACCTTAGCCGCCGGAAAAAACTTTGAGAAATGGAATTTGTGCTGAATGAGGGCGGTTCTTTCCGCAGATATGTCGACATACTGTCTGACTCTGGATTCAAGGCCGTGTTCGGGGACGAGAAAAACACGGACGTGATCATTGATTTTTTGAACATGGTGCTTCCGGCAGAACGCCGAGTCAGGAGCCTGATGTTCTCCAGAACGGAGATTCCCGGATTCACGGCGACGAACAAGGCAGTGCGTCTGGACCTCCGGTGCGAGAGCGAAGACGGGACGCACTTCATCGTGGAGATGCAGCAGACGGGGCAGCGCAACTTCTTCCGGCGGTGCGTGCAATACGCGGCGAAGGTGTACGACTCCAACTCGCGGTCTGGCGACCGACACTACGACCTCCCTCCGGTGTATCTGATCGGGATCCTCGCCCGCGACCCGGGCTTCTCCCGGTCCGGCTCGGTGTGGGACGGGCGCTACATTTCGGAGTACACTTTCCGTGAAAAGGTGACTCATGACATTGCGGATGAGACGATAAGTATTATCTTTGTGGAGTTGTACCGCTTCGTTAAGGGCGAGGCGGAGTGCTCGAGCGAGTCGGACTGCTGGTGGTACTCGATGAAGCACCTTAAGGAACTGGAGTCCATTCCTCCGACTTTCGGGTCAGAGTCATTGGATCGCCTGTACCGTGCGAGCGAGATAGCGCAGTTCGACATCGAGAAACGACTGAAATACGAGGAGGACATGATAAGCGAAAGGGACTACATCAATATCCTTGACACGGCCGAGGAGCGGGGTCTTGAGAGAGGCCGTGCTGAAGGCCTTGAGCAGGGGCGTGCCGAAGGCATTGCGAAAGGAGTCGCCCAAGGCGTCTCGAAAGTTGCACGTGCGATGCTTGAGTCGGGCATGGACATAAAGTCGATTTCCTCTTTGACGGGAATGACGGAGGAGCAGATCCGCGCCCTCCGACCGGCGTAGAGAGAAGGGGAAAGCTACAGAATCTAATATGCCTCGTAACTATCCGGTGTAGCGCCACAAGGAGGACTCTGGTGGCACGAATGCCATTTCATCATTTCTAGAGACGACGTCTGCAGAGCCGTGGCGGCTGTTTTGACCGTGTCTGCCTGACATGGGGCTAAGGATCGCCGGGCATGGATAAAAAAGGTGACTCCGCAGCTCACAGATGACCTGAAGTCATGAAGTGAGGCGGAGTCACCCTTTCTTTTGTCGGATTCTCTAAAGGATGCCGGCAAGGATGGCCGCGATGAGTCCGAGGATGGCGTAGAGCTCAGGGAATGCGGCGTAGATCATGGTCTGGGTCATCACGTTGTGTCCCTGTGAAAGACCTACGATGCCGTTTGCACAGACCTGACCCTGACGGATTGCGGAGATGAGGCAGGCGAGTCCCACTCCGATGCCGACACCGAAGAGGAGCGGTCCCTGAGTGTTGAAGTCCATGCCGAGAATCTTCCACATGAGGAAGGCAACGAAGCCGTAGAGACCCTGAGTGGCAGGCATAGCCGACAGAATCATGTAGCTGGTGGCTTTCTCCGGGTTCTTTTTCAGAGCGCCTTCCGCAGCGTTTCCTGTGATGGTAGTACCGATGCTGCTTCCTACCAGGGCGAGGCCGAGCATGAGGCCCCAGCCGAGATAACCGAGAATTTCGTTCATAATGTGCTGATATTAAAATTTGTTGTTTTCAAAAATGTTTATGCTTCATCCTTCTTCACTGAGAGAGGATTATAAGGCTTGCCGCTTCCCTCATATCCGCTGTTCTTGAAGAACTCCACGAACGTGAGTCGCAGCGGGTGCACAAAGGCACCCAGACACGAAAGCGCTATGTTGAGCGCGTGACCTATCACGAAGATGACAGCGAAGAGCAGCCAGTTGAGTCCGGGCACATGGCAGCTCTCCATAAGCATGCCGCCAAGAGTGTTGAATGTCGATCCGAGCATTCCTCCGGCGAGTCCGAGGGCATACAGACGGATGAAGCTGAGGGTGTCGCTCAGCAGGCCTGTAGCCATGTTGTAGGTGTCCCAGAGTCCCGCTCCGATGTTTACGAAAGGATTTCTTCCCGGCTTGTTGAAGATGTATATTCCGAGGCCCGAGATGACGGCGAGGACTATGAATATCCACTTGATCACTTCCGACTGGAGCAGTCCGAACAGGGCTGTCCCTCCGAGAATCACACCTCCGACGACAAACAGAGTCCATCCCCATGTGCCGAGATTGTCCTTAAGTCCGAATCTGTGCGTGTAGCATACGGCCTTTATCACCATCGCCACGCAGATGTTCAGTATTCCGATGCAGATCGCCAGCACCATAGTGGCAGGGAAGCCTTCGACTTCGCCCTGAAGCGGTCTGATGCACTTCTTGAGCCATTCCGGAATGAAGCTCTGCTCAACGAGGCTGAACCCGAAAAACGTGTTCATCAGTATGCCTATGAAGAATGTGCCTATTCCGAGAGTCATCACAAGCGGAGAGAGCTTGGCCATGCCTGGCATCTTCTTTTTGATGATGAAGCTCAGCAGCACCAGCACAAGCCCGTATCCGGCGTCTCCGAGACACAGCGCGAAGAACAGCAGGAAGAACGGTCCGAGCACAGGCGTGAGGTCGAACTCGTCGTATGCCGGCATGCCGTACATGCCTGTCAGCACTTCGAACATTCTCGAGAAACGGTTGTTCTTGAGCTTGATAGGAGGGTTGTCCTCCACAGATGCCCTGTCCGTCAGGAAGAACACGCCTTCCTCATCGAGCCGCCTGCGGAGTTCCGCGTCATTCTCAGCCGGCGCGAAGCCTTCGAACACTACGATGCGGTTCTCCACGGCGGATTCGCCTGAGACTTCGGCGAGGTACAGATCCAGCTCAGTAAGCTGTCTGTCGTATTTCTCCCTTATCTCAGGACGGCGTTCCGTCAGTTTGAGCAGCAGTCCTTTCGTCCTGATGATCTTTTTCAGGATCCGCTCCTTCTCCTTCTCGGCGTCGATGAACGACTCATCCGGAGCGGTGCATTCCGCCAGAGGAAAGTCATATTCCTCATCCTTTCCGCAGACGGTGACGAACCAGACGGTCTTGCCGTCGTCAGTCACGACCTGCAGCGGGAAGCGCTCGGCCCAAGACTCATCGAATGATTTTTTCGGTACGGAGTAGTATCTGATCTTGAGACCTATATTCTTGAGACCTTCGATGGCCTTCCGGTCAAATTCTCCCCACGGATAAAGCTTTGCCGCCTTTTTCTTGGAGACGGAGAGGGCTTCAGCGAGCTCTGTGAGCCTTTCCGATGCCTTTATCGCGCACTCGGCCGGGTCTGCACCATTAGCCTCAGCAATCACGTCTTCAGTCGAAGCGGCTGCAGTTATCTCTTCCGCGTCGGGATCTTCGGACCAGTCAGCCTTGTCCAGAACGGCGAGCGCCTTCTTCTCTGCGGAGGCGTTTTCCAGCATTGTCGAGGACGTCTCGTCGACAGGCTTTGCCGAGCGCGTTATGTCCATCACGCCAAGCTCCTGCAGCTTCCTGAGGAAGCCTTCAGTCTCCTCACCCGGCAGGATGAAGGAGTATTTCGTCATTTCAGTTACCATGGCCAGCCTCCTCTTCTTCAGCCTGATGCCTGTTCTTCACAATCTTGGAGGCGGCCTTGGTCAGGTTCTCCTCGTCCTCCATGTATCGCTTTATCTTCCTTATGGCCTCCTGGTATCCGGGTATCTGAACCTTCTCATAGAGATTCACCTTCTGGGTCGTCTTCTTTCTCTGGAAGTCGAGCATCCTGCTCTTCTCCATATAGACCTCGGACTCTATGCCCAGCCTGGAGAGCTCCTTGAGAATGGCCACTCCGTCAGCATACCACGCCGGCTTGGCGAAGGCGTTGAACTCGTGTATCTCATAATGTATCTCCTTGAGATGCGGAGTCTTCACACCGGCCACCTTCACCGTCTCCAGATCCACGTCTGTTATGGATATGAGACCCGGATCAAACTCGTTCCATAAGGCCGCAAGGTAGTCATACCGCTTCAGAGAGGCGTCGAGGTCGTGCAGGAGCTTCTCCGAATGCGCCTTGGCCTTGCGCACCTCAAGCCGCAGCGCCGACTCCTTGTTCTTCAGGGTAGGGAGCGCGTTCTGCCGCATCTTGAGCTGCTTGCCGAGGTTGTTAAGTGACGTCTTGTTGTATTGGAACTTTATCATATTCAGTTTTTCCAGTATTTGTCGGCAAGGGACTGCTTGATTCCGGTCTCGGCCTTGGTGAAATATTTGCCGAAGAGCTCCCATGCGGTGTCGAGCATCTCGTCTATGCTGATGTTGACGTCAATGGCGAGAAGCCGCGTAGCGTACTCCTTGGCGAAGTCGAGGCAGCGGAGGTCGTAGTCGCTCAGGTCAAAGCCGTTCTCAAGCTTCGTCTTGGCGTTCTGAGCATCCGCGTAGAGACGCACGCCGGTGTTCATCACCTGGTTGTGGTCCTCCCTCGTCTGCTTGCCGATCACGAGCTGCTTGAGTCGCGAGAGCGAGCGGAACGGGTCGATGATCACCTTGCCCGAATCCGGGTCGGCGCGGAGATAGAGCTGTCCCTCAGTGATGTAGCCCGTGTTGTCCGGGATAGCGTGGGTGATGTCTCCGTCGTTGAGAGTCGTCACGGCTATGATGGTTATGGAGCCCCCGTCAGGCAGCTGCACCGCCTTCTCGTAGATCTTCGCGAGGTCTGAGTAGAGCGAGCCCGGCATGGAATCCTTGGAAGGAATCTGGTCCATGCGGTTGCTGACGATGCTCAGCGCGTCCGCGTAGAGGGTCATGTCAGTGAGGAGCACGAGCACCTTCTCGTTCTTGTCCACTGCGAAGTATTCGGCTGCCGTGAGGGCCATGTCCGGGATAAGAAGCCTCTCCACAGGCGGCTGCTCGGTGGTGTTGACGAAACTTATGATCTTGTCGAGTGCTCCCGCTCTCTCGAACTCGTGCCTGAAGTAGAGGTAGTCGTCATTGGAGAGTCCCATGCCGCCGAGGATGATCTTGTCCACATCCGCCCTGAGGGCCACCTGGGCCATCACGTTGTTGTACGGCTGGTCAGGGTCGGCGAAGAACGGGATCTTCTGTCCCGAGACAATCGTATTGTTGAGGTCGATGCCGGCGATGCCGGTCGGAATCAGCTGTGACGGCTGCCTTCTCTTGTACGGATTCACGGACGGGCCTCCGATCTCCCTTTCATCGCCCTCGATTTCCGGCCCCCCGTCGATGGGCTCTCCGTAGGCGTTGAAGAAGCGTCCGGCGAGCTCGTCGCTGACTTTAAGGGTAGGAGCGCTTCCGAGGAACACCACTTCCGCATCAGTCGGGATGCCTTCTGTCCCTCCGAATATCTGCAGAGTGACCGTCTCGCCTTTGGTCTTCACCACCTGGGCAAGTCTGCCGTCTACGGTGGCGAGTTCATCGTTGGACACTCCCGAGGCCTTCAGCGAGACCGTGGCCTTGGTGATGCCTTCCAGCTGGGTGTATATTTTCTGAAATGCCTTTCTTTTCATAATCGGTTCTCTTTCGCGGATGTCCTCCGCATTTTGTGTTGCGTCACGCTGCCTCGGCTGCCGAGGTCAGCTTCTGAAGTTCAGCGTCAAGCTCCGCCCTGTATTTCATGAAGTTCTCGCTCATGAATTCGGAGTAGTTCATCTGCTTGAGCAGGTTGATCAGCTCCTTGAACGCGTCGCGGCACTTCTCGTAGTCGTCGAATGTGAACTCCCTGTCACAGATGTCCAGCACGAGCTCGAGCATGTATCTCTGCCTGTCCATCGGGGTGAGGCTGTCCACCGGGTCGAACGCGTCCTGCTGCAGTATGATGAAGTCGATCAGCTCCGACTTCCAGAACAGCTCGTGGTAGCTCATAGGCACACCGTCGTCGCCGAGGATGTTGATCTGCTCGTTGGCCTCCTTGCCTCGTCGGATGATGTTCTTGGTCTTCTCGACCATCTCCACCCAGCCCGGAGCCACCTTTTCGGAAAGATATTCCTGAATCTCGGGATATTCGAGATATTTTGAATATGAGTCTATAGGGTTGACTGCCGGATACCTCTTCTTGTCGGCACGGTTCTGCTCAAGTGCATAGAAGCATCTTGCGGCCTTCTTCGTGGACTCTGTCACAGGCTCCTTGAGGTTTCCTCCGGCAGGGGAGACAGTTCCGATGAATGTCACCGAGCCTGTCTGGCCGTTGTTGAGCACGACCATGCCGGCTCTGGCGTAGAAGCTCGATATGATGGCCGAGAGGTCGACTGGAAAGGCGTCCGCTCCCGGAAGTTCCTCCATGCGGTTGCTCATCTCCCTGAGCGCCTGTGCCCAGCGGGAAGTGGAGTCGGCCAGCAGGAGCACCTTCAGTCCCATCGCCCTGTAGTATTCACAGATAGTCATGGCGGTGTAGACGGATGCCTCTCGTGCCGCAACAGGCATGTTTGAAGTGTTGCAGATGATGGTGGTCCTCTCCATCAGATGCCTTCCCGTATGCGGGTCAATCAGCTCGGGGAACTCCGTGAAGATCTCCACCACCTCATTTGCACGCTCTCCGCAGGCCGCCATCACGATTACCTGGGCGTCTCCCTGCTTGGCTATCGCGTGCTGGAGCACCGTCTTGCCGCATCCGAACGGTCCGGGGATGAATCCCGTGCCGCCTTCGGCTATAGGATCGAGGGTGTCGATAACGCGCACGCCCGTCTCCATTATCCTGTTCGGCCTCGGCTTCTCCCTGTATCCCTTGATTGCGACTTTCACCGGCCATTTCTGTGTCATGGTGACATTGACGTCCTCTCCCTTCTCGTCAGTGAGGACCGCAATCACGGTGTCTATCGTGTACTGTCCTGCCTCCGTGACCGATTTCACGGTATATTCCCCTTCGAAGGAGAACGGCACCATGATCTTGTGAGGAAGCCAGCCCTCCTTGACCTCGCCGAGCCAGTCCGCTGCCACCACCTTGTCTCCCGGCTTCGCGATAGGGGTGAAATCCCAGAGCCTGTCATGGTCGAGAGGGGAGGTGTATTCACCTTTCCTGAGGAATACTCCGGTCATTGTGGTCAGGTCGTTCTGAAGCCCGTCGTAGCAGCTTGAGAGAAGTCCCGGGCCGAGGGTGGCTTCAAGCATCCTTCCCTCGAACTCCACCGCGTCCCCGTTCTTGAGGCCTCTGGTGCTTTCGAACACCTGGATCGAGGCGGTTTTCCCTGTCACCTTGATGACCTCGGCCATCAGCCGCACCCCGCCCGAGGTGACGAAGCACAGCTCATTCTGGGACACCGGACCGTCCGTCTCCACGGTGACGAGGTTGGAAACTATGCCCGTCACCTTTCCTGTACTTTTCATATCCTGTTATTTTTATGCATTGTTTTCTTCATAATGTACGCCGCCGAAGGTGCCGCACACATCTTCCACCAGCCTTTTGAACATCTCCCTGCCTGTCTGTTCGTCAAGCCTTGCCCATCTTGATATTATGCGCAGCCTGCACAGGAATCCGAGCAGAAAGCTGACGTCGAAATAATTGAATGTGGTGAGGCTGTCGATCTTCTCCCAGGTCAGGTCGTCGATTCCGCGCTCTCTGGCGAGAATGTCGCCGCTCTGGAGCACAGTCTCCAGCCTCTGGGCCTCCTCGAATTCGCCGGGAGTCTTGAGGTCTCCGAACATTCCGGCAAGCACGGTGTCCTCGCCGTCTTCAGCGAGCCTGATCACGTCCTTGTCCGCCGGTCTCCCGAGAGCCTTGTTGAGATAGCGCGTCTTGGCGTTCCTCACGTTGAGGTCGAAAGTGAAGTAGTCACGGATGAAGGCGTTTCCGGAGGATAGCGCCTCGATGTAGAAGTCCCTGTCGAGGCTGTCCTCGTCGAATCCCCGCTTCAGAAGGTCTATCAGCGCCCTGTCCTTGTCGGAGCAGTTCTCTCTGATCTCCTCGACGAAGCCGTCGAAGTCTTCCCCGGAGAATTTCCAGTCTCGTGTAAGCGCCGGAAGTCCCGCGACGATATAATGGTAGTTGTTCATTTCTCGAACAGGATCTTCTTGGTGGCCGGCCTGAGGTATTCAGATATGAGGGCGTTGAACGTCTCGTCGGTGAAGCTGATGAAATATCCCCCGTCTTTCGGGCTTATCGTGAATCCGCCTGAGATCTTCTTGGAGAACGACACTTCAAGGCCTCCCTTGAACATTGTCGAGAGCTCTTTCTTGACGAACGGCTCGGTGGCTTTCTTGAGCGACTCAGGGAGCATTATCTCAAGACTTTCAGCATCAGAAGAGGCGCTGAAGGCCTTTACCGTGGCCGTGAGCATCTCCTTAACGAAGTCGGCTGAAGACAGCGCCGATGACACCTCCTTCTCAGTGAGCCGGCATACGACCATATTCTCGATGGCCTGTCTCGTGGCCGCAATGCTCTGTCCTGCAGCGAGCCTGAGGTCGCCCTCAGTCTTTGCCTTGAGGCTTTCGGCTTCCTTTCTGGCCGTGGCCACGATGGATTCCGCCTCTTTCTTTGCCTTTTCGATTATCTCCGAGGCATTCTTTCTGGCGTCGGCAAGAATCGCCTCGCCTTCCTGTTTTCCTTTGGCCAGCCCCTCATTGTAGAGTCTGTCCGTGAGCTCTTGCAATCTGTTCTGCATAATATGGTGTCGTCATTAATTATATTGTCAGTGGTCTGCCGCAGCGTCTTGTCACTGACGTCCGTTATGACGCCGAATGCAAAACGCATCCAACAAAATTAAGAATAATACGCCTTAAATGCAATCAAGAATCATTCAAAAAAGAAAAATCTTCATTCAAAAAGAGAAAAATCGACAAAAAAAGAAGAAAAACGAGATATGGGGTCAGAAGCATTCTCTGAGAATCTCCACAATGTTGCGCGATCTGCCCATAGTATAGAAATGAACGGCCGGAACTCCGTGCCTGAGAAGGTCGCGGCACTGCATGATGCACCATTCCGTGCCGGTCCTGTATGCTTTCTCCTTGTCGTCGCCCGCTTCGCGCATTGCGGATACGAGTTCCATCGGGATGTCGAGGGAGAAGGCTTCGGGGAGGGTGCCTATCTGCTTTACGGATGAGAGCGGCTTGAGGCCCGGGATGATCGGGACGGTTATGCCTGCCGCCCGGCATTTTTCCGTGAAGTCATAGAAGACGCGGTTGTCGAAGAACATCTGCGTGATGACATAGTCTGCTCCGGCATCCACCTTCTTTTTGAGGTTGGCTATGTCCGTCTCCATGTTCGGGGCCTCGAAATGCTTTTCGGGATAGCCGCCTACGCCGATGGAGAACATGTCTCCGAATCTGCGGATGGCCTCCACGAGTTCGCTTGCGTATCTGTAGCCTCCCGGCACTGGAGTGAATCTCTTTTCCCCTACGGTCGAGTCCCCGCGCAGGGCCATCACGTTGGAAATCTCCATGAAGCGCAGGTCATGCAGAAGGCTCTCGATCTCGTCCGCGTCAGAGCCTCCGCAGATGATGTGCGGCACCGTCTCTATGCCGAACTCCGACATTATGGCTCCGCAGACCGCCACTTCGCTGACTCTTCTGCGCACGAGATGCCGCGAATAAGTCCCGTCAGGCTGCTCCCTGTATTCGTATTCGTCCCTGTGGCGTGTCACGTTTATGTATCTGGGACTGAACTCCATGAACGGTCTTATCGAGTCCAGGAGCTCTGCCTTCGTCATCCCTTTCAGGGGAGGTACTATTTCCAGGGAGGGGAAGGCCTTGCCTCCCTCGGAGAGAATTTCACTGATTTTCATGTCTGTCCTTTGTTCGTTTCGTCTGTTTTTCAATGCCGCCCCTGCGGGCGGAAATGAAGCGGCCGTCAATGTCGTCTCCGCTTCAGTCGAGAAGGTGGCTGAGGAAACGCCCGGCTTCCTCCGGAGACATCCCTCTGCGGGATGCGTAGCTGTCGTACTGGCTGCGGCTGATGCTGCGGATCTCAGGATAGACGGCGTTCCTGTGGATGAAGATCATTCCGCAGATGGAGGCGTCCGGAATCATGCCGCAGCTTTCGGTGAGGGTGATGCCGAGGCTTTCGGAGTCGGGCAGCAGGCTGAGGATGTCGCGCTTGAGGGTGTGGTCCGGGCAGCTGGAATATCCTGCGGCCGGCTTTATCACCTTATATTTTCCTGCGTCCGCTGCCTCAAGCGTTGCGAGAATCTGCCCGTCGAGCCATGTTGAGGCCGCCTCCGCAAGCGTGTTCATTATCGAGCGTTCCATCATGTCGTCATAGTCGCCGGCAGCTCTGCACTCAGGGCAGCCGCATCCTCTGCCGTGATCCCGCCGGCTGCTTACGCTTATCGCGAAGATGCCGGCAGGGGAAGTGAATCCGTATCCGGCCGGAGGAACGAAGTCGCTGAGCGACAGCATTGCCTTTCGGCCGTCTTTGAGAACCGTCGGCTTTTCCTGTCGCAGCATCGGGAATGTCACCTCCATCGAGGATGGTGTCTCTGTCTCTCTGTCCCCGGCCAAGCGGATGTCGCAGTCTCTGGAGTATGCCTCGAACCACCTGACGGAGACCGCTATCCGGCAAGAGCAGGTCTCAGCCATTCTTGCAAGCGTCTCTTCCGCCTCTTCCCTCAGCCTCGCCAGCTCAGGCGCGTCCGGATCGGCCTGCCCGTATTTTATGCCCCATACGGCAAAGAACATCATCCAGTCGAAATGTGGCAGGACGCTTCTGATGTCTATTTCACAGGTCTTTCCATTGCCTTCAGCAGTCTCTTTCATGAAGCCCCGGGCATTTCTCACGAAGATTTCGTGGCGGAGATAGTTTTCCGGCGGAAAGATGGCGGATGACAGTCCGGCAATCTCGGCTGCAGCTCCTCCGTCTGCGGCCGGCTCGGCTTCGGAGTCTGCCCTGCGCCCGTTTCTATGGAGTTCGCGCAGCTTCGCCTGCCTGGCGTGCTCCTCTGCCTCGAAGGAGTCCCTGTCCATCATGTACCTCTTGGCCATCACAGCGCTTGCCGAGGCGTCAGCTCCATAGAACACGTGGTCGTAAAGAGGGGCGAGCTTTACCGCCGTGTGGAGAGCCGAGGTGGTGGCGCCGCCGATGAAGAGGGGAGTGTCCATCCCCCTTTCCGCCATCGCCCTGCAGAGTTCCTCCATCTGGTGAAGCGACGGAGTAATGAGGCCGCTGGCCGCGATGATGTCAGCCTTTTCCCTCAGCGCAGTCCCGATTATCGTCTCCCTGTCCACCATCACGCCGAGGTCGATGACATCGAATCCGTTGCATCCGAGCACGATGGCAGTGATGTTCTTTCCGATGTCGTGTACGTCTCCCTTGACGGTGGCTATGACTATCTTCGGTCTGCCCGAGGATTTCCCGGCCGGCTGCGCCTCCATGTGGGGCTGCAGAAAGTCCACCGCCTCCTTCATTATCTTGGCAGACTTGACCACCTGCGGAAGAAACATCTTTCCGCTTCCGAAGAGTTCTCCGACCTTTTTCATTCCGTCCATCAGCGGCCCTTCGATGATGTCGACTGGCTTAGTTCCTTCGTCTATGCACTCCTGAAGGTCGGCGGCGAGCGTCGTCGACTTGCCTTTGACCAATGCGCTGATGAT
Organism: uncultured Bacteroidales bacterium; assembly: GCA_944326355.1. Lineage (GTDB taxonomy): Bacteria > Bacteroidota > Bacteroidia > Bacteroidales > UBA932 > Cryptobacteroides. The sequence continues at coordinate 23,435 of CALVDO010000012.1, read as the reverse complement.
GCGCCCGGCGGCAGACTGTCCGTCATGCCGGGTCTCCTGCTCTCCGCAGGATGCGCCGGCTGTCATTGTCGTCCCGGCTGCCATGCCTGCTGTACCGCCAGAGTGCTGCTGAGCTGCGGCTTTGCGGCGGGCGGTCTCCTCGGCGATTTCCTGCGCCTTTTCGATGAGCCTTTCCGTCGCGCCGGGGTCGGTGTTGAATATCACGTCCTCGACTCTCCTGAGCAGATCCGGCTCGATCTCGTCATAGATCTGGAGCATCCCCGGATTGACAATCGCCATATCCAGCCCGGCCTGTATGGCATGGTAGAGAAACGCCGAGTGCATGGCCTCGCGCACAGGATTGTTGCCTCTGAACGAGAACGACAGGTTGGACACTCCGCCTGAGGTCAGAGCTCCGGGAAGATTCTCCTTTATCCAGCCTACGGCCTTGATGAAGTTCACGGCATAGAGAGCGTGCTCTTCGATTCCCGTGCCGATGGCGAGGACATTCACGTCGAAAATGATGTCTTCCGGCGGAATGCCGGCTTCGGAAGTCAGGATTCTGTAGGCTCTGCCGCAGATTTCGGTCTTTCGGGCGAAAGTCGTTGCCTGTCCCTGCTCGTCGAAGGCCATCACCACCATCGCCGCGCCCAGAGCGTGTATTTCCCTCGCCTTTCGGACAAGCTCCTCCTCTCCCTCTTTGAGACTTATGGAGTTGACGATCGACTTGCCCTGCGCGTTCTTCAGCCCCGCAAGAATCGTCTCCCAATGCGAGGAGTCTATCATCAGGGCTGCCTTTGCCACTGCCGGGTCGTTGGACAGACTTCTGACGAAGCGCGTCATCTCGGCCGTGCTGTCGAGCATGGCGTCGTCCATGTTTATGTCGATGACCGAGGCCCCGTTCTCAATCTGTTCCGCCGCGATCTGCAGGGCCTCGCCAGTCTGTCCTGTAGCGATCAGCCTGGCGAATTTCCTGGAGCCGGCGACATTCGTCCTTTCCCCTATATTGGTGAAATTGCTGTTCCTGAGGTCAATACGCACTACCTCAAGCCCGCTGACTGTCAGCGGGCGGGACGCGGCCTGTGCGGGTCTTTTCCTTGCAGGACAGTCTCTTACGGCTTCAACTATTGCGCTTATGTATTCGGGAGTCGTGCCGCAGCATCCTCCGACTATGTTCAGCAGCCCGTCTTCGGCCATCTTCCTTACGGCAGCGGCCATTTCCTGAGGCGTCTCCGCGTAGCCTCCCATTCCGTCGGGAAGTCCAGCGTTGGGGTAGCAGCTTACGGCGCATTCGGCAAATCCTGCGACCTCTTTCAGAAGCGGATGAATCTCCTCCGCCCCGAGCGAACAGTTGAGCCCGAAAGCGGTAAGAGGATAATGCCTCACGGATGCGTAGAAGGCCTCTATTGTCTGCCCTGTCAGAGTCCTGCCGCTGCGGTCGCTCACTGAGACTGAAATGATGACGGGAAAATGTCCGTCATCGGAGAGCCTTTCGCGGATTCCGGCGTCCGACCTGATTTCCGGGTCTTCGAGCAGCCCTGAGAGGGCGTAGAGCGCAGCCTTGACATTGAGGGCATCGAAACAGGTCTCGATGAGAAGCAGGTCTGCGCCTCCGAGCATAAGCCCCCGCATCTGTTCTGAGTAGGCGAGAGCCATCTCATCGAATGACACCGGACGAAATGCCGGATCGTTCATGTCTGGGGACAGGGAGAGCGATCTGGAAGTCGGTCCAATGCTTCCTGCCACCAGCACGGTACGGTCTCCGCTGCTCATTGCCTCATCGGCTGCCTCCCTTGCGATGGCCGCGCCTTCGAATGCCATTCTGAAGGCAAATTCCGCGCATCCGTATTCTTCCTGAGATATTCTGTTTGCACTGAATGTGTTGGATTCGATGATGTCCGCTCCGGCCCTGATGTAGGCTCTGTGTATGTCTCTGATCAGATCGGGTCTGGTCAGATTGAGACATTCGTTGTTGCCTCTGAGTTCGTCGGGGATGTCGCTGAGCGGCCCCGAGTGGAAATCCTCCTCATCAAGCCCCAATCTCTGTATCATTGTGCCCGTGGCTCCGTCCAGAATGAGGATTCTGCCTTCTGCGAGCAGTTCTGAAATCTTTTTCCGCATCTTGTCTTGTGTCAGTTCGTTTCATCGGACTGTACCTGAATCGTCTCCATTCCGTGCCGAAATCGCAGTCATTTCGTGCCTGAAGTGCGCCGTAGCGGCGCATGCCGATGAGCACAGGCTTCAGCCCAACTTACAAAAATACGAAATTCTCGCTTCCGAGAGCAAGAAATGTTGCAATAGACATCGACACAAGGTCTGAATGCGCGTATTTACATGCCCATATCTGTTCGTGTCATCGGCCTCTTCCGACAGAAACTAATTTTTCATCGGCATCTCAGTACCCAGATAAATGTTGTACTCCCTTTTCTCCAGCATCTCCCGTGTATAAGTCCGGGGTCTGTACCTGACAGTATTGACCAGGACAAATTTGCCGTCCTGATCTATTTCGTAAGTCCTGTCCACTCGTTGTGCCGCAAACGATGTGAAGTCCGACAGCGGAATCGAAACATCTGATACAGGCTCAAGCCTGTAGACAATTATCTTTGCATCCGAAGTTATCTCATATTGCATTACCGGGGAAATGCCTGCGGCTCGCATTTCCATAACAGCCACCGGCATCTGATCCAGAATTTCACCGACAGGAGTAACTGACAATAACACATCTGTTCTCCAGTCTGTTACTCCTCCGAAAGATATAGTGAGAAGGTGGATATCCCGTCCGGGGAGAATGAAGTCATGGCAGCTTGTCGGAAATTCAGCCGGATTGTCGCAAGCATCCCGCCATTCTGTCAACTGGACATTAGTATACAGGCGGTCAATCAGATTGCTGTAACCACGATAGACTCCGGTAGCCCCTTTATCCCTATAGTCATGTTTCTCTCCTTGGTACGGAATTGATCTGTCGGGAAGTCTCTGCAATATTTCCTGAATCTTCGGCTGAGCCGAAGCGGATTGCCCAAAAAGGAGCAGAAGGACGCCGGATATGATGATAAGCTTTTTCATATCATTAAGAATAACTGTTATTGCAGTTTTGTGCAGAACAGCACAAAATTAATTGATTCTTTGGTATTTTCGATACAGAATCCGCAAAATATTCCATATAAAAATCTCGAATCAAAAAGGGCGACCCGACTCAACTGTCGGATCACCCTCAGCTTTCTGTTCAGGTGCGGAGACCTCAGCCGATTGTGACGATAGGAACACCCTCAAGAACAGAGTCGCCCTTGTTCACATGGATGGCGGTCACTGTGCCTTCGCGGTCGGCCTCGATGTCGTTCTCCATCTTCATCGCTTCGAGAACTGCCACTTTCTGTCCGGCCTTCACAGCATCTCCGACCTTTACGGTGATGTCGACAATCACTCCAGGGAGCGGAGAGGTGACTGGCTTTCCTGCTCCGGATGCTGCAGGGGCCGGGGACGGAGCAGCTGCCGGCTGAGCTGCCGGAGCGGCAGGGGCTGGTGCAGGCTGAGACGCCGGTGCAGGTGCTGCCTGAGGTGCAGGTGCTGCCTGGGCAGGCTGGGCGGAAGCGCCGCTCTGTACGGAGATTGAAGAGGCGCCGCCTCCGAGCTCCACCTTGTAGGATGCAACGACAGTGACGTCAGCCACGTTTCCGTCGACTGAGTTGATCGTCACATTGTATTCATTTCCGTTGATCTTGAAATTATATTGCTTCATTTCTTATGTTTTTTATTCGTTTTCCATATCCCTCGGCTCGCGTGGCCGGGAAATTCCTCATTTTTTCCTTTCAGGAAGCTGGCGCAGCGTGGCGTATCTCGAAGTCCACGGCGTCTGCTTAGGCTTGATCGTGATGACGAAGCTCTCCTGGTCATGAACGCCGTCGTCCATGCAGGCGTCGAGAGCCATCGCTATCGCCGCGCAGATTTCTCCGCCTATGCCCTTGTCGAGGGTCGCTGCGAGCTCAAAGGCCTTTTCGGGAGTCAATTCATTCATTTGCTTCAGCTTTTATCGTTTCGGCATGTGTCTGTCAGACAGGGCCGGACGAGGCTTGCCCGCCCGGCCGTCATGCGCTTAAAGAGGAAGATTGTCGTGTTTCTTGGCAGGGTTTGTCACCTTCTTGCCTGCAAGCTGCTCGAGGGCGCGGATCACGCGGAACCTCGTGTTTCTCGGCTCGATCACGTCGTCGATGTAGCCGTAGCTTGCGGCCTGATAAGGATTGCAGAAGAGGTCGTTGTACTCCTTCTTCTTCTCCTCTGCCACACGGGCCTTTTCAGCAGGGTCCTCAATGGCCTTGATGTCTTTTGAATAGAGGATCTCGACGGCTCCGTCAGCTCCCATCACGGCGATGTTGGCAGATGGCCACGCGTAGTTGATGTCTCCGCGCAGCTGCTTGCAGCTCATCACGATGTGCGATCCGCCGTAGGATTTCCTGAGTGTGACTGTGACCTTAGGCACGGTGGCCTCGCCGTATGCGTAGAGCAGCTTCGCTCCGTGTACGATGATGCCGCCGTATTCCTGCTGTGTGCCGCAGAGGAAGCCAGGCACGTCCACAAGGGTCACGAGCGGGATGTTGAATGCGTCGCAGAAGCGCACGAAGCGGGCAGCCTTGCGGGATGCGTTGATGTCGAGCACTCCGGCGAGGATCTTAGGCTGGTTGGCCACGATGCCCACCGAGCGTCCGTTCATGTGCGCGAATCCGATGATGATGTTCTTCGCGTAGTTCTTGTGTATCTCAAGGAATTTCCCGTCGTCCACGATGCTTCCGATCACCTTATACATGTCGTAAGGCTTGTTCGGATTGTCCGGGATGATCTCGTTGAGGCTGTCGTCCACCCTTCCGACAGGGTCGTTCGTAGGCACGAACGGAGCCTCTTCCATGTTGTTCTGAGGGATGAAGCTGAGGATGTCCTTTATGATCTGGATTCCCTCCTCCTCATTTTCAGCTGCGAAATGAGCCACGCCGCTCTTTGTGGCGTGTACGCTGGCCCCTCCGAGCTCTTCCTGGGTCACGACCTCTCCGGTGACGGTCTTCACGACTCCCGGGCCGGTGAGGAACATGTAGGAAGTGTTCTTGATCATGATGTTGAAGTCAGTGAGGGCAGGGGAATATACCGCGCCTCCTGCGCAAGGCCCGAAAATGCCCGAGATCTGAGGCACTACTCCGGAAGCCATTATGTTTCTCTGGAAAATCTCTCCGAAGCCTGCGAGTGCACAGATTCCCTCCTGAATGCGGGCTCCGCCGGAGTCGTTCAGTCCGATGCACGGCGCTCCGTTCTTCATGGCCATGTCCATCACTTTGCAGATCTTCTGCGCCATGGTCTCCGAAAGCGAGCCGCCTGATACGGTGAAGTCCTGAGCGAACACATATACGAGCCTTCCGTCGATGGTTCCCTGTCCGGTCACTACACCGTCGCCGTCGAACTTCGTCTTTTCCATTCCGAAGTTGGTGCAGCGGTGCTGTACGAACATGTCGTATTCTTCGAAGCTGCCTTCATCAAGAAGCATCGCGATCCTTTCGCGGGCGGTGAATTTCCCTTTCTGGTGCTGGGCGTCGATCCTTTTCTGGCCTCCTCCCATGCGGGCTTTGGCCCTGCGCTCGACGAGCTCTTTGATCTTTTCCTGCTGAATACTCATAATGAATATTTTAAGTAAAGTTAATGATGATTCTTTCCGTCCGGGTTGAGGCTTTGTCCCGTAAAGCTGCGGGCGCGGTTCTCTCCCCAAAATCATGCAAATATAGAAAACTTGTTTGATTTTTCAGCATCAGGCCGCCATAACTCGTCATGGGACCTGTCTGACACTTAATATGAAATGTGGTCCTGTCCGCCTGCTGTCTGTTAAAGAAATATGCCCCTGAGCACAAATTGTCATTAAAGAAACGAATGAAAATTCTCGTTTAAATTAAATATTTTAATGTTGCAAATTAGATTTCTTTTCATATCTTTGTTTCCGGTCTAATCCAATTTAAGAATGAAACTATCGACAATCGAGGATCTGAAGACCGTCAGGATGCAGGCCGCGAGGAAGCTCTTTCTGAGAGAGCAGAGCGACAGGTCAACCGGCGGCGACAGCTGCGGTCTCGAGTCGGGGACCGCCCGAATGCAGGTTTTGATATGCGGCGGAACGGGGTGCAAGGCCTCATCCAGCCATCTCATCGCGGAACGGATCCGTGAAACCCTTGAGAACAGGGGGATAGCGGACAAGGTGGATGTGGTCACCACGGGATGCTTCGGCTTCTGCGAGAAGGGGCCGGTGGTCAAAGTGATACCCGACAACACCTTCTACACTCAGGTGACTCCGGAGGACGCAGACGAGATAGTCACTTCACACATCATCGGAGGAAGACGGGTGGAGCGGCTTCTCTATGTGGATCCGAAGACGGGTCAGAGCGTCAGCGACTCAAAGCATATCGACTTCTATCGCAAGCAGATGAGGGTCGCGCTGCGCAACTGCGGCTTCATCGATCCTGAAAACATTGAGGAGTACATCGCCCGCGACGGATATTTCGCCCTGGCGGTGAGCCTTCTGGAAAAGACGCCGGAAGAGGTCATTGAAGAGGTCAAGAAGTCGGGGCTGCGAGGACGCGGAGGCGGAGGGTTCCCGACCGGACTCAAGTGGAGCTTCGCGAGAAAGAGCCTGTCAGACACCAAATTCGTGGTCTGCAACGCTGATGAGGGCGACCCTGGAGCGTTCATGGACCGCTCCATAATGGAGGGCGACCCGCATTCGATAGTGGAGGCGATGGCCATCTGCGGCTATTCGATAGGCTCGGGCAAGGGCCTTGTCTACATCCGCGCGGAGTATCCGCTCGCCATCCACAGGCTCAAGACCGCCATCGCCCAGGCACGCGAGTACGGCCTGCTCGGAGAGAACATCCTCGGAAGCGGCTTCAGCTTTGACATTGAGATAAGATACGGCGCCGGCGCCTTCGTCTGCGGAGAGGAGACGGCTCTGATACATTCGATGGAGGGAAAGAGGGGCGAGCCTACTATGAAGCCGCCGTTCCCTGCGGAGTCCGGCTACCTCGGAAAGCCTACCAATGTCAATAATGTGGAGACTTTCGCCAACATTCCGGTCATCCTTACGAGGGGTGCGGAGTGGTTCTCTTCCATCGGCACGGCAAAATCGAAGGGCACCAAGGTGTTTGCCCTCGCAGGAAAGATCAACAACGTCGGTCTGATAGAGGTGCCGATGGGGACGACCCTCAGGGAGGTCATCTACGACATCGGCGGCGGCATCAAGGGCGGCAGAAAGTTCAAGGCCGTCCAGACCGGAGGCCCTTCGGGAGGCTGCCTGACCGAGAAGCATCTGGACATCCCGATAGACTTCGACAATCTTCTCGCGGAAGGCTCGATGATGGGCTCGGGCGGAATGATAGTCATGGATGAGGACGACTGCATGGTGTCGGTGGCGAGGTTCTACCTGGACTTCACCGTCGAGGAGTCGTGCGGCAAGTGTACCCCGTGCAGGATAGGCAACAAGAGACTTCTCGAGACTCTCAACAAGATCACCGAGGGACGCGGCACGGAAGAGGACCTGAAGACGCTCTCTGTGCTCGGCAACGTGATCAAGGACACGGCGCTGTGCGGCCTCGGACAGACTTCCCCGAATCCGGTGCTCTCCACTCTGAACCATTTTCGCGACGAGTATGTGGAGCACGTCAGAGACCACAAGTGCCGGGCGAAGCAGTGCAAGGCCCTGCTCACCTATTCGATCAATTCGACTCTGTGCATAGGATGCCATCTCTGCGCGAAGAACTGCCCGGCGGACGCCATCATCGGCGACGTGCGCAAGCCTCACGTAATCATACCGGACAAGTGCATCAAGTGCGGAATGTGCATGGCACGCTGCCGGTTCAAGGCCATCTCAGTATATTGATCACAACGGGACATTGATCACAATGTGACATCTGATCATTATGGAATATTGATCACTATGGAAGACAGACAGATAACATTACAGATAGACAATCATTTCGTCACTGTGCCGGAAGGCACGACGATATTGGAGGCGGCCCAGAAGATAGGCATAGACATTCCTACTCTCTGCCATATAGACCTGAAGGGGACCTGCATAAAGAACACGCCGGCATCCTGCCGCATCTGCGTGGTGGAGGTTGAGGGAAGGAGAAATCTCGCCCCGGCCTGCGCGACAAGATGTGCGGAGGGAATGGTCGTGCGAACGAGCACCCTCAGGGTCATGAACGCGAGAAAGGTGGTGGCCGAGCTCATCCTTTCGGACCATCCGAACGAATGCCTCACCTGCCCGAAGGCCGGAAACTGCGACCTTCAGAATCTCGCCCTGCGCTTCAACATCAGGGAGATGCCTTTCAACGGAGGAGAGCTGTCCCCGCGCAAGAGGGAGATCACGGCGTCCATCGTCCGCAACATGGACAAGTGCATATTCTGCCGCAGGTGCGAGACGGTCTGCAATGAAGTCCAGACCGTAGGCGCTCTCGGTGCGATCCGCCGGGGCTTCAACACCACTATCGCCCCTGCGTTCGACAAGATGATGACCGAGAGCGAATGCACCTACTGCGGACAGTGTGTGGCCGTGTGCCCTGTGGGAGCACTCACGGAAAGAGACCATACCAACAGGCTCGTCGAGGACCTCGCCGACCCGGACAAGATAGTCATCGTGCAGACCGCTCCGGCCGTAAGAGCCGCGATAGGGGAGGAGTTCGGGATGAATCCGGGCTCTCTCGTCACAGGAAAGATGGTGGCCGCTCTCCGCGAACTCGGCTTCGACTATGTGTTCGACACGGACTTTGCTGCGGATCTCACCATCATGGAGGAAGGGGCGGAGATGCTCTCGCGCCTCACTGCGTACCTCGACGGCGACAAGTCGGTGCGCCTCCCTATCCTCACGTCCTGCTGTCCTGCATGGGTCAATTTCTTTGAGCATCAGTTCCCGGACCTGCTCGACATCCCTTCGACTGCCCGCTCTCCTCAGCAGATGTTCGGCTCGATAGCCAAGACATGGTGGGCGGAGAAGATGGGCATTCCTCGCGAAAGGCTCGTTGTGGTGTCTATAATGCCTTGTCTGGCAAAGAAATATGAGTGTGACAGAGAAGAGTTCAAGCCGGGGGGAAGCCCGGATGTGGACTATTCGATCTCCACGAGGGAGCTTGCCCGTCTCATCAAGAGGGCGAACATCAGCTTCACCCTTCTGCCGGATATGGACTTCGACCAGCCGCTCGGAGCTTCAACCGGAGCGGGAGTGATCTTCGGAGCGACCGGAGGAGTGATGGAGGCCGCGCTGAGGACCGTCTACGAGCTCTATACCGGCAAGACGCTCAAGAGCGTCAACTTCCAGTCCGTCAGGGGGATGGCCGGAGTTCGGCGTGCCACTGTGGATCTCGACGGCTTCGAGCTCAAGGTGGGGATCGCCCACGGCCTCGGCAATGCGAGACATCTGCTCGAGGACATCCGCCACGGACGCAATGAGTATCACGCGATTGAGATAATGGCCTGTCCAGGAGGCTGCATCGGAGGAGGAGGCCAGCCGCTCCACCACGGAGATTCATCGGTGCTCTACGCCAGGGCCAGCGCTCTCTACCGCGAGGACGCCGGAAAGACCATACGCAAGTCGCATGAAAATCCATTCATCAGGACACTGTATCAGGAGTATCTCGGCAAGCCTCTGAGCGAGAAGGCCGAGCACCTGCTTCATACGCATTATTTCAACCGCTCCATGTAATAAAAAGTTATGCCAGATATGAAATTACCTTGCGACGTGGCGGAGAAAGTGGACGCCATCTGCAGCAGTCACGGCGATGATCCGGGCGAACTGATAAACATTCTTCACGAGGCTCAGCATCTCATGGGCTATCTTCCGGAGGAGATGCAGAGGATGATTGCCAGACGCCTCAACATCCCCGTATCGAAGGTGTACGGAGTGGTCACTTTCTATGCCTTCTTCACGATGACGGCCAAGGGCCGGTATCCGATTTCGGTGTGCATGGGCACGGCCTGCTATGTGCGCGGCTCGGAGAAGCTGCTGGAGGAGTTCAAGAGGGTTCTCGGAATAGATGTGGGTGAGACCACCCCTGACGGGAAATTCTCGCTCGACTGCCTGCGCTGCGTCGGCGCCTGCGGCCTTGCTCCTGTGGTGATGATAGGCGAGAAGGTCTACGGCCGTCTTCAGCCGGTCGACGTCAAGCGCATTCTTGACGAACTTGAGTAGCTTTATAGCAGCTGGTTTATAGCCGCTGGTGCAGCATTATTGCCGGGCCGGGATGGCGACCTTGTCGAGGATGCCCCCGGCCCAGGCTATTGTCATTCCATAGTTGGTGATAGGAACGCCCTGTCGTGCCGCTGCGGCTATACGGCTCAGGACATGCGCCCTGTTGAACATGCAGGCCCCGCAGTGGATGACGAGGTCGTAGCCTGACAGGTCGGACGGAAAGTCTGGGCCCGACACGATGTCTATTCCGATCCCTTCACCGAATCTCCGTCTGAGCATCCCCGGTATCTTTACCCTGCCGATGTCTTCTCCGGCAGGAGCGTGGGTGCACGCCTCGGCGATCAGCACTCTCGACTTCTCCGTGAGCCTGCCGAGGGCTTCCGCACCTTGGAGAAAGGCCTTCATATCGCCCTTGTATCCGGCGAAAAGTATTGAAAAAGAAGTGACGCGGCATCCATGCGGCCTCATCTTCCACACCTGGTCGAACGCCTGTGAATCAGTGATTATCAGGTCAGGAGCCTTCTTCAGCCTCTCCAATGCCGCCCCGAGGGTCGCCGGGGTGCAGCAGACCGTCTGACATCCCTTGTCCAGAAGCTCCCTGATGGTCTGCACCTGGGGGAGTATCAGCCTGCCTTTGGGCGCCTGACTGTCCTGAGGCATGACCAGAACCACGCAGTCTCCCTCGTGTGCGAGATTTCCGGTGATCTCCATCTCCGGAGACAGGCCTGCAGCCTTTGCCCTTATTGCCTCGATCAGCCGTTTCCTGCCCTCGCCGCTCCCGGCGTTGATGCGGACAGGAGCTTCCCCGGCGGCCGACCTTATCCATTCCGCCGCCGTTCCGGCATCAGTTTCCGCCGCAGTCGTTCCGGCATCAGTTTCCGCCGCCGCTCCGGCAGCCGAATCTGCGGCTCCTGTGTATGACGTCCCTGTCACGTTGTCGGCAAGCCCCGACATGCTGCAAGCCGTAGCGGCCGCGCCGGATGCGCCGTGGTTCAGCACAGGTATGACGGGAGTGCCCCTGTCTTTCAGAAATCCGAGCCATTCCGCCTCCTGATCGTCGCAGTCCCTGAAGATCATTATCGCCAGATCGGCTTTTTCCAGAGTCTTCCTCGTCTTTTCCACCCTCATCGTCCCGAGGACGCCCTCATCGTCGAATCCGGCGGTATCTATCAGAAGGCAGGCGCCTGTCCCCGGCATTTCCATCGCCTTTGTGACAGGGTCGGTCGTCGTGCCCGGAGTCTCCGAGACGAGCGAAGTCTCCTGTCCCGTGAGCATGTTGACGAGGCTCGACTTCCCGCTGTTGCGCTTGCCGATGACGGCGATATGGAGTCTTTCAGAAGAAGGCGTATTGGCCATGATGTTCATTTTGTTTATATTAGTCTCAGTGCCACTCTCAGTCTCAGTGCCAGTCTCAGTCGCTTGTGGGATATTAGAAGCGGAAGTCGCGTTTTCCTTCACGGATTTCGGCGAGCCGTTCGCCCGTAAGCTCACGGACTCTGTCGCTCCCGATGTTGCGGAGCTCCCTCGCTATCAGCTCCATGCCCTTTTCCCTCGTCGGAGCGGAAGCGTAGTCCTGAAGATACTCCATGAGAGTCATCAGCGCATTCGGCTGGCAGCAGTCCGCGATTTTTCCTCTCTTGGCCAGAGCCATGAACCGGTCTCCCGTGCGCCCTTCCCTGTAGCAGGCCGTGCAGAAGCTCGGAATGTGCCCCATGTCTATCAGCCAGCTCACCACCTGATCGAGGGTGCGCCTGTCGCTGATGTCAAACTGCGCGGTCTTGTCGGTCAGGTCCTCCGCATAGCCTCCCACGCTCGTCCTCGAGCCCCCGCTTATCTGCGATATGCCCAGCTCGAGCACCTTCGCCCTTACTCTCTCCGACTCTCTCGTGGATATGATCATGCCCGTATACGGCACCGCAAGCCGTATTATGGCGACAATCCTGCAGAACACGTCGTCAGGCACCGCGTCAGGAAAGGCTCCGGCATCGATGTCGTCTGCCGGGCATATTCTCGGCACGCTTATGGTGTGCGGCCCGACTCCGAATTTCGCCTCGAGATGTTCAGCGTGCATCAGCAGACCGACAAGGTCGTATCTCCAGGATTCGAGCCCGAAGAGCACCCCGAGCCCGACGTCGTCTATCCCGCCCTGCATCGCCCTGTCCATCGCCTCGGTGTGCCAGGCATAGTCGCTCTTGGGCCCGCTCGGGTGCAGCCGCTCGTAGTCGTGCCTGTTATATGTCTCCTGAAAAAGAATATATGTCCCTATTCCCGCCTCCTTCAGCAGACGGTAGTTGTCGACGGTCGTGGCGGCGATGTTGACGTTGACCCTGCGGATAGAGCCGTTGCGGTGATGCGTGCCGTATATGGTGTCGATTGCCTCGAGTATATAGCTGATGGGGCTGTGCTTCGGGTCTTCGCCGGACTCAATCGCCAGCCGCTTGTGCCCCATGTCCTGCAGCGCGATGACTTCCCTGCGGATCTCCTCCATGGAGAGCCTTTTCCTCGGGATGTGCCTGTTGGCGGCATGGTACGGGCAGTAGACGCAGCCGTTGACGCACCAGTCCGAGAGGTACAGCGGGGCGAACATCACTATCCGGTTGCCGTATATCCTCTTTTTCAGTTCCCTCGCGAGGCTGAATATCTTTTCAGTGAGCCCGGCGTCCCTGCATTCCGCAAGTACTGCCGCCTCCCTGTGGGTGAGACCCTTGCCGAGCGCCGCCTTGCTTATGATCTCCTCGGCCAGCGCCCTGTCGTCCGCATGTTCGCGGGCATATCCGATTGTGTCGATTATCTCTTCATGACAGATGAATTCGTCCGCCTGTCCTGAAGCCTTGTCATAGTGGTTCATCATTTCTTAGTTCAGTGTTTTAATTTTCTCTTGGGCTCCAGTCGCCCCTGTCCGTGGAAATCCGGTAGCCGATGCGCGAAAGCCTCTCCTCCAGAATCTCCAGCCCTTCGCCGGATTCGGCTCCGGACGCCGCCTTGCCGTCGTACAGAGAGTAGCTTTCCCGCACTCCCGGCGGCGAGATGTTGGGCATCACGACATTGGCCCCGGCGAGTATTCCCATCTCTCTCCCTCCGGGCTGATCCGGGCCTCCGGGAGCAAGCGTCGCAAGAGCCGTCGTGGCAGGTATGAGCGAGTCAGGAAGCATGAGTCTGAATATGGATATGAGCTTTAGAGTCAGGCTGACGACATTGGCGGGAACATGGTCGACGAGCCCCGCCCGATATTTCCCGAGCGGAGTATTCCTGTGCGGGATGAATGGCCCTATCCCGATCATTTCCGGCCTGAAGCCGCCTATGAAGAGAATGTCCTCCACGATGTTGTCGTAGGTCTGGAACGGACTTCCCACCATGAATCCGGTGCCTGTCTGGTATCCGATTTCTTTCAGCCTGTCGAGGCAGTGAAGCCGGTGTTCGAGAGACATTTCGGGAGGGTGAAGCATGGCATAATGGTCCGGATTCCGCGTCTCGTGCCTGAGCAGGTATCTCGTCGCGCCCGCCCGGAAAAACCGCTCGTAGCTCTCGTCCTGCCTTTCTCCGAGAGAAAGTGTGACGGCGCAGTCCGGAAAGCTCTTCCTGATTGAGGCGCAGATGTCCTCTATCAGCCTGTCAGACTGGTCCGGTAGCTCTCCGCCCTGCAGTACGAATGTCCTGAAGCCTGCCCCGTAACCTCTTGCGCAGCACTCCAGCACCTCATCCTTCGAGAGGGTGTATCTCGCTATCTTCCTGTTGCTCCGTCTGATGCCGCAGTAGAGACAGTCGTTGCAGCAGATGTTGGTGAACTCCAGCAGCCCTCTTATCCAGATGCTGTCGCCGAATCTTTCCCTGGCGACCGCTCTGGCCGCCTCATGAAGTTCTCCGATGACTTCATCGTCGTCACATACGAGCAGAGACCGGTATTCCCCGGCCTCCAGGCTCCTCTTTTCGCTGAGTTTCCTTACAAGTCCCTTCACAATCCTGATTTTCACCCGAGTCGGCCTCTGCAGGCTTTTCTCTTAGCCCAAATATACGCAGAAGCCGAGAGCAATGCAACAGCTTTTCTATATAATGACCTTGTTGTCTTTCCGCTCCTTGAAGCAGTCGGCGAGAAGTGCGGCAAAAGGCGTGTCGAAGCGGTGGGCCTGACGGGGGCATCCTTTGACGCATGCGCAGCAGCGGATGCAGCGGTCGGTCAGGGTGTTGCATTCGTCGCCCTTTATGATGGCCCCGTTGGGACAGACGGCCACGCAATGTCCGCAGCGGGTGCAGAGCCCGGCATCCGCGGTAGGTGAGGCCGGCATCGGAGTGCCGCTTTTGCGCAGGCGTATCACCTTCATTACAAAACGAAGCAGGGGAATCAGACGCTGACGTGGCTTGCCGATTCGCCTCACGTCCACAGGCCGCAAGTCGGAAGCTCCGGCCGCGGCGTCCAGTTTCGTGCGGATACGACTGCCGAAAGAAGCCGCTTCCTCAAGGTCACTCTTGTCCGGGCGACCTGCTGCAATTGGAAGACTCTCAGTGCTGTAGGAATGTTCTCCGATGAAAGTCGCCGCCGCAGTCACCCGAAATCCCTTTTCGCTCAGCAATGCGTCCAGCTCCTGCAGAGCCTTCTCGTAGGCCCGGTTGCCATATACGGCCACAGCGACTGCCGGCGTGCCGTTTGCCCGTAACGCCGCCATGCGGGAGACCGCCAGCCGGGGAATGTGCCCTCCGTACACCGGCACGGCTACGACCGCCAGCTCATTTCCATTCATTTCCGGAAAAGCGACTTCTCCGTGCGTCAGATCGGTCACTGCGATATCCTGCGCACCGGTGCCGCGCAGAATTGCCTCGCCGACCGACCGGGAAGTGCGTGTGGGCGAAAAGCATATCAGATGGGCTTTAGCAATATTCATAATCACAGGCATTTGAGATAAATGTCAATCCTTGTCGCCGGTTTGCGGCATCCGATCGGAGTCATGTCGGCGTGGCATCCGATCGAGTCAAACCTGAGCCATCCCTGCGGATTGCGGCGTGAAGTTAAGCCTTTTCAGTCAAAACTGGCGGGATCTCGCGAGGAATTTCGGGAAGAATGGAGTATTTTTGCAGATGGGACGAAGATTTTTGACTTGACGGCCAACTGACGATTCTGATAATGAAAGTAGGGATTCTGACTCTGCCTCTGAGCATCAATTACGGAGGAATACTTCAGGCCTATGCGCTCCAGACGGTGCTGGAGAGGCTTGGACATGAGACTGTCGTGATCAACCGGAACATCCTGTGGACTGTGCCGGGCTGGAAACTGCCTCTCATCTATGCTGTGCGCAGGGCCGGGCGGATGCTGACAGGAAAGGATATCGACATTCATAAGGAGATTTCGCACAACAATGCCGTCCTGTCCAGAAGCCGGTACACGGCCATGTTTGTCAGCAGCCATATCCGTACGGTGACTGTGGACCGGTACTCGGACCTGTCGGAGCATATGTTTGACGCCATAGTCGTAGGCAGTGACCAGATATGGAGACCGAAATATTTTTATGCCGACATCAGGGACGCCTATCTTCATTTCGCGAGGAAGTGGCAGATAAGGCGGGTGGCCTATGCGGCGTCTTTCGGAACAGACGAATGGGAATACACTCCCGAACAGACAGCTGCCTGTGCTGCTCTGGCGGGCAGGTTCGACGCAGTGTCGGTCCGTGAGGACGGGGCGGTGGAGCTCTGCCGCAGCCGTCTCGGCGTGGACTCGGTAAGGCTTCTCGATCCCACGCTTCTTCTTGACGCGGAGGACTATGTCTGTCTTCTGCCTCCTGCGGCGCGAGGTGGATGTGCCGGAGCTTCGTCCGGGCGACTTTTCGCCTATTTCCTGGACGGGTCGCCGCAGAAGCATTCGTTTGCGGAGCGGGCCGGCAGCGAGTGGGGACTGTCTCCGTTCAGTCTGCAGCAGCCTGCGGAAGCCGGATCGGGGATATCGTCCGTTACTACTCCGGGAGTGCCTGCCGGGATTCTTGGGGAATGGACTCCGCAGCCTCCGGTCGAAGACTGGATCGGGGCATTCCTGAAGGCAGATGCGGTGGTGACCGATTCGTTTCACGGCTGCATCTTCTCGATGATTTTCCGAAAGCCGTTCATCGTAATCGGCAACAAGGAGAGAGGCATGTCGCGCTTCGTCTCGCTTCTGAGCCTTCTGGGACTGGAGGACAGGCTTGTCGAATCGGCTGACGGGCCGCTTCCCGGGCCTGATGTCGATTTCGCTCCGGCGTATGAAAGACTGCGCCTGCTCAGAAGGGACTCTCTTGATTTTCTGCGGATGAATCTATGAATGGCGATTTCTGAAAGATGAATCACTGAATGTCTGTCACTGAATGTCTGTCACTGAAAAGAAAATCTCTTAAGAAATGATCCGGATAAAGAATAAGACGGAATGCTGCGGCTGCGGCGCCTGTGTGCAGATCTGCCCTGTCCGCTGCATATCAATGCGTGAAGATGCCGAGGGATTTGCCTATCCTCATGCTGATGCTGACGCCTGTACAGGGTGCGGGCTGTGCGAGAAGGTGTGCCCTGTGGCAGTGCGGCGTCCGGAGCGTGCCCCGCTGAGGACACTTGCTGCCCGCAATACAGACGAGACCGTGCGGAGTGTGAGTTCATCCGGAGGAATCTTTCTCCCTCTTGCCAGGAAAGTCATAAGAATGGGCGGCGTCGTCTTCGGCGCAAGGTTCGGCGACGATGGGGACGTGTTCCACGATTTCACTGCCGATGAGGACGGATTGTACGCATTCACCGGGAGCAAATATGTCCAGAGCATGATAGGAGAGTCCTATGTCCGCGCGAGGGACTTCCTGCGCAAGGGCCGTCCGGTGCTCTTCACTGGCACCCAATGTCAGATCAAGGGTCTCAGGCTTTTCCTGATGAAAGACTGGGACAATCTGTACACGGCGGACATCCTCTGCCACGGCGTGCCGAGCCCTGCAGTCTGGCGTGCCTATCTCAATGCCGCAGTCTGTCCGCCTTCTTCTGCCGTAGCCGGACCTGCCGACGGCCCCCTGGAGATCAGCTTCAGGGACAAGAGCCGCGGATGGAAAAACTATCGGGTGGTCATCCGCTCGCAGGGGAGGGAAGTGCTCAACGAGGCTCACTCTGACAATCTCTATATGAGGATGTACCTTGCCGATCTCATGCTCCGTCCGAGCTGCCATGAGTGCCGCGCAAAAGACGGCCGCTCGGGCAGCGACCTTACGATAGCCGACTTCTGGGGCATAGACCGGCTGATGCCGGCTCTCGATGATGACGGAGGAACGGGGCTGATTCTGATAAACTCCTCAAAAGGAGTCTCCCTGTTTCAGGATGCGCTGAAAGACGGAGCGGAGCAGGCTGAAGTCCGGATCGACGCCGCCAGGCCGTTCAACGGCGGTTTTCAGCCGGAAAGACACGTTCCGGCGGGCAGAAGGCGCTTTTTCCGGAGGTTTGCCGCCGGGAAAGAGGACATCATGCGGCTTTTCAGCGACACTCTCAATCCGACGCCGGCCGTCAGACTCTGGCTTTCATTCGTCCATCGCCTGAGGAAGCGCACGGGCCGACTTTTCGACGCCCTCTGATTGCCTCTTCGTTTTTTTAGATTATCTTTTTATTTCTCTCGTAGAGATAATTATATCTGTCTTTCGGAACGGAATATCCTGCTTTCTCTGATGAACCTGATCATCTTGCCTCTCATGCTCCTGTCCATTCCGACTGCGAGGACAGTTGCCCCTGCGCATAGAGTTGTGAGTATGCAGGTGACCAGAAGCCTCAGCAGGGTCTTGTCCGCGAGCGCCGACCCCTGCTCCGTCATCAGCCCGTGGACGGGAAGGGAGACGGCGAGCGACAGAGCCGCAACAAGGATGCACCTGCCGTAGACCTGGGCCGTGTACGAGAGAGCGGAATACCGTATGTATCTCTTGAGAATAAGTATGCTGGCCACCTCCGACACTAAGAGGGTGGCTATGGCCGCCGCGAACACGCTTTCCGGGCTGAATCCGAGCTTCAGAAGCAGATAGGCCAGCGGCAGGGCGAGGCAGAGGACAGTCCCGACTACCGCGTTGGTCAGCCTGATTTTCCCGGTGGCGTGGAAGGCGGAAGTCCTCGGCGTCTTGATGGCCTGGATGAGGCACATGATGAGCACGAGTCTCAGAAACTGGACCGAGTGGTCCGGATATTCTCCGAGCCAGAGCGAAAGGATGCCGTCGCTTTCGAGAAATATCGGCAGGCATATCGCCCAGAGCAGAAAGAATGAGAAACGGCTGCTGTCGGTCACGAGCCGCATCATCCCCTGCACGTCTCCTTCTGAATATGACTTTATTATCTGCGGTTTGACCGCAGTCATGAAACTGTTTCCGAACTGAGTCACCGCTCCCTGCACCTGGTAGGCTATGCCTCTGGCCGCATTCACCACAGGGCCGAAAAACATGTTCAGAAGCAGGTTGAGCCCCTGTCCCTGCGCGAGGACAGCCATGTTCCCGATCAGGTCAGAACCCGCGTAAGAGAACATCTCCCTGTACATCTTCCTGTCCCTGACCAGTCTGAGCCTGCTTTCAGGGTAGTGTCCGCCGCAGTATGTCCTGTAGAATACCATCATGCCGATCTGAACGAGACAGGTGAGCAGAGCGTAGAACGTGAGCCTGTCGATGGGCGCGACATAGAGAAGAAACGCCGTGAGCAGCCTTCCGAGCGCGTCCGCAACTCCCGCCCACGCAAACACCTTCATGTCTTCATGAGCGATTATCAGCGCGTTGTAAGGCACCTGGGTCAGAGAGAAAAAGCAGGTGATGACGGAGATCTGATAGACCTGCACCGCGGCCCGCATCCTGTCCGGAGGGATGATCATCTTTTCGTGCAGAAACCACAGGCCGACCGTCTCGGCCAGCACCACTATGACTGCCGCTATGATGATGTGCGTCACGAACGCCACGTTGAACACCAGATTGACCCTGTCCGTCCGCTTCCGCCCGAGCTCGAACGTCAGGTGACGCGATGTGGCCGCTCCGAGGGAGCTGTTGAGGAAAGTGAACATCGCCACCACGCCGCCAATCGCGTTATAGAGTCCGTAGTCCTCCGCGCCCAGCACCTTGAGCACGATGCGTGAGGTGTACAGCGCCACCAGCATCACCAGCAGCATTCTCACATATAGAAAGACCGTGTTCTTCGCTATTCTCCTGTTGTCCGGCATGGCTTCGCAATGTCATAGTCACTTGCGGGGATTCTGTAGTGCCTTCCCTCCTCTTCGGAGTACATGACGACCTCGTCTCCTTCTCGTCCGACGAATCCGAGCCTGTAGCCCGAGTCTGATACCCAGCCGCGGATTCTGGCCGGATTGCCCATGACGAGCGCCCTCGCAGGCACATCCTTGGTCACGACGCTCCCCGCGCCTACCATCGCCCATTCGCCGACGGTGACTCCGCACACGATGACGCAGCCTCCTCCGAGCGATGCCCCCCGGCAGATTCTGGTCTCGGAGCAGGTCCAGTCGCTTCCGTTCTTGAGCGAGCCGTCGGGATTGACCGACCGCGGATGCCTGTCATTGGTGAACGTGACGTTAGGGCCGACGAATGCCCCGTCATCTATCGAGACTCCGGAGTATATGTTATTGTGATTCTGTATCTTGACATTGTTCCCGATCCTGACTCCCTCGTCTATGAACACGTGTCTGTGGATCTTGCAGCCGTTTCCTATGCGGCAGCCCGCTGAAATGTGAACATGCGGATCAAAAGAGACGTTCTTCCCGACCGTGGCCTCAGGGTCTATGTAGACATCCCCGATCGCCCGCTCATTCTGTCCGAAACGGCTGAGCATTCTCTGATACAGTGCATAGGCTTCCGGGGTGACGAGGTTGCCGATGAATTCCTCCCGGCATTCCTGGAGCGGGACGTATTTTATTCTGGAGATCTCGTATTTTCCGTCGGCGGCGCTTTCCGTGATAGGGAACATCTGTTCTTCAATGCCTAAAGATGGGTTGGCGTCGTATGAAGCGTAGGCCAGAAGCTCGACTTCAAGCCTGTCGCTTGATATGATGCCGATCTCGAAGATGCCGCTTCTGCTCATGTCAATCATGTCTCTTGTGAGCCCTACCTCTTCGCGCAACCCCCGGAAGAAATTGGAGTACGGGTCCACTTTGAGGCAGCCATCGGAATACACCGGCTTTCCGTCAGGCCCGACGACCACGTCCTTCAGGATGCTGACGGTCTCGTCGAAGCTGAAATGCCAGATGTCGCCGGAAGATATGGTCTCGTCGCGTTTCGTCCACATGAGGCAGGTGTCTGAGCCATGACTGATCGCAACATGACCTCCGGTGCCGAGTGAGCACAGGAACGGCGCATATTTCCTTATCTGGTCGGGGCGGCTGATGACGAACTTGTTGTTGATTGTGCGCAGCCTGTGGTACAGCTCCACCGTACATCTGAACGTGAAATAGTCTGACACGTACATGTCCAGGGCAAGCAGGTGTCTTTCTTCGTCCGGTGTCCTGCCGATTCTGACGTCGTATGTCCCGAGCATTGTCCCGTTGAAGCGCTTGGCGCCTCCTTTGAGGTCATGGATGAGTATGTCGGCTGTGTCCTCTGCGGCTTTCAGGATAAACCTGTCGGCGTCGCCGATCTCCGGGTAATTCTTTTTTATGAAGGACTTGAGCTCGTTCTTGAGCTGCTCTCCCTCGCATGAGGCTATGAATTTGCGTATCTCCTCCTCATGGCAGTGCCGCTCCGGGTCTTCGTCCTTCTTCCTGAAGAATCCGAGAGCCGTGAGTTCGCCCGACCTGCTTTCCGGCACGGCGAGGAACATTGACTTGGGCAGAACCCTTATGCTGATCTCGTTCTCGGCGTATGTGCCGTCGCTCTGTTCCAGCTGGGTGTATGTCCCGAACGTGGTCGGGATGCCGAGATGTCTCTGTATCGCGATGCGTGCGAGGAAGAGGTTGATGTCGTTGTAGTTGCTGCCGAGATATGAGGGCTTGATATTGTCGTCGATAAGGCTCTGCAGGTAGGTCCTGCGGCTTTCATCCCTGACAGTGGCGGCAATCGAGCTCGACGTCATCCCGGCGAGGTCCTGGAAACTGCATATCCACTGCCTTGTCTGTATGAGCTCCTGAAGTTCCGGGCACATCGGGCTCTCGTCAAGCCTGAAGCAGAACACCGACACGCCGTTCCGTATGGCGTAGCCGACCTCCTCCCTGATTATGAACTCGGATCTGTTGACCTTCTCCGAATACAGCAGCAGGAGAATTTCCGACTCGCGGATCTTGCTGTGGATCAATTCCGTGTAGCGTGTTCCGACTTTTTTCGTAAGCTGTTCCCGGTCAAGCCAGCAGCTGATGTGATGCCTGTCCAGCTCGAGGAGGAACTGCTCGGCAATTCTTATGTCCTCGTGGCTGTAGCTGATGAATACCTGTGTCCTTTTCATATTGCGAATATACTCAAAAATTGTCTGAACTTGTATCGGCATGAAAAAGTAGACACGTATTTCATGACATTATTCAGTCAGGAGGATTGACCGGCTGTAGGATCAACAGGGATTCTGACGAATAAAGCTGCAATGCCGGATCGATTTTTCCATGACAGTCGAGAAGTTTGCGAAAATAATTGCTATTTTTGAAAAATGAGGGGCTTGCGGAATATTGACTGCTTGCGAATATAGACTGAAAAGACGCCGAAATATGAAAAAATACCCTATAGGAATACAGGATTTCGAAAAACTCAGGCGTCAGGGCTACTGCTATGTCGACAAGACGGCCATGATTTACAATTTGGCGTCTCGGGGGAACTATTATTTCCTGAACCGTCCGAGGCGTTTCGGCAAGAGCTTGCTGATAAGCACATTGGAGGCATATTTTCGGGGAAAGAAGGATCTGTTTGAAGGACTTGAGATAGAGAGTCTTGAGAAGGAGTGGAAGGAATATCCTGTGCTGCATCTGGATCTGAACACCAAGAAATACGACGAGCCGTCGTCGCTCATTGACATTCTGGAGGAGACCGTCTCCGGCTGGGAGATTCAATACGGAAAGAATCCGGCGGAGATAGGACTTGAAAGACGGTTTGCCGGGATTATCCGTCGGGCACATGAAAAGACCGGGCAGCGTGTAGTGATCCTTGTTGACGAATATGACAAGCCTCTGCTCCAGACCATCGGCAACCAGACTCTTCAGGACAATTACAGAAATACCCTGAAGGCATTTTCCGGAGCATTGAAGTCCGAAGACGCGCACATCCGTTTCGCGATGTTGACTGGAGTGACGAAGTTCGGGAAGGTGAGCGTGTTCAGCGACCTGAACAATCTGGAGAACATATCCATGCGGAGGGAGGCGGCCGACCTGTGCGGCATCAGCAGGGCCGAGCTGCTTGAATATTTCGACGAGGACATCCACGCCCTGGCCGAGGAGAACGGCCAGACCTACGAGGAGGCTCTGGCGCAGCTTGAGGAGGACTACGCCGGCTATCACTTCTGCCAAGGCGGTCCGGGGATATACAACCCGTTCAGCCTGCTCAACGCCTTCAAGTCAAAGGAATACGGCAGCTACTGGTTCGAGACGGGGACTCCGAGCTATCTTGTTGAGCTGCTTAAGCTTCACAAGTATGACCTCTACAGGATGGCGCATGAGAAGACCACCTCCAACATTCTCGACAGCATCGACCCCACGTCGACCAACCCCATCCCGGTCATCTACCAGAGCGGCTACCTGACCATCAAGGGCTATATCCCGGAGCCGAGGATCTATGAGCTCGGATTCCCGAACAGGGAGGTAGAGGCGGGGTTCATGGACTACCTGCTTCCGTACTACACTCCGGTCCAGGCGACCGAGAGCGGATTCGCGATATGGGAATTCGTGCAGGATGTGAAGGGGGGCGACGTGGACGGCTTCATGCGCAGGCTCCAGTCCTTCCTTGCCGACTGCCCATATGAGCTGGCGCGTGACGTCGAGCTTCACTATCAGAACGTGCTCTTCATAGTGTTCCGTCTTACGGGGCTGTATACCGATGTGGAATACCACACCTCACAGGGTCGCATAGACCTCGTGCTTCAGACTGACGTATATGTGTATGTGATGGAGTTCAAGCTTGACGGGAGCGCCGAGGAGGCCATAGCACAGATCGAGGCGAAGCAGTATGCCCTCCCGTTCTCCACAGACTCGAGGAAGGTATACAGGATCGGCGTTAACTTCAGCAGCACAACCCGCAACATCGACCGCTGGATAGTCGAATGATCATGAATGAAGGAGAGCAAGTCAGATTTTTGACCTGTACTCCTTCAATTTTATGCTGATTTCTGGCGT
>CALVDO010000011.1 GCA_944326355.1 uncultured Bacteroidales bacterium | reverse complement strand
CGCTCGTCCCATCCTTGTAATTACCTATACTTCAATATTTTCAAAGAACTTTTGCGGTTTTTTACCGGACACTAATGGCTCTGTATCCTGAATTGAATCTCTCCCTGAGATCGTTCGGACGATTAGGGTCAAAGCCGACAAGCAGATGCCCACATTGATCAAAATCATTGTGAAACTCCTTGTCAATGATGTATTTGTCGAGCCTTGGCTTGACCTCGCTGGCCCGTAGGGTGGCAAAGAACTGCTCTCCTTGAAAATGAATCAGGGGAGTGTGCTGCCACAGTTTCAGTGATAATAATTTCATTTTATAGTGGTTTTTAGTTTATTCGTATTATCATTGTCTCTTTAACCATTGTTTCAGCGCTATATAGCCTAAGGCTGAAAATGCGATAATTATCAGGAGTTCATACATGATGACTGAAAATGTCTGCCCGCTGAATATGTCGTTCATGCCGAAAATGCTTGCGACAAGCGTGGGCGGCAGGAAGATTGTCGCGAGTTTGTTAAGTCTTTCCCCGTTCTTGTTTCTCTTTCTGTCGGTCAGGAATGTGGCGTACTGGTTCAGTTCATTTATCTCTTCGTCAAGTGCCTTGATCTGTTTTTCCGTGTCGAACTGTTTGGAAAGCAGAGCATAGAGTTCAATGCCCTGGTCCTGAGCCGTCACGGACCTGAAGTATATCTGATTGACGAACCGTATGTACTCCTTGTACAGGGAACTGATCCTTTCCGCCATCTTTTCGTCATCTTCATAATGGAGTGCGCTGGCCTCAGTCACCTCGCTTGAAAATCTCAGCACCGATGCCCTCTGAACTATCAGAAGCTCAAAGAGTCTCGCGTAGATGGTGCGGATGTGCATTGAGATTGTTTCCTTTGCAAACCCTTCAGAGTCAGTGACGCATATCATTGAATATCGTGATGTTCCATAGAGAGTTCCGTATTTCTGCCATCTGAAATAGGTGCTTTCCCGCAGCAGTCTGTCACGCATCGCGTCGTTCTGGCATGTGGCGTCGGATTCGTCGATGAATACCTGTTTGTACCATACATCTTTCAGCTCCTCAGTCATGCCGCAGCCTGACTTGTCTTCTTTGCATGTGTTCCTGAAGGCTTGTGACAATCCATCATTGGCGTACCAGCAGTTCACAAGCATTCTGTCGTCCAGAACAGGCCTGATCTCCATATCCGGGAATATGTCCTTTATGAGATTGGTCATTATTTTGGACGGAGTCCATGTGTCTGACAGACCGAGCTGTCCGGCTTTCGGAGCTGCATCGTATTCAAATCTGTCCGAGTATCTGTCCTGATCTCCGGTCTTCAGGCCTCTGATTTCCAGCTTTTTCGCGAGCTGGTTCCTGTCTCTGAATTCTACTGCGTGAGGAGGCATTATCCTTCTGCCGTACTGGTTGATCTGCCTTATGTCGTATTCGTCTGCCTGAGTCTTGTCGGTGTTCTTCAGGTAGAACATCAGAAGTCCGATGCCGGTGGAGTAGAGGTTGAGGTTGATGGCGTCGACTTCAAGGGTATATGTGCGGTCATTCTTCTCTATGACATACTTGACCGTACTTGACTGCGGTTCAAGTCTTTCATAGTGCCTTATCAGCGGCGTCCTGTCATCCTTGATGTCGTACAGCACCGGATGGACGAATTCGAAGAAATACTGCTTCTCTGCGAACAGTTCTTCAGCCTCCTTATCTGTCTGAGTCCCGGAGTGGAGACTTTTGTCGTCGTTCTGGACATGCTTCCAGAGACTTGTCTTGAGCTCCTTGTCGGCAAGTCTCGAGATGTCAAATCTTTTTGAGAAGAGGAGTTCTCTGTCTGAGGCAAATTCCCATTTGAAGGGGAAATAGAAGATGTGATAGCTTGTCATGTCTTCAAGCCTCTTTGTTATCTGCTCTGACATTGTATTTAGAATCTTTCTTTTTGCCTCTTCGTGCAGTTCGGCATTCTTAAGGTCGAGACCGATATATCCGTCCGCTCCGCCTCCGCTGTATGACAGGGGATTTCTGACGAAGATGTCTTTAAGCTGGCCTGCGCCTTTCCCGTAGAAACAGAGTTCGCAGTCGTTGCAGATCAGCAGGGATTTGTATGGATATAGTCTGTCACATACGGCTGAAAATGCTCCGGAAGGGACATTTCTGACGATTGTCAAAGGTCCTCTTGTCTTCAGATTGTCCCGGATGGCAGTTTCAGCCGCGAGTTCATCGGCGGCAGTCACTCCCTGAGCCTTCCTGTCGTCTTCTCTTATTTTTATTATTTCTTCTGTGGTGATGTCTTGAATCGCCTTCATGCCCGGGATATAGCCTCTGTCGTTGGCGGCTATGAGCCGCATGTGCCTGTCCATCGGATAATTGAATAGCGCTGCGATCTGTTCGAGGGAGGCCGGTCTGTCGTCAGCATCTCCGTGGTGGTCAATCAGGGTGTAGTTGGACGGAACAGGCTCTATGTCGGTCTTGAGCTCCACGCCGAATATCCGGAAGCCTTCTTTGTCTCCATATTTTTCCAGCTGCTCTCTGTAGCTGCTCAGCAGGGCTGAATCCCATTTCAGATTGTTGTCGTGGAATTCCAGATTAAGTTTTTTCAGCATTTCTGCTATTGTGAGCATTTCGAGATCGTGTCCTCCGAGAAGGAATATATAATGTTCCATGCCAAATACAGGATCAGTTGTCGTATTTGTTAGTGTCTTGTCAATGTTTCCTTCAAATTTACTTAAATTTTTCTGTTTTTAGTAAATTTGTTCAAAAATCTGTAAGTTATGACTCTTGAGAATTTTGACAAGATTGACCTGCATGGTCAGGACATCAGGCGTCTTGATGCTAAGATGATGGGGTTGAAGAAGTGTCTGTGGTGTGTCTCCGGCATCTTTGTCGTTCTTCTGGCGGCGGCCGTGGTCATAGGATTGGCTTGTGACATTTATGATGACAGAATCCGTTTGCTGTATTGTTTTATTGTGTCCGTGCTGATTGCATGGGGAGTCCTTGCGCTCGTCATCTGGTGGGCAATGAAACAACTTTTCCCGATCATCCGGTCATTGTCAGACAATCGGGAAAAATTGCGTAGTGAAGTCTTCCTCAGTTCATTCAGAAGTGAGATGCTTGGCAAAAACTAAGAGAACGGAAAAACGTGCGGGGGTAAGGAACAGAAAAACTGTCCTGTCCTCAGATCCTCATCCCTTCTTCGCTGCCGGTGCCGTTGTCGTCGCGGGAGCTGCCGTCTGAGCCGCTGCCGCTGTTGCCGCTGTCATTGTCGCTGTCGGCGGGGTCGCTGCCGATGAGGCCGTTGATGAAGCCTTCGATGCGGTCGGGGGCGCTTTTGATGGCTTCACCGGCGCGGTCGGAGAGGTCCTTGAGGGAGCGGCGCATCTGCAGTCCCTCAAATTCGCCGATGGCCTTGTCGATTCTACGGCGCTGCTCTTCGGTGAATTTCTTGGCGTCCTTTTCGTATTGTCTCATGAATTCCTCGAATTTCTTTTCGGTCTCGGCCCACTGTTCGTCGGTGAGCGAGTCGAGGTTCTGTTCTGCGCGGTCGATGAGGTTTTCGATCCGTCCTGAGAGTCTTTCGGCCTGACTCTCGGAGCATCCTGAGAGGGTCAGTGTCGCCAGTGATATGGCTGCCGCCGTTGCTGCAATAAAGATTATCCGTTTCATAATTCTGTCCTTTATGGCGTCCCGGCCAGAGATTTATCTGTCTGCCTGAGACGCAAGTCTGTAATTTGGTTTGAGTCTCTGTCCCGGTGCCAAATGTGTCGCCCTGGACATATGTCTAAAGTTTTCTTTAAGTCTGTCCCGGGGCCGGACTTACCGGCCCCGGACATTGTCTAAAGGTCTATCTCGTCAGGGGACAGGCTGCAGGTCTGTACCATGACTGTGCGGAAGCGGTTGGCCGACTGGATCAGGGCTGGAGGTTCGGAGAATCTGCCTGCAATGAGCCTGTCACATCCCGCTCGCTGCGTCGACAGGTCGGCGTCGAGCAGGAGGCTTTTCCGCTTGCCGAGCAGGGCATCCGAGCCCGGCGTCGGTCTGACGAACACCACGGAGCGCCTGTCGAGCTTGCGGAAGAGGTCGCCGACATCTGGGTCGTTCTTCAGATAGGCGTATTTCGCGTCACCGGAGATGTGACGGAACATCGAGAAGTCCTTGAGCGAGTCGAAGAGTTCAGTCACAAGCTTCTGCTTGAGCCCTTTCTTGAAGGCGGTGATGGCTTCCTCACTCACATGGTATTGCGTCCTGAACAGCTCGTAGAGGCGTATTCCGCCAGTGATCTCGTCTTTGCGGCTCTCAAAATAGGCGTCGAGAACCTCGTCTGAGAGGACGGATATGAACGGCTCTTCGCCTTCCTCCTTCCGTTCTGCCTCGCCTGCGCCGTCGCGAGCCTCCTCCTCATTTCTCCAGGTCTGCAGGTTGCCGACGAAAGAGGTCATGCCGTCGTATTTCGACCTGAGATTGTCGGAGAGCGTGTGCAGGCGGTCGATGAAGGTCCCGGCCACAAACATCCTGATGTTGGCTGTCGCCGCCTCCCTGCAGTTGCGGCTTATCTGCGACTCGAGATTTCCGATTGACTCGCGGAATTCCCGGTCGAGATCTTTCCTGCGGCGCTTCCTCCATCCGACCCAGAGGAATGTCATCACTGCCAGGAAGGCCATTATGGCATAGAAGATCCAGCTCCACCAGCTTGTCAGGGCGGCGGTCTTGTCTTCTGACAGATGACATATCAACGCGAAGATCAGTACAGACAGCAGAAGGCATGCCGCGAAGATCACCGTGTTGAGAACCGTCGCCTTCTTGAAGTTCTTGAGAGACTTCGTGCGCCTGTCTGTGGTATCCGTCTTCTGGACTCTAAGTGCCTCAGATTCGTTGTTCAGCCGCATCACCGTCCCTGTGCAGATGGCGTCCCGCGTGGAGCTCTTGCCGAGGTTCTGTACAAGGGAGTGCCATTTGCGCGTGAGTTCCGCATATTTCTTCGACAGGCAGCTGAGGTTGACTTTCTCCTCTTCGATGAGGTTGCGGATTATCGCTTCCCTCACTTTCGAGTCGGTAGTGTCGAAGGACACCTTCATCTTGGTGTCAGCTCCTTCTGTGCGGAGATTGCCGCTGATCTCCGTGATGATGCAGCAGGTCCTGATGAGGCGGCGGTCGGTCATGTAGGAGTAGGGGATGTAGCAGTAGCCCCCGTCGCCGAACTCTGTGCCCCAGGAGTTGCGGACGATGAAGAACTTGTCGGCGTCGCTGTAGCCGCAGGCCGTCATGGCGTGCCATCCGCCCTGCTCTTTCGTTATCTCCTCGTCAGTCGGCCTGCGCACGAAGCCGTGACCTTCTGTGAAGGAGTTGAACACTCTCAGAGAGATGGCCACCGGATAGCCCTCAGTCAGCGCAGCCCGCAGGTCGTTAAGATTCGGATTGACATTCTTGGCTTTGAGCACTTTTCTCGTTGCGCCGTCGGCATAGGCTTCCTGTGGAGGCTCCTCGCTGAGGTCAGAGTCATCGTAAGGGAAATATTTTTCCAGACAGATTCCGGTCTCGCTGAGCGACTTGATGCCGTCGTAGAGGGAGCTTCCCGTGTCTTGGCCCACCTGCCCGTTCGCCTTTCGGATGTTGTAATAGAGGAATCTCTCGCTCAGGTCAGTTTCCTCCTTATGGTTCTTCATCAGGATGTGCTCGAAGATGCTGCTGAGAGCGAATGTGGTGCAGGAGCCCATCGAGCCCTGATTCTTGATAGGGGTGAATGACTCGCGCAGGTCGATGCCTTTGGCGAGCGTGGCGACGGACGGAGTGTAGGTTTCTTCGAGCGGAGGCCCGGGCAGATCCTTTTCGAAGCGGAAGCGGGTGCCCTCATATATGAAGCCTTCGTCAGTGAGCCGTTTTGATGCCTCCTCCTTTTGCGTCTGGTGCTCGCTGATGGTCTCGAGCTCCTTGGATTTCTGCCTGATGTAGCTGGAGGATTCCTTCACCTTGTTCCTCACGGCCTTGATGCCGCTCATGATGGATGCCGCCGACTCTGCCGGCTCGCCATTTGCCGATGGCTCGCCAGTTGCGGAGGACAGGACGGCGTACTTTGCCGTCTCTTCATCCGAGGCAAGGAGCTTGTTGTTGGCTTCAGTGAAGATGTCGAGCACTTCCGTGCTGCAGTCGTCTATGGAAAGCTGTTCCTTGTTGAACATGTAGCCTTCAAGCAGCTCGTCATCCTCTCCGAGTATCTGGGCGAGGGTGGCCTTCTTCTCCGGCAGCGACAGTTCCGGATCGTCGATGAACGACTGGAGGTCGTCGCTCAGCTCGGAAAGGGTGGCGTCGAGAATCGGCTTCAGGCCGGAAATGATCCCATCCTTGCTCTTCTTCTCGTTGAGAGACTGCTCTATGTGCTTGGCATAGAAGTCTCTGAATATCGTGTCCTTGCCTCTGAGCTTTTTCTGGGCTATGCTGGACACCTTGTTGACGTCCACCGACTCCTGGCCGACCTTCTCCCTGTCAAGGATGTGGAGGTATGCCTTGTGGAGGAGATATTGTACGAAGCGGAATCTGTCGAGGGTGATGCAGGAGATGCCCATCGCCGTGATTCTCCGCTTGGGGTCCATGATGTCAAGGCCGAAGAGGTCGTTGCTGTGGCAGATGCTCAGGACGGCATATTCTCCGAGTATGCGGACAAGCCCGTCGAAGTCAAGTCCGAGACCGGCTCCGTCGGCGTTGCAGTTCTGCATCAGGATGACGTTTCTGATGCCGGAAGCGCTGTCTGATGCGGCTGCGGCTATCTTGCCGAGAGTCTCCGCTGCGGTCTTGCGCTGCTGCTTCTCCATCATCGGGCTGTGATTCTCGTCAAGAAGGGGAGCGAAGTCATGCGAGAGCAGAAGCAGGTCCACTCCGTATGGCGACTTCTGCGCCTTTACCGCTCTGATGATCTCCTGCGCCTTCTCCCAGATGCCGTCGATGTGGATAGGGATGATGATGCAGAGGTTCATCGTCGGGAAGTCCCCGGCGTTCATGATGTTCACTTTAGAGTTGAAGAGCTCTGTGAAGTGCGACGACATGTATTCCGCCGCTTCGGCGGGTGATGCGCTGAACGCCTCGGTGAGCTCCACCTCGTGCAGGTTCTCAGTGCCGGGTGTGAAGCCTTCGCCGTCCCCGCTCTTTTCAGATATGAGGAAGAAGGCGGTGTTCCCGTCCTCCTTCTCCATGCGTGCCTCGGCGGTGAAGTGGCGGCCGATCTCTTCTGAGGCATATCTGAGGACGTTCCTCTTTATGCCGCAGAGAAGTCTGCCGGCGCTCCCGCCGACCGCAAGATGACAAGTGTGGATCATCTTCAGAGGTTTTTGACATATGCGAGTTCCTGTCTCATGAGCTCCGCAATCCTCTCGAAGCCCTTGGCTTTGAGCTCCTCCTTCGACATGTTGAGCTGCGAGTATCTGTCCAGGTAGCTCTTCTTGGCGTCGGCTATCAGCCTGTCGATCTCATCGCGGCCCTTTGTCTTGATCTCTTCGTCGATCGTGTCGTTGAGCTCCTTTTCAAATGATTCTCTGTGACGGCAGAACTGCCTGAAGGCGTCGTCCCTGTAGGTGTCGAGCCTGAACCAGCTGTCATCGAGGATGTCTCCGAGCTCGCTGCTCTTGACGTAATATGCTCCGCCCTCGTTTTTCACGAGTCCGAACAGCAGACACTTCACCCAGAGCTCTATCGAGTCGTTCTCGTCCTCCATCTTCGGGTAGAGGCTGAATCCCTCCCTCTCCATCCTGCGCTTGAGGTTGGCGTCGATGTAGCATGCCGCCGCACAGCTGTCGTATTCCTCCTTGTATCGAGGGAGCTGCTCGAGAGTGTAGGCCGGCACGACTCCGATCTGATGATAGAAGATGACCCTGTCCGGCATTCCGATGCTCACTATGTCCACATCTGAGGATGACTTGAGCACGCCTTTGACCGCTTCCTTGCTGATGCGGCAAGTCCTCTTGTCAGGCACGCCTATATAGAATGAGTCGTTCGGCAGGAGTGTCGGAGCAAAGCCCCTGTAGTCGTATCTGAAGAGCGGAAGGGCCTTTCTGAGGGCGAGAGTCATCATCTTTTCGAAGCTCTCCTCATCCAGTCCGTTGATGATGTCGTCGACGGTGGTGTCGAGAAGTTTTCTGGAAGTCTCCAGTCTGGAGGCGTATCTGATCAGACGGCCCTTGAGCGTGTCGGAGTCATAGTCGGCGAATGCCAGGATATCCCTGTTGTCGAGGCTGCGCACGAAGTCTTTGATGCTGATCTCCTCCGGACGCACCTTTGTTTCGGTGAGCTTATCACTCGAGAGGTCGATCTGGAAGGTGAGGACGGCGCGGTCGACATTGTTCCTGATGCCGGAGAGGTCGTTGGTGAGGCTGGCGTATGCCGCTGTGAATTTCTTGCGGAGCTCTTCGATTTTCTTCTCCCAATCGGTGACATCAAGCTGAAGCTGGGTAAAGAAATTGACTGCGAGACTTCTTCTTGTGATCTCGTTCCTGCACACGACTATCTGCTTGGCCTTCTCGACCACGTCATCAGCATATTCGGCCGTGCGGCTCGACTTCTTGAAGAATTTTCTGTCATAGTCAGAGAGATCGGTACATGCGATGTCGAGGGCGGAGACTGCCTTAGGCTCCATGTCCTGAAACTCCTCCTTCTCCTTCTTGATCTCATCTATGAAGATTGAAATCTGGGATCTGATGCTGGCGAGCACATTGGCTGCGGACGAAATGCCGCACTCCTTGTTGACGAGCTCGAACATGAGCTTCTGAAGCGCCTCAGACGAGCGGGTCTTGAGATCCGTCACTTTCCCCGCCAGTTCCTCGTCGCGGTATCTGTTGCTGGCTATGAACTGCTCGGCCTCCGGCTTGGGATTGTCCGGTGCGTTGATGCTGAAGTCGGTGTATCTCGGCTCCTTGCCGCAGATGAAGTCGATGACGTTGTCGCAGCCCTCGTTTTCGCGGATGTTGACGGAGTCTATCCAATTGTTGGCGATGGCGTCAGCGTCTTCGCAGCTGTTCAGCATCTGCTCGATGACATGCTTTGCCGCCTTCATTGAATAGTAGCGGCTAAGGTCGGAACTGCGGTAGATTATCTCGCAAACTCCCATTCCGGCAGCCCAGGCCTTCTTGCCACGGATGTCCATCTCACCGTTGCTGATGTCCTTCTCAAGGTTGTCGCTCATGCTGTTGGCTGCGTCCGACAGTTCTCCGGCCGAAGTCACGAGGCCGAGGCTTATCATCTCGGCAAGCTGGTCGACATGGGTGTAGGCATCGCCGTTCTCGTTCCGGTTGTCCACGAGGATTACGGAGTTGAATGGCCTTTCCCTGATGTCATAGCTGTCGTTGCCGAGGTATTCGAGAGTGAAAGGCTCATCGCTGAAGGACATGGACATCAGATAGTCCAGGTCGACGATCGCACCGTAGGCGTTTGGCCGCACTCTCGGCATTGACTGCTGCGCCATCGCCTTGAACACGTCAGGAAGCACTGCGTATGCCGTGAGCTTGCATTCCGGCGCCTCCTTTCTAAGAAGATAGGCCATGTTGATGAATGTTCCGCATCCGGTGCCGCCTCCGATGGAGAAGATAAGATAGATGTTGGTGGTGTTGCTGATGAGCTCGTATCTGTCGTCCGACGAGATGGATGCGTTGGAAATGGAAGTCAGCATCTCGCGCACCTTCCTCGCCACCTTCTCGTGGTTCACCGTGAAGGCGAAGCGGCCGTTGGAGCGCACCATTCCCGCTCCGAGGGTCATGCCGGTGAGGGCGTAGAGGTTCTTTTCCGGAAGCCATGTGAGCCTGCTGCGGTTGATGTCATAGATAGGTCTGGCGTCTTTGACGGTGATAGGCAGCTGCTCGTTCGGAGAGAGGGTGATCTTCTCGCCGGATTTGCCGGTGACGCCCTTGTTGTAGGCTCCTCCGTCGGTGTCTATTCCGAGAAATCCGATCATAGGAGGCACGTCTCCGTATGTGTCGATGAACATCTTTTTGGTGTGGAGCAGGGAGGTCATTCCTGTTCCACCAAGGCCTATGAAGAGGCTTCTTTTGATTCTTGTGGCCATAGTAAGTGTCTTTTTATGTGTTTATTTTCTAAATGTCTATGGGCAGCCGGCCTGTCGGCTGCTGCCGATGGGCCGGCCGGACAATCTGAAGGCAGCTCATGATACCGTTATGCGGGTCTTGCCTCTGGTCCGTGTGTTTTCGAGCTCGTATTCTTCGCGTACCTTGAGCACTTTGCTCATTATGAAGAATTCCGGTCCGAGCGTCTTGATCCTGATGCTGCGGCCGTCTCGCGGGATGATTTCGATCCGCGTGGTCCAGAGCGGATTGATTCCGTAGACTATCCTTCCGGAGAAGAGTCTCGACATGAGCCCCTGCCTTTCAGGCTTTGCCGTGAGCACCAGCTTTCTGGCTCCTTTGAGCCTGTGGGTGGCGAAATATGGCTCAGGGCCGCTCAGCGATATGGATTTCACTCTGAATCCAGGATAGAAAATCGGTCTGGCAATCAGAAGCCATAGTACGAGTACCAGCACTATGGCGGACAGGATGCCCAGCAGCGTGCCTGCAAGCGGATTCATTGTCTTGCGCTTCTTGAGCACAATCTCCATCAGTGCGGAGTCGCTGCTGCCGAACTCTTCGGCAGTCAGGCCGTTGATGCGGTCGAGACCCCCGTCGCTGACCGTCTTGAGATACCAGTGGAAGGAGCCTGCGTCAAGCCCGTCCCCGAGGACGAGCCCGACTTTCACCGATTCGTCCGGAGGCATGACGCTGATGGTGTTGTCTTCGCTCCTGTCTCCGTCGACATACACCTCAAGGTCGTTATTGTCCACAGGGACGAGGCTGCCGTCCTCAGTCTTTCTGAAGATGCCGAACACGACCGGCGAAGTCATGTAGCGCTCCGCGTCGGAGTTGAATTCGAGGACGATTTCCCGCGTCAGAGTGTCCGGAATATGCTTTTTCCAGAGGAAGTCGCCGTAAGAGGTGCATTTGCCCCATGACATGGTGTCGATGTCTTTGTCCTGGCTGCAGGAGACGGTGATAAGCGCCATCAGTACCGCCATCAGCGGAGCGGCGTAAAAGTGTATCTTTTTATCTGACATGGATGCGCAATGATTTTTCAGGTTTATTCACAAGTTCTACCCGGCATGTCTTGTCCGGTATTCGAGTGAGAGCGTATTCGCCGGCTTCCATTCCTTCCGCCGGGGTGATCTCGAGCAGAAGAGTCTCGAAGCCCTCCTTAGGCAGCAGTTCCTTCATCTCCTCCATGCTCTTGAGAAATTCCGGCGTGACTGTCACCGCATTGTCCGTCACCGTAGCCGTCTCGTCCACCGTTATATATGGGTAGCCGTCCGCTCCGCCGCCGACGGATCTCACCCTCACTCTGAATCCTTCCGGAATCCTCATGCTGTTGCCGGTGGTGAAGCTGATCTGCAGCGGCTTGCCGTAGTCATCCCTGACATTGACGCTCAGCTTTTCAGGCGGGAACACGGAGACGATGTCCTGGAATCCCATCCCTTCCACCGCCTCGAATCTGCACACCTTCTCCAGCTTAAGCACTATTTCGTCGTCCTTCGCCGCCGGAGTGAGCATCACGTAATAGCCGTAGACATCCTTTTGCTCCGCTATTGAGCACCAGTTGTCGAGCAGCCGTCCGACCTCTTTCGGGGCGACGTTGTCCCTGCCGTCGGTCAGCAGCTTCATGATGTCAACCTTGTCCGGGCTGAACACATTGTCTATGGCATATCTGAGCGGCCTGGATATGCTTGTGTTCGTGACGTTCCCGTTGTCGTAGGAGGTGATTCTGGAAG
Organism: uncultured Bacteroidales bacterium; assembly: GCA_944326355.1. Lineage (GTDB taxonomy): Bacteria > Bacteroidota > Bacteroidia > Bacteroidales > UBA932 > Cryptobacteroides. The sequence continues at coordinate 60,703 of CALVDO010000011.1, read as the reverse complement.
TGATCTGCCTCTTGCCCTCTTCCGTGGCGCGGACTCTCCACACGTCGCAGTATTCGCTGTCCTGGAAGGGAATGACCACGATTTCAGTCCGCTCGTCCGAGATGGCGCTGATGTCCTTCACGAGAGCCTTGACCACGTCGTCATAGATGTCGGGAGCTCCGTTGTAGCCTTTCATCGAGAGGGTGACGTCCCAGAGATATGTGATCCTGACGTCTTTTACGCTTCGGCTCTGAGCGGCGCAGTTCCATCCCGCAGGAAGTGCGCTCAGGAAGGCCGAGAGGAGCAGCGTAAGTACAAAAGAAGTTTTTTTCATAAAGCAGGCAGTTTGTTCTGACAGTCCATCCTTACAAATTTATGAAATCTTTTGTTATTTCAATGACAATTGCGATATTTGGCGTCCCTTAAAATGAAAAAAAGTATGAAAGGTCGCTTTTCACTGATGATTCTCAGGTCATTTGCCGCAATTCTCGCAGCTGCGGCGCCGTTTGTCGCCTGCGATGGCTCTCTCGGGACAGAAGTGCCGGGCGGCGACAATCAAGGCCAGACTCCTGGAACAGGTGGCGGCGGGGAGGAGCCGGATGTTCCTGAGCCGCATTTCTATCAGGAGGTGACGGCTTCTCTGGCCGACTGGTCGGGTGACTATCTGATATGCGCAGATTACTCTGACGCGCTGATCGTGTTCGCCGACTGGTCAGACGAGACATACGGCCAGCCTGCCGGCGACGATGCCGGAAATATGGTTGATCTCAGCGTTTTCGTGACTGAGGACGGCATTCCGGCAGAGGATGGCGACCCGTACAAGAGTGTCGTGACTGCGGTAGGAGACCATTATTCAGTGTATGTGAGCAATGTGGGCTACATCGGTCACAGCGATGAAGGCAATACTCTTACGGTGACCTCTACAGCTCCGGACGGGAGCGACGGCACATGGCTCTGGGATCTGTCTTGGAACGGCCGCATGAGGATGACTTCAGTGGCGGACGATACGAGGATTCTCCAGTGGAATGCCTCGCATCCGCGCTTCTCCGCATATTCGGGCTCTCAGGAAGACATTATCCTCTATAGAAGTGACGCTTCTGGAAGCGGTACGGTGCCGCCTGATCCGGAAGAGCCGGAGGAGCCCGAGGAGCCGGAAAATCCGGACCCGGATCCAGATCCAAACCCGGGCAGCGGGAAATACGCCTGGTATGAGCTTCCGGTCATGAAGCTCAAGGAGTCGTCCGGCTATCTTACCGAGGCCACTGCCCCGGATCTCTATTATGCCTACCATCTGTGTGACGGAAACGAGAAGGGACCGGGCGGCAAGAAGGCACGCAACTATACGGTATGCTTCAGCGCCGAGCATCATTGCCCTGTATGGGTGGCCGCTCCGAGACACTCCATGTACGAGGGCTCTTCCGGCAGATCCGGCTATTCTAAAGATCCGGATATACCGGCTTCAATACAGTACAACAGCACAAAAACCGGAGGAGGCTGCAACAAAGGCCACATGCTCGGGTCTGCAGAAAGGACTTCATCAAGCGCTACAAACAGGCAGGTCTTCTATTACAGCAATATCGCCCCTCAGCTGACAAACTCTTTCAATACAGGCGGTGGCGGATGGAACACCCTTGAGGACTGGGTCGACAGGAAGGTGTGCTCAGATACTCTATATGTCGTGATAGGCGCATATTTCGATGAGTTCAGAGACAACAGGGGATATAGCGCAACTCCGACCAAGATCTCTTTCTGCGGCCGCAGCGACGTGTCCAAGCCGACGATGTTCTACTATATCCTGCTCAGAACGAAGAAGGGCAACACCGGCAAGGCTCTGTCCGAGTGTACGGAAGACGAGCTCATGTGCGCCGCCTTCGTCCGCAGCCACAACACGCCTAAGGGTACACAGGTGGACAGAAGAGACCTGATGTCAGTCAGCGACCTCGAGAAAATAACGGGCTTTACCTATTTCACCAATGTCCCGACTGCCCCAAAGGACTCCTTCAACCCTTCAGACTGGGGCCTCTGATTCCCAGTCTGTCTCACTGCGGCGGTCTCTTAAGGCCTGAAAATAAAATCCCTCCTGTCCGGATGGCAATACAGCCATTTTTCTGACAGGAGGGATTATTTTATTCTTTTCTGACTGGAATGCTCCAATCAGAAAAGACCGTAAAGCCGTGCGTCGATCATGTCCGTGATTGAGGAGAAATCCTCCGGACGGTTCTCGAAATCGAGGCTGTCGGCGTTGACCGTCAGGATTTCGCCCGGATATTCCGCAATCCATTTCTCGTACTTGTCGTTGAGCCCGGTGAGATATTCGATGCTCATGCTCTTCTCATAGTCGCGTCCGCGCTTCTGTATCTTCTCGACGAGGCGGGGGATTGACGACTTGAGGTAGATGAGCAGGTCGGGCAGCTTGACAAGCGACATCATAAGCTCGAAGAGGTCCATGTAGGTGCGGAAATCCCGTTCGGAGATGTTTCCCATGTCCATGTTGTTGGACGCAAAGATGTAGACTCCCTCGAGAATCGTGCGGTCCTGGATTATGGTCTCTTCCGACCTTGAGATCTCCAGGATGTCCCTGAACCTCTGCGTGAGGAAATATACCTCCATGTTGAAGGACCACCGGTGGATGTCCCTGTAGTAGTCCTCGATGTAGGGGTTGTATGTCACCGCCTCATATTTCGGCGTCCATCCGTAGTGCTCCGAGAGCATTCTTGTCAGCGTTGTCTTGCCGCTTCCTATGTTTCCTGCTATTCCTATGTGCATTATTGCGGGTCTTTAGGCGAGTGTGCTATTGCGGATCTCAGACGAGGCCCTGGGCCATCATCGCATCGGCCACCTTGATGAAGCCGGCGATGTTCGCCCCCTTTACATAGTTGACATAGCCGTCAGGCTCAGTGCCGTATCTGAGGCAGGTCTCGTGGATGTCGCTCATGATGTCGTGGAGACGGGCGTCCACCTCTTCCGCCGTCCATTTGAGACGGATGGAGTTCTGGGTCATCTCGAGTCCCGACACTGCCACTCCGCCGGCGTTGGACGCCTTTCCCGGCGAGTAGAGGAGGCGGGCGTTATGGAATATCTCGATTGCCTCAGGCTCTGACGGCATGTTGGCCCCTTCGGCGACGCAGATGCAGCCGTTGTCAACAAGAGCCTTGGCCTGTGCTGCGTTGATCTCGTTCTGCGTGGCGCAAGGCATGGCTATGTCGCACTTGATGCCCCACGGTCTCTCGTTCTCGTAGTATTTCGCGTGAGGGTATTTTTCGAGATACTCGCGGATGCGTCCTCGGTACACGTTCTTCAGCTCCATCACATATGCGAGCTTTTCCTCGTCTATGCCGTCAGTGTCATGGATGAAGCCGTTGGAGTCGGAGAGGGTGAGCACCTTCGCCCCGAGCATGATAGCCTTCTGGGCGGCATACTGGGCCACGTTGCCCGAGCCGGAGATCACCACTTCCTTCCCTTTGAAGCCGTCGCCCCTTGTGGCAAGCATGGCCTCGGCGAAGTAGCAGGTGCCGTAGCCTGTAGCCTCGGGCCGCAGAGGACTTCCTCCCCAGTTGAGTCCCTTGCCTGTGAGCACTCCGGAAAACTCGTTGCGGAGTCTCTTGTACTGGCCGAACATATAGCCTATTTCGCGGCTTCCGACGCCTATGTCACCGGCCGGGACGTCGGTGTCCTGTCCCACATGTCTCTGAAGCTCTGTCATGAAGCTCTGACAGAATCTCATCACCTCATTGTCCGACTTTCCTTTCGGATTGAAGTCCGAGCCTCCCTTCGCTCCGCCCATCGGCAGGGTGGTGAGGCTGTTCTTGAAGGTCTGCTCGAATGCGAGAAACTTCATGATGCTGAGGTTGACGCTCGGATGGAAGCGGATTCCGCCTTTGTACGGGCCTATCGCGCTGTTCATCTGCACTCTGAAGCCTCTGTTGATGTGTATCTCGCCTTCGTCGTCAAGCCACGGAACACGGAACATTATCACGCGCTCAGGCTCTGCGATGCGCTCGAGGATCTTCTGATCCATGAGGTACGGATGCTCAACGATATATTGAGCTACGCTCTCAAGCACTTCCCGCACCGCCTGATGAAATTCCTTCTCTCCCGGATTCTTCGCGGTAAGTTCCGCCATGAATCCGTCAATGTAATTCAGGGTGAATGTGTCCATTGTTCCGTTCGTTTTATGTGTTTGACTTATCTACAGGCCGAATGTGAACATTCCGATGCCGTCGAAGACGGAGCTTGCGATGCCAAGGGCGAGGACTCCCGCAAGGCAGAGCGCGAGGCTGATGCGCGTGCCGCTGTCGCTGCGGAAGGCCGCTATCGGCGAATCGCTCTTGCTGATGAACATCGCCTTGACTACGAGCAGGTAATAGTAGAGCGAGATCACCGTATTGATGAGGGCGATGAACACGAGCACGTGAAATCCCTTCTCAAAGGCCGCAGCAAATATAAAGAATTTGGAGAAGAATCCCGCGAACGGAGGGATTCCGGCAAGCGAGAAGAGCGCCAGGGTCATCGTGAGCGCCAGCTTCGGATTGGTGCCGTACAGCCCGTTGTAGTCGTCCATCTCCACTTTCCCGCCGCTGTTCTGCTCCACGGTGGCGATGACTCCGAATGCGGCGAGATTGGCCGCCATGTACACGAGCACGTAGAAGATCAGGGAGGTCATTCCGTACGGAGTGCCGCTGATCACCGCGAGCATGATGTAGCCTGCCTGCGATATGGAGGAGAAGGCGAGGAATCTCTTGAGATTCTTCTGCCTGATGGCGAAGACGTTGGCGACGGTGATGCTCAGGATGATGACTATCTGGAGCATCAGCTGCCAGTATTGCGTCATCGGGGCGAACACCTTGACGAGGATGACCATGAGCGTGAACGCAGCCGCGCCTTTGGAAATCACCGAGAGATATGAAGTGACGGCCGTCGGCGCTCCCTGATAGGTGTCCGCCGTCCAGAGGTGGAACGGCACGAGCGAGAGCTTGAAGCCGAGTCCGGCGAAGAAGAACGTCATCGCCATTATCTGGAGAGCGCTGCCGTCTATTCTGGCCGTCATGTCGTCGAAGTAGAGCGTCCCGGCTGTACCGTAGAGGAATGAGATGCCGTAGAGCATCAGTCCGCTTGAGAACAGGGCGCTGAGAATGTACTTCGCGCCGGCCTCGGCAGAATTCTGGCGGTATTTGTCGAAGGCTACCAGACAGGCCATCGGCACGGAGGCGAGCTCAAGTCCGATGAAGAACATTATGAAGTGTCCCGCGCTTATCATGAAGTCCATTCCGAGCAGAGTCGAGAGCGTGAGCACATAGAATTCGCCTCTCTTGAAGGAGGTATCCTCCCTTCTGAGCCATGAGTCCGCCTGCAGGAACACTATGAGCGTGCCTATGGCGAGTATGCTCTTGACGATTCCGTAGGCAGGATCATAGACATACATCCCTCCGAATATCTCTGTCGTCTCCCTGTGGTACGGGACGATCGTACCCGCCACGAAGAGCAGCATGAGCACGCAGGCCACCGGCTGGAAGAAGCGCCTTCCGCGCCTGCCCGCGATGAGGTCGAAGATAAGTGTCGCCACGATCACTCCGATCAGGGCGATTTCCGTGTACATGTATGAGAATATTGATGAATAGTCCATGTCCCGTCAGTTCAAAATGTGAGAAATCATTGGTATAACGCTTTCTGTGATCATGTCGCTCATCCAGAGAGGGGAGAGTCCCAGACCTCCGATGGCCACTATGAGCACGACTACGGCCAGACGTTCGTCCCAGGTGGCGTCAGTGAGCTTCAGATGCTCCGGGTTGGTGCAGGTGCCGTAGAGGATCTTGCCGATCAGTCGGAGTATATATACCGCCGTGATGACGATCGAGGTGCATGCAATCACTGTGACGGTCCTGTGGAAAGTGTCGTTTTCCATGAATGCGCCGTTGAAAATCGTCATCTCGGCGACGAAGCCGCTCAGGCCCGGAAGTCCGAGGTTGGCGAGTCCGGCGATCACATAGCACACGGAGAGGAAAGGCATCACCTTCATGAGTCCGCTGAGTTCGCGGATGTCCCTCGTGTGCGTTCTGCCGTATATCATTCCGATAAGGGCGAAGAAGAGGGCCGTCATCAGACCGTGGCTGAGCATCTGAAGCACTGCTCCGGTTGTGGCCGTCGTGTTCATCATGAGGATGGCGAAGAGAACCAGTCCGCAGTGCGAGACTGACGAGTAGGCGTTGATGTACTTGAGGTCGGTCTGCACGCATGCTGAGAACGCGCCGTACACTACGGAGATGGTCGTCAGGATGATGAATATCCAGCTGAGCTCCTGGGCGGCGTCAGGAAGCAGGAACATGGCTATGCGGAAACATCCGTAGCCGCCGAGCTTCATCAGCACTCCGGCGTGCAGCATGGATACTGCGGTAGGGGCCGATGCGTGTCCGTCCGGACTCCAGGTGTGGAACGGGAAGAGGGCGCCGAGCACGCCGAAGCCGACAAAGACTATCGGAAACCAGATGCGCTGCATCTGAATCGGAATGTTGTGCAGGGCGGCAATCTCCATGACGTTCATCGTGGTCGCTCCGGAGCCGAAATAGATGCCGAGAATGCCTATGAGGATAAGCGCCGAGCCCCCCATCAGCATGAGGGTCAGCTTCATGGCAGAATATTCCTTGCGTCCGGTCCCCCATACGCCTATCAGCAGATACATCGGTATGAGCGCCACCTCATAGAACATGAACATCGTGAAGAGGTCGACTGAAACGAAGAAGCCGAATACTCCGACGCTCAGGAGGCAGAACCACAGGAAGTATTCCTTGACTCCCTCCGTCATCTTCCATGAGGCGAAGGTGCCCGTGAACACGATTATGGCCGAAAGCAGAAGCATGGCCACGGAGATGCCGTCCACTCCGACAGCATAATGTATGTTGAGAGGCGCATACCACACGTGACTGTCCGTAAACAGCATGGCTGCGGTCTGTCCGTCGGCTCTCATGCCGAGGTATGAGAATACCAGGTATATCGCGAGGGCCAGCAGCAGCGATGAGCCGGAGACCATGACGGCATGTATCTGCCGTATGTTTCTGGAGATCCAGAGCCCGAGCATCATGACTGCCGGTATGGCCGGAAAAAGTGACAATATGTTCATAATCTTGCCTTTTGTCTTTTTTAAATGAATATCAGATCAGCAGGAGTATGACGGTGAGCCCGAGAGCTCCTCCGAGAAACCATATCCCGTATCTCTGCACATAGCCGCTCTGCATGTTTCTGATGCCCCATGAGACCTTCTGAGTGACGGAGGCCAGCATATTGAAGAACCCGTCCACTACGTGCCTGTCAAACCAGGCGACAGGGGCGGAGATGCAGGCGAATATGATCCTGTGCGTGATGAACTGGTAGATCTCGTCGATATAGAAACGGTGGTAGGCAGCCTTGTGAAGTCCGCTGAACCTCGCGGCGAGACCGTCGGCGACCTTCCTGTCCTCGCGCATGTACATCCATGTGGCGAGGGCGATTCCGGCTGCCGCCACGCAGAGGCTTATCGTTGCGACCTTCCAGTCGATGTGGATGTGATATGCCTGTCCGTCGCTGCTGATGAACTCTCCGAAAGGAATCCAGCCTGCGAAAAGGGTCACGGCCGCGAGGAAGACAAGAGGGACCGTCATCGTGAGCGGAGCCTCATGCGGCCTGTGCTCGGCATGGAGCTCCTTGTTCTCATTGCCCCAGAATATGTTGAAGTAGAGCCTGAACATGTAGAATGCCGTGAGACCGGCGATGAATGTCATCACCCAGCCCATGACGGGACTGAAGCTGAAGCAGGCGGCCAGAATCTCGTCCTTCGAGAAAAATCCGCTCAGAGGCCAGATGCCCGCGATGGCGAGGCAGGCCACGAGGAAGGTGACGTGGGTGAGAGGCATGTATTTCCTGAGTCCGCCCATCGCCGACATCTCGTTGGAGTGGACCGCATGGATGATGCAGCCCGCACCGAGGAAGAGAAGAGCCTTGAACATGGCGTGGGTGAAGAGGTGGAACATGGACGCCATGTAGCCGAGTCCTCCCTGATGAGGGTCTGCCGAAGTGCAGACGCCGAGAGCCACAATCATGAAGCCTATCTGGGAAATCGTGCTGAATGCCAGTACTCTCTTGATGTCGCTCTGAACGCAGGCGACAATTGCCGCGTAGAGGGCTGTGAATGCTCCGACATACGCCGTGACGTGAAGCACCTCCGGGGCGAAGCCGATGAACAGAGGGAACATTCTCGCGACGAGATAGACTCCGGCGACGACCATCGTGGCCGCATGGATGAGGGCGGACACTGGTGTAGGTCCCTCCATCGCGTCAGGCAGCCAGATGTGGAGAGGGAACATCGCGCTCTTTCCGGCGCCTCCGACGAACATCAGCCCGAGGGCGAGCGGAAGCATGGCCTTTGCCGCTCCGAGAGCCGGCGCGTCAGGAGTGAATGAGAACGTGCCGGTGTAAAATCCGTAGATCAGGATGCCGATGAGAAATCCGAGGTCGGCGAACCTCGTGACGATGAATGCCTTTTTCGAGGCTGCAATGGCTTCTTTCTTCGTGTAGTAGAAGCCGATCAGCAGGTATGAGCTGACTCCCACGAGCTCCCAGAACACGTACATCTGGAAGATGTTTGTGGCCACGACGAGGCCGAGCATGCTCATCGTGAAAAGCGAAAGGAAGGCGTAGTATCTCTGGAAGCCTCTCTCTCCCTTCATGTATCCGAATGAGTATATGTGTACCATGAGGGACACCGTGGAGATCACTATGAGCATCATTACGGAAATCGGGTCGAGAAGGATGCCCATGTCGATGTGCAGATCTCCGCCGAAAGGAAGCCATACGGCGTTCCACGGCATGAGGGTAGGGAAGAGTCCCGTCCCGGCGTCTCTGCCCGCGCCGAAATATGCGAAGGCCGTCCAGTAGCTCAGCACCGCGACGATCGCCGTCACGACGGTGCCGATGGCTCCCGCGGCGGTCGGCTTGAGCCTTGTCCCGAGCAGTCCGATGAGGATGAAGCTCAGGAACGGGAGCAGAAGTATGAGTATCGTATGTTCCATAACTGTCAGTCCGACGAATTTTTTAAAGAGTTTGACTTGCCTGGCGTATCGGCTACCATTTCATCTTGTCGAGGTTCTTGACCTGGATGTTGCGCATGTTGCGGTATATGTTGATGATGATGGCTATGGCGACAGCCGTCTCCGCCGCGCTTATCCCTATCGCGAAGAGAGAGAAGAAGAAGCCCTCAAGCTGCTCCGGAAAGAGAAACCGGTTGAACACCACGAAGTTGATGTCGACAGAGTTGAGTATCAGCTCGACCGAGATCAGCATCGCGAGGAGGTTGCGGCGGGTCAGAAACCCGTAGATTCCCACGAACATCATTATCGTGGAGACGATGAGGTAATATTCCATCCGTATCATGGCGAATCCTTTTTATCGTTTTCTGGCTATCATTATGCCTCCTATTATGCAGGCGAGAAGCAGAACGCTTATCACCTCGAAAGGAAGCACGTATCCGTATTTCTCGGGGCTCATCAGTGCGAAGCCGATCTCCTTGACCGGCAGCTCTCCGTGCGTGAACACCTGACCCACGAACTTGTGCTTGAGCATCACGAAGAGGCAGATGCCGAGAGCGGCAAGAGTGGCGGTGAGGCCCGCGATGAACTTGCTCTTCTTCAGCTTCTCCGCCTGATCTCCCTCGCTGGAGGTGAGCAGGATTGAGAACACGTAGAGCACCGTGATGCCTCCGGCATAGATCAGCAGCTGCACGGCTCCGAGAAATGAGTAGTTGAGCTGGAAATATATGCCCGCCGTGCCGAAGAGCACGAACAGCAGATAGGTGGCCGCCCTCAGGATGCGCTTCGTGGTCACGGCCAGTATGGCGCTCACCACGATGAACAGGGCGAGCACGATGAATACTATGAGATCCAGTGTTATGTTCATGACTATTGCTTGTTCAGGGTTTTGACGAGTTTGCTTCTTGTGAACACGGCATGCTCGAAAGCGGTCGAGAATCTGATCGCGTCATGAGGACAGGCGTTCACGCACAGGTGGCAGAACATGCAGGCCCCCAGGTCGTATTCATATTTCACGAGACGTTTCTTCTTCTTTCCGGTCTCGGGATCCTCCGTCATTTCCGAGGTTATCCTTATCGCGCCGTTCGGGCAGGCCATCTGGCAGAGCCCGCAGGCTATGCACCTGTTGTTCCCATGTTCATCATGCGGCATGACGAGTTCCCCGCAGAATCTGTCGTGCATCTTGAGGACGTCCCTGTTCTCGGGATACTGCTCGGTGATCTTGGGGGTGAAATATTCCCTGAAAGTCACCTTCATTCCGGTGAGAAGACTCCACAGGCCGCGGAACAGGCCTTTCAAATATCTGATCATGGCTTAAAAATGCAATTTGAATACGACGACAATTACCATCAGCAGGAGGTTGAGCAGGCCGATAGGGACGAGATACTTCCATTCGAGAGTGAGAATCTGGTCGATTCTTAGCCTCGGGAACGTCCATTTGATCCACATCAGCAGCCATACCACGAAGAAAGCCTTGGCGAAGAACCAGATGAATCCCGGAATCCAGTCCATGACGGCGTTGAAGCCCTCCCATCCCGGGATATGGAGCGGCATCCATCCTCCGAGGAAGATGGTGGCGGCTATGCTCGATATGATGAAGAGGTTGACGAACTCGGCCACATAGAAGAGTCCGAAGTGCATGCCGGAATATTCCGTGTGGTAGCCGGCCGTCAGCTCAGACTCTGCCTCAGGCAGGTCGAAAGGACCCCTGTTGACCTCGGCGTTGCCCGCTATCAGGTATATCACGAAGGCTATCAGGGCCGGTATGTGGCCCTTGAAGATGAACCATCCGTCCTGCTGGCGCATCACTATCTCCGAGAACTGCATCGTGTCGGTCAGGACCACGATGGTGAGGATGGAGAGTCCCACGGAAAGCTCATAGCTGACCATCTGCGCACCGCTTCGCATGGCGCCGATGAGGGAGAACTTGCTGTTGGAGCTCCATCCGGCGAGAAGGATGCCCACGATGCCTATCGATGAGGCGGCCATGAAGAACAGCACGCCGACATTGAAGTCAAGAATCTCGAGGCCTCTGCTTATCGGGATGCAGGCGAATGCCAGCACCGAGGCCAGGATGACGATGTATGGGGCGAGGTTGTAAAGGAACTTGTCCGAGTGCCTTATGGTGATGATCTCCTTCGTGAGCATCTTGAACACGTCGCAGATGACCTGGACGCTTCCCCACGGGCCGACTCTCGTCGGGCCGAGACGGCACTGGAATGCCGCGCAGACCTTGCGCTCCATATAGATCATGATGATCGCTATCACCACGTACAGCAGCAGGAGGCAGATGCCGATGATGACGCATTCGAGAAAGATCGCGAGACCGTCCGACATCACTGAAGTCAGCTGCGTGTGGATCCAGTTTGTGATTGTACCGAAATCAAACATATCTACAGTCTTATGTTAATGTCTGTCAATGTTTCCTGTCTGTTGAAGCCGGCTGTCCGCCGGCCGGTGTCCCGTGTCTCAGCGGTCGATGTCCGGGACAACATAGTCGAGGGTTCCTCCTATCGCAATCAGGTCGGCGATCTTGGCTTCTCTCGAGATGGCGTCGATGCAGGACACGAGCGGAAGCCCGGTCGAGCGGAACTTCATCCTGTACGGGGACTTGTCACCCCGGCTCTCGATGTAGACGCCGAACTCCCCTCGGCTGCCCTCCACTGCGGTGTACCAGCTTCCTTCGGGCAGCTTGATCACAGGCTTCACCTTCATCTGCCACTCTCCCTCGGGAATGCTGTCGATGAGCTGCTCGATGATATTGAGACTCTGCTCTATCTCCAGCACTCTGACCATGTAGCGGTCGAAGCAGTCGCCGTTGCCGAGGACGATCTCCTTGAAGTCGACCTTGTCGTACATCGCGTACGGATGCCTCTTGCGCACGTCGCAGGCCCATCCTGAGGCTCTTCCCGTGCCTCCCGTGGCTCCGAACGATATGGCGTCCTCCCGCGAGAGCACTCCCGTGCCGATGAGTCTCTGCCTGGCTATGACATTGCCGGTGAAGATCTCATGGTACTCATTGAGCTTGGGACGCATGTACTTTATGAATTCCTTGACTTTCCTTACGAAGTCCGGATGGATGTCGGCCTGCACTCCTCCTATCGTGTTGTAGGTCTGGATGAGCCGTCCTCCGGTGGTCTCCTCGAGGATGTCGAGCACCTTCTCCCTGTCTCTGAATCCGAAGAAGAATACGGTAAGGGCGCCCATGTCCTGACACAGGCAGGCAATGAACAGGAGGTGGGAGTCGATTCTCTGCAGCTCGTCCATTATGGTCCTGATGCACTTGATCCTGTCCGACACCTCAAGGCCCATCGCCTTCTCGATGCAGGCGCAAAGTGCGTGGCGGTTCTGCATCGCGCCGAGATAGTCGAGCCTGTCGGTCAGGCCGAGAGTCTGGGGATATGTCAGCGACTCGCACAGCTTTTCGATGCCTCTGTGGATGTAGCCGCTGTGGACGTCTATCTTCTTGATGGTCTCTCCTTCGAGGGAGACGCGGAATCTGAGCACTCCGTGCGTCGCCGGATGCTGAGGACCTATGTTGATCACATATTCCTGGTCTTCGAAGAGCGGATGTCTCCTGAGGATGTAGCTTCCGTCCCTCGTGAGCTCATAGCTCGGGGCTTCGTCTGAGGTGTCCTCATTCTCCATGTTCAGAGGGTTGAGCGACTCATCGTAGTCCTTGCGCAGCGGATGGCCTTTCCAGTCGTCCCTGAGGAAGAGCCTGCGGAGGTCCGGATGTCCTACGAACTTGATGCCGAAGAAGTCGTATGCCTCACGCTCATTGAAGTCTGCCCCCTTCCAGAGGTCATGTACTGACGGCATTCCGGCATTTTCCCTGTCAGGGTCGGCGACCGCCAGCACCACGTTTTCTCCAGTGGCCGTGTTCTCGAGGTGATAGACGCATCCGAGCCCCTCCTCGCCCCAGTCCATTCCGGTCAGGCTGCGCAGGAAGTCGAATCCCTCCTCATTTCTGAGTCTTTCGGCAAGGCCCCGGAATGACGTTACGGGCACCTTGAACATGCCGTCACCTGCGTCCGACCATACGGCGGACGGCTCGATTGCGGCGATTCTCTCTTTTATGTCGGTTCTGTTCTCCATATCGATCAGTCTTTATGCCAGTCCGGACTCGTCGTATTCATTGTAGTCCTCGGTCTTGTTCGTGTCCTCGCGCATGCGCCTCTCGTACTCCTTCTCGCTTATGCCCTTGTTCAGCCCGCCGAGAAATCTCTGCGCCTTCACCTTGCGCTGGAGCTGCATCAGTCCGTAGAGCATTGCTTCCGGTCTCGGAGGACATCCGGGGATGTATACGTCCACAGGGATGATCTTGTCCACTCCGTCGACCACATGGTAGGATTTCTTGAACGGTCCTCCGCTGATGGCGCAGCCACCCGTGGCAACCACATATTTCGGGTCTGCCATCTGGTCGTACAGACGTTTGAGCACCGGCGCCATCTTGTGCGTGATGGTTCCGGCCACCATGATGAAGTCAGCCTGACGCGGTGATGATCTCGCCACCTCGAAGCCGAATCGCGCGAAGTCGTATCTTGCGGCTCCGATGGCCATGAACTCGATTCCGCAGCAGCTCGTCGCGAAGGTAAGAGGCCAGAGGCTGTTGCTCCGTCCCCATTCGATCACGTCGTCAAGACAGCCGACTATGACGTTCGTGCCGTTGTCCCTCAGCTCCTTGAGCATTGCCTCGATGTACTCGTTGTCGTTGAAATCCTCATATTTCATCGACTTTATGTTGACGTTTCTCTTCATTCTCCTCAGATTTTAAGGTTAACGCACCATTTTTAAAGTTAACGCATCTTCTCATGTGCGTAAGTTTGCTATTTCCACTCGAGAGCGCCCTTCCTCCAGGCGTATGCGAGGCCGAGCACGAGAATGAGCAGGAAAAGCAGCACGCTCAAAAGTCCGTAGATGCCAAGCTCCTGTACCACGACGGCCCAGGCGAACAGGAACACGGTCTCCACATCGAACATCAGGAAGAGAATGGCGAACAGGTAGTAGCCCACCTTGAACTGCATCCATGACTTTCCCCTGGTCGGGATGCCGCACTCGTACGGCTCGCTCTTCTGCGGATTGTAGGATCTCGGAGCCACGGCCTTGGCTATGCCGACCGCAGCCGCCACCATGATTATGGCGATGAGAATCACAACTATCAATAATATGAAATTCATGACTGTAAGGATTAGAGTCGTTTGCCTTTGAATCTGGAGTAGACTGCGGTCTCGCAGCATGCGCCCGGCGTGAACGTAAGTCCGGACCGCAGGAAGAGGCGTGGATGCAAACCGTTGTGAAACTGTCCGTGTCGCCGCATACTTCACGCCTGAGCCGGTCTTTCCCGGCCGTCAGGTCAGACGAGAATCCGGCCTAAAGTGAACACATAGTAGTCGGCCTGTCTCGGAAGCAGTCCGGAGACGTCCGGCTCATGCGCCTCAGATGAAATGATGGCTCTGGAGGCGTCTACCTCGCAGGCGTCGCTTCCGTGTGCCGGTCCGGCGGTCTTCTGGCCCTGTGCCGATGACCACTGGCCCTGTGTGGCGGCAGGAACGGAGCCGCTTGCCGAAGTGAGCTCGAGACTGTCGTCATTGTGCGGCAGAAGCACATGTATGGATACCGCGGAGAAATTGCGGGAAATGTCGGCGAAATCATTCGGGCGGACTTCCTCCCTATGTATGAGGCACGCGGCCATCCCGCTCAGAATCACGGAGATGAACAGACAATAGATATGACGCGAAGCCCTATGCATACATCATTTATCCCTGAAAAACGGCCGCAAATTTAAACAAAAAATGAAAAACAAAGCCATTCTCGGTTTTTTTATTTCACTGAGCGCAATTTATTTTTACTTTTGCGCCCCTGATTCTGCAGCCCTCCCGACTCCGGCCCGGGGCTATGAATCCGGCTGCTCCGGGAAAATGGTAATGACAGGTCCGGAAAATGATCCTGACAGGTCCGGGTAAATGGTCTTGAGTATGGAATTTATTGACATTATAGACTTTATAGGCACTTTCGCCTTCGCGATAAGCGGCATCAGGCTCGCAGCGGCAAAGAACTTCGACTGGTTCGGAGCCTATGTCGTGGGCTTTGTCACCGCTGTGGGAGGCGGTACTCTCCGTGACGTGATGCTTGACATGACGCCGTTCTGGATGGAGCATGTGTCCTATGTCGTCATCACGGCTCTGGCCCTGGTCTTCGTCATCATCTTCAGAAGGCATGTGGTCCGGCTGGACAACACCTTCTTCATATTTGACGCCGTCGGCATCGCGCTCTTCACCGTCGTCGGGGTGGAAAAGAGCATTTCGGCAGGCTTCCCTGTATGGGTCAACATAATAATGGGCACCATCACCGGAGCCGCCGGAGGAATGTTCCGCGACATCTTCATAAACGAGGTCCCGCTCATCTTCCGCAAGGACATCTACGCGATGGCCTGCCTTGCCGGGGGAGCAGTGTACTATCTGTGTCTGTGGACAGGTCTGCCGACCGTCGCTACTGAGATTGTCGCCGCCCTCTCCGTCTTCCTGATCAGGGTTCTCTCCGTCCGCTTCGGGATAAGTCTCCCGTCATTGAAAAGTATTGAGCAGGACGGCCGGAACGATGCCTGATGGAATCTGTCGCCCGACAGACTCCATCGGAGAGCGGCGCATCGGCTGCATATGATGTGGCAATGCCCTGCCGTAGTGGCCGGGCATCGTCAGAGTCGGCCTTTGCAAGATGTCAGTCTATGAATCTGACTTTCGACGGGTCGCGAGGCTTGGCTGCAGGCGTCTCGTCTGGATAGCCGAACGCGATGCAGTATAGCAGTCTGTAGCCCTCCGGGAAGTCGAGCCTTTCGAGGTATTCAGCCGCCGCAGGGCTGCCGGTCATGAATCTCGCCGGGCCTCCGAGGCAGCATGAGCCTATGCCCATCGACCATGCCGCAAGCATCATGTTCTCTCCGAGCAGGCCGCAGTCGACCTGAGAGAAGTCATAGCCCGGGTCGCAGGCGACAAATACCACGGTAGGCGCATTTCTGAACATGTTTCTGAACGACGGGTCGTCTGCCGCCTTCGGGTTTTCCTTGAGATAGATCTCGGTGATGCCGCTGATGAAGTCCTGGCTGTCTACGGCGCGGACCGCCCACGACTGGAGATTCTGCCCGTTCGGAGCGTTGATTCCGCAGCTGAGGATGGTCTGCATCGTATCTCTGCCGACCGGCTGGGGCTTGTACCTGCGGATGCTCCTGCGGCTCATGATGTTGCTGATGACGGCCTCTGATGCCGGCTGCACGGTTTCCGTTTCTTTCAGTTTCTGTGCGGCGCCGTTTCCTCCGCATCCCGGGAGCAAGATGCCCGCCGCGATGATGGCCGCGCTGATTTTTGCCGTTGTCCTGAGCTTCATTTTTCCTTAATTTAATTTACAAGTTATTACATTTTAATGGTGAGACATTCGGGCCGGTTCCTGCGGATGCGGCTGCATTCCCTTTGGAGTCACCGGAACAAAAATAACATTTATAATTGAAACCTCTCCGCATCATGCGTATCTTTGTGCGGCAGAAATCGTCTCAACATTTATGAAGAAAATGAAATCGCTTTGTGCCGTCATGGCACTTGTCCTGACGCCGGTCGTCCTGACGGCGGCAGACCGCACGGGGCTGCGGGCTGAGATCGCGGCTCTTGCGGGCGGGGTTGATGCCGGAGTCGGGGTGGCGGTGATATTTCCTGACGGAGACACGCTGACTCTCAATGGAGACCGGGATTTTCCCCTGATGAGCGTATTCAAGTTCCATCAGGCTCTGGCAGTGTGCGACTGGCTGAGACATAGGGGAATTCCGCTTACGGAGAAGGTCGAGGTGGCTCCCGGAGATCTGGAGGAGAATACTTGGAGCCCGCTGCGGGATGCCCACCCTGAGGGCGGGAGCTTCTCTTACGCAGAGCTTATGACCTATACTCTCGTCAGCAGCGACAACAACGCCTGCGACATCCTCTTCAGAAAAACTCTCGGCGTAGGGCCGGTGCAGCAATATGTGGAGTCTCTCGGCATCGGAGGCTTCACCATCGAGTGCAACGAGGCCATGATGCACGAGGATCTGATGAACTGCTACCATAATGTCTCCACGCCTATGTCTGCGGCGCGTCTGATGGAGAAGTTCTGGCAAATGAGGGATGATGACGAGTACACGCGCTTCATCTGGGACACTATGACGCAGTGTGATACCGGCCGTGGACGCATTCCGGCCCATATCATGGGCAGAGCTGCGGCCATTGCGCATAAGACAGGCACAGGCGACGCCCTTCCGGACGGGAGGATCATCGCCGTGAATGATACGGGGGCTGTGGTGCTCCCTGACGGAAGGTGTCTCTTCCTTGCCGTTTTCGTGTCAGATGCCGCCTGCGATATGGCCCGGTGCGAGGCTCTCATCGCCGATGTCGCCGCCGCAGTGTATGCTGCCGCAGTCTCTGCCTCTGGACTCTTGCCATAGCCTGTCGGCCCGGCGGCAGGGTCAGTTGCGGGAGCAGCGGTATTCGGACGGGAGGCGGCCGGTGAGTTTCCTGAAGATGAAGGAGAACTGTCTGACGCTTTCGTAGCCGAGCCGGAAGGCGATTTCTGTCGGGGTCATCTCACCTTCGGTCAGAAGCTTCTTGGCGGCGGAAAGCTGCTTCAGGGCGCAGTATTCCCGGTAGGTCTTGCCGGTCTCGAATCTTAGAAGGTCGCTGAAATATGCCGGCGACAGATTGACGCTTGCGGCACAGGCCTCTTCAGGAGGAAAGCCCGTTTCGGCAAGACGTCCGGAACTGATGCTCCTGCCGATGATCTCGTCCACTTTCCCGATTATCACCCTGTTCTTGTCCTCACGCGTGATGAACTGCCTTTCGTAGAAGCGAGAGCAGTAGTCCAGCAGGAGCTCGATGAGTCTTGACACGAGGGTGCGGCTGTGGGTGTCGATGTCGTGGTGCAGCTCCTCGTCTATGTCCTCGAGATATTTCATCGCGATTTCCTTTTCTTTCGTGGACAGGTGAAGGGCTTCCTCCTTGCGGTAGGAGAAGAAAGTGTAGTCGCTCATGTGCCGGTCCAGCGCCGTCGTGCAGAGCAGGTCCGGATGGAACGCGAGCAGCCGTCCGCGTCTCGGGAGGGTGTTCTCGGTATCCATCCTGAATATCTCTCCTGGCTTGAGGAACACCATCGTGGCGTCAGAGAAGTCGTAGTGTCTCCTTCCGCAGCACCTGCAGTCGCACTTGCTGTCCTCAATGAGCATGATCGCGTAGAATTCGAATTTGACGGAACTCTCAACTGAGAGCTCCGGATTGTCGAGGCGGATCATTGCGGCCTGAGGGTGTACCGGGCTGCCTCCGAGGCATCTGTTGCACTCGTTGACCGTCTTTATGTCAAGAATTTCCTCCGTCATGCCTTGCGGGGCCTTGAGACCTGTAACTGTTAGGTGTGCATCCCACGCGTTTCTTGAAGAGCCTGCAGAGATGCTGGGGATACTGGAAGCCGAGGCTGTAGGCCACTTCGCTGACCGTCCTGTCGGACTCCATGATGCGCTCCTTGGCCAAGTCTATAATCTTGGACTGGATGTGTTCCTGAGGCGTCATGCCAGTCTCCTTCTTGACCATGTCCCCGAAATAGTTGGCCGAGAGGCACAGCTTGTCGGCGAAGTACTTGACGGTGGGCAGACCCGATTCCTCGGCGTTGTTCCCGTCGAAATATTCGTCGAGGAGGCTCTCGAACCTGACGATGGCGTCGCGGCACACCTTGTCGCGGGTGATGAACTGCCTGTCGTAGAATCTCAGGCAGTATTCGAGAAGAAGCTCAATGTGCATCGAGAGCAGAGTGCGGCTGTGCTTGTCGACAGAGTGCTCAAGCTCGGTGCGGATGGTCCTCAGGCTGTCCATGAAAAGCGTCTTCTCCTGCTCAGACACGTGCAGGGCCTCGTTGGAGCTGTATGAGAAAAAGCCGTATCTCCTGATGTTTCTGCCCAGGGACGTGCCCTTTATCAGATCGGGATGGAAGAGAAGACCGAGCACGTCGGTCTGCGGTTCGGCCGAGTTCATCGTCACCTCCACCGACTGTCCGGGAGCGAAGCACACAATCGTGCCCTCCTGATAGTCGTAGGTCTGCCTGCCGTAGCGTATTTCGCAGCCTTTCACCATTTTGAGGAATACTGCGTAGACTCCGTACAGGAAGCGGATCTTCTCAGGCGCGCGCAGGGCGTGATTGAAGTCCACGACGCCCACCATAGGATGCAGAGTCTCGAATCCGTAGAGGCTGTTGTATCTGTCTATGCTGTCAATGACATAAATGCTGTTGTCCATTTCCTTTGATTTTCATCGGCAAAGGTAATGAAATGCACACTAATTCGTCAACCATTTTTACTGAGAAGATAACCCTCCTTACGGACGAGTCTGCCGGAATCCGCGAGACGCGTGCAGAGAAAGGTGAGGGCTGAGAATATGAGGAACAGGACACCGGCCGTGATCCTCATGTCGCCGATGCTCGCAAGAGGGGAGACGATGCCGCCGAGAGCATAGCCGGCAGTGCCGAGCAGGGCTGAGGCTATGCCGGCGTTGTCCTTCTCGCTCTGCATCGCGAGGGCGTTTGACGCCGTGAATGCCATTCCCGCCATTGACAGGAGGAGGAAGAGCAGGGTCTCATATATCCAGAAGCCGCAGCCGAGCATGAGGGCGGCGCAGAGGACGATGCCTACGGCGAGCATTCCGTCGGCCGAGACCTGCAGGGCCTTCTCCATAGTCCTGAATCTCGTCGCGAGAGCGGTCGTTACCGCCATAGCCACGGCATTGACTCCGAAGACGAGGCTGAAGCTCATCTGGGAGATGCCGAAATGTTCCTGCATGATGAACGGGGCTGAGGACACGTTGACGAAGATCACCGCCAGCGTGAAGCCGTACTGGAGGACGCGCAGGATGAACATCCTGTTGCCGAGCACCTCTCTGAACCCTCCGAAGAAGGCCTCTCTGCCGTTCTTCTTCATTTTTGAGCCTGACAGGGACTCTCGCATCCTTATGCTTCCCGCGAGAAGCGTCGCGCCTATGATCATCAGGCACCAGAAGATGCCCTTCCATCCGCCGAGCAGGGCGGCCACGCCTCCCGCGATTGGGGCGGCCACTGTGGCGATGCCGTTGATCGCGCCTATGAGTCCGAGCACGGTCGCCAGCTCTCTGGCGGAATATTTGTCGGAGGCGATTGACCTTGAGAGCACTACTCCGCCAGAGCCGGCTATGCCCTGTACGAGCCTCATCGCCACGAACTGTGATATCGTGCTGGCGAAGATGCAGCCCGCCGTGGCGGCCAGAAACAGCGACATCGCGGCAATGAGCGGTCTGCGCCTTCCGTAGCGGTCGCTCAGAGGCCCGAAAATGAGCTGTCCGATGGCAAGGCCGATCATGCTCGTCGTGAGCCCGAGCTGCACCATCGACGGGCTTGTGCCGAAATATTCCGTCATTTCCGGAAGTGTAGGCAGATACATGTCCATGACGAACGGCCCGAAAGCGCTCAGCGCTCCCAGAAATATCAGGACGAATATTCTCGAATCAGTGCGTCTCAGTTTCATTTCCGTCTCCTCCGTCTGATTTTTTTCCGGGCGCAAAATTATCATGAGCCTTCCGATGCTTCCGTTTCTTAAAAGGTACAAAACATTTCATTTTCGGAACATATCCGTTCTTTGACGGCACATTACCGGCTTAATTTGACCTTTAAGCCCTCTTTGTCTTTTTGTCAGTTTTATTATCTTTGCGCCGGAATGAACGACAAAGTCAAAATGAAGAAGACCATACTCACCGGCGACCGTCCTACGGGCCGCCTCCATCTCGGACATTACGTAGGCTCTCTCAAGAGGAGGGTGGAACTCCAGAATTCAGGGGAGTTCGACAGGATTTTCATAATGATAGCCGACGCCCAGGCTCTTACGGACAACGCCGACAATCCGGAGAAGATCCGGCAGAACATCATAGAGGTGGCTCTCGACTATCTCTCATGCGGGCTCGATCCGGCAAGAAGTACGATTTTCATTCAGTCGCAGGTGGCTGAGCTGTGCGAGCTCGCCTTTTATTATATGAATCTCGTGACGGTGTCGAGGCTTCAGCGCAATCCGACCGTCAAGGCCGAGATACAGCTCAGGGGATTTGCGGAGAGCAATGAGTCCGGAGACAGCAGGCCGGGTATCCCGGTTGGCTTCTTCACCTATCCGATAAGCCAGGCCTCGGACATCACAGCCTTCAGGGCCACGACCGTGCCTGTGGGAGAGGATCAGGGGCCGATGATCGAGCAGACGAGGGAGATCGTCCGCAGGTTCAACTCCGTCTACGGGGAGACTCTCGTGGAGCCGGAGATCCTGCTGCCGGAGAATTCAGCCTGTCTCCGTCTGCCCGGAACGGACGGCAAGGCCAAGATGAGCAAGTCTCTGGGCAACTGCATCTATCTGTCGGATACGGCTGAGGATGTGCGCAAGAAGGTGATGAGCATGTATACCGACCCGGGCCACATCAGGGTGGAGGATCCGGGCAAGATCGAGGGCAACACTGTGTTCACCTATCTGGACGCCTTCTCAAGACCTGAGCACTTTGCCGAATTCCTGCCGGAATATTCATGTCTGGACGAGCTCAAGGCGCATTATCAGAGGGGCGGTCTCGGCGACGTGAAGGTCAAGAAGCTGCTCAACTCGATCCTTCAGGAGGAGCTTGAGCCGATACGCGCGAGACGCAGGGAGTTTGAGAAGGATATCCCCGGCGTCTACAGGATGCTCAAGGACGGATGCGACGCGGCAAGGGAAGTGGCTGCGGAAACTCTGGCGGACGTGCGCAGGGCAATGCGCATCAACTATTTCGAGGACGAGGAGCTGATAGCCGCCCAGGCCCGCAAGTTCGGACTTGGAGAATGAGCCTCGGACCTGATACAGACAGGATCAGATATATAGAAACGGACCTCTCCGATCTGGACGGGAGGCCCGTTCATTTCATCTGCGGCATATATCTCATCTGCGTGAGAGGACGCTGCGAGGTCACGACCGGAGCGGAGGACTTCCTGCTCACGGACGAGACTGAGCTGATATACCTTTCAGGGACGATTCTCCAGCGGCTGAGCGCATCGCCGGACTTTCTTGCGAGGATGGTGCTGTTCCCGAAGGAGGCCTTTCTCAAGGCCATGCTGCCGATAGACACTCCCTATCTCAACTATGCCGATGCCCATCCCTGCTACCGGCACACTCCGGACGTGCGCAGCCGGATGACGTGGCGGCAGGTCCGCGTGTGGATGGATCTGGCTAAGTCAATGTTTTCCGGCGACGTGAGGACACAGTTCAGGGAGCTTCTGGAGTTCGACTGGCTACAGGGCTTCCTGATCTGGCTTTTCAGCACTGTGCCGGAGAAGATAGAGGTGGAGCCTCAGTCCACGCGCCAGCAGCAGATCTGCCGCCGCTTCCTGCAGCTGATAAGGGAATACGGCGCCAGAGAGCATTCCGCCGCCTTCTATGCCGAGAAGCTCTGCATATCTCCCCGCTATCTGCACCGCGCCTCGACCGAATGCCTCGGAGGAAGGTCTCCAAAGCGTCTCATCGAGGGGCAGATACTTGCCGAGGCCAAGGTGCTGCTCAGTGATTCTACCCTGACTGTCACTCAGATAGCGGAACGGCTCAATTTCCCGGACCAGTCATATCTGACCCGCTTCTTCAAGCGTCATGTCGGGATGTCCCCGAGGCAGTTCCGTCAGAAGAAGGTCTGACATAGTGGGGGAGAGCCGCCGGGATGACCATCGAGATCTCGCACAGGCCCATCACCCTGCCGTCTTCCTTCCATGCGCTCTGGTAGATGAATTTGCGGACCTGTCCCTTTTCAATGGTGTATGCGTTCTGTCCGCCCGTCTCGAGGAGGCTGCGGATGATGGCCCTGGAGCGCTCGCTGTGGCAGTCCATCAGGTTCTTGCCTATTAGATTGCCGTGCTTTTCGTAGACTTTCCGCGATGCGGCGTTCATGTAGAGGATGACGCCTTCGGTGTCGCAGACGGTGATGGCGCAGTTCATCTCTTCAGCCCATGACGGAATGGCGCGGCGCACTGAGTTGAGCCTTGCCCTGATCCTGTTCCATCCGTTCGTGTCGAAGAGGCAGCTGCGGGAGAGCGTCCCGGCCATCGTCCTGAAGCGGCTTGCCGGAATCGCGAAGCTGAGGTCGTCCGCCCCGAACCATATTCTTGCGGACGGGTCGGTGAGTCCTACGAATGTCCTGAAGCCGTTGTCCTCGTTCTCTTTCAGCGCGTATGACACAGCCGATGCACATCCGGAGCCGAATCTGAGGCATACTGTCTCAGGATCATTGCTGTCGTAGAATGCCCAGGCGCAGAGGCCGGAGATCACGTCCGGCATGTCGATGAACAGGAGCCCCGTCATTCCTTCGAAGGTCTCCGCGAGGTCCGCTCTGATGAAGTTGAGCCATTTCCCCGGGGCCTTCCTGACGTCCATCAGTCCGATGCATTCCAGCACCTTTTCCGGCGACTCCTTGTATTTCTCCTTTTCCGAGACGAAAGTCGGCACATGTTCGGGCATCGGGGAGAAGCCCGTATAGAATCTGCCTCCTCCGCAGGTGAGGTTGTCAGCGCTGATGCTGACGGGGATGCCGTCAAAGGCGTGTCTGAGATATTTGAAGAGGCATCCGGGCTCTTTTGCGGTGTCAGCCGCCGGAGTGTCGCTCCATCCGAATATAAGCGGAAGCCGGGCAGCCTCGCCGAACGCTTCCCTGAATTGATTTACAAATGTTTTCGTGTCCATATAGTTAAAAATTTCTTGTATTGTGAAAATTAAGATTCTGTCATGTCCGTCATTCATGCTCCGGATTCCCGAGGTCAGTCCCATAAATGAGAGTCTTGGCCTTGTCGTACTCAAAGGCGCACATCGGAGGCAGCCATCCGCGCATGAGTCCTTTTGCAATTGACAGCACAAGCTTTGCCTGAGGCTCTCCGGCTGAGGCGGCATGGACGGCCTTCTCAATGTGTATCAGCATGAGGATTGCTCTGATGTATGTCGTTTCAAAGAATGTGTACGAGATGTCATCCTTGTCCGGATCGGCATCTTCCGACATCATCTCTTTGACGACATCTATCCCGTTCTCAATGTTATTGTTTATCTTGCTTGCATATAGGATGGCAGCATCATCGTAAAGTCCGTTCTTGAGCAGGAGAAGGCAAGTCGGCAGACTGTCTATATCCCAAGAATAATCGCAAGTTCTGTATCTGAAGACTTTTGGAGCCAGTTCAAGTGCTTCGGTATGACGTCCCGAATAGGCTGCGCAGACGAAAAGGTGGAAGTATAGGCAGATGTCGAAGTCATCTATGTTCCCCCATATCCTGATGCAGTGTTCCGGCCTGTCATCATCTTCGGAGGCTCTGTCAACCTCTGTGAATGAGACGTAGCCCTTTTCGTATTCTCCCCTGGCTGTCTCAAGCAGTCCCCGGAGAAATGCGACGGCGGTACTATAGCTTTCGTCGTCGGCTGCCTTCAGGCGGAACCGCTCGAAATCCTCGGCGGCTCCGGCGATGTCACCATTGCGGAGGTCTTCACTGACGATGCGCCCGAGTATATCCGCGTCCGGCTCGTAGCCGTCTGTCTCCATTTTCCTGACCAATGCGATGAATTCCTCTCCATGAGCATCCTCAAGCAGGGCGGAGAGAATCTTCGTGTCCGGTGTAAGTCCGTACCTCATGCACACTTCATGCAGCCGCCTGAGATCGTATGAATCCGCCTCCGGATCATCTGTCAGCATCTTCAGACAAGCTCCTATGCCTGTTCTCAGACGCTGCATCTGCACATCGTCGAGTGTCATCTCTCCCGTGTCAAGAAGTCCTGCCGGAATCATGACTGTCTCTATGACCCATTGCGTCCGCGCATTGAATTTCTGCTGCATCAGGATTCTGAATGTCTCTTCCTGTGGGCTTGAGATGTTTTCTATGAATGTGAGCAGCGTCTCTGCCGGATTCACGCTTCCCTTTATGGTCTCTGCTATGAATTTATATAGGAAAGGATGTCCGTGATCCCAGTCGGTTTCCTCTATGCAGAGCCGAAGACAGGAGGAGCATATCTCAGTCTCGGGAAAGAGGTCCGGGCGCCAGTCACGACAGGTACGGGTTTGAAACACAATGAATTCTTCCATTGTGAATGCTTGATAATGAATATGGAGGATGAGGAAGCGGTCGAGGAGATCCATCTCCTCGTCATCCGTCTTTTCGACATCGATATCCGAGTCACCGGAAGGAAGTGACGACATTGTATTTTTTATGCGGGCTGGTGAAGTGACGATGTCCCTTATCTTATCCCGGATGGCGTCAGCTTCAGCATCGTTCTTTTCGCATCTGGCTATGCACCAGAGCAGGAGAAGACCATCTGTTCCTCTTTCCCGGCAGAGGCTTTTTACCATAGGACGGCCTGTCTCGGGCGGGACTTCGTCCCACCACTGCTGCAGCGGGTTCTTTTCATAGATGCTCAGCAGAGTATCTGTGACCGCAGATGCGCCTTGCCGGACTTTTCCCGGGTCATCAGAGCAGATGTCGACGAGCCCGATGTTCCATTCGTCTTCCCTGCCATTGATTTTATGTCCGGTGGCGACTGCATTCTTCATAAGTCTGCCGGCGAGGATTCCGCGGCGTGTCACACAGGCAAGACTGAACAGCCTGTCTGCTGTTTCAGCCGGAAGCGAGTCCAGGACACCGGCTTCTGGTGAGCCGCCGCTCTCTTTGTGCCTGCCTGCTGCCGAAGTGCCGTCCTTACTGATGAGCATGGTCTCCAGTCGGCCTGTGACATCGCCTAGCCTGTCTGTCGAGAGGAGTCCGTTGGCTTTGACGTCAACCATGATGGTCACGAGATTCTTCAGGTAGGTGATTTCGTCGGGAGCGTTCTGTAGGACCTTGATCATCGTGTCGCATCCTATTGCGGCAATCTCCTTCAGTTCAGCAGTTTCTGCTATGTCTTTTGCTGTACAGAGACTATGGCACAGGATTGCCGCGTAATTATATGAGGCGGCAATTTCTCCGCCGTTTGCCTTGTTTTCCATCTGTTTTGAGACCTGTAGCCTGCGGCGGATGATTTCTATGGCCTTGTCCGTCTCTCCGGCTTCAGTGAAGCATATTCCGGCCTGATCAAGAGAGTCGCCAACCCATTCCCGACCCTCTTCTCCTGCAGTCTGAAAGTGACCTACCGCCTCTTCCATCGCCGTGCCGGCCGACTGCATGAGCGTCCGTCTCATATCTCTGTCGTATTGTGATTGTGTCCAAGCTATGTTGTATCGTGTCCTGGCTTCTCTTTGCAGAATTTTCCCTTTTTTATATTGGTAATATCCTTTGAGTATCTCAGTCTCCGATACTTCAGAGGCGATTCCGTAGACTTGTGCCGCTGCGATATACAGGTTTTTGACGGACAGCCAGTCGGCAAAGTAGGACAGGAAACCGGCATTGTCTGCGCATGCATCACGATATTCCTGTATCAGCCTGTCTCTGTCGTAGCCGTCGTAAGACCAGGACTCGCCGATGGCCGTAAGCATCCGCAGATATCTCATCCGACCTCCGTTTTTCATCTCTCCGGTTAAGATTCCCGCCATATGCCGGACCTCTTCGGCTGTTTCACGGCACAACTTCCAGTCTTTCTCAGTGAATGCAAACTCAAATCTCAGCATGGCGAATATGGCCGGATCCGACTCGCAGTTGTCCAGCAGCCTGCCGTATTGTTCCCTGGCTTCATCCGTCTTGCCGAGCCGTAGAAGACATATCGGGATGAACATCATGAAAAAAGTCTTCGTCATGGCGTTGTCCGGAAGCGACTTGGTCATTTCCTCCGACTTCTGAAGTATCTTCTTCACATGCTCAAGGTTTTCCATTACTACAATTCTGTCGAAGAAAACAGCCAGTCTCGACAGGTCTGTATCGTCTTTTCCCGGAATCCAGCTATCCTCGAAGTCTGTGGTGTCTACATCAGTGCCGGAGCCTGTGAAGCATTCGTCCAGCACACTCAGGATTCTTCGCTTGAAATCTTTTCCCAGAGGCATCCTCGAGAAGTGTCTCCGAAGTTTCGGGAGGATGTCAGCCGAGGCTCTGGACAGATTTGTAAACATGCTCCACAGCATCTGCGCAGATTCGTCTTTACCGATCATGGAGAACAGCAGCATGTCTCTGAATGTAAACAGACGGCAGGGATTGAAGCCGTGCGAGAGTAAGCCGTGCAGCACTGAGAAGTATTCGTAACCTCGGAAGCAGTCCATGCTGAAGACCAGATTCTCGGAAACGAGCACATCGGCGGCAAGCTTCCATTGCCCTGAATCAATGAGTAGCAGCACAATCTCTCGAAATATGTTGCAGCTTCTGCTGATGTCCTTGTCCGTCAGCCAGATACCCCAGATTTTCATAATCATCCTGTCCGTTAAGGACATTCCGCTGCGGCGGCTGAAGAGCTCTCTACGGGCAGTGCACATCTCTTCCCGCAGCAGACTGACGGTGGTGTTCCGGGCCGAGGAGGCCGCGGAAGGGTCGGCAAGGTAGCGGTCTTTTACGAAGCTCCGGAAACCGCTGCGGAGAATTATGCAGCCGTTCTGCCTGTATATGAACACTTCTACGGCACTGTACAGGGCAGACCAGGCGAGGGGAGTGTAATTCCATTTTTCCATAATCTGCTTTTCGTTGAGGCCGCATGAGGCACAGGCCAGAGTGCCCAGAAGATGCTCAATGTCCTCCCTGCCGAAGTCGTCTTCCGCTATTTCGAGAATCTTGCCCATGAATTCTGTCTCCGAGCCTGCTCCCGTCAGCCTGTGGATGAATGAGTCCAGCTCTTCAAATATACCGAATTGTACCAGGGCGTGGATGAAGACTTTGAGCATTGACGGCTTTGAAAGGAAGTCGCATCTCATGATGTGCAGCTCCATTTCTGCGGTGAGCTTCTTGGCGTGTCTCTGAAGCGTATGGCGGATGAGATGAACCATCTCAGCCTTGTTCAGACTGGAGACGCCGATGCAGGTGAAATCTCCGGCATAGTCGCGAAGTGACTCGAAAGTCTTGTCATCGGCCGAGATTACGGTCTTTACCTGGTCGGGCAGTTTGAAGAGCGGCAGCAGAGCGGTCATATTTGCAGCAGGCAGCTTTTCGAGACCGTCGATTATCCATACCACATCTTCCGAGAAGCCTTTTTCGTTGAATACTGCTGCGATGTCCGGGGCAGTATCCTCCGTCCGGCGCGCATCACACGGATCGGAGTCGGTCAGTCCGAGACAGCGGAGCAATATGTTCATCAGCTGTCCGACTGAATTAATGGAGTCGTTTATGTTTGTCCTGATGATTCTGATTTCAGCATTTCTGCCGCAGTTTGCGAGCAGGGCGCTCTTTCCGCTGCCGCTCTCGTCGGCAAGGAATATGCGGCAGTCTCCAAGCAGGCTGTCGATGTGATCCGTCCTGCCGCAGAGGTCGATATAGCCGTTTCTGTATTCTTCAAGCTCGCTCTCCTGCCTGAGCATGAACCTGTCGAAGGGGCTCAGCTTCATGTCGGCAGGAAACTTTGTGTCGATCATTGCCATGAGTCTTTCGTGCACGAGTCGTCCAAGCTGCTCGATTGAGTGATATGTCTCCGCGCTGCAGACTCCCTCCGCCGCCTTTTCTCGGATTTTCGCCTTCAGGGCGGCGAGCTTGGCCGCCTCCTCCTGACTTCCCGTCTCTGAATTGCCGTCCTTCAGGAAGAAGAATGCCTCCACGGGGATGTCGCTGTCCAGCACTCCATACTGCATCTCCATTTCCGTGATGCTGACCCCTCTCTTCATGTATTCCCGTACCCAAGGGTATTTTTCCTCCAGATGGCGGTTGCGCCTCATCTCCTCCTCGTCCGGTATCCATCCGTATCTGTCGCCCACGAGCCCTATGAAGAACGGCCTGGTGCGGTTAATCTCGTCGATGCAGATCTCAATGACTTTGCCGGTCTTTGACTCGCTTTCGGTGATGCCCCATCTGAGGTCGAGCACGGTGAATCGCACGCCCCTGTCGGAGCATTCTTTCTCTATCTTCGGAAATATCTTCTTGGTGAGGTAGTTGCGAGTCTCCTGCATGTCGGAGAATGTGGATGACAGGAAGATCCTGATTTCTCTGGAGGCTGATGTGGAGGCCATTTTTTCATGGTTTAATTCAACTTTCGAAAATAGTGAAAAAAATCGTTACATTTGCCGCGATTTCAAATTTTGACGACATGCTTGCCTACACTTATCTCGGAGAAGGCCGTTCGGCGCTGATTGACAAGCCGATGCCTCAAATCTTGGGTCCGAAGGACGCCATTGTGCGCGTGACTCTCGGGTGCATCTGCACAAGCGATCTGCACATCCTCCGCGGAAGCGTGCCGAGAGCCGTACCGGGGGTAACCCTCGGACATGAGATGGTGGGAGTAGTTGAACGGACGGGTGAGGCTGTGCGGGGAGTGAAGCCCGGAGACAGGGTGGCGGTCAATGTGGAGACTTTCTGCGGGGAATGCTTCTTCTGTCGTCACGGCTATGTGAACAACTGCACCGATCCGGACGGAGGATGGGCTCTGGGATGCCGCATTGACGGAGGACAGGCTGAATATGTGAGGGTGCCTCATGCGGATCAGGGCCTTACCGTGATTCCGGACGGGGTCAGCGACGAGCAGGCTCTCTTCGTGGGGGACATCCTCGCGACGGGCTGGTGGGCGGCCCGCATTTCTGAGATTACCGAGGAGGACGCCGTGCTGATAATCGGTGCAGGGCCTACGGGAATATGCACCCTGCTGAGCGTGATGCTCAGGCGTCCGGCGAGGATAATCGTCTGTGAGAAGGACTCGCAGCGGGCGGATTTCGTGAGGCGGCACTATCCGTCGGTTCTCGTGACCGGGCCGGAGGAGTGCGTCGATTTCGTGCGCGGCCACAGTTTTCATGGAGGTGCGGATGTGGTGCTGGAGGTAGCCGGGTCGGATGACACTTTCCGTCTGGCGTGGGAATGCGCCCGTCCGAACGCCGTGGTCACCGTCGTGGCTCTGTATGACGGCCCGCAAGTGCTGCCGCTTCCTCAGATGTATGGCAAGAATCTGACTTTCAAGACCGGAGGCGTGGACGGATGCGACTGTGCCGAGATTCTGCACATGATCGCCGCAGGGCAGCTCGACACGACTCCTCTGATCACGCACAGGTTTCCTCTGAACCGCATCGGAGAGGCTTACCGTATCTTTGCGAACCGGCTCGACGGCGTCGTCAAGGTCGCCGTCACTCCTGATCTCTGACGCCTACTGCGACATCTTAGTTCTGTGCCGTCGTCGCGGCGACGGCCTCTACTGCGTCGTCTTGCCCGGGGGCCGGCCTCCTGCGGCGGCGCCAGTATCTGATGTAGAAGATGCAGATGATCAGGGAGACCATCGTGGAGAATGGCGGCGCATAGCCCATCAGATGGAGTCCGTAAGGGTCGAGGCGGCTGCACAGCCATGAAAGCGGAATTCTGAATAAGAATGTCGCTATGAGGCTGTGAATCATAGGGAAGATCGAGTTGCCCTGACCGCTGAACCAGGAGTTGATGCAGAACACGAAGCTGACCATTATGCAGTCGATGCTGTAGCCTCTGAGATAGTCCGCGGCCATTGTGATGACTTCTCCGTCTCTTGTGAACAGGCCGGTGAGGGTCTCCGGGAGGAACTGCGAATACAGACATATGCCGACGCCGAACACCAGCGCCATGCCGATTCCTGATCGCAGGCAGCTGCTCATCCTGTCCGTGAGTCCTGCACCGTAGTTCTGGGCAGTCATTGCGGCGACTGCCGAGGATATGGCGGCAGGAGGAAGCATGGCGAAGACTATAATCTTCTCAACCACTCCGACGGATGCTGAGGCAATCACTCCCTGGGCCACCATCGCCCGCGACCGTCACGTGCCCATCCCCGTCATCAGCGAAGGCCTCGGCCACGATTCCGACAAGACCACCCTGATCTACCTCGCCTCCATCGACCGTGGTGAAGTCGACGACGCCAACCGCATGATACTTGAAATGCTGTGATGCGGCATCCACCCCAGAGGAATGCTGTGATGCGGCATCCTGTACCGACCGCCAGAAACGCCGATGAGGCCGCCGTGAAAAGTAAAGCCGGTAATGCGAGAAAATGAAAAAAGGGAAATCGGCAATGCGAGAAAAAAATAGCAGGTAATGCCGTAAGTCGATGTGGAAAAATGTCAATCTCCCGCGGGGAGAGGATAAAAACGCATTCTATTAGCGTAGAAGCGTGTTTCCCTTTAGATATTTAAAGGAGCAAGGGCAGATTTTTAAAAATTCACAAAAAAGAAATGGAGATATAATCCCATTGTTTCGAGAAATTTATCTACATTTGCTCTGATTTGTGGTTCTCCCCGTGGGAGATATTCCCGACTTGGAGTACCTGTTCGTTTGCAGTAACCGACATTGCCGTCTTGAATGCCTCTTTAAAATACCTCTGCGGTTTCTTTGTCAGAAACTGGTTTGAGACGGCAATGCATTTTGATTTTAAACTATGGATATAAATATTCTTGATAAACTTATGAAAACCAAATTAATCCATGCAATCTCCCTTGTTGTGTGTCTATGTCCTCTTTTGGTGTCGTGTGTGAAGTCTGAGTTTCAGACTACGATACATGTTGAATACGATAGCAATGGGGCGAAGTTTACTGTCAAGAATCTCACTACGGGCGAGGAAATGTCTAACAAGGGGCTAATCATCTCTGTCGGAGAGATAGAGCGGCTTGCAGTGCATCAGGGAGATGTACTGAGGCTTACATATTTGCCGACAGACTTTACCAATTATTCCTGGACGGTCACATACGATGTCTTCGGTGAGACATTCGAATTGCAGAGTCCGTATTCGATGGATTATACAGTCGGTGGAATTGCGTCTGGGGAGTATGACTTGACCTGCTGCGGCGTGCTCACTGATGATGAGATTGAATGGCAGGGTAGTGGCGACAAGGGGGTTGTCCATGTCGTTGTTGTGGATGAGTTAAATTTATGACAGCTATGGATTTAACAGAAAATCCGGCTACGCAAGAAAAAGTGTCCGGATGGCTCGCGTTTTTTCTCTTCTTGTTCATGTTCAGCCCGGTCCTCTCGCTGCTGTATCATCTCACGGCGGTGGATGTGAGTGAATATGGCGACTTTGAATGGGCTTATTATATTGACCTTCTTGTCTATGTGTTCTTCGAGGTTCTCGGCGTATATACGCTTGTGGCCTTCATCAGAAGGAAGCCGGACGCTGTTTTCATGGCCAAGTCGATAGCTGTGTTGTTTCTGATTAGTAACATCATGACGCTCTTTACAGGATATTTCGCCGAGTCCGGAGTCGGCTCGCCCATCAACAGGGTCATCTCAATCGGCTGGTCCATCGTCTATTTCTGCTACTTTTCCTTTTCGGACAAGGTCAAAGATCTGATTCCGGAGGAAACGAGAAAGGTGACATGGAAAAACTGGCTTATCGTGGCCGTTGTACCTGTGCTGTGGCTGTCGGTATTTTTCATTACATTTTTCCTTCTTCTGCTGGCGGCTTGACTATGGCTTCCAGCTGGAAGAAGTGTTGACCTGCGCCGCAGGTCAAATCGTATTCAGCAGATGCTACTCCGGTCTGAGAGCCTTGATTTGCTCCTCGGTCATTCCCGTCAGCGACGAGATCGATTTGATGTCCATGCCCGATTTGAGCATAGCGCGGGCAACTTTCGAGATGCCCTCGGCGCGACCCCGCTCCTCGGCAGTGTCAAGGATGTTGATGTAGTCCCTTTCGCTTATCATGTCCTCCTCGTATTTCAGTCGTTTCTCGCTGTCGAACTGTGCTATCTCGCTCGCCCGGAAAAGGCGGTCCAGTGATCCGGTCCCGAACGCCGCAGGCACCGACTCCAGTTCCTTCAGGTGCTTCATCGAGTACCACCAGCGATCCCGGTCGCTTCTGCACTTTCCCGCGCCTTTCCCGAAGCGGTACAGCTCCACAAAGATAATACTTATCGTCTCATCCGCAACCTCATGCGTCTCCTTTTCCCGGAAAGTATACTCGGAGATGTAGCGCCCGTCCCACACCGAGCCGGACCGGGAGAAGCCCGGGTCGCGGGCGAGGATGCCGATCAGATACACCGGAGGAAGGTCGTAGTGCCTGTCCCCCGACCGCGAGTTGGAGTCGTACACCTTCGCCGCGTATTGCACGCACCGCCTTGTTCGTCGCCGTGAACCCCGGAATCTCCGTCCGCGAGAATGTCAGACTCCGGACACGCCGCTCCTCAGGCAGCACCACATTCAAAAAATCAATGATCACGTCGGTGTTGTTCTCGTCACCGAACACCGCAATAGAGGCGATGCGGCAGGAACTGCGCCGTTGTCGGAGGTATTGCTTTCTATGCGGATTTTGATTAACTTTACAAGTTGAAATGTCTCGTCTGAGAATTAAATTCAAACTTATGAACGCAAATGACGGATATGTCCCGTCTCCGGCTGATCTCTCGGGTGTGGAGCTTCCCGGGGGGCTGGAGGAGCTTACGGAGCTGATAGCGGAGAATGTGCATGAGGTGTGGGCCGCCGCAAGGGTCAGAGAGGGATGGACCTGGGGGCCGGAGAGGAATGACCGCGAGCGGAAGCACCCGTGTCTGGTGCCATACGCCGAGCTGCCGGAGGAGGAGAAGGCATACGACAGGAATACGGCGATGGAGACTCTTAAGCTGATCTGCAGTTACGGATTCACAATCAGCAGGAAATGAGACCGAGGCACAATGAGAGCGGCAGAGGACTGCGCCGCTTTTTCGGCAGGTGGTTCTCGCAGGAGAATGTCGACCGCACCATATCCGGAGGCATAGGCCCTCAGCTGACGCTTCTGTGTCTCTCCATAGTGTCGCTGCTGGCGATATTTTTCATTCTGGCGCTCATTTTCCGTATAGGGATGGGCAACGGCATGTCCATCGGCGAAAACTTCTGGGCTCTCTACAACAGTTTCATAGATCCCGGCGCCATCGCTTCGGTGGAGGGCTGGGGAAGCCGCCTGTTTGCTGTCATCGTGAGTCTCGCGGGCTCGATTCTGCTCGGAGGCGTGCTCATTTCCACTATCTCTAACATCATTGAGAGGCGGGTGGATGCGGTCCGCTCAGGAAGCGTCACATATAAGGACAAGCGGAACCACTATGTCATCATAGGTTTCAGCGACATTGCGATAAGCCTCATAAAGGATATGCACTCCAAGGCCCCGGGGGCGGAAATCGTGCTGATGAGCGGAGTTGACGCACCTTCGGTCCGGCTCAACATAAGGTCGAGGCTCGAAAGAGACGCGGAGAATGCGGTTACGGTATATTTCGGAAACATAGAGTCGGAGGAGGAGCTGCAGAGGCTCAACATCTCCAAAGCACGCGAGGTGTATATTCTCGGCGACGGCAATTCTTACGGCCACGATTCGAAGAACATCAAGCTGGTTCACTTCGTGAGCGGACTCCGGGGCTCGCGGCCGGATGTGCCGCCGATGAACGTGTTTGTGCAGTTTGACGGCATACCGTCGTATTCCAATATCCAGAAGCTGGCTCTCAAGAGGGAATGGTACTGCTGCAACGATGTGCCGAACATATATTTCCGCCCGTTCAACTATTTCGAAAACTGGGCGAGGCTTCTGTGGAGCGTGTATTCCGCCTCATTTGCGGGCAAGTATGACCCGCTGGACTTCCGGCCGATTCTGGCGTCGGCCCCGTCCCGTGACCATGTGAGGCTTGTGATAGTGGGGTTTACGAGGATGGGACGCGCCCTGCTGCTGGAGGCTCTGCGCATCTGTCATTACGCGAATTACGATGATTCAGCTCCGTCCGATGAGCGTATCCGCACCGTCATCACGCTGGTGGACAAGGATATGGACGGGATGAAAGACTATTTCCGGGCACAGTTCCCGTATCTTGACGGGCAGATTGACGACGTGAGGATAGAGTATGTGGCTGCGGACGTGTGCTCGCCGCAGATGAGGACATCGCTGGAGGATTGGAGCCGGGATCCGGAGTGCATGCTGACGGTGGCCGTCTGCGTAAGCGAGCCCGACATGAGCCTTTCGCTCGGACTGAACCTTCCTTCCGCCGTATATGAAAGCGACTCCAGAGTGCTGATAAGACAGGAGATACAGACGGATCTGGGGGAACTGATAGACTCTGATTCGGGAAAATACCGCAATGTCAAGATTTTCGGTATGCTCGACCAGGGAATGCAGTCGGACATGCTTCAGGATGAGCTCGCATCGTTCGCCAATCAGATCTACTGCTGCAGCCAGTGCAGGGAGAATCTTGCGGCTGCTGGGGGAGAGGCTGTGAAATGCCCGCTTTATGCGCGCGAGGGATGCCTCTTTGCTCAGGGCGCTCCGGATAATGCCAGTTTCATGTCTCTGCTCTATGCGCAGGTGATGAAGTGCGAAGCGGCGCAGATGCGGACAGCCGCGGAAGCCGTGATGGCGGCCATGAAGGGGCTCGCGCATCGCTCCTGGCTTGAGCTGAGCGAGATCCTGCGCTGGGCAAACCGCTACCAGATAGATATTTATTCCGGATATTGCAGGGCTCTGGGCTACAGCCTCTTCCCTGAGGACGCAGTGCCTGAGGATGAGGAAGAGGTGACACCTGCGGAATTTGCAGAACGTCTCTCCGAAGCGGAGCTTTCAGCCATGATGAGGATGGAGAAGCACCGCTGGAATGCCGAGCGCACGATCGCCGGCCTCCGATATGGACCGAAGAGAGACGGCGTGTTCGGCGTCCATCCGCTCATAATCCCGTATTCCGAGATGATACGGCTCCGCCCGGAGGAGAGCATGAAGGACAGAAATGTCATTGACGGACTTCCATATATGCTCAGAATCGGCGGATTCCGCATCTGCCGAAACCTGAAGCCGGGCGAGAGGAAGTCAGACGACCGGTAGACGGACAATTGAATCGAATCTTATGACGAAAGAGAAGACAGTGACGCCCCTGTGGCTTGACATAAAGACGGAATATATTGACGGAAACATTGTGAAGGTGATAGAGTATCTTCACAGGGGGAGCTTCAGTCCCGACAGGCAGGACAGCTTCTATTCCATGACTCTCTCCCTGCTCGAACGAAGGGTACGGGAGATGCTTGAGCGGCGTGATTCCGTGCCCATCTATCGCGACGGGCCGGAGACTGAGGGCTTGTCCGACGCCGAATTTTCCGTCAGACTCTACGGGGCATTCCTGCTCAGCGGGATAAAGGCCGATGCTGCCATGCGCTTGAGAGTGAGCGTCGCCTTCCTTACGGCGCTGATGTCGCTGATCCCGGAGTCGCACAGGCGGGAGCTTCTGGACCTGGTCCTCGACATGCTGACGGGAAGGGCTGAACTGCGTCTCGACTGGACAGATCTGACCTCGCTTCAGCCTCAGGTCCTGGCAGTGAAGCTCGTAGGTGCTGCAGCAGCGTCAAACTCCTCGTCTCCAGTCACTTTATGGTATGAAGGGCGCGGTTCGGCGGAGATATGCGCCGAGGGGCTGAAGGTGGCATACTCCGGAAGAGGCGATTTCGCACGGGCGTCTCTCGTTCCGTCGTTTCATGTGCTGGACAGCAGGCTGCAGATTCTTGCCCCGAAGTCAGACAAGCTCGGGCAAGCCGAAAGCCGCAACCTGGACCGTCTCGAATCCTTCACCTCCGACTATCTCCGGGAGATAAGGACCAATGCAATCAAGTCACGCAGGCTGAAGACCTATTCGGTCGAAGACCAGCTCGACGTCATGGTCGTCGGACGGAGCGGAGGACATCTGAAAGTCAGGAGCGTCAGCCCTGAATACGAGACGATTGAGGGTGAACTGCATTTCTCGCAGGGCGTCCTTTACTATACAGAGGCGGATTTCGTCGCCAATCTCAAGGACGGGCAGGTCATCGAGGCTACCTTCATGAACGAAAATCCGATGCGTTTCAGGCTTAACCAGAGGTTTGTCGACGCGGTGATCGAAGGCAGCGAAGAGATGGGGACGATGCTCGCGGCGGTCAAAGAGATTAAGAAGGACAGGGCCGGAAAAAACAAGGTCAGGCTCTGGACGGAATACGGTTTTCCGGTGTATGCCAATGAGAGAGACGACCTTCCGCTGACAGACGGCGACATCGTCCATGTCGACATAACAGGCTATGGAGAAGGGCAGTACTACGGCATCATCAATGTCAATGTCACGGACTTTGTCGCCAGTGAGGAAGATGCTGATGACGAGACCCTTGCTAAGCTTGATGAGGCTCGCACTAAGGCAGACTGCATACAGTGGTTCGTTCTCCCTCCCGAAAAGTGCCCGGACGGGGCGTCGGAGGAGCTGATGCGCGGCCTGCTGAAGGACTTGAGCCGAATGCTTCTGATCTGCCACAGAGAATTGTCCGCCCCGTCGGAGAAATACGCCGTACTCTGTTTCATGCGGATTATGTCGGAAGTGACGGGTGATGAGAAGGATTCTGCATATCTCGGCTTCCTTTCCGACTATCTGGCCGATCTCGTGCATTTTGCCAGAGGCGAGCAAAGACTTGTCACGCGGCTTGAGAAGCCAGATGGCATCGAGAGCACCGGATTTGTCGAGACAAGGGTGAAGCTGGCCTCGATTCTTGCGGCATACGGAGATGAGTCGGGCGGCGATCTGCTTGAGGAAATCCTTGAAAATGAGGATGACCAGCTGCTCAGAAGGGTTGCGGTCCTCGTGCAGGCGGCCAATAGGATTCAGGATGTGGTCAGCAAGTCCGTGCGCAATGTGATCAAGAGAGAGATCGTCAGCTCACTGTCATTGGCGACGGAAGAGTCTGCCAATCTCGAGGAGGACAACGGAGAATATCTCGGCATGGAGAATGCCCGCCAGGAGTTCAAGACCTCGTTTTTCACGGCGCCTCAGAATGCCCGCGAGCAGCGCCAGCCCCTCAACATAATGAAAGGCATCTGTGCCTTTCTCAATTCGCAGGAGGGCGGCACTCTGTATATCGGGGTGAATGACATGGGCTATGTCTGCGGCATAGCTGAGGATCTCAGGCATCTGGAGACGAAGATCAACGGCAACTACTACGGGATAGACGGCTTCGTCCGCTACATAACCGACTACATGAGAAAGATTTTCTCTCTCAACATAGTGTCTCTCATATCGGTGAGGCCGATGTACGGCGGCAGGGTGGTCGCCATTTCCGTACCTCCGTATGAATATGACATAGTCAGGGTCGACGGCTCCGCCTACATCCGTATCAACAGCGAGTCGGTAAAGATGACTGATTTTTCCACGCGTTCGCATCTCTCGCGCAAACTGATGACGGACAGAGACAAGGAGCAGGTCATCATGGCTTTGAAAGAGGCTATCGCAGACGAGAGGAAGGTGGTCCTGCACGGCTACAGCTCATCGAGCAGCGGGACCGTGGGCGACCGCAATGTGGAGCCGTTCAGCTTCTGTCCCGGATATGCGCAGGTGTGGTGCTACGATGTTGACAAGCAGAGAAACGCCGTATTCTCCACTTCCCGCATACGCAATGTTGAGATTCTCGACAGGCACTGGACATACAGGTCCAGCCACAGGGAGGGTGTCATGGACATATTCAGGATGAGCGGCGAGAAGCCGGTTCACATCGTGCTGGGGCTGAATCTCCGGGCGAAGAACATACTTTCTGAGGAATATCCGGACTCCAGGAAGGTTCTCGTTCCGACGGAAGATCCGGACCGCTGGCTTCTCGACACGGAGGTATATTCGATGAAAGGTGTCGGCCGCTTCTATCTCGGACTCGCGTCCTGCATCGAGATCATTGATGCTCCTGAGCTCGTGGCATACGTCAGAGACTATGTCGCGAAGCATCTGACCACTCTCCTGGTGTGAACTCGTTTAGATAAAGGGACTTTCAATTCAAACTTCTATATCTATGAAACGTTTATTTCTACTTTTCCTGGCCTTGGTGCTCATGTCCTTTACAATGAGCGCACAGCAGTATCTCGATGTCGTTCATCTCAAGAACGGATCGGTCATCCGAGGCGTCATCACTGAGCTGATTCCGAATGAGTCTCTGAAGATTCAGACTCCTGACGGCAGTCTCTTCGTGTGCGAATACGCCGAAATCGCGAAGATGACCAGAGAACTGCAGGAGAATCCGCGTACGCGCTTCAACAAGCCGAAGGGCTACATGGGACTTTTAGAGGTCACGGTGCCCTCTCTGCTGTTGGGCAGCGATTTCGGCTTCACGATGGTCAACGGCTACAGGATAGTGCCGCAGTTTGCGGTGGGTCTTGGAGTCGGGTTGAAATACTGCGCTTTTGAAGGAGCACTCTTCATGCCGATGTATATCCATCTCAGAAGCGACTTTCTCGACCGCAAGGTGAGCCCTTATTTTGCCCTCGACGTGGGATACAATTTTTCTGTGCTCGACTACGGGTATTATGGAGCAATGATAAGCCCTTCGCTCGGAGTGAGCTACAATGTCGGCAAGTACCGCATGACCACCGGCATCGAGTGCATGATCAGCCCTCTTCTCGAAGTCAACTTCAAGGTCGGATTCTCGTTCTGAGTGACCTCGCAGGAACCTCGTAGGAAACTCGCAGGAAACGGAAAAATGGGGATGAGTCATTTGCCCGTCCCCATTTTATTCATTCCTGATTGAGTTCTCTGTATGCAGCTCATCCGTCAATATTCATCGCGGGGGCAGGTGATGTATCCGGGTGAGAACGGGCGGATGGTATTTCCGTCCATGTCGAAGATGGCGCTTGCCCACCAGTCCGGTTCCACTCCGAAGCCGTCCTCGTCGCCGTAGTCGCCTTCATCCGTGCATACCCGGCAGATTATCTTTTTGTCGCGATAAAGTTCAAGGCTCAGCATCTCTGGCTTCGACCTGCGCAGCACCTTTGTGCGCCACTCCAGATATGCGAGATATTCCGCATTCGGTCTCTTGCGGTCGATATTCCTTCTCTCCCGCTCTCTTTTGCGGCTCTCCGCGTCAAAAGTCATGAAGTCCTTTTCTTTCAGCCGCATATATACCATCTGACTGCCATGACTGTGTTTTATCACTTCCACAACCTCATGCCACGGAGCATCCGGCGGAAAGTAGATGTGCTCATTATATCCGCCTGCCTTCGGTCCCCACAGCTCCTTAGCCTGCCTGTCCCGCATTTCTGCCGGATATTCAAACAGATGCCTTATCTTCTCCTCCCTGCTGAGCCCGTCCCAGGGTCTTGTCGCTTTTGTAGTTTTATCCATAGCGTATCAGAATGATGTCCGAGTCTGTCGACTGAACTGTGTGTCCGTAAAAATACGGAAAATGACCAAAATTCGGGAATGTTTCATATCTTGTGAGGATAATTTTTAAATTTTGATGAAGCGATGAATGGAAAGATGTCGTCTGATGACGAAGCGATGAATGACAAGGAAAAGGAGCCGGCCGGCACAGATGGCGGAAGGCTGGCGCGGACAGTGGATTTCTGCCGACTGATCGACAGGGAGAAGATGATTCAGAGGCGGACTTGGCTTTCGGACGGGACGAGGCTTGAAAACGACGCGGAGCATGCCTGGCATCTTGCCGTGATGGCCATGCTTCTGTCGGAATATTCAAATGAGGAGGTCGACCTGCTCAGGGTGATGAGCATGGTGCTGATTCACGACCTTGTGGAGATTTATGCCGGGGACACTTTCGCGTATGATGCTGAGGGAGTTGCCACTCAGAAGGAGAGGGAGACTGCCGCAGCGGACAGGCTTTTCCCTGTGTTGCCGGACGATCTGGCGGCAAAGCTGCGCGGACTCTGGGACGAATTTGAGGCTGGAGAGACTCCTGAGGCCAAGTTTGCCCATACGCTCGACAATTTCCAGCCTCTTATGCTTCAGGCTGCCACCGACGGCAAGGCGTGGAGGGAGTCCGGTCGCAGGCTTGAGGAGGTGCTGCACAGGAACGCGGCGACTCCGGACGGCTCAGAGGCGCTGTGGCAATATGCTCTCGACAACTTCATCCGTCCGCAGCTCGACAAGGGGCATCTCGCCAGATGACGCATCTTGTCCTGGTCGCTTTCAGGGGCTTAGGACTGCCATTGGAGAGGACGACCTGCCTCCGGGGCAGTCTTGGCATGGGGATCAGCGGCTGCCTTTCAGGTGAGCCCTGACGGCGTCCTTGAGCGCTTCGGACAGAAGGGTGGGAACGGCGTTGCCTATCTGCAGATGCTTGTCAGAGCGCGAGCCGCAGAATATGTAGTCGTCCGGGAAGCCCTGAAGTCTGGCGCCTTCCCTTGTGGAGAGCGGCCGCGGGTCTTTCGGATGGATGCACCGCGAGGATGACGGACAGCCGAGGTTGCGGGTGATGGTGGTGCTCGGTCTGTTCCACCACAGCCTGCAGTAGCAGTTGGCGAAGCCGCTTGCCGGTCTCAGTTCCTCAGGCAGGTCTTTCGGCGAGCCTCCGTCCGGAAGCGCCTCCATGATTGCGACTAGCCTGTCGCTGTTCTTTGGCACCTCGTGCTCAGCCAGTTCCTCCGGGGCATTCCTCCGCATCAGCCTCTGGTAGTCGTTTTGAGGGGCGGTGGCGTAATGAGTCGCCGATTCCCCGGTCTTTAGCGAAGGAAGGTCGCCGAGTGCCTCGCCGAGTGTGACGTATGGCTTAAGTGCCGTCTCTGCCTGACTTGTAGTGCCTGTAGAATCCGTTTGGCCGGCAATGGCCGATGCCGGATCGGATGCCTCAGCCGATTCCTTTAGGGCTGCCGGGGCGGTTCTCTCTGCCGGAATGCCGAGTTCCGGATTGTAGTGCGTAGGTCTCGGGAAGCTGAACTCCCTGCCGTCGAGAGTCCCCACCAGGATGACCCTTTCCCTGATCTGCGGCGCTCCGTAGTCTGCTGCGTTGAGCAGCTTCACGCTGACATGATAGCCTATGGACTCAAACAGGGCCACGATGCTCTTGATAAGTTCGCCCCTCTGCATTGAAAGCAGTCCCTTCACATTCTCAAAGACAAAGAGTTTCGGCCTCACCTCCTTCAGAATCCTGTGGTATTCAGTGAAAAGTCTCCCTCTGGGGTCGTCCTCCCTCCTCTTGCCTACGGTAGAGTAGGCCTGACACGGCGGACCTCCTACAATGATGTCGACATCCCCT
The DNA here is from genome assembly GCA_944326355.1 of uncultured Bacteroidales bacterium. Taxonomy (GTDB): domain Bacteria; phylum Bacteroidota; class Bacteroidia; order Bacteroidales; family UBA932; genus Cryptobacteroides. The sequence continues at coordinate 18,644 of CALVDO010000011.1, read as the reverse complement.
TTCCGCAGCCCGAAGTCGCGGGTCAGATCATCGATTGAGAACTCCCGGATGTCCTTTGCGTACATCTTCACGGTCGGATGATTGGCACAGTATGCGCGAGCCATCGGCTCAAGTATCTCATTGGCTGCAATTATCTCGAAGTCGTCATCGTGCGCAAAGCCGTAACTCAAGCCGCCTACACCGGCAAAAAGATCAATAACTCTGTATGCCATACCGTCCGTGAAAAAACAATGGGTGACAAAGATACTGCATTTGACGCACTAGTCGCGCTCTTTTCTGAAAATTCGGTAATCTGGCGTCAGTCTCTGATTTATTTTTCGAATAATTGTCGTTTTGATGCAGCTCTTTGCTCAAAGGACGGAGAAAACGGCAGCATGGCATTTTGAGGCATGGATGTTGACCTGACACGCTTCATGTTTGACTTTTAAAATAATGGACTATGGAAAATCCAATGAATGAAATCGTAAGAGGGGCAGCGAAGGCCATTAAATACTGGTGGCTTCTGCTGCTGTCCGGAATATTGACCTTCGTAGTGGGCATCGTCGTGTTCTGTCATCCGGCGCAGAGCTATCTCGCTCTCGGTCTTCTCTTCGGAATAATGATGATCGTGAGCGGAATCATTGATCTCGTGACGGCGGTGACGAGCCGCAACTACTTCATGATGAGAGGATATGTGGTCATCGGAGGCATCCTTGACCTTACCCTCGGCATCTTCCTCAGCTGCTTCCCGCGCATCACTCTGGTGCTGCTTCCGGTAGTTCTCGGCATCTGGCTGCTGTATCACAGCTTCATGGTGATCGGCTTCGGAGCTGATCTCAACAGCTTCAGGATCAAGGGCTCAGGATGGACTATAGCTGCAGGCGTGCTGATGCTCGTGATGTCGATACTCGTGCTCGTCATGCCTCTCACAGTGGGTGTTGCCACAGTAGTGACGCTCACCGGCATAGCGCTGCTGCTCTTCGGTCTCCTGTTTATTATTATTTCATTGAGACTTAGGAAGATACATGATTGTTTCAAGTATGATGACGCTGAGATGGCAGGCTGATTCAGTCCGTGACGGCTTTTCTGTCCGTCCGGTCCCATAATCTTTGACGTCAAAGTCGCGAACATCATCGAGAGCGCTGAACATACAACGAACAGCGCTCCCGTTGATTTCATTATGTCTCCCATGCCCGCTATCGGCGAGACGAGGCCGCCCATCGCGAAGCCGAGCGCACCGAGCAGGGCAGAGGCGGCGCCGGCGTTGTCCCGACCGGCGTTCATCGCTATGGTGTTCGATGCCGTGAACGTCAGTCCGAGAGACATCAGAAGCCCGAAAAGGAGGACTTCATAAATCCAGAAGCTGCAGTTCATGCACATCGCCGCGCAGAGAAGGACGGAGATGACTGCCATTCCGGTACTGCCTGTCACCATCGCTTTGCGCATTGATCCGAATCTCACCGACAGAGTCGCGGCAAGGCCGATTGCCACCGCATTGATTCCGAAACATACGCTGAACGTCAGCGGAGAGAAGCCGTAGTGGTGCTGCATGATGAATGGAGATGACGATATGTTGGTGAACAGCACTCCGTTGGCGAATGCGTACTGCAGGACGCAGCAGAGGTAGAGTCTGTTGCCGCCGAGAGCCTTGAATCCGGCCAGAACATTGTTTTTCCTCCCGCAGACCCTGCCGGATGCCTGTTGCGGCAGGGCAGTGTACGTCTCTCTGAAATGCAGCGACATCGCAAGCAGAACGGCTCCCAGGACAAGCAGGCATAAGAATATGCCCTGCCATCCTGCGCTTCCGGCCATCATTCCGCCTATCACAGGAGCGCAAACCGGCGCCACTCCGTTTATCGCTCCCGTCACCGCAAGCATCACCGCCAGTTCCCTTCCTGAATACATGTCCGAGGCCACTGAGCGCGCGATGACTATGCCACCGGCCCCGGCCATGCCCTGCACGAGACGGAACGCGATGAACTGCATTATATTATGGCTCAGAATGCACCCGGCCGTGGCCACGAGAAACAGTGCCATTGCCATCACCAGCGGCTTCTTTCTGCCGAACCGGTCGCTCAGAGGTCCGAAGATGAGCTGCCCGACTGCCAGGCCGATCATGCTTGCCGTGAGTCCGAGCTGAACCATTGATGCCGACGTGGTGAAATGCTCTGCCATCGACGGAAGCGTAGGCAGATACATGTCCGTCACGAACGGGCCGAACGCCGTCAGCATTCCGAGAAATATGAGTATGAATGTTCTTCTCAATTTCTCGGACCAGACCTATATGAGCTCATTTTTCCGCCGCATGACCGGAATGTCACCAATCGAATACCGCCGCTCTGTCATCGGCTGACGTCTTGTATTCAGCCGGATGACTGGGTCAGGACTTAAACCGAGCCCTCGGCTGATTACTTTTGGTCAGGGCTGAGCCCTTTGAGAAGATAGGAGACGACGGCGTCCCAGTCGGGAAACCTTGCGCTGCCGAACTGTATCCATTCTCCTTCAAATTCGGAAGTGCCGTTCTTGCTCCTGTCGTCGATGAGGTAATCCCCTTTGCAGAGGTTCTTGCAGTGGGTGATTACCATGCGCTTGTGAAAGACGTCGTCCAGATGTCTCGTCACCCACTTCACCTTGTCCGACCATGCCGACGGATTCTTCCATGGCGCTGTGGACAATATATAAAGGTCAAAATGCTTCTGAAGCTCATGTACTGCACCTATCGCTCCTGGCATAGGCAGCATTTCTGCGAACAGCCCGGGGATCTCGTCCGTCCGCCCCTCGTATTCGCGAAGAATCTCCTCCGTCTGCCGGTCGATTCCCGACTGAAAGTCCACAAGGACATTGTCCATGTCGATAAACACGCGTTTCTTCAGACCGTCCGGAAGTCGCTTCTTCATTACGAAGTTGGTCAGTTCGAGCCTGTTGGCACGGCGTCTCTGCTCGGTGACGACTGAATATCCCCGGCTTTCGAAGAAGCCTCTGGCCGTTATGCTCACTTCACACGTGATTTCGCTGACGCCGTGATCTGCGGCATATTTCTCCATCTTTTCAAGCAGGACGGTGGCGATGCCGTATCTCTGCCAGTCTTTATGAATGAACATCGAATGGAGATAGCCGTCGTCCCTGATGCCTGCGAAGCCGGTCATCTCTCCATCAGTGTCCATCGCGGCGATGAAGTGCATGGTGCCGGTCAGACGCTCCCAGTGTCCCTCCCGGTCTCCGCATGACGCCCAGTCCTGAGTTTCCTCCGGAGTGTAGTCCGCGGCATTGACCGTCAGCACTGTGTCGTGGAAAAGTTCGCGCAGCAGATGGGAGTCCGCCGGATTCATGGTGCGGAATGACGCCATCCCGTTCTGCCTGTACCATTCGTCTCTGGAGATGCGGGTGAAATGCTCGGTGCGGACATCTCCGAGAGGGGAGATCTTGCACCGCTCGGAGTGGTGGAAGGTGAATCCGCATTTCTCCATGACTCTCCGGGACTTGTCGTTCCCTTCGTAGTGGCCGCACCAGACCGCGTTCTGCCTCAGCTCCAGGAAACAGCGCTTGAGCAGCCTGCGCACGGCTTCCGGCGTCAGTCCCTGTCCCCAGTATGGCCTGCCTATCCAGTAGCCGATCTCCGCTTCGTCCTCTTCCATCCCGGCGCTGTGGAGGCCCGTGGTGAACATGATTCCTATGCTTCCTACCGGTTCTCCGGTAGACTTCAGCACCATTGCGTATGTCTCCGGCGCCGCGAACACTGTGCGTATTATCGCGAGGCTGTCATCAACGGACTTGTGCGGCTCCCAGCCGGCTGCGATTCCGATTTCCGGGTCACTCGCGTATTTGTAGAGAGCTTCGGCATCTTCCGGCGCCCACGGCCTGAGAATAAGCCTTTCTGTCTCTATTTCAATTCCTTTCTTCATCGTCTTCTTTCAGGATTCTTTTCAGCAGGTGAGTGGCGTTCATGTTTCTTGCGATGCCCTCCTTCATCCTGTAGGTGTATTTTATCTCATCAGCGAGTTCTATCTCGAAGCAGCGGCAGGTGAAATGTCCGCTTTCAGTCTCTCCGAGCTTGGCCAGTTCCAGGTCATGAGTAGCGACAAGTCCTGACACTCTGTGCTTTATCAGTTCTCTGAGCACGAGTATCGAGCCGTTGAGCTTGTCGGCGGAATTGGTGCCTTTGAGGATTTCGTCGAGGATGATGAGGCTGTAGCCGCTGTGTCGCACATGGTCAAGCAGCTGCTTGAGTCTGAGCAGTTCCGCCTGGAAATATGATATGTCGGCGGACAGATTGTCTGTGGTGCGCATGCTCGAGAACAGGCTCACGGGCATGAAGGCGAAGGATGCCGCCCGGACCGGAGCTCCGTTGACAGCAAGGACATACGAGGTGCCTATCGTCCGGAGGAAGGTGCTCTTGCCTGCCATGTTCGCTCCGGTTATGATGGCTATCTCTCCCTTTTTCAGCGAGATGCTGTTTGGTACAGCCGTCTGTGCAGGCAGGAACGGATGAGAGATGTCCGTCGCCGCGATTACCGTTTCTGAGTCCGGGCCGAGGATCTCCGCGCAGACATTGTCCGGGTTGTTGAATGCATGAGTCCCCAGGCTCACGAGTGCGTCAAATTCCGCCGTGCAGTCCGTCCATTTCCGCACATGAACCGCGTATGTCTTCATCCATTTCCGGAATTTCCGCCTGAGCAGGACATCGTACATGAAAAGTCCGTTGAAGAGCAGGTATGTGATGAAATTGCCCCTGAGCTCGAAGAGGCTCAGTATCTTCGCGAGTTCCCTGAATGCGGCCGGGCAGCCTTTTTCTTCGTTGAAGAGCTCTTCTTCAAGTCCGCGCAGAAGTCCGGAGGAGAATTTCTTTTCTTCAATCACCTTGAGCAGGGCCATGTATTTCCCGCTTTCCCTGTCGAGGCTGTCCGCATTCTGCGCCGTCTTTTCCGTCATTCCGCCTGTCATTGTCGCGGTCAGAAGCTGGATGAAGACCATCACCACGAAAGCCATCCACGGCAGCACTCCGAAAATGCAGCAGACCAGCGCGCCGAGAGTCAGCGCGATGAGCACGAACGGAGCGACACCTCTTGTGAGGATGCCTTTCGGGGCGTCGGCGTCGCCTGCAGCCGTCTTTTCTGCGAGGGAGTCGAGCCTGTCTCCGATCTGCGGGCAGGACATGAACTTCAGTCTCCACTCCGGATCGGCTGCAAGTTCGGCGACTGCCTCCCGGTTTCTTTCGATCACATTCCTGTCGAGGCTTATAGTAGTCAGCCTTTCCGCGAGTCTCTTGCTCCCTTTCCGCGTCACGGTCCTGTTCATGCGCTGGAATAGCGAGTCAGGGCCGAATATGTCCATGTCGAATGAGTATTCATGTTTCATGTCCACATATTCGCTTCCCTCAGGGAACGGTGAGAAGTCACCTTTGAGGCAGGCGAGCTCATTTTCGCATATCCGCGTCATGGCTCTGAGCCTTTCAATCGTCTTTCTGTACCTTTCGTCGATTTTGAGGATGACGAAAAATGCGACGGCGCAGATGAGGGCCGCCGCCACGTATGCCGCATTGCCGTGATTGTCAACTGCCAGCCAGATGAATACCGCGCACAGGCAGAAGAATGCCAGTCTGCAGAACATCATCATGCCGCTCTTGCGGCCTGTCATGGTTTCCTCCGCCTTCAGCCTTTCAGCCCGTTCCGTATAGAATGCCTCCGGTGCCGTCTTGTCAGCGGTCAGGTGTGCCGACTGGGCAATTGCTGTCTTGCCGGCGGCCTCCGGCGCTGTCTTGCCGGCGGTCTCGGCTGCGGTCTGGCCGGCTGGCGTTGTCGATTCCGTATGTTCTGGTGTGGATTTCATTGCCATCTTTTCGTCTGTTTCTGCGTTCCGCACTGAGTCTGTCCGAAATTTCAAACCTGTAAAGATAACGAAAAATTCCGCTGCGGCGAAGCCTTCTGCAGAGTTTGCGTGCCTTTTCGAGAATCATCGGATCTGCCATCGTCGATCTGCTGCCGTCGTCGGGTCTGCTGCCGTCGTCGGGTCTGCTGCCGTCGTCGGGTCTGCTGCCGTCGTCGGGTCTACGGACATCTGACAGGAGGCATAGTGGCGGTTTCTTGCAGAGAATCCGCTCCGGCAGAAACAGAAAAGGGCCGGCCCCCTTGCGGGAGTCGACCCTCCATGTCAGAGCTTGTTCAGACATGTTCCGTGAGAATCACGGTTGTCAGTCATCTGTCAGTCATTTTCATGACCATTATTTCACTTCAATGACCTTCTTTGCCTGTTCCTTCTCCTCTTTCCTGATCTTAGGGATGACGACATTGAGCACACCGTGCTCGACCTGAGCGCTTATCTGCTCCCTGTCCGCGTCATCCGGCAGAAGCATCGTCTGCTGGAATTTTGAGTATGAGAATTCGCGGCGGAGATAGTGTCCGTGCCTTTTCTCGCTCTTTTCGTCAGCTTTCTTCTCCATCTCGATGACCAGATTGCCCTCATCGTTGATATGCACCTTGAAATCCTCTTTTGTGAGTCCCGGCGCGGCGACCTCGAGCTCATAGTCATTCTCGTTCTCGATGACATTGATGGCAGGCGCCGTGGCGTTCATCCTGTCCATCCATTCAGTGTCGAAAAAGTCATTGAAAATATCCGGCAGCCAAGTCCGGTTTCTTCTTGCAGGTACCATAATCTTATCCTCCATTTAAAAATTTCACTTCATTTCCGTCCGTGCGTCTGGAGCTTCTGGACCTGTATCGGTTTCTGGGGCTGTTGTGCTCCGGGAACCTTTCCCGGGTCCTTCGGATCCTTCCGTCGGACGCCATGAGATAAGGCAAACCGCATGCCTGAGCCGGAAAACGGAAATCTTGTCACCGTCCCATGTCACAATGTCCATCCTGTGATGACAGAATGTCCATTTTCTATTTCGGCGATATTCGCTATCTTTGCCGCCTGTTTTTGCCGACCCTCTGAAAAGGAGGAAAATTTAAAGAAAAAGCGGAAATTATGGGGAAACATTCTTTCAGGGAGTGGATGATCGCGGTGAGGCCGTGGTCTTTTCCGGCTTCGGCGATGCCGGTGCTGGTGACGCTCGGCTGCCTTTTTGCGCGCCATGAGGACATCAACTGGGTCAACGGGGTGTGGGCCCTGCTCAATATCGTGATCTTTCATGCCGCAGGCAACACGTGGAGCGACTATTTCGACTATCGCCGCCATGTGGATGCTCAGGACACTTTCGGAGTGAAGACTCTGACTTCGGGGATGTTCACGCCGAAGGAGATATACAGGCTCTCGCTGACTCTTCTGCTTGTGGCGCTGCTTGCCGGCATCGGTCTCTGGCTGCGCACGGGAATGCCGCTGCTGTACATCGGCTTTGCGGGGCTGCTCTGCGCAGTGCTCTATCCGGGGCTTAAATACCATGCTCTGGGAGACGTGGTGATCTTCCTCGCGTATGCCGCGCTTCCGACTATGGGCACCGTCTATGCGGCCACCCTGCAGGTGGACTGGAAGATACTCTGGCTGGCCGTCCCTGTGGGGCTGATCACCGTGGCGATTCTCCACTGCAACAACATCAGGGACATTGCAACCGACGCCCGCGCCGAGATAAGCACTTTCGCGATGAAGGTGGGCGGGAAGGTCTCCATATATCTGTATTGTGCCGAGATTCTGATTCCGTTCGTGTGGATCACCGTCTGCGCCGCCGTCGGAGTGTTTCCGCTGTGGACTCTGCTCGTGTGGCTGGCGCTGTTCCCTGCGATGGGCAATGTCAAGACTGCCTTGAGCTATTTCAAGGGCGGTTCTGCGGCCATTGCCGGTCTGGATCAGGCCACGGCTCAGCTCCAGCTGCTGTTCAGCGTGGTGCTTACCGTGGCATTTGTTCTCGCAGGTCTTTTGGCGTAACTTCAGGGATCATGAAGAAGCTTGTCTTTATGGTGATTCTCGCCGCGTTTCTCTGGGCGGTGATGTTCTCTCCGATTACGGCCCCGCATATCCCGTTCTGGTGGATGATGACAGGGTCGGCCCTGACTCTCTCCATCCTGTCGACGGTCTTCAGTCCCGGATGGTACAGGCGGGTAAGACTTACTGCAGTCGACGTGCTTTTAGGCATCGTCATGGCATCCGCTCTCTGGGCGATTTTCTGGACCGGAGACAAGGTGTCCTCATGGCTTTTTGACTTCGCGAGGCCGCAGGTGAATGAGATCTACGGCATGAAGACGGGGGAGTCTCCGTTGCTTCTCTCTGTGCTGATGCTCTTTCTGATAGGTCCTGCCGAGGAGATCTTCTGGCGCGGCTATGTGCAGCAGTCTCTTTCATCCCGCTGGGGACAGAACGCGGGCTTTGCCGTCGCGACCCTGCTCTATGCCCTGGTCCATGCGGCCTCCTGCAATTTCATGCTCGTGATGGCGTCTCTCGTGGCCGGACTCTTCTGGGGAGCGGCCTACCGCTTCTTCCCTGAGCGCTTCGCCGCCATAATCATTTCCCACGCCGTGTGGGATGCCGCCGTCTTCATCTGGTTTCCGATCTGATTTTTATGTCCGTTCTCATCCGGAAAAAGAAAACGCTCCCCGAAGCATAGCCAAGGGAAGCGGATTGTTGGTGCGGCGGTTCGTACGGCGGATGTTATAGACGAGGGTAATTTTATTCATATCCGTCCGCATAGGCCGTGCCGTTGATTACCACGCCTTCCCACGGGCCTGGACCATTTGTGTTGTATCTTTCAATAAATTCCGCAACGTCGTTCCAGGCCTTCTCCTTTCCTCTTTCATTCAGTATCTCATGCCTCATCCCGGGGTAGAGCACCGTCTCCACATCCCTGTAGCCGGCCTTTCTCATCGTCTCCGCCGCCTCCAGGAATTTCCTGCGGCTGAGCATGCACGGATCTTCCTCGCCCGAGATGAACAGCACCGGCATCCGCGGATTCCCCGGCGTCCATCCCCGCACATCGTATGCGTTCTGCATCAGCGAGAAAAGCCCGATGAACCCGTTGAGAGTGAAGCGGAAATTGCACAGCGGATCCGCATCGTATTGCCTGACGACCTCAGGATCTGAGCATACCCAGGCGTGCGCCGAATTTTCGTCTCTGAAACGCCTGTTGAACGAGCCGAACACAAGGTTTTCAAGCAGCGCAGGCCTGTGCCTGTCCCCGGCGACGGCCGCAAACGCCTTCCCGAGCGCCTTTGCAACCCCGACTCCCGGATTAAGGCTCGGACTTCCGCACACCACCAGCGCGGCATACCCCTCGTCTCCGCGCCTGACGCAAGCCCTCACCGCAAGCGAGCCCATGCTGTGCCCGAAAAGCACGACCGGCAGCCCCGGATATGTCCGCCGCACTAACTGCGTCACCTCCTTCACGTCCTCCACAAGCGCGTTCCATCCGCCTTCCATGAAATGTCCGAGGTCCGCAGCTGTCCCGACCGACTCCCCGTGCCCCCTGTGGTCATGTATCACGCTCGCGAACCCTTTCCCCGCCAGAAACTCCATGAATCCCGCATACCTCTCCTTATGCTCGCACATCCCGTGCACCAGCTGCACGACACCCCGCGCCCCTTCCTCAGGTTCGCACGTCATAACCCCGATCTGAAGCCCGTCAGCCGCCGACTTCATGCCGATTTTTCTGAAATTCGCCGCCATTTCCCGTCATTTTAGTATTCAAAAATATATATTAACTTTGAATGGTCAAAAAAGATTGAATGAGTGATTTCGGCAAATATATAAGACAAGGAGAACCGGGCAGTAAAGAAAAGGCGCAAGCATGGCAAACGGCAATCGGTCTGCAGGATGTTGACGGTCTCAAACCATCGGAATATTTGTTGCAGACGGCAGGCAGACACATCGAAGGCGACATTACCATAGGCGAAGTAAAGCATTTGATTGACAGTTATTATCAGTCAAAGGCGAACAGGACAGACATAGAGAATAAACGAACCGAAGAGGCCGATAAAGTATCTGTAAGAATCACCGAGATACTGTCCGAGAAATCCTTTTCATTCACGCCGGATTATCTGATACTCATCCACAGGCGGCTGTTTGAAGGCTTATACAGATTTGCGGGAAAATTGCGCGATTATGATATAACCAAGAAAGAACGGGTGCTTGACGGCGATACGGTTCTGTACTCCAACCACGAACTGATACGTCAGACTCTTGAATATGATTTCGGGCAAGAAAAGAGCGTGGATTATCCGTCACTTGATGCAAACCAGGCACTGAAGCATATCTGTAAGTTTGTTTCGGACATTTGGCAAATCCATCCTTTCGGAGAAGGAAACACACGCACCACCGCAGTGTTCACCATGAAATATCTTCATACATTTGGATTCACATTTGACAACAGTGTATTTCAAGAGCACTCATGGTACTTCAGGAATGCATTGGTCAGAGCCAATTACAACAACTACGCAAAAGGAATCTCCGCCACAACATCATTCTTGGAACTGTTTTTCAGAAACTTGTTGTTTGGCGAGAAAAACGAGCTGCATAATCGGGCACTCAAGCTGAGATTGCCGTACATATCGGCAAATCTCCCAGAACCGTCAAGCGAATAACTCCTTCTTTGATAGAGCGTGGCCTGCTGGAACGGAAAAACGGAAAAAGAAACGGTAGATGGGTTGTCAAAGCTTTAGTTTGAGCCGCTAAATTCTTATTTATGGAAGAGACAGGAAAACAGCATAAGAAATCAAATACGCTTATTTATGACCGTGAAGTCAGGACTGTATGGGATGACGAAAACAAAAGGCGTCGTATCTTGTAAACACTTGAGCGGAATGGCCCGATGACACCATTGTCGCCAACAAGGCAAATGCCGAGGACACGCATTTCGGATTACAGCATTTCTTAAGATCTATAGGGAAGTGAGTATAAATACGAATTCTTTTACTTACCTTAGTGCTTCATAATATATGCAGCCATGAGAACTCTGCTTCTGTCTTTTTCTCTCAATATTTTGCTTGTCGCCATTCCGCAGATCTGCACGGGACAGACAGTTCGGCAGACAGCTGATGAGATGAGGCAAAGACTTGTCAGTGAATATCCTGTACTCGCCGGAGATCATGGAATGGAGCACTACTCTGAAATACAGGAAAACAAGCGCAGAATCCGGGAAATTTATGCAGTCATAGAGCGGGAAGATTCATTATTAGTGCCGTTTGACAGAGCTACGCTGGACGAAGCGGACAGACTGACGGAAAAATTGCCCGGAAGATTTCAGTACACACTGTATGCGGCTTCGCTGTACGATCTCCTGAGGGCAGAGTGCTATGATCAAAGCATTTGGCCGGATAGCCGTCGCAAAGAACTTTTCGATCTTCTGATAGACCTGGCAGAAAGACTATATGCCGTAGCCTTTGAAATTGCCGGTTCGGCAGATGAATTGGCTGTATCTGCATCCAGTCTTGCTGAAATCAGAATCAGAGATGAATATTACTGCTACGACAATATGCCGCTCTACAAAGAATGTTATGAGATGACAGATAATAACAATTACAGGTTCGGTATTCTGGAAAGGATAATAGGGTATCTGTCGGACTACAAAGACCCGGTCCCGGATGAGAAGATAAAGGCTGTGTTGCCATACAAGAAAAAACTCGCGGACCTCGTCACTGGAATCAGCGGATTTACTCCAGACTATAAAGCAGATGTAATCCGAGACTGCGCCAGATATTGCCGGCTTGCACAGGATGAGGATGCGGATTACTATTTCAACAAAGCTGCCAGCCTGGAGGAAACATCTGCAATGCCCTATGGCATAAAGCGGCTTGCACGAATTATCGACAGAAATGAATATGCGCAAGACCCGGCTGTGAATTCCGCCCTTTCATGCGATGACTATACCGCCGCAATGAATGCAATGAAGAGTCTGGAAATGATTTGTGACGAAAATGATTTTTACTCTCAGGAGGACATTTACGGGAAAATACCTTCCTATGGCCGCTTATATCAATTTATAGAAACATACCCCATACATATCGCGACCCTTGCCAAAATAAAGTCACGTTTCGAAAAGGATGATGCCGACAAATACAGGACAGAAGCCTTCCTGTCGGCTGCCCAGATACTCATTCACGCAAAAATCGCCTTATCCCCGGAAAGAGCGGAAAGCCAGTTGAGATTCCTGACTCCTGCAATTACGCTGCAATACGGCAACACAGACCCGGGACAGGCCTACAATGCAGCCCTGTTCCTAAAGCATATGCTGAGCAGGGAATACGGCAGACTTTATCAATATTGCGACATACAGTCTTGTCTGAGAGAAAACGAATATGCCGTAGAATTTGTAAACTACTATGATGACAGAACAGGCAAAGAACAATATGATGCACTGATATTGTCAAAGGGAAGCCCATGCCCGACAAGGGTCAGAATCTGTGACGGGAACGATCTTCTTCTTCTCTATGCAACCGGGCAATCAATATATCAGTCCGGGCTTTACGGTTTTATCTGGTCAAAACTTGAGAAGGAAATCCCAAAAGGGGCGACACTTTCATTCGCGCCGTCCGGCCTGATCAATATAATAAACATTGAAGCTGCTCAGAACAAGGCAGGAAGGAGGGCCAGCGATATATGGAACATACGCCGGTTGACTTCTACGAAACAGCTCTGCCTGCCACATCCGGCCAACCGCTCATTCTCACAAGCAGCAATTCTGGGAGGAACTGACGATTTGGCGCACACAAGGCATGAAGCAGATGAAATAACAGCACTTATGACATCTGAGGACATACAGACAAAAACATTTGTCGGTAAGAAATGCACGGAAAACAACCTGAAAAAATGCGTTAATGCAAGTCCGGACATCCTTCATATTGCGGCGCACGCATTTTTCCTTGACAATGATGCCATTCCTTCGCCTCTCCAGTCAGGCCTGCTTTTGTCAGGCGGGAAAAAAGTGGAGCTCGGCAAGACTGCTCCTGGAAATTGCGAAGACAACATTGTGTTCTCCAAGGATATAGCAGAAATGCCTTTGGACTGCTGCCGTCTTGCAGTGTTGTCCGCATGTGAGACAGGACTCGGCTATATATCAGCAGACGGCGTTTCCGGACTGCAGCAAGCTTTCAAACAAGCCGGAGTACAGACCATTGTCGTGAGCCTCTGGAAAGTGAACGACATGACCACATCCCGGCTCATGACCGCATTCTACTGCAATCTGCTGTCCGGGATGGATGCCCATAGCGCAATGTACGCGGCACAGGATCATATAAGAAAAATCCCCGAATACTCCCATCCCTACTACTGGGCAGGATTCATTGTACTGGATTGAGGACGGACACGATTGTGGCGGAAGAGCCGGAAGTGGGTGATACATTGAATTTCTGCCTTAAAAATATAAGTCAGAAGCGCTAGGCCGCATTCAAAAATATATATTAACTTTGGATGCTCAAAAAAATGAGCAGGTAAGGTTGATCATTCTTGATAGAGAGAAATATGTCGACACAAAGTGAGGCAGCACTTGAGGCGGGGCTTATTGCTACGCTTCAGCAGATGGACTACGAATATGTCAAAATAACGGAAGAGAGCAATCTGTATTCAAATTTCAAGCGGCAGCTGGAGATCCATAACAGGAGGCGTCTGGCGGAGCTTGGCCGTGAAGAGTTTACGACAGAGGAGTTTGACAAGATACTCATCTGGCTGGAAGGTGGAACTCGTTTTGAGAAGGCCAAGAAGCTCAGGAGTCTCTATCCGCTCGATACTGCAGACGGAAAGCGGATATGGGTCGAATTTCTCAATCGTCAGCAATGGTGTCAGAACGAGTTTCAGGTATCAAACCAGATTACGGTAGAGGGACGCAAGAAATGCCGTTACGATGTGACGATTCTCATCAACGGCCTTCCTCTCGTGCAGATTGAGCTGAAGCGTCGCGGAGTGGAACTCAAGGAGGCCTACAACCAGATTCAGCGTTACCACAAGACTTCGTTTCACGGACTGTTTGACTACATACAGCTGTTCGTCATTTCCAATGGAGTGAACACCAGGTATTTTGCGAACAATCCGAACGGCGGGTACAAATTCACTTTCAACTGGACAGACGCAGCTAATGTGCCGTTGAATGAATTGAATCTTTTTGCCGCGTTCTTTCTGGAAAAATGCACGCTCGGGAGGATAATCGGGAAATATATCGTGCTTCACGAGGGCGACAAATGCCTGATGGTTCTCCGTCCTTATCAGTTCTATGCGGTAGAGAAGATTCTGGATAAGGTGAAGAACTCCAATGACAACGGTTATATATGGCATACTACGGGCGCAGGAAAGACGTTGACTTCATTCAAGGCGGCTCAGCTCGTCTCGGAGCTTGACGATGTGGACAAGGTGATGTTCGTAGTTGACAGGCATGACCTAGACACTCAGACTCAGTCGGAGTATGAGGCATTTGAGCCGGGCGCAGTGGACGGCACCGACAATACGGACGAGCTCGTTAAACGCCTGCAGAGCAATTCGAAGATAATCATCACTACCATCCAGAAGCTCAATGCCGCAGTCAGCAGAACCTGGTACAGCGGCAGGATAGATGCCATACGCCATTCGAGGATAGTGATGATATTTGATGAGTGTCACCGGAGCCATTTCGGGGAAAGTCACAAGAAGATCATGAAGTTCTTTGACAATGCTCAGATATTCGGCTTTACAGGGACTCCGATCTTTACTGAAAATGCGGTTGATGGGCATACGACAAAAGAGATATTCGGCGAATGCCTGCATAAATATCTGATTAAGGACGCAATTGCGGATGAGAATGTGCTCGGCTTTCTCGTGGAGTATTATCACGGCAGCGAAGATGTGGGCAACGGCAATGCGAACCGGATGACGGAAATCGCGAAATTCATCCTGAACAATTTTAACAAATCGACTTTCGACGGAGAGTTCAACGCTCTGTTTGCCGTGCAGTCAGTCCCGATGCTCATCAGGTATTACAAGATATTCAAGGAGCTGAATCCTAAGATCAGCATAGGTGCAGTCTTTACCTATGCCGCGAATGACAGTCAGGATGACGCGCTCACAGGCATGGGGACGGGGTCGTATGTGAATGACAGCGCAGGAGAGGCGGATGAGCTGCAGGCCATAATGGATGATTACAATGCGACATTCGGAACGGCTTTCACTACGGAGAATTTCCGGGCATATTATGACGATGTCAACCTGCGGATGAAAAAGAAGAAAGAGGGCATGAAGCCGCTTGATCTCTGTCTCGTCGTTGGGATGTTTCTCACCGGCTTTGACAGCAAGAAGCTCAATACTCTTTATGTGGACAAGAATCTGGAGTATCACGGGCTGCTGCAGGCCTTCAGCCGCACCAACAGGGTGCTGAATGAGAAAAAGCGTTTCGGGAAAATCGTCTGTTTCAGGGATCTGAAGTCAAATGTCGACACGGCCATCAGGCTGTTCAGCAATTCGGACAATCCTGAAGAGATAGTCCGCCCTCCGTTTGAGGATGTCAAGAAAGAGTACAGACAGCTGGCGGAAAGCTTCCTTCAGAAATATCCGTCTCCGGGCAGCATAGACCTGCTGCAGAGCGAAAAGGACAAGAGGGATTTTGTGCTGGCGTTTCGTGATGTGATCAGAAAACATGCTGAAATACAGCTTTATGAGGAATATGACGAAGATTCGGCCGATCTAGGGATGACCGAGCAGCAGTTCATGGACTTCAGAAGCAAGTATCTTGACATTCATGACTCTTTTGCCTTTTCTTCTACCGGAACTTCATCTGGCTCCGATGGCGACTCGGATGACTCTGACGATACCGGGTTGGGTGATGTGGACTTCTGCCTTGAACTTCTGCACAGCGACATCGTCAATGTCGCATACATTCTCGAGCTCATCGCCGCTCTCGACCCGTATGGAGATGACTACGAGAAACGCCGTCAGAATATCATCGATACGATGATCAAGGATGCCGAGATGCGCAGCAAGGCAAAGCTTATAGACGGTTTCATCAGAAGAAATGTGGATGAGGACAAGGACAACTTCATGGCCAGAAGACAGCATGCGGACGGAACGAGTGATCTTGAGGAGAGGCTGAATGCCTATGTTGCGGAGGAGCGGGAAAAGGCGGTGACTGCTCTTGCCGAAGAGGAGGACATTCCTTCCGGAGTCCTGGAGCATTATCTGAAGGAATATGACTATCTTCAGACCGAGCAGCCTGAAATTATCCAAAATGCTCTCAAGGAAAAGCATCTCGGACTGATAAAGACGAGAAGGGCACTGACGAGGATAATGGACCGCCTCCGTGCGATCATTCATACTTTCAACTGGGATTAGGCATAGGGAACAAGACGAACAGATAACGGTTAAGACTATATGAGCGAAGAATTACAGCAGAAACTCCGCGACCAGCTTTGGGAAGTGGCCAATAAGCTGCGCGGGAATATGTCGGCAAGTGATTTCATGTATTTTACTCTGGGATTCATCTTTTATAAGTATCTCTCGGAGAAGATTGAAGCATACGCCAATGGAGCGTTGGCGGATGACGAGGTGTCGTTCAAGAACCTGTGGGAGATGAATGCCCCTGAAGCCGATGAATTGCGGGAAGAACTGAAAAAACAGTGCATTGAAGGCGTTGGATATTTTATTGAGCCGACCTTTCTGTTTTCTTCGATAATTGACAGGATTAAGAGGAAGGAGAACATTCTGCCTATTCTCGAGCGCTCTCTCAAGCGTATTGAGGACAGCACCCTCGGACATGACAGCGAGGAGGATTTCGGCGGGCTCTTTTCAGACATTGACCTCGCGTCTCCAAAGCTGGGCAAGACTTCTGAGGATAAGAATGCTCTTGTGAGCAATGTCCTGCTTGCTCTGGACGACATAAGTTTTGGAGTGGAGGCTTCGGAGCAGATTGATATACTCGGGGACGCATACGAATATATGATAGGGCAGTTCGCCGCCGGGGCAGGCAAGAAGGCAGGGGAGTTCTATACTCCTCAGGAAGTCAGTCAGATACTGGCGGAGATCGTGTCCATCGGCCATGCCCGTCTCCGCAATGTGTATGACCCGACTTGCGGCAGCGGCTCTCTGCTTCTGCGTGCGGCCAAAGTCGGCCACGCTGTCTATATCTATGGGCAGGAGAAGAATCCGACGACTTATAATCTGGCGCGGATGAACATGCTGCTGCATGGAATAAAATTCAGCAATTTCAAGATAGAGAACGGAGACACTCTGGAGTGGGACGCCTTTGGCGATGCGCAGTTTGACGCAGTGGTGGCAAATCCCCCGTTTTCGGCCGAGTGGAGTGCCGCAGACAAATTCAACAGCGACGACAGGTTCAGCAAGGCCGGAAGGCTCGCTCCGAAAAAGACCGCTGACTACGCATTCATTCTGCACATGCTTTATCATCTGAATGAAGGCGGTACGATGGCTTGTGTCGCGCCTCATGGCGTCCTGTTCCGTGGAAATGCCGAGGGCGTGATCCGCAGGTTTCTCATTGAAAAGAAAAATTATATTGACGCAATCATCGGACTGCCGGCCAATATTTTCTACGGCACCAGCATTCCGACCTGTATCCTCGTCTTCAAGAAATGCCGGAGAGAAGATGATGACATCCTCTTCATTGACGCGAGCAAGGAGTTCGAGAAGGTGAAGACGCAGAACAAGCTTCGTCCTCAGCACATTCAGAAGATTGTCGAGACCTATCGCGACCGGAAGGAGCTGGAGAAGTACAGTCATCGTGCAACAATGCAGGAAATTGCTGAAAATGACTACAATCTGAACATTCCTCGATATGTCGACACCTTTGAAGAAGAGGAACCGATCGACATCAAGGCAGTAATGGCCGAAATCAAAGAGCTTGAGGCAAAGCGAGCGGAGCTTGACAAGGAGATAGACGCATATCTGAAGGAGCTCGGAATCCTTGAGTGACCGTATTCCGGATTATAACACAGGAAGTCGCCATAGAGAAGTGTAATTTTACCGCCTCTATGGCATGGCTTCAATATCGCAACTGCAGAACAACAAATTGAAAATCAGATTATGGCAGATAATAAAAATAAGGAAATCCTTAATGCCCCGGTAAAAGGAGCGAAGGACGAATCCCGTGCGAGTTCCGTAGAGATGCAGGGCCAGATTGTGGAAGGACAGCGGAAAAGGAATGTTCCGGAGCTGAGGTTCCCGGAGTTCAGTGGGGAGTGGGAAATAAAATCAATAAATGAATTGGCTACTGTCATCGGAGGGGGAACTCCTGATACTACGATAAAATCGTATTGGGATGGAAATATCCAATGGTTTACACCTTCTGAAATTGGAAAGAGTAAATATGTCAATTCAAGTCTGCGAACAATCACAGAAGAAGGCTTAAATAATTCAAATGCGAAACTTTTACCTCCATTTACTGTTCTTTTAAGTTCTCGGGCAACGCTTGGAGAATGCTCTATTTCAATTCAAGAATGTGCGACTAATCAAGGTTTTCAATCTTTAATTCCTAAATGCGATATAGATTTCCTTTACTATTTGATTCATACAAAGAAAAAGGATATGATTAGAAAGGCATGCGGCTCTACTTTTTTAGAAATTTCTGCAACAGAAATTCGAAAAATTAAAGCATGTGTGCCGACGCATGCTGAACAAAAGAAAATAGGTATTTTTCTATCTTTAATTGATGAGCGAATAGAGGTTCAGAAGGCGCTGATTGAGAAATACGAATCCTTAATCCAGGCGATGTGCGATACTTTAATTGACAAGGAAACACAGCATGTTTTGTTATCTTTCAGTGACTTTGGACAATCATA
>CALVDO010000010.1 GCA_944326355.1 uncultured Bacteroidales bacterium | reverse complement strand
CCGCTCTTGATGAATGGACAAGTCTCACCATGCGACTAAGTCTGATCTTGCGGCGGTGTCGTAAATTATCATTTATCTGACTCCGCATTTAATCGAATTCCAACAATATGTGTCGGAATTTAGCTCTCCGTTATCCTCTTGTCGGTTCTGTCTTTCGACACACCACCTGATATCGTATCTGAAATTTGGCTGAGAACTTTTTTTGTCCTAATTTTAACCATATAAAAAAACACGGCTTATGAAAAGTGGTCTGATTTTCTTTTGCGGTTTTCTCCTCGGAGTCATCTTGACGGCAGCTGCGGCGGTCGGGCTCGGAATAGCCTATTCTTCCGGTTATTTGACATCCGATTATGCGGCTGACGGTACTGAAGCGGCTGAAGCGGAAGACACCGGGATTACTTATGCCGAGGAATGGACGGAATTTACGGTGGCAGACAAATTTAAGGTCATCGAGGTGCTTGAAGATGGTGCCATGGCTAAATGCGAAGACCCTGATCCATTCCGATCAATCTCTGATATTGAGCGTCCTTCGACTTTTTATGGTCCGGAAGTCTATATTATGACGAGCGGCAAGAATCTGTTTTATGACGATCAGATAGTGGAAGTCCCGGCGGGTCAGAAGGCTATGCAGATAGGCACATGGCGGTTCAGGAAATATAGCAGTGAGAAAGTGGTTCCCGTCATAGTGTTCAAATGATATCTGCAATGACTTATCTCGGACTCATTACAGCTCTGCTGCTCATTTTGTGCGGCTTCATCTGCTTCAGATGGCCGCGGCTTCTTTCATTCTACTCGACGATGTCTCCGGCGGAACTCAAGAATGTGGACCTTAAGGCAGCGGGCAGGATTTTTCTGATCACTATGTCGGTGACGGGAGTCGTGTCTTGACTCTGTTCTCATGGTCGAGACCTTCGCGGATAAGTCTTGCAGACGGCACGCTCGAGATCGGCGGCTCTTACGGAATGACGCTCAAAGCTTCCGACATACGAAGGGTTGAGCTGCGGGATTCGCTTCCGGACATTGAGATGAGGACAAACGGAATCGGCATGGGAAACATCCAGAAGGGACATTTTCTCCTGAAGGACATCGGAGTCTGCCGCCCTGTATGACGCTCTGCTCCGGCTTTAGGTCAATCATTTTTTTACTTTTGCCCGCTCTGTCCGTATTGTCTGTGAAATGATCCATTTTTAAGACCTCTACTATGGTGATAAAGGGCAATACGGTATGTTCAGACGCTGACCTCATGTCATCGGTCGCGGCGGGAGACGACTCTGCCGTGCGCCCGATAGTGCTCAGGTATGGCGACATGGTCTACAGGACTGCCGTGCGGATTCTCTGCGATCGGGACAAGGCTCGGGATGTCGCCCAGGAGACTTTCATCAGGCTCTGGAAGAAGGCCGGCGCGTATGATCCGAGGTTTCCGCTGAACTCATGGCTCTACAGAATAACGGTCAATCTGTGTCTTGATCAGCTGCGCAGAGACCGTCTTCTTCATCCGTTCTCAGACCTCACTCGACGGGAGCGGCTGCCGGACGGACTTGTGCCGTCGGAGGCGTCTCCGGAAGAGCTGCTTGTGCTCCGCGAGTCGTGGAGTCTGTTCGTCAGGGCATCGCAAAGCCTTTCCCCTAAGCAGCGGATCGTCTTCACTCTGCGCGAATTGGAAGATCTCGATACGCAGTCCGTGTCGGAGCTTACCGGCATGTCTCCGGATCAGATCAAGAGCAATCTGCATTTCGCCAGAAGGAAAATCATGGAGGTGATGAGATCTGACGATATTAAATAATTGACGATGAAATATGATAAGAGGTTATGAGATCCAATGATAAATACCCGGCGATGAAAACGGCAGGCGGAAAAAATTATGATGACTTCGTCGCAAGCCTGAAGTCGGCTGATGCGGCCGGGCAGGCGGGTGATCTGGCTGATGCGGTCATGTCGGAGATTTCCGCACAGAGCTCTGCCGGCGGCTCGTCGCTGCGCATGGCGCTGTACTCGGGAGCAGTGGCGGCAGCGCTTACGCTTCTGCTTGCCCTTCCGTCCGCCTTCCGGGGCGGTACATTGCCGACTGAGGAGGCTGTGCCGATGGCCTCTGAGGAGAGTCCGTGGCGGCGTGAGCAGGGGGGCGCCGCGTCAGCTGCATGGGAAGGAGGTGAAGACGGGCTGTCGCTCACGGGAGAGATGCATTCGTTTTACCATGCTTCCCTCATTTCTGCCGAAAGACGGCAGGCACTGGCAGAGTTTGTAGCCTCCGTAGCCGAAAGACAGTAGCTGGCATTCCCTGGAACACATTAAAATACAGAGTATTTATGAAAAATATCAGATGCCATGCGGCTTTGCACCGCACTTCAAGACCGGCGGCTTCCTCCGCCATCAGGAGTCTTGCGCTGATTCCGGCTTTGGCCGTGACGCTCCTCTCCTCATGCTCGATATGCCGATACGACATGACCACGACAGTCCACGAAGACCTCTCTGTGGACAGGAGGATCTGCGCAGAGGCTGATTCCTCATATCTTGCCGGTGACAAAACTTCGTCTCCGTTTGAATTTGCCTTGACAGAGCCGTGGGCTGTCAAGACGCTGGATATTCCTTACAATGCGGACTTCAATGGCGAGACGGCCAGGATGAATGTGCTCGCCGAGCGCAGGTTTGCACCGGGGGAGCGGCTCTGCGTCGGTCTGGCGACTGGGGATCAGGAGGGCAATCCTCTCCTTTCGCCGGATGAGTCAGTGCGCAAGTCCTTCAGGTGGTTTGTCACAAGATATGAATACAGGGCTGTCTACAGGGCGGTTCGGGATTTCCCGGTGCCGCTTGACAGCTGCATGACAAGAGATGGGCAGCGCCTTTTCCTCATGGGAGAGGACTCTCCGACAGGATGGAGCGGCCTTGAGCTGTATGCCCGTCTTGACGAACTCAACTCCGCCTTTGTCAAGTGGACGGACGCCAATGTGTTTGAAGTAAATTTGTCGATAATCTCACGTTATCTTCCGGAGAAGCATTTGAGACTGCTCGATCTGGAGAGAGAAAAGCTTTTCGGTCATGTTCGGAATGACGAGAGCGGTCTGCTCGGGATGAATCCTCGGGAGTTCTGCATAAGGGCAGACGAATATTTTGTCGATGAGCCGTTCATGTCGGAGATCTATGGCCGTTATTCGGCTGAGATTGACTCCCTATACGCGGAGCGCGAGAAGATTCTCGACTATTTTCTTCTTACTTTCGTTCACGAAGTCGACTTGCCGGGGCGCATAGTTTCCACAAGTGCTCCGCAGATCGGAGAAAATGGTGCGGCAAGATGGAAGGTAGACTGCTGCCGGCTGCTTTATGATGACATGGAAGTCGTGGCGGAGTCGGTTAAGGTGAATGTCTGGGCTGTGATCGTTACTTTCATCGTCCTGATGGGGCTCGCGTGGGCAGTCATCGCATCGCGACGCATATGAGTCAGTGGACGAAGCGGCGGGGTGAGGCCGCTGATGAAGCCTTTTGACAGGTCGGCCGTAAGATTCATTGCAATGTCGTCAAAAAACTCCATCTTTGCCGACGCGCAGGCGACCGGCCTGCTGATACCTCATCAGAAACAGAGACATTGGACATGGAGCAGATTTCGGCGAAAGCCTTTCTTTTTGACCTCGACGGAGTGATTTTCAACACTGAGGGACAGTATTCTGAGTTCTGGAACGGCATCGGCCTCGAATATTTCGGTGACGGGGAACTTGCCGCCCGGATCAAGGGGCAGACTCTTGAGCAGACCTTTTCACAGCTTTTCCCTGACGATGAAGCCGCTCGGGCTGAGGTAAAGAGGCGGCTCTATGCCTTCGAGGATTCGATGGACTATGTCTATGTGCCGGGGGCGCTCGAATTCCTGGAGGCACTGAAGGCTGCCGGGCATCCGTCGGCGATAGTGACGAGCTCCAACCGCGACAAGATGGATTGCGTCTACCGTGCGAGACCGGAGATTCTGACGGCCGTGGGACGGATTCTCACCGGAGAGGACTTCACACACTCGAAACCGTGGCCGGACTGCTATCTCCTCGGCATGAAGGTATGCGGCACATCCCCGTCGGAGACTGTCGTGTTTGAAGATTCGTTTCACGGACTGGAGGCCGCGAGGGCGTCTGGTGCGAAGGTTGTCGCTTTGGCTACGACGAATGCGCGTGAGGCTGTTGCCCCGTACTCGTCTCTGGTTCTGGATGACTTCAGGGGCGCAGCGGCCTTGTTCGGTCTCTGAGCCTGCCATGTTCAGTCTCTGAGCCGTCCATGTACACGTATCTTAGCCGTGGCGGCGCTTCAGGCGCGATCCATCCCGTGATTCCGCTGAAATTTGCTGAAATTGGGCGGGGCGCTGGTTTTTTGCCGAAAATTGCTTAAATTTGCGCCTTGAAATCCTGAAACCGGTTTGTCATGATCACGTCAGTTGGTTCATACTCTCCATTGAGCGCATTGCCACACAATGCCGTCATTTTCGTTTCGGGAAAGTTTTTCAGTTGATATATCGGCCGTTCCGTCTGCGGGATGGTCGTTTTTTTGTTGAAAATATGATGAACAAGAGACTCGGTGCAACTCTTAAATTGGAGAACGGAATGGAGTTCAAGGGATTTTCATTCGGTTATGACGGCCCCTGCGACGGGGAGGTCGTGTTCTCCACGGCAATGGTGGGCTATCCTGAAAGCCTTACCGATCCGTCCTATTCCGGACAGATCCTCTGTGTCACTTATCCTCTCGTCGGCAACTACGGTGTACCGGCGGACGGTGTGGACGAAAACGGGATTTCCCTGAATTTCGAATCGGACAGGATTCATGTACGGGGACTGGTCATCTCCGACTATTCATTTGAATACAGTCACTGGAAGGCTGTCAAGAGCCTTGACGAATGGCTGAAGGAGCAGAAGATTCCCGGAATCTACGGAATCGACACGCGGGAGCTGACCAAGATTCTCAGGGAGAACGGTTCTATGCTCGGAATCATCGTGCCGGAGGGGCAGACGAGGGATTTCCCGATCGAGGACCCGAATCAGGTCAATCAGGTTGCCGTGGTGAGCTGCATGGAAGTCAGGAGATACGGATACGGCGACAAGAAGGTGGTCCTGGTGGACTGCGGAGTAAAGAACAATATACTCAGGTGCTTCATCCGCAGGGGAGTGGAGCTCATCAGAGTGCCTTGGGACTACGATTTCAACACGCTTGAGTATGACGGGCTCTTCATATCCAACGGACCTGGCAATCCTGCTCTCTGCGGAGTCACGGTGGAGCATATCCGGGAAGCGATGAAGAGGGAAAAGCCGATTTTCGGCATCTGCATGGGCAACCAGCTGCTCTGCACGGCCGGCGGGGCATCAACATACAAGCTTAAATACGGACATCGCAGCCACAACCAGCCTGTGCGCATGGCGGGGAGCAACCGCTGCTTCATCACTTCTCAGAACCACGGCTTTGCAGTTGACAACGCGACCCTCGGGGACGAGTGGGAGCCTCTCTTCATCAACATGAACGATGGCACCAACGAGGGCATAAGGCACAAGACCAAGCCTTTCTTCTCAGCCCAGTTCCATCCGGAGGCGACGAGCGGTCCGACCGACACCGAGTTCCTGTTCGATGAGTTTCTCGGAAGGCTGTAGCGGCGACGGCAGTGACATGCTGGAATGGATGGTTCAAGTATTGACGATTATAGGACAGATAAAAAGGTAAAAAAATGATTGACAACGATATAAAGAAG
Organism: uncultured Bacteroidales bacterium; assembly: GCA_944326355.1. GTDB lineage: Bacteria > Bacteroidota > Bacteroidia > Bacteroidales > UBA932 > Cryptobacteroides. Next base: position 73,422 of record CALVDO010000010.1, on the reverse strand, counting down.
GTGGTCATCCTCGGTTCCGGCGCACTCAAGATCGGAGAGGCCGGCGAGTTTGACTATTCAGGTTCTCAGGCGCTCAAGGCCCTCAAGGAAGAGGGCATCGAGACCGTCCTGATCAATCCGAACATCGCCACAGTGCAGACTTCCGAGGGAGTCGCGGACAAGATATACTTCCTTCCGGTCACCCCGTACTTCGTAGAGAAGGTGATTCAGAAGGAGGCTCCTCAGGGCATTCTGCTCGCGTTCGGAGGCCAGACGGCCCTTAACTGCGGAGTCGAGCTGTATCGCTCCGGCGTTCTGGAGAAAAACAACGTCCGCGTGCTCGGAACGCCTGTTCAGGCCATCATCGACACTGAGGACAGGGAACTCTTCGTCGAGAAGCTGGACCAGATCGACGTCAAGACGATAAAGTCTCACGCCGCCGAGAGTCTGGAGCAGGCGAAGTCTGCGGCCGCAGAGCTCGGCTATCCTGTCATCATCCGTGCCGCATACGCGCTCGGAGGACTCGGCTCCGGATTCTGCGACAATGAGCGGGAGCTTGAGGAGACCTGTGAAAAGGCGTTCGCATTCTCTCCGCAGGTGCTCGTCGAGAAGTCGCTCAAGGGATGGAAAGAGATTGAATACGAGGTGGTCCGTGACCGCTATGACAATTGCATCACGGTCTGCAACATGGAGAATTTCGACCCGCTCGGCATCCACACCGGGGAGAGTATCGTGGTGGCTCCGTCCCAGACCCTTACCAACGAGGAATATCACTATCTGCGCGAGCTGTCCATAAAGATTGTGCGCCACATCGGCATAGTGGGAGAGTGTAACGTCCAGTATGCGTTCAATCCGGACGCGATGGACTACAGGGTGATAGAGGTGAACGCCCGTCTGAGCCGCTCTTCCGCCCTCGCCTCGAAGGCCACTGGCTATCCGCTCGCGTTCGTCGCCGCCAAGCTCGGCCTCGGCTACGGGCTCTTCGATCTGAAGAATTCGGTCACCAAGGTGACCCCGGCGTTTTTCGAGCCTGCTCTCGACTATATCGTCTGCAAGATTCCGCGCTGGGACCTCTCCAAGTTCCACGGCGTCTCACGCAAGATCGGCTCAAGCATGAAGAGCGTCGGCGAAGTGATGGCCATCGGACGCAGTTTTGAAGAGGCGATACAGAAAGGGCTCAGGATGATAGGGCAGGGGGCGCACGGCTTCGTCGGCAACAAGGAGCTCAAGGTGGCGGATGTCGATGAAGCTCTCAGAGAGCCTACTGACAGACGCATATTCGTGATATCCAAGGCAATGCGTGCCGGATACACAGTGGATCAGATACATGATCTCACCCGCATCGACAGATGGTTTCTCGAGAAGCTGGCAGGTATTGTCTCCACTTTCAATGAGATGCACGAATACGACAATTGCGAGGCTCTTCCTCTTGACCTGCTTCGTCTTGCAAAGCGCCAGGGCTTTTCGGACTTCCAGATTGCCCGTGCCGTCTACAAGGACAGGATTGACAACGAGCAGGCGCAGAACCTTGTGCGCGTATTCAGAAAGGCTCACGGCATTGTCCCATGCGTTAAGCAGATAGATACCCTCGCCGCTGAGTTCCCTGCACAGACAAACTATCTCTATCTCACCTACAACGGCTCGGCCAATGACGTCAGGTTTGATCATGACCGCAAGTCCGTCATTGTCCTCGGGTCGGGAGCCTACCGCATAGGAAGTTCCGTGGAGTTCGACTGGTGCTCGGTCAACGCACTTCAGACCATCCGCAGGGAAGGCTACAGAGGGGTGATGATAAATTACAATCCGGAGACAGTGTCGACCGACTATGACATCTGCGACAGGCTCTATTTCGATGAGCTCACATTTGAGCGGGTAATGGACATCTACGAGCTGGAGCAGCCGCACGGAATGATAGTCTCAGTGGGAGGGCAGATTCCTAACAATCTGGCGCTCAGACTTGACCAGAACGGTGTAAATATCCTCGGCACAAAGGCTTCGAGCATCGACAAGGCGGAGGACCGTCACAAGTTCTCCTCAATCGTGGACGCTCTCGGGATCGACCAGCCGAAATGGAAGGAGCTGACCACGATAGACGATGTCAACGCCTTTGTGGATGAAGTGGGATATCCTGTGCTCGTAAGGCCGTCATATGTGCTTTCCGGTGCTGCGATGAACGTGTGCTACAATGAGGACGAGCTGCGCCGCTTCCTTTCCCTTGCGTCCGAGGTATCTCAGAAGCATCCTGTCGTAGTCAGCCAGTTCATGCAGAGATGCAAGGAGATTGAGTTCGACGCCGTCGCCGATTCAGGAGAAGTCATAGCATACGCGATTTCCGAGCATATCGAGTTTGCCGGCGTGCATTCCGGCGACGCCACGATACAGTTCCCTCCGCAGAAGCTCTATGTGGAGACTGTGCGCAGGATAAAGAAGATAGCGAAGAAGATAGCGGCCGCTCTCGAGATTTCGGGTCCGTTCAACATCCAGTTCCTCGCCAAGGAGAACGCCATCAAGGTCATCGAATGCAACCTCAGGGCCTCGAGAAGTTTTCCGTTCGTCTCCAAAGTACTGAAGATCAATCTTATCGAGCTGGCGACAAAAGTCATGCTCGGCAAGCACCCTGCCGCTCCGCACAAGAGCGCGTTCGATTTGGATTATGTGGGCATCAAGGCCTCGCAATTTTCCTTCTCGAGACTCCAGCAGGCGGATCCGGTGCTGGGCGTAGACATGGCTTCAACAGGTGAAGTGGGCTGTATCGGCGACGATTTCAATGAGGCTCTTCTGAAGTCTGTGCTTTCAGTCGGCTATACGATTCCGGAGAAGAACATACTGATCTCTTCGGGTGACGTCATGCAGAAGGCGGATCTTTTCGGAGCATGCAGCCTTCTGGCATCACATGGCTACTCTATCTATGCTACAGCCGGTTCATACAGATATCTTGTCGAGAACGGCGTGCCTGCCACAAGAGTCCTCTGGCCGAGCGAGTGTGAGAATCCAGAGCTGGCGGCAGAGTTCCGTCCGGCACTGAAGATGATTCAGGACAAGGAGATCGACCTCGTGGTCAACATCCCTAAGAACTACACCGCTCAGGAGATGGACAACGGCTACAAGATACGTCGTGCCGCGATAGACTTCAACATTCCGCTCATCACCAATGCCCGTCTCGCGACGGCGTTCATCAGGGCGTTCTGTGCGATGGGAATAGATGACGTCAGCATCAAGTCCTGGGACCAGTATTAGTCTCCGGCTGAAAGGCAGGGCAGCATCGCCGGAATTATGACGAGATAAGTCGTGATGGTCTGGCCCGGTTCTTTACGGCAGGCGGATTCATGACTGAATAAAAAGAACAGGACTCCGTAGCGGGGTCCTGTTCTTTTTGTCATGAGCGGAGTCCTGTTCCTTTTTTCATGTATTCCACATGAAGCCTTGGGCAATATCAGTCTTCTGAAGCGAAGGTCATCTCCTCGATCAGATGTTCGGCTCCGGCCACTTTGTCTATAATGAAGAGCACATAGCGGATGTCCAGCGCAATGTTCCTGCACAGTTCGGGATCGAAGTCGAGGTCGCTCATTGTCCCTTCCCAGACTCTGTCGAAATTGATTCCGACGAGCTCTCCGTCGGCGTTTATCACCGGGCTTCCGGAATTGCCCCCTGAAGTGTGGTTCGTCGCCAGAAAGCACACGGGCACTGTAGTTTTTCCGTCCGCCCCTCTTACTGCCCATCTTCCGTAGTCCTTCTCTGCATAGATGTCACGCAGGCGCTGAGGGATGTCATAGTCAAACACTTCAGGATCATCTTTCTCCATGATACCCTCTATCGTCGAGACCGGAAGATAGTCCACGCCGTCGGCGGGGGAGTACCCTGCCACGGTGCCGTAGGCTACGCGTAGAGTCAGATTGGCATCGGGATAGAATTCCTTTCCCTGTTCGAACTCCATCTGTCCCCGCATATAGTCCCGGTAGAGGAGGTTCAGCTCCCTCTCCAAGGCGTCTGCCTCCGGCTTCACCTCCTGTCTGTACCATCTGTCGAAGGCTCTGGCAAATTCCAGCGCAGGATCATCCGTGAGAATCATCCCATGTGCGTTCTTCAGTCTGAGACTGTCAGTGAAAACAGAAAGCGTGAAGAGTGAGTCTGCCCATCTTTCAATAGAGCCGTATTCGAGCAGCCTTGCCTTGAAATACTCAGGTTTCCGGTCAGCGGGCACATTCCTGTCAAATTCCTTCATCACTGCGATGAACGACTCCTTGTCTACAGGAAGATAGTAGTCGGCGAAAAATGTCTTCTCCAGCTTCTCCGCTGACTTGCGGTATTCCTCGCCCCTGTCGGAGTGTGAAGTCAGGAGAGCGTCAGTCATAAGCCTGTTCCATTTCATTGCGAACGAGGCCGCCTCTATAGTGTAGGCTGTCTCCTGATAATAGTCTCTGGCGTAGCTGAGTGGCTCGAGAAGGGCGTAGACCGAATCTATCTTCGACACTATTCCTTCATATTCAGTGCCTTTGGCCCATTCTTCAAATCTTCTCTCATATTCCTTCTTGGCGTCAACTGTCCCGAGTTTTCTGATGCCTTTCATCTCTCCCTGCCATTTTTTCCAGGCATTGGCGACAGAGGCGTTCTTGGACGAATATCTGATGCGGATGTCTCTGTCGGAATCCATGTGCTTTCTCTGGATTTCAAGCCTGAGCGTTCTGAGAGCTATCTTGTGCGGATCTGAGATCTCCGAGACATAGCGGACGCCCTCGGCGGTCAGATATTCCTGCGTCCTTCCCGGGAATCCGTAGACAAAGGTGAAGTCGCCCTCCCGCACTCCGTCCAGGGATATGCTGAAATGCGTCTTCGGCCTGTAGGGGACATTGTCTTCAGAGTATGGCGCAGGATTGTTGCCCTTGTCCGCATAGATTCTGAATATAGAGAAGTCTCCGGTATGCCTCGGCCACATCCAGTTGTCGGTGTCGCCACCGAACTTGCCTATCGATGAAGGCGGAGCGCCCACAAGCCGCACGTCGCTGAACTCTCTGTACACGAACATATAGTATCTGTTGCCGTAATACAGGCTCTCGACCGTGGCTCTGAGCCCGTTTCCCGCAGCAGTGGCCTGCTCTATCAGCTCTGCCGACCTCGCCTTGACGAGCGAATCGCGCTGAGACTCCGTCATCTCTTTCCTGCAGCCGCTCAGAACAGCCTCCGTGACGTCCTCCATCCTGTCCAGAAAACTCACTGTAAGACCTTCGTTCGGCAGCTCCTCCTCACGGCTCATGGCCCAGAAGCCGTCTTTGAGGTAGTCATGCTCCACGCTGCTGTGACGCTGTATCTGAGCATAGCCGCAGTGGTGATTGGTCAGTAGCAGCCCTTCGTCCGATACGAGCTCGGCGGTGCATCCCCGGCCGAATAGCACCACGGCATCCTTCAGAGAAGCCTGGTTGATGCTGTAGATGTCCTCGGCAGTGAGCCTGAACCCCTTTTCCTGCATATCATCGATTCTCTGAGATATTAGAGCCGGAAGCCACATGCCCTCATCGGCCGCTGCATTGAAAAAAACTGCGGACAGCATTGAAGCGGCTGCCGCAGTCATAATCTTTCTGATATTTTTCATCATAAGAGTCAGTTCATTTCTTGCTGTGTGGGTCCGCTGTCATGGGCGTCCGTCACGACTTCTGAGCGAACATCTCGTCAAGCTTTTCATACAGAGCCGGATCCTCCCCGAGGAAGGCTTCCACTACCTTGCCCTCGGCATCAAGAATGATCTTGGTCGGATAGCCCTGGATGCCATAGTCGACAATCAGCGTCTGGTCATATCCGTTGTAGAGATTAGTCCATGGCAGAGCGTGCGTGCCGACTCCTTCTCTCCATGCCTCTTCACTTTCCCTGCAGCTGATTCCCACAAACTCGATCTTGTCTGCATATCTGGCGTAGTACTCTTTCATCTCAGGCAGCCCCTTTACGCACCACCTGCACCATGTGCCCCAGAAGTCCAGAAGAACATACTTGCCCTTGAAGTCGCTGAGAGACATCTCTTTACCGTCGAGCCCCATCAGGGTGAAGTCCGGAACCGCATAGCCCGGCTTCATCTTTTCCCAGTTCATCTTCTTGAGCTCAGTCGTGTCGACGGCCGTCTGCGCTTCCGCAGTTTTGGTCTCGGCCGTCTTTCCCGAGCGGTTCCCGTTCCCGCAGGAAGAGAATGCCGTTGCGATGACGATCATCGCCATTATCACGATTTTCCTTTTCATTTCTCTTGATTTGATGTCCGTCGTAAAATGCGTCTTGTCTGACGAAAACTACTGGAGCTTGTCTCCGTTCATAGTGAGCAGGAATTCCTCATTCGAGACCGTCCTCTCGAGTCGCGTCTTGAGAAACTCCATCGCCTCTACGGAGTTCATGTCGGCGAGATAGTTCCTGAGTACCCATATCCTGTTTATATGCTCCGGATTATACAGAAGGTCATCCCTTCTTGTACTGCTCAGAGTGACGTCTACCGCAGGGAAGATTCTCTTGTTGGCGAGTTTTCTGTCGAGCTGGAGCTCCATGTTTCCAGTTCCCTTGAACTCCTCGTAGATCACGTCATCCATCTTGGAGCCGGTTTCAGTAAGCGCAGTTGCGAGAATAGTGAGCGAACCTCCGTTCTCGATGTTTCTCGCCGCACCGAAAAATCTCTTCGGCCTGTGGAGGGCGTTTGCGTCGACACCGCCGGAAAGCACTTTCCCTGATGCCGGCTGGACAGTGTTGAACGCTCTCGCGAGCCTGGTGATGGAGTCAAGGAAGATGACTACGTCATGTCCGCACTCCACCATTCTCTTTGCCTTTTCGAGCACCATGCTGGCCACCTTCACGTGCCTTTCCGCAGGCTCGTCGAATGTCGAGGCCACGACTTCCGCCTTGACGCTGCGTGCCATGTCAGTGACCTCCTCAGGCCTTTCGTCGATAAGAAGCACAATGAGATAGGCTTCAGGGTGGTTGTCTGCGATAGCGTTGGCTATTGACTTGAGAAGCACTGTCTTACCTGTTTTCGGAGGGGCCACGATAAGTCCTCTCTGCCCCTTGCCTATCGGAGTGAACATGTCCACCACACGGCATGAGATGTCGTTGTGCCCGTGTCCCAGCAGATTGAATTTCTCGTCCGGGAAAAGAGGGGTGAGGAAGTCGAACGGCACCCTGTCCCTGATGAATTCCGGCGTGCGGCCGTTGACATATTTAATCTTGACGAGAGGAAAATACTTGTCTCCCTCGCGAGGCGGCCTGATTTCTCCGGTGACCGTGTCTCCGGTCTTCAGCCCGTTGGACTTTATCTGTCCTGAGGAGACATATATGTCATCAGGGGAATTGAGGTAGTTGTAGTCGGACGATCTGAGGAAGCCGTATCCGTCAGGCATTATCTCGAGGACTCCCGTGGCTTCAACAACGCCTTCGAACTCTATCTTGTGATACTGGTTCGGCTGGATGACCCCGGAAAATCCGCGCTGCTGCCCGTTCTTCTGCTGTCTCTGACCGAATCTCGGCTGCCTCTGCTGAGGCCCCTGCTGCTGTGTCTGCTGCTGTGCTCCGGTCTCGACAGAACTGTCCGGCTCGGAGTCCTCCGGCTTCTCCTGCGCCTCAACATCCTGCTCTGCGACTGGCTCCGCTGCCGGCTTCATCTCGGCCTGCTTCTTCTGTATCCTTGTACGTTTTGACTTTTTCTGAGCCGGGGCGGGTGTCTGAGCTGCGCTCTGCGGCTCTTCCGCCGTTTCCGCCGTCACAGCTTCTTCAGCGGGAATCGGCTTTTCCTGAGGCGTTTCCGCCGTCTTCTTCGGTCTTCTGCCGCGTCTGGTCTGTCCTTCTTTAACCTCCTGACCCTCTGCCTGTTCTGCCGGCCTCTGCGCTTCAGCATCTTTTATTGCCTGCCTGTCCTCAGCCGGAACTGCCTGTTTTTTTGGACGGCCTCTCTTTTTCTTCGGCGCCTCAGGCTCAGCCTGCTGCGAATTAATCACCGCTTCCTGATCAAGAATCTTATACACAAGGTCATCCTTGCTCATCTTCTTCGCCCCCTTGATCTTGAGCTCTTCAGCTATCCCCCGAAGACGCTCTTCCTCCATCTCCTTAAGATCGAAAATCTTATGCATATTTAAAAAAGGTGTGTAGTTCCGATATTCTGCCCGGCCTTCAGATGCTTGATTCTGCCGTTTACACTGAGCGGTCATGCCGATTTGAGCGCCGCCTGATCAGATATGGACGGATATCAGAAAAAAATCATTTATGGAATGTAAATAAAAATCGGATGCCAATCCATCCGATATCGGCAAAGATAGTGATTTTTCGGTATTATGCAAAAAAATCCCCATTCTAATTATCCCAGTAGCTGTTGCTCTTCTTGAATCGGAGCAGGTCGGCGAGAGCGGCGGCATTGGCGGCTATCCTGAAGCTCCAGGATTCCCACTGTCCGTTAGGCACCCATGACACCTGTATGTTGAAGCAGTGCAGGTCGTAGGACGCGCTCAGCTGTGTTGTGGTCATCTTCATGGCCATCAGGTCGAAACCTGTCGTGAGGTTGATTGCCAGAGCCGGCGTTATCTTGACGTTTCCGGACACTCCGAGCGTCTGGGTGTGCCTGTGGTTGACTATCAGCTGATTGTTGGAATACTGATAGGACCGGCTGTAATTGTATGAGTAGTTGAGATTGACGGACCACGGCGAATTCGGGTTCATATAGTAGAGCCATCCGCCCGGAATGTACTCTCCCGTCACCGGATGATAGTAGATTCTGGTGTAGTTTGCCGCAGGAGTGGAACTTCCGCCTCCCGACGTCGATCCGTCGTTGCCGTTTATCTTGCCCTCCCCGGAGAAAGAGTATGAGATGGAGGCACTGGCGTTGGTGAGCCTCAACGGCTTGCCCCAGCCTTCTGTCTGGACATTGAACTTGTTGATCCTCTGGCCTCTTTCGTTTACAGCATAAGGGTCGAAGTTGGCATTTGCGCTGATGCCGACCTTTCCGAATACCGATGTCGACATGGTGATGCCTATGTTGTTCATGTTCAATGAGTCCGCAAGGAAGTTGTAGCCGGTGGTAAGGTTGAGCTGGTCGATGAGCTTGATTTTCTTTGTCCCGGTGCCGGTGGTGTCCCTGAGGTCCCGTACCTTCGCCTCGAGGTTGTTGCCTATGGACAGGTTCATGCTCGCCGTCTTTCCCTTGCTCGGTGCGGAGTATATCTGACCCGCATATATGTTGTAGTCCAGCGTCTGCATCTGTCCGTCCGCATCAACATAATTGAGTGTCCTCCATCCGTTGAAATATGTTCCCTTCTCCGGGCTGAAGTTGAAGGATATCGACGGGGTGATGATATGCCTTATCGCCTGTATCTTCCTGTGCTTTCCGAAGTTGAACAGTCCGTACAGCCTCGTGTTGGCCGAGAGGCTTCCTGAATAGTTGTGGGTGACGCCGAAAGTGCCGAACTGTCCGGAATCGATCTCCTCCACGCGGTCGGTGACAGGGTTGTACTGCCGTTCGGTCTTTCTGAAAAACCAGTTCATCCCGTAGCTTATGCTCGGGGTGAAGTTGATGTATTTGAAGAGCGTGAAGTTCGGCAGACCTATCTGGAAAGAATGCGTCATTCCGTTCTGGAACTTGTCCATGAAGCCAGGCTGGTTGAATTCTGAGGCCTTGAAGTTGATCTTGTTCTGCAGGGTGGTGCTGTAGCCGAGCGAGAATTCTTCGTAGAACTTCTCCTTTCCGACCCTGTTCTTGCGCTTGAACGGATAGAAACGGCTCACGGAGAAGGTGAGGTTAGGCAGGGTGAAGGAGTAGGAGCTGTCTCGCGAGTTCTGGCTGTGCAGTGCGTTGATTGACAGGTTCATCTTGCCGTTCCAGTTCTTGGAGTAGGAAATGGAGGATGATATCTGGTTCTGCAGGGCCTCGTTGACGTTCGTGGAGTTGTACCTGTTGTTTGAAGGGCTCGAGAAGTTGACCGACGCGCTGAATGTGGTGCCGGGACGGGCCTTCGAATCCTGGGAATGGCTCCATTTCACCGCGAAGTTCCTGGTCTGGAAGAAGTCTGCGCTTCCCTTTTCTCCCGTCTGGTCGTTCGAATAGGTGAGGGCGAAGTTGCCGGAGCACTTGTAGTTGACCTTGTATCTGGAGTTCACGTCCACAGCCCAGGAGCCCAGAGTGTAGATGTCTCCCGTCAGGGAAAGGTCGAAATAGTCTCCTATTACGAAATACATTCCCAGATCCCTGAGGTAGAATCCTCGGGCGCTCTCCTCTCCGAAGGTCGGCATGAGCAGTCCCGTTGCCCTGTCCGGCCGCTTCGGGATGAAGCCGAACGGAAGGACCACCGGAAACATCGGCACGCCTTCCACGACTGGGTACGCAGGTCCGAACACCGTTCTCTGCGAAGGCTTTGTCATGACTTTCGCTGCAGTCAGGTGCAGATAGTAATGAGGCTCCTCACAGTCGCATACAGTGTATTTTCCGTTGGTGATGTTGATGGACTGGTCGGGCATCATCTTTATGTTCCGCCCGTGCAGGATGCCTTCGGACTCCTGCGTGATCATGTTGGTAATCCTGGCCTTTCGGGTGTCGAAGTTGTAACGGAGCTCCTCCATCGTGTAGGTCTTGCCGTTCTCCTCCATCTGTGGCTGTCCGGTCACGGTCCCGGTCGAATCTTTGGTGCCTCTCGCGTAGACCGTCTTGGTCTGGAGGTCATATTCCATGTAATCGGCGGAAAGCTTCATGCCGCCGTAAGTGACCGTGACGTCCCCATAGTAATATATCATCCTCTTCCCGTCGGTGAAATCCTCCACTATGGAGTCTCTCGCGGTGGTGAATGCCGGCATGTCGAGCGAGCTCTTCTCGAGCAGGGCGACAGAGTCCGCGCGTGACACGGAGTCGGCTCTGGCGGTCGAATCCATGGCCGCCCTCATCGAATCCGACACTGCCGGCGTCTCCACGGCGGTCTCCGTCCTCACTTCCCGCTCCCTGAGCCTGCTGCGTCTGGAGCGTCTGTCGTCCTGTGAAAATACGGAAAAGGAACTGACGAGCAGAAACAGCAGCGCGAACGCCATCAGTTTCTCCCTTGCCGTCTTATGCTGCACTTTTCTATATAGAGACATTAATAATATTCTATGGTGTTTTGCAACTTTTTTGTATTTTTGCAAGATGCAAAATTAAAACTAATTTCAGATATTGCAAAATACAAATATTCCGATGAAATCTTTTGACGTTCGCGGCGTGGCCCGCTCCTTTTCGGCGGCATTGCTGATAACTATCCTTTTGCAGGCTTCTTCAGCCTCAGCTCAGACATCCGCGACTCCCTCGGAGCCCGCAAGGCTGACTCTCAATACGGTGGTCATCGATCCCGGACACGGGGGGAAGGACGCCGGATGCGTCAGCCGTGACGGGAAGACCTATGAGAAGAACCTCACCCTGTCCATCGCAAAACTGCTCGGACAGAAAATCACCAAAGCCTATCCTGACGTAAAGGTGGTCTACACCCGCACGACCGACAGGTACGTCACGCTCAACGAACGGGCGGAGACAGCCAACAGAAATCATGCCGACCTGTTCATATCGATACATATAAATTCATTCACCAACTCTTCTCCCAACGGATTTTCCGCCCATGTCCTCGGTCAGTCCCGCGACAAAAACCGCGACCTTTTCTCATATAACATTGACGTGTGCAAGCGCGAGAACTCCGTGATCCTCCTTGAGGACGACTATACCACAAAGTATGAGGGATTCGACCCGAATGATCCCGGGTCGTACATCTTCCTCAATCTGATGCAGAACGCGCATTATGAGCAGAGTCTCATCTTTGCTGCCGACGTGGAGAAGCAGATGGCCAGGGGGCCTTTCTCCCACAGCCGCGGCATATCCCAGGATCCGTTCTACGTCCTATGGAAGACAGCCATGCCGGCCGTCCTGCTTGAGTTCGGCTTCATCTCCAATCAGGCGGACCTCAAAGTCATGAGCTCGGCGTCGGGCCAGGAAAAGATAGCGTCCGGGCTGCTGGCGGCCTTTGCCGAGTTCAAGAGGAAATATGACGGCAGTCTGGACATCAGCGAGGCGGCCAAACAGGTCCAGTCGTCGATGGAGCGCGCATCGGAGGCGGAACAGGCGCTGGCCGAAGAGGCGGAAGTGCGGTCTGACATGCGCTACGGAGTGCAGATACTGAGCCTGAGCAAGAGGCTGAAAAGCGGCGACAGGGCTTTCAAGGGTTATGCGCCCGCGATATATGAGTCGGATAAAACCTATAAATATGTGGTCGGTGTGAGCGGATCCGAAGCCGAGGCAAGAGACACGTGGAGATCGGTCAAACGCCGTTTCCCGGATGCCTTCCTCGTGCAAATCGCCCCTGACGGCAGCATCACTCCGCTTAAGTGACCCGCCGACAGGCGGAAGGCCCGGACCAGTCAAACAATCATAAACAATCACCATGAAGGTCTCAAAAGAGCTGAAGATAGGAATATTCGTGACAGTGGTGCTTATACTGTCATTCGTCATCATCAATTTCCTGCGCGAAAAGGACATATTCAACAGCGACATATCAGTCAGCGCGACATATCCTGACGTCTGCGGGCTGACTGCGTCTGCCCCCGTCTATATTAAAGGCTATAAGGCCGGGACAGTCTCAGACATCACTTATTCGGCCGAGACGGAGACCTTTATCGTCACCTGTTCATTTCAGAAGGAATTTGTGCTTCCTGCGGATTCAAAGATGTGCATCTACAGCGTCGACATCATGGGCGGCAAGGGCATAGAGCTCGTGCCCGGCGCATCTGCCGAACCTCTTGAAGACGGAGACATGGTGGAAGGCGTTGTCCGTTCCGACCTTCTCGCTTCTCTCGGCAACGGACTGATCCCTCTCGTGGAGAAGATTTCGATGGCGATAGACAGCCTTAACGTAACGGTCTCCGCCGTCAACAGCGTCCTCAGCGAGGAGAACCGTGCCGGCATATCGTCCTCGATCATGCGGCTCGATGCCATCCTCGCTGATGCCGAGAGGGTGTCTTCGGCTGTCGGAGGACGTTCGGCCGAGCTCGAGGAATTCATAACCAATCTGACCGCCGTATCCGGGCGGCTTTCCGCAGCAGTGGAGAGTGCCGACAGCGCCTTCGCCGGCATCGGACGCGTCGCCGCCGAACTCGAAAGAAGCGACATCGAGGCCCTTGTCGTTTCTTTCAGGGCCCTCCTTGATTCAATACAGGATCCCGACGGCTCGCTCGGAAAGCTGATGTCAGACGGCAAGGCCTATGATTCCCTCGAGACACTTCTTTCGGACATAAGTTCTCTCATCAGAAAAATCGAGGAAAATCCGAAAAAATATATTCGAATATCCCTGTTCTGATGCAGTTGGACGCAGGGCTGCAAGGGCTTTTACTTATTTGGAATTATTCAAAATTGATTAGATGCCTGACTCAGCGCATTACGAAAATACCATAGTATAATTAATTGAATTTCAATATATTACAAAAGAGACGCTTGGGGAAAAGAGAAGCGTTTAAATGTAAAATAAAATTAAAATACAATAGATAATCAGATTTTTTATAAGAAAAAAATCCCCAACTTTGCCCTCGAATCTGAGAAGCTTTCCGGCTTCGCTTAGTAAATCAAATTCAGGATATGGCGGAAGAAAAACATAAGTTGGTATGGGACAGGTGTCTGAAGGTGATAAGCCAGATTATCGAGCCCCAGCATTTCGAGATGTGGTTCAAACCTATACGACCTGTGGCCATGCAGGGCGCAACCCTTATGGTTGAAGTCCCGTCAGAATTCTTCCGCGAGTACCTTGAAGACTATTATCTCGATGTCTTGAAGAAGACTCTCAAGCGTGAGATCGGAGCGGACGCCAAGCTTGTGTACAGGATCAGGCCGGTCGTCAAGGCTGAGCCTCTTGAGTATCCGATAGCGCCGGGCACCGCTCCGGTCAACAGGCCGGTCTCAATCCAGACGACGGCTACAAGGCATCCGGATCCTTTTACGGGCGTAGGCACCCAGAGGTCGATAGTCATCAATCCTCAGCTCAACCCTACCTATTGTTTCAGCAATCTTGTGGTGGGTGAGTGCAACAAGATGGGCATCACTGCCGGAGAAAGCATATCCACCGCTCCCGGCAAGACCGTGTTCAATCCTCTTTTCCTCTTCGGCGGTCCCGGCCTCGGCAAGACCCATATAGCTCAGGCGATAGGCATAGCCGTCAAGGAAAAGTATCCCGAGCTCGTCGTCCTCTACGTGCCTGCAAACAGGTTCAAGACGCAGTATATGGACGCCGTCAACGTCAACAACAAGCTGACCGATTTCCTGGCCTTCTATATGAAGATAGACGTGCTCATCGTCGACGATATCCATGAGCTCTCGTCACCCGGTGCGCAGAATGCCTTTTTCCAGATATTCAACCACCTGCATCAGCATGGCAAGCAGTTGATTTTCACTTCGGACAGGCCGCCGGTAGAGCTGGAGAAGTTTGAGGAGAGGCTTCTGTCGCGTCTCAAGTGGGGGCTTTCCGTAGAGCTGCAGCGTCCGGACTTTGCCACGAGGCTTGCGATGCTCAAGGAGAGAAGTTTCCGCGAGGGCGTAAAGATAGATGACAAGGTGCTCGCATTTCTTGCCACGAGGATCACGTCCAACTTCAGGGAACTCGAAGGCGCTCTCATCTCGCTCATCGCAAACGCCACACTGGTCCACAAGCCGGTGACCGTTGAGCTGGCCGAGAGCATAACGGACAAGATAGTGAGCGAGCCGAAGAGCGAGCTGACGATTGACAAGGTGCAGAAGGCCGTATGCGACTATTTCTGCATCACAAGAGACACTCTTCTGTCGAAGTCGCGCAAGCGGCAGATAGTGCAGGCGAGACAGATCGCCATGTACATGAGCCGCACCCTCATCAACTGCTCGCTCGCCACGATTGGAGCCGAGATCGGAGGGAAGGATCATGCCACGGTCCTTCATGCCTGTACGACGGTTGCCGACCTGATGACCTTCGACAAGACTTTCAGACAATACGTGACTGACATAGAGAAGATGCTCGTCACCGCCTGACGACGGTTGCCGGGAGCTTCTGGAATTTCTCACCAAAATCCCATCGAGTATGACGGCAGATAAAGTGCTTTCAATTTTCAAGGAGATTACCGCTGTCCCGAGAGAATCCGGACACGAGGAGAAGATAGTGGCCTGGCTGCAGGATTTTGCGGTCAGGCATTCGCTTGAATGCCATACGGATGAGGCCGGCAATGTGGTCATCATCCGAGAGGCCGCTCCCGGACGTGAAAATGTGCCGACGATAGTCCTTCAGAGCCATTCGGACATGGTCTGCGAGAAGAATTCGGGTGTCGAGCATGACTTTGCGAAGGATCCGATCAGATGGGAGATAGAGGACGGCTGGATGATAGCAAGGGAGACTACCCTCGGGGCGGACTGCGGCATCGGAATGGCCGCCCAGCTTGCAGTTCTTACGGACGATATGCCGACGGGCCGCATAGAGGCACTTTTCACGGTGGCGGAGGAGACGGGACTTGACGGGGCAAGGGCTCTGAAGCCGGGCTTCATCACGGGGAAGATCCTGATCAACCTCGATTCGGAGGATGAGGGCGAACTCTTCATCGGCTGTGCCGGCGGCGTCGATACCACGGCGAGATTCCGCTATGAAAGCGAGAGCCTTTCCGGGCAGGACAACAGATTTTTCCGCGTGGCTCTTTCAAACGGCATCGGGGGACATAGCGGAGACGACATAGACAAGGGACGCGCGAATGCCGTCCAGCTTCTCGCACGCTTCCTCTACTCGCAGCTTTGCAGCGGACTGAGGCTTTGCTCTGTGGACGGGGGCAACAAGCGCAACGCCATTGCGCGTGAGGCGGAGGCAGTAGCGGCTGTTCCTGCGGCTTCCGCATCTGGCTTTGTCGCGGCCTTCGAGATGTTTGCGGCTGACATAAAGGGCGAGTATGCGGTCACCGATCCTGATCTCGAATTCTCCTGCATCGAGGCTGATCCATGCGGCACGGCCATGTCAGCAGGAGTCGCCGAGTCTCTGATAGCCTCTCTGTATGCGGCTCCGCACGGGGTACTCGCCATGAGTCCTGACATCAAGGGCCTTGTCGAGACATCCACAAATCTCGCGTCGGTCAAGATGGAGGGAAACGGCATAATCCGCATCGGCACAAGCCAGAGAAGTTCCGTCATATCGGCCATGCGTGCGGCTGCCGCCAAAGTCGAGGCCTGCTTCAGGCTTGCAGGGGCAGAAGTGACGCACGAGTCTGAGTATCCGGGCTGGAAGCCGGATACAGGTTCAGCCCTTCTGAAGAAATGCGTGGCCTCATACGAGCGCCTGTTCGGAAAGAAGCCGGTGGTGCGGGCCATCCATGCGGGACTGGAGTGCGGCCTTTTCCTTGAGACTTATCCGGATCTTGACATGATTTCTTTCGGACCTACGCTCAGAGGCGTGCATGCTCCCGGCGAACGTCTCGACCTCGCGTCTCTTGACAGGTTCGTCAGATTTCTTGAGGATGTTCTGACCAATTATTGACGTTCTGGCAATTATTAAAGAACACTTCGGCGTCACGCTCCGATTAATGACAGTTATATGCCTAAGATAGCCCCTTCAATGCTTTCAGCCGATTTTCTCCGTCTCGAAAAAGATGTCGAGATGGTGAACGGCTGCGCGGATCTATTTCACCTTGACATAATGGACGGGGTGTTTGTCCCCAACATTTCATACGGTTTTCCTGTCGTGGAAGCCATAGCCTCAAAGGCTGCTCTTCCTCTGGATGCGCATCTGATGATTGTAAGTCCGGAAAAGTATGTGGAACGCTTCGCCCGCGCCGGTGCCTCCATGATAAGTTTCCATGCAGAGGCGACGGAAGACCCGGAAAGAGTACTTGAGCTTATCCGCAGCTTCGGCGTCAAGGCCGGGCTCGCTTTCAACCCGGACTATCCTCTGGAGAAGGTCTATCCATATCTCAAGAGCTGTGATTTCGTTCTCGTGATGTCCGTCTTTGCCGGTTTCGGAGGCCAGAAATTCATCCCGGACACATGGGAAAGGCTTGCCTCTCTAAAGGAAGAGATCATAAGGCAGGACGCCGGCTGTCTCGTCGAGGTGGACGGGGGAGTGTCTCCGGACAACGCCGCCCGTCTTGCCGCAGCCGGAGCCGACATTCTAGTGGCGGGAAGCGCGGTTTTCCGGGCCCCAGATCCTGCAGCTGTCGTGGCTCAGATGAAAAACGCCTGATCTGCACGGTTGCCGGGCGGAGACTGCGGCTGACTGGCATGTCAGTTGGCGGACGGCTTGTGTCAGATGATTGCGGACGCTATATCACATAGCGGATTTCTTTGAAGGAAAAGGCCTTGAGGCCGATGCCGGGGATTTCGACGAGGAGGCGGGCATCCAGAGATATCCCCCTGATGATGCCTTCGAAGGCGGTTTCCGAGGCGGAGTCGATGAAATTGTGTGTCTCGTCCTTTCTGTAGAGTGAGTCGAGATATTCGGACTCTGTTTCCCTTGCGCCCTCTTCCGATGACAGAGTCTTGTTGAGCAGGCCGGCGAAGATATCCGTCAGACGCCGGAGCGATGACTTCGGATCGAAGTCCCGACCGGTCTCGAGCTTCATAGAGTCCGGATTGGGAAGGTCCGGCGGAAAGGCGGTCTGATTGAGATTCAGTCCTATGCCGATGATGCTGGCGGAGATCTGTGCCCCGCGGATGCGGTGCTCGATGAGGATGCCGCATATCTTCCTGTCTCCGACATAGATGTCGTTAGGCCATTTGATTCTGGCTGAGACACCGTTTTCGTTAAGAAATGCGGATATGGAAAGGGCGGCCACCTCGCTCAGGATGAACTGTCGGGATGCCTTTATGGCTGGAATCCCCGAGTCGCCCGGCTTCAGGACAATGGAGAAGGTGAGGTTGTCGCCCGGAGCACTTTTCCAGACATTGCCGCGCTGACCCCGTCCCGCGGTCTGGCTTTCTGCCGCAATGACTGACAGATTGTCAAGGCTGTCGAGCGTTCTTCCCGCCTCATCATTAGTGGAATCGAGTCTCTCATGCCATATAATGTCATACTTTTTTCCCATTGGTGCGGATTTTGTTTATCTTTGCGGCTGCAAAATTAATAAATGTATAGAATGGACAACATGGAGCTTCAGGTTATTGCTGATGCGATGGCCGAAAAGAAGGGGAAAGACATCGTATCGCTTGACCTAAAGTCAATAGGAACGGCAATATCTGACTATTTCATCGTCTGCAGCGCAGACTCCACGACTAATGTGGTGGCAATCGCCGACAACATAGAGGACAGGATGATCGAGAGATGCGGAAGGAAGGTCCTGCGTGCACAGGGGCGTGAAAACGCCTTCTGGATCATTCTCGACTACGGAGACATCGTAGTTCATGTGTTTCAGACGCCGATGCGCGAATTTTACCGTCTCGAGGATCTCTGGGCGGACGCTCCGCGCACGGATTATGTTTCAGAAGAGTAATTTCATCGGCAGGAAATGAACGGAAGCAACAGCGGCATACCCGGAGGCGGAAAGTCTCCGAGGGGTAAAAGGGGTTTTTCATTCGGCATCTCATGGTTCTATGTCATCCTGATTCTAGGAATAGTATGGATGTTCTTCAATCAGGGCGGAGCCAATCCGCAGAAGATAGAGTGGGATGAGGTGAAGGCTCAGATAGAGGCGGGAGACGTGAAGGAGATCGTCTTCGTTCGCAATGACTACGAGGGAAAGGTGACTATCCGTCCTGACAGGCTCGAAAAATACGCGGACAAGTTCGGAGGAGCAGTCCCGAAGAAGTCTCCGCACTTCATTTTCCTCGTTACCGGCAATTTCAACGCCGAGGAGACCTTCGGCGAGATGAACCAGGCTCTTCCTGAAGCTGACCGGTTCAAGCTCATAATCGAGAACGACAACAAGGTGTGGACCTCGGTGCTTGAATGGCTGCTGTTCCCTCTGCTGCTGATCCTCATGTGGGTATTCATGTTCAGAGGCATGAACAGGGGCGCAGGCGGGGCCGGCCCGGGAAACATTTTCAATGTGGGCAAGTCAACGGGAAAACTGGCTGAAAAGGACAACATCAAGGTTACCTTCAAGGATGTCGCCGGGCTTTACGGAGCAAAGGAGGAAGTGATGGAGATTGTCGACTTCCTCAAGAATCCGAAGAAATATACGTCGCTCGGGGGCAAGATTCCTAAAGGTGCGCTGCTCGTCGGCCCTCCGGGTACGGGAAAGACTCTTCTGGCGAAGGCCGTGGCGGGAGAGGCGAATGTGCCGTTCTTCTCCATATCCGGTTCCGACTTTGTGGAGATGTTCGTCGGCGTAGGCGCTTCAAGAGTCCGCGACCTTTTCCGTCAGGCGAAGGAGAAGGCCCCGTGCATAGTCTTCATCGATGAAATCGACGCCGTCGGAAGGGCAAGAGGCAAGAATGTAGGCTTCTCTTCCAACGATGAAAGAGAGAATACGCTCAACCAGCTCCTTACGGAGATGGACGGCTTCGACTCCAATTCCGGCGTCATCATTCTTGCGGCTACCAATCGTGCGGACATCCTTGACAAGGCTCTTCTCCGTGCCGGGCGCTTCGACAGGCAGATCCATGTCGATCTTCCGGACCTTAACGAAAGGGTGGCTATCTTCAAGGTCCACATCAAGGGACTCAAGCTGAAGCCGAACTTCGACGTGGAGTTTCTTGCAAAGCATACTCCGGGCTTTTCCGGCGCCGACATCGCGAACGTGTGCAATGAGGCGGCTCTTACCGCCGCGAGAAACAACAAGCCGGAAATCGACAGACAGGACTTCCTCGACGCCGTGGACAGGATTATCGGCGGACTTGAGCGCAAGAACACCATTATCACTCCTCTGGAGAAGCGGTCGATAGCTTTCCACGAGGCCGGGCACGCGACGGTGAGCTGGCTTCTTCCTTATGCAAACCCGCTTTTCAAGGTGACTATCGTCCCTCGTGGACAGTCGCTCGGAGCGGCCTGGTATCTTCCTGAGGAGCGCAAGCTCGTTACCCGTGAGCAGATGATGGACGAGATGTGTTCGCTGCTCGGAGGCCGAGTGGCTGAGGAAATCATCAACGGACAGCCGTCAACCGGGGCTCTGAACGACCTTGAGCGGCTTACGAAGCAGGCCTATGCTATGGTCACTTATTATGGAATGAGCGACAAGATAGGCACTCTGTCATTCTATGATTCGACGGGGTCGCGCGGCTACGAACTTTCCAAGCCGTACAGTGAGAAGACGGCCGAGCTCATCGATCAGGAGGTTAAGAATCTCATTAAGGAGATACATGACAGAACTTACAGGATTCTTACAGAGAACAGGGACGGCTTTGAACGCCTTGCCGAGCTCCTTCTCGAAAAGGAGGTGATCTTCTCCGATGATCTTGAAAAGATATTCGGGCCGAGAGCCAACAAGGATGCCGTTGTGCCAGAAGAGGACAGGAAGCCGTCGTCCGATGAGCCTGAGAAAGGACCTGCCGAGCAGAACGCTCCTGCTGCAGAATCTCCTGCTGCAGAAACTCCGGCAGCGGACGAAGGAACAGGAAAGACTGGGAATCAAGCCTGAGACGACATGAACATGAAGAATCTTTTACAGAGAACTCTGTCCGGCATCTTCATCATCGCCGGAGTAGTTGCCGGACTTCTGCTCGGAAAATTCTTCTTCTGCGCGTTGATGATCCTGATCACGGTCTTTGTCATGTATGAGTTCTTCAGGATGACGATGGGCGGCGAGTACCGTTTCTCGCAGCTCCTCGCCATATTCGCGGCTGTGACGCTCTTCGTCCTGACCTTCCTCTACATGGGCTTCAATCTTCCCGGCAGACTGGTCATGCTAGCCTTCATACCGATATTCCTGATAATGGTCAATTCGTTGTATGTCAAGGATAAGACAGATTTCGGAAAGTTTGCCTTCATATATACCGCACTTCTGTATGTCGCGGTTCCGATGACTCTCTCCAACTTTGCCGTATTCAGATTCATCGGTGATTATGACGGCACGCTTCTGCTCTGCTTCTTCTGCATAATATGGGCCTCTGATGTCGGTGCCTATGTCTTCGGCGTGACTCTCGGACAGAAATATGGAAGGAAGCTCTTTCCGGAGATCTCTCCTAAGAAGTCATGGATAGGCTTCTGGGGCGGATTCGTTCTTGCCCTTGCCGCTGCCGCCGCGCTTCATTACGTGGGAATGTTCAGCTATCCTCTGCACCATTGCCTGATCATGGCCGCGCTGATGAATGTCGCCGGCGTTTACGGGGACCTGATCGAGTCCCAGTGGAAGAGGCATTATGCCATCAAGGATTCCGGAACCGCGATACCCGGACATGGGGGCATCTGGGACAGATTCGACAGTGCTCTGATGGCTATTCCTGCCGGCGTCATCTATCTGGTGGTGCTTAATATACTCTGAGTGGGAAAATTTTTGTATATTTGTGCGGATGATTTGAGATGAAACGCAGGAAGGTCATGACTATACATAAGGACGGCCGTGGCACGATTCTGGGGATCTGGGTTCTGTGCGGGATCCTGATCTACCTGTCGCTCCATTTCATCAGCTGTGCCTATATATCATGGTCTCTCGCCGCAATTCCGGCCTTCTTTATGGTCTTCGTCTTCTATTTCTTCAGGGTTCCTCACCGCACGACGGTGGAAGGTGAGAATGTGGTGACGTCGGCTGCGGATGGAGAAGTCGTGATCGTGGACAAGGTAATGGAGGACGAGTTCATACATGGGGAGTGCATCCAGGTGTCGGTTTACATGGACTTCTTCAATGTTCACGTGAACTTCTGGCCGATGTCCGGGGAAATAGTGTACTACAAATATCATCCGGGAAAATATTTCCTTGCCTTCATGCCAAAGGCCTCGGAACTTAACGAGCATACTTCGGTGGCGATACGCAACGGGCGGGGGCAGGTCTTCTTCAAGCAGATTGCCGGAACATTCGCGAGAAGAATCGTCTCCTATGCCAAAGTCGGAAATTCCGGCGTCAAGGGGGAGCAGTGCGGGATAATCAAGTTCGGCTCCCGCGTGGACATGTTTCTGCCGCTTGACGCGGACGTCAAGGTACAGGTCGGAGACTATGTCAAGGCATGTGAATCCGTCATTGCTGAATTATAGAGGTTATATAAGACTTCAGGATAAATAGAGGCCATAAGGGCCCAAGATAACAGGAAATGAAAGAAAACACCAGCAGCCCGGCGATCCAGCCGGAACAGAGCGACAGTTCAGACGACACGGTACCGTTGTCGCGCAAGTCTCGCGCAATCTCATTTTCAATTCTTAAAATAGGGATTATATGAGCGAGATATTCATAATCATTTTTCTTATACTTCTTAACGGGATCTTCGCCATGTCTGAGATGGCGGTGATTTCAGCGAGAAAATCCAATCTTCAGGCCGATGCCAACAAGGGAAGCCGTGCGGCAAAGACAGCACTGAAACTTTCTTCCGACCCCGACAAATTCCTTTCGGCGGTACAGATAGGCATCACCCTCATCGGCATCCTGACCGGTATCTTCTCGGGACAAGAGGTGGCGCAGGCGTTCGCCAAACTTCTGCATGAGGCAGGAGTGCCTATGAGCCTCTCGGTGGCGATTGCCCAGACAATTATAGTCATCCTCGTGACCTATCTGAGCATAGTGTTTGGAGAACTCGTGCCTAAACGCATAGCTCTCAGCGCTTCAGAACGTGTGGCCAAGATCGTGTCCGGACCGATGAGGGTGATTTCGGTCATCGCGTCCCCGTTCGTGTGGATTCTTGCCAAGAGCACTTCTCTCGTCATCAACCTTCTCGGTGTGAAGTCACAGGAGTCGAAGGTGACCGAGGAGGAGATCAAGTCGATTATTCAGGAGGGCACCGATGAAGGCGAGGTGTCTCCTGTAGAGCAGGACATAGTGGAGAGGGTATTCGCACTGGGGGACTTGAAGGTCAACACGATCATGACACTCCGAGGCGACATCGTGTGGCTCGACAAGGACATGACAGAAGACGAGGTCAGGAAAAAGATTGAGGAAAACCTCTTCGAGTGCTATCCTGTGACAGACGGGGATCTTGACCATGTGATCGGAGTCCTCTCGCTCAAGGATTTTGTGCCCAATGTGGGCAAGCCCGGCTTCAACATCATTGACATGCTTCACGAGCCTGTATATTTTCATGAGACCATGAGCGTATATGCTGTGCTTGAACAGATGAAGCTCAAGAAGATCAGCAGGGCTCTCGTCTGTGACGAGTACGGATTCTGTTCAGGCATCATCACCCTCAAGGACATTATGGAAGCCCTCGTCGGTGTCGTCAATGACGACCACAAGCGCGAGCCGGACATCATTGCACGTCAGGACAATGACGGATGGTTTGTCGACGGGCAGTGCTCGATGTATGATTTCAGGATGTTCTTCGATATAGACGACACTGATCCCGACTCAGAATACACCACGGTAGGCGGACTCATTCTCGACGAACTTCAGCATGTGCCTATAGCCGGAGAGAAGGCCGTCTGGGGCGATTTTTCATTTGAAGTCGTGGATATGGACGGAGCCAGAATCGACAAGGTCATAGTCAAGCGGAAGCCTCATTCTGAGCCTCAGCCTCCTCAATCAGCTTGAGAAGGCAGTCGATGGCTTCGTTTTCCGGAACATGTCTCATCACGGGGTTCTTTCCCCTGTAGATTGACACCTTGCCGTTTCCTTCTCCCACATACCCCCAGTCGGCATCGGCCATTTCGCCCGGGCCGTTCACGATGCATCCCATCACGGCTATCACCATTCCCTTGAGGTGCGCCGTCCTGCGCTTGACCTCGTTGAAAGTTGCCTCGAGGCTGTACATCGTCCGGCCGCATCCTGGACAGGCAATGTACTCCGGCCTGTAGAATCTTCTTCTTGCTGCCTGCATGAGCTCGTCGCAGAGATATGCCGCCTCTTCAGTGCCTTCCAGAGAGACCGGGGCAGGCTGGCCGTCCTTGCCGGTAATCATGTATTCCCCTCCGATGCTGATGCCGTCGATCTCCCTGTCGAGAAGGCGGCGTCCGAAGTCGCAGGCCATGTCGAGCAGAAGGATCTCTCGGGACGGGGCACTGTATGTCGCCTTTACCTCCCTGTTCTCGATTTTCACGGCTGTCATCGTCGAGTGGAGTCTGCCGTCGAATCTGTCAGCTATGTGTCTGGCGACGGGCACTTCATTGGCCGGGTCCTCCGTGAGCGACACTCTGATCGTGTCTCCTATGCCTTCAGAGAGCAGGGCGGCTATTCCCGTGGCCGACTTCATCCTGCCGGCATCTCCGTTTCCCGCTTCGGTCACGCCGAGATGCAGCGGGAAGATGATGCCGCGTCTCTTCATTTCTTCGTAGAGGAGTCTGTATGCCTCGACCATCACGATCGTATTGCTCGCTTTCAGCGAGACGACGACATTGTAGAAGTCGTTTTCCTGACACATGTCGAGCCATTCCGCCGCGGCTTCCTTCATCGCGAGGGGAGTGTTGCCGTACAGGTCGGTGATCCTCTGACCGAGAGAGCCGTGGTTGAGACCGATTCTGATGGCAGTGCCTCTTCTTCTGCACACTTGAACGAGTCTTGAGAACTGAAGTTTAGCCTGCTCGTGGTTGTGATGGAAATTGCCCGGATTGATGCGGACCTTCTCCACGACTTCCGCCGCGGCAATCGCTATTTCGGATGAAAAGTGCACGTCCGCCACGAGCGGTGTGCCTATGCCTTCGGCACGCAGCCTGTCCCTGATCTCCCTCAGGGCCTCCACCTCACGCATTCCCGGCACTGTCAGCCTTATCATCTGTGCGCCCGCCTCGTGAAGCCTTATGCACTGGGCAACACTCGCCTCAATATCGGCGGTATGTGTGTTGCACATGGTCTGGACTACGATCGGATGTCCATGTCCGATCATCACGTCACCTGCTTTTGCCACTATATGTCTCATCTCCGTATGCTTTTGTCATCTCTGTGTCGTCGTACCGCTGCCCGGCATCGTGCTGCCGAGGCTTCTCTCAAGATTGAACTGTTCCAGTGCCTCCTTTCTGAGCTGATGGCTCGTCTTGCCGGTTCTCTTTGTGAGCTGGAAATGCAGCCCGACTGAAAAGACAATGTTGGAAGGGTAGGCAAAGCGGTAGTAGTACTGGCTGTAGTAGTCCGGCTGATAGAGGGAGCTCATTGAATACTTGTACATGGCGGAGAAATGTATCTCCACCGGGTCGAATACGAACCCGAACCCGAGGCCTCCCTTTATGCCGTAGTCGAATCTTCTGTCGGTCTCCAGAAATGAGTCCGTTATCAGAGGGTCAACATTGTCCCCTGTCCTGTGGATGCTTAGCCTGTAGCCTGCGTAGAAGCCCAGATTCACCATTATCTTCATTTTCCAGAAGTCCACATGGCAGTGCGCCATGACCGGCACTTCGACAACTTCCATTACCGCCTCATGAGCCCCTTCGAGATTCGGGACATATCCGTCGTCATCTTCCTTGAACCGGTATCCCTCCTGCGTGTATATCACCCCCGCCTGAAAGCCGAAGTACGGCATATAGCCGAACATCTTGCCGTATCTCGTGTACATCACGCCGATATTGTACGGTACGAAGAGGAAGCCCTGACGCATTGACGGATTCCACATCACCTGGCTGAGTCCCATGCCGTACTGGATTCCGATCATCGTGTAGTCGTTGATCACGTTCCTCTTCTTGACGTCGATGGAGTCGAGGGCCGCGAGAGCTGCGGTGTCGGTCAGGGAAATCTCCAGCACCGACGGCTCCTTGAGCACCGCTTCCGCAGCTTCCGCCGAGGACTTTGAATGCCGTTTCTGCGCATCGGCAGACTCCGGGCAGAGCATGGCAAGTGACGAGATCAGAAGAGGCAGTATGATGAGTGTCTTTCTTTTCATAAAAGGTGTCATTTGAACATCTCCTCCACATCTATCGTCTGCTCGAGCTCCGTCATTTCAGGGATTTCCAGAATGAAGCTGCCGTTTTCAAGACGATAGAACTTGACCTTTTCCGGCTGCTTGTGTTCGAGAAGGTTGCCCGTGTCGACTATTCCGTTGCGGTTGAGATCTTCAGTGATGCGCAGGGAGTATTTGCCGGCCGAAAGATAAGGGAAGCGTAATGTCACGTCCGACTCTACTGTAAACGACCTGAGCACATTGTCCCGCTTCTCGTTGAGCAGGTCCACTATGTACTTGTTCTTTACGTTGGAAAGGACCAGATTGATGGCGCTGAGCTTGTCGTCATTCGGCAGCATGACCTTGACGTCGAGGCTGTCATTGTAAAAGCCGTTGATGTCCATGAACTTCCTGTGCGGAATCTTCAGATGGTACTCATATCCCGGCAGCAGCTTGTTTGCGGGAGTGAGCACGAACTTCCTGAGATTAAGGGTGTCACGGCTTATCGAAAACTTCTCCTCTGCTTCCTGCTGCTTCGGATTGACCGACCAGAAGCGGAGTGAGTCGAAGGCCTCTTTCACCAGCGGATACTTGAACTCCATGGTTATTCCGTACTGCTCCACAGTTTCCGGCTCTGCCGTCACGGTGATTACGGCCGTGGTGTCCTCCTTCTTGATGTCGCGGCTTGAACTCTTTGCCGCTCCGATCTGACGAGGCTTGGCGAGCTTCACCTCTTCAGTGAACGGGACAAGCTGTCCGAGAGTGTCAGTCTTCATATAGTTCACATAGAGGAAGAGCGTGTCGGGCTGTTTCTTCGGGTCGTTCACCCAGATCTCGAGGCTGTCTCTCTCGATGTTGAACTGCGTGATGAGCTTCTCGTCAGGCACGTCCCTGATCCATATCGAGTCTATCTGGGCATACGGTGCCATGAATGTGATGTACGCCGTCCGCTCTCCGAGACGTTCCTTGTTGACTATCATCTGTTTGGACGGAGTCTCCCTGAACATGTTGAGCTCATATTCGCTTTTTCTCGCGAGACAGGCTACCGTATCGGTCATCAGATATTTCATCAGCTCCGGAATCGAGTCGCCTACCACGGTCACAGGGCGGATGAGAGTGTCCCAGAAGGCCACCAGCTCATTGTTCTCGGCCTGATACATATTGTCATTGTTGTCATCCTTGACAGCGAAGAGCCTGTAGACGGTGTCCTGAATATTACGCAGACAGAAGAAGCCCCAGTCGTCGGTCTTTCCTGCGGCAACCGGTCTCTGCTTGAATATGGCCGAGTCCGCCTGATCCTTGTACAGCATCACGGTGACGCCCTTGAGCGGCATCAGTGTGTTGCAGTCCTGCACCGTGCCGGTGATCATCATTGAGTCGACGGTATGCCCCGTGGAGAAGGCCAGGGCATATCCGGGGAACATGTTTCCCTCGTTGTTGTCGGCTATTGCATTGGTGACGTCGAGCACATACGTCCGGTTGGAGTCGAGATCTCCTTCGAATGACACCACGACGGCCTTGCCCTTTAGCTTGTACACCGGCCTCTTCTCCATGGGAGGGGAGAGGAAGATGCTCTGAGGGTCCTTCACAGTCACGAACTCATTGAATTTCAGCATGAGCTGGGTCTTGTGAGTGGGGACATGCGTGGCGCCGGGATATGGGAACAGCTCCACTATCACTGGCGGAATGGTGTCCTTGGGACCTCCGCTCGGTGGAGTGGTGGTGTTGGCGCAGGAATGGGAGAACAGGATGCTCCCCAATATAAGGGCCAGCGGAATGGCCGGGAAAAATCTTTCAAAAAAACGTCTCATGGGCAAAATGCGCTTCACGATTCAATCTTCATGCCGTCACAGGTCACTGCGCACGACGCTCTGTATGCCTTCAATCTTGTTGAGCTTTCTCACGAGTTTCTCGAGGTCTTCCTTGTCATGCACATAGAGGTCGATGTAGCCCTCAAATACGCCGCCCTCCGTGCCGAGGTAGAACCTTCTTATGTTGACGCTCATGACCAGGGATATGTATCTCGAGATCTCATTGATGATGCCGAGCCTGTCGAAACCCTTGAGAGACAGGCGCACGAGAAATGCGCTCTGGACCTCGCCGCTCTTCCATTCCGGGACCACTATCCTGTCGCCGTGCTTGGCGGCAATGCCGTTGGCCACAGGGCAGCTCTTCTTATGGACGGTGATGGTGCCGTCGGAGGCGAGAAAGCCCACGACGCTGTCCCCCGGGATGGGATTGCAGCATGTCGCGATGACATACCTGTGTCCCGTGTCATTGATGTCGTCGATGATGTAAGAGTTCTTCTTGTCCTTTCCTCTGAACCAGTTGAAATTCCATGACCGGGACTTTTCCGCCTTGGCGTAGCCGCTTCGTACGATCTCCTCGAGATTGTTGAGACGAAGGATGCCGATTCCGACCCTGAAGTACAGTTCGTCGGGATTCCTCTCAAAGATTTCGTAGCCGTCCATCAGTGCGTTGAGAGTCTCTTCGTCGGCCTTCCTGCCGATAGAGCCGAGCTGCTCCTCGACCATCTTCCTGCCGATTCTGATGCTTTCCTGCCGTTCCCCTCTGAGGTAGTCCATTACTATGTTCCTGGCCTTTCTGGTCTGGAGGAACTGCAGCCATTCACGTTTAGGCTTCTCGTTTTCCGCCGTAATTATCTCCACCTGGTCGCCGGTGCGCAGCTCATAGGAGAGCGGCACGAGCTTCATGTTCACTTTGGCGGCTATGGCCTTGTTGCCGATTTCGGTATGGATGGAATAGGCGAAGTCCAGTGCCGTGGCCCCCTTCTGAATGCGCCTCTGATCTCCTTTCGGGGTGAATACGAAGATGTCGGTGGACGTGAGGTCATTGTGTATGATGTCGAGCAGTTCGAGAGCGTTGACGTCCGGATCCACAAGTATCTCCTTGACCTTGCTGATCCACTTGTCCATCTCGCTGTCATTCTCCCCTGTGAATCCGTCCTTCTTATATGCCCAGTGTGCTGCGATTCCCTTCTCTGCGATGTCGTTCATCCTCGTCGTGCGTATCTGGACCTCTATCCAGATGCCGGAATGGCTCATCACTGTACAGTGCAGGGCTTCATATCCGTTGTTCTTCGGGTGCTTCACCCAGTCTCTTATCCTGTCGCTCTTGTAGCGGTAGATGCCGGTGATGATGGAGAAGACGTGGTAGCACTGGTCCCTTTCCGACTCGACCGATCCTGACGAAGGAGTGAAGATGATGCGCACCGCATACAGGTCATAAATCTGGTCGAAGGTGATGTTCTTAGTGACCATCTTGTGCCAGATTGAGTACGGCGTCTTGACTCTCTTCCTTATCTCGAAATTGAAGCCTGCGGCCGTAAGTGCTTGGTCTATCGGCAGAATGAAGGCGTCTATCTCCTTCTCCCTGTCGCTGATGTTTCTGTTTATCTTCTCAGTGATCTCGTTGAACACCTCGGGCTCCTTGTACCTCAGCCAGATGTCCTCCATCTCCGACTTCACTTCATATAGACCAAGGCGATGGGCGAGCGGAATGAAGATGAACATCGTCTCGCTCAATATCTTGTCCCTCTTGTATTCCGGCATGAACTCTATCGTCCTGCAGTTGTGAAGCCTGTCCGCAAGCTTGATCAGCACGACCCTCACGTCGTCATTAAGGGTAAGCAGTATCCTCTTGAAGTTCTCCGCCTGAATGCTCTTCTGCTTTGCCTTGTCCTCGTTGTCGAGGACCGTCTTGATCTTCGTGAGTCCGTCCACGAGAGAGGCTATCTTGTCTCCGAAGAGGTTTCTGATGTCGTCTACGGTGTAGTCGGTGTCTTCCACGACGTCATGGAGCAGGGCCGCCGCTATGGATTTGTATCCGAGTCCGATGTTGCTCACAACTATCTTGGCCACCGCTATGGGATGAAGTATGTAAGGCTCGCCGGAACGCCGTCTCACCCCTTTGTGGGCCTCATTGGCAAACTCAAAGGCTTTCTGCACGACATCGAGTTCCGCCTGATTGGCGCACCTTTTCCTCGCCGCCTCCTTGAGGTCCGCATAGTCTCTGGCAATGACTTCATAGTCAGCCTGTGTGAATTCAGAGATGCTCATGATAAACAGTTTTCAGTCGTCTAAGTTGTAATGGTCCACATTCTGGAATGCGTATGAGAGTTCGGCTCCGAACAGGATTATGAACCATCCGAAGTTCAGCCAGAACATGAACAGAGGTATTGCCGCAAGTGCTCCGTACACCATGTCGAGCCTCGTCACGAAGAGCTGTGTCTCGAGATAGAGGTACTGAAGCAGCGTGAACACGACGGCGGAAATCGCCGCCGCCTTGAACGCATGGGCATATTTCACCTTATAATTCGGTATGAATTTGTACATGGCGGAGAAGGTGAGCGTCGCCACGGCGTAGAAGAGCAGCCATGCGACAAAGGACTTCAGCTCCTCCATATTGGGGAATCCCCAGTCCATGTTGTTGAAGAGGTTTGTGTATGAGATGGATCCAGAGAAGAACAGCATGAGAATGAACGGCGCGATGAAGAGCACTACAAGATAGAAGGACAGCCTCTTGAAGATGTTTCTGGACTTGTGTACCTTCCACACGTTGTTGAACACCCGTTCGACGGACATCATCATCCATATCACGACCCAGAGGAAAAGGAGGGAACTGACGAGCCCCACTCCGCTTGACATTGCCGTGTTTATGATGTTGTCCGCAAATCCCATGATCATGTTGACCGTCTCCTGGCTGTTGCTGAAATTGTCGTACAGCAGCTGGCGCAGCCTGTCCTCGAGACCGAGACCTCCCGTCACCACGAAAGTGACCGCGAGGAAAGGAACGACGGACATCGTTCCGAAGAAGCTCAGGGCGACAGCCTGAAAGCCGATCTTCTGGGCCGAAAAAGTCTTTATGGTGATTATCAGTACCTTGACATATTTGATGAATTTGGCCTTGACGCGCGAGACCTCGTCCGGATTGAGAATCCAGATCTCTTCGCTCAGGAAATGTCTGACGCGCTTCAGTATGTCGCTCGGCTTTCTCATTTCTGTTCAGTCAAATTCATTTCTGTTCAGTCAAATAAGGTCAGCTGCCTGCCGGTCATGTCAAGCATTTTCCTGAATTCCTCCTCGCCGATGATCCGTATTCCAAGCCTTCCCGCCTTCTGCATCTTTTCCGGCCCTGGCTTCTCGCCGGCAAGCAGGAAAGAGGTCTTCCCGCTTATGGAGCTTCCGCAGCGTCCGCCGTTAGTCTCTATCAGCCTCTTCATCTCGTCCCGTGATATGGAGAAGGTCCCGGAGATTACTATTGTCATGCCATTGAGAGTGTCTGAGACATGGTCTTCCTCCCGATTCATCGCGAACTGCAGCCCGGCTTTCCTGAGACGGGCCACCTCTTCCGTGTTGCGCGGGTCGGAGAAGAACGAGAGAACGCTGTCAGCTATCACCTCCCCGATGTCCTCCACCTGCAGGAGAGCGTCTCTGTCCGCCGCCATCAGGGCGTCTATGTTTCCGAAATGCGCGGCGAGCTCCTTGGCCGTCGCCTCTCCGACATACCTTATGCCGAGAGCGTAGAGCACATGGTCGAAAGTGACTTTTTTAGAAGCCTCAAGACTCTTGAGAAAACGTGTCGCCGAGCGGTCCTTCCATGCGTCAAGCCTCAGCAGGTCTTCCTTCGTGAGGTCGTACAGGTCTGCAGGAGACTTGGCCAGACCGAGACTGTAGAGCTGCTCCATCGTGGCGTCCCCGGCAAGGATGTTCATGGCCTTGCGGCTCGTGAAATGCACAAGCTTGCCCTTGATCTGGGTCGGACAGCCGGAAGTGTTGGGGCAGAAGAATCTGGCTTCTCCCTCATCCCTCACGAGGGCGGTGCCGCAGTCGGGACACCTGTCGGGGAATACCGGAAGAGTCTCGCTCCCGTCACGCATTGACGTCTCCACTCCGGTGATCTTCGGTATGATTTCCCCTCCCTTCTCCACATAGACATGGTCTCCAATGCGGATGTCGAGCAGCTCCATCTGGTCGACATTGTGCAGCGAAGCCCGTTTCACGACCGTGCCGGCCAGCTGTACCGGCTCAAGATTGGCCACAGGGGTCACCGCTCCTGTCCTTCCGACCTGATAATCTATCGACATGAGTCTGGTGAGAGCCTGCTCGGCCTTGAACTTGTAGGCCACGGCCCAGCGCGGAAACTTGGAAGTGTATCCCAAAGTCCGCTGATACTCAAGTTCATTGACTTTTATGACAATTCCGTCAGTGGCGAACGGAAGGAATTTCCTTTCCGTATCCCAATATTCTATATATGACTCGATCTCCTTTATGCTTCTGCAGATGCGCCTTTTGTCAGAGATGGGGAGTCCCCATGAAGCGGCGGCGGACAGGGCCTCGTCATGCGTCCTGAACGGAAGATTCTCTCCGAGGAGGTGATACAGGGTGCATTCCAGCCCCCGGTGGGCTACCGTCTTGGGGTCGAGCAGCTTCAGAGAGCCGGAAGCCGCGTTTCTCGGATTGGCGAACGGAGGGTCCTCATCTCTCTCCCTTTCGGCGTTCAGCCTGTCGAAAGCTTTGTAGGGCATGTATATCTCGCCTCTTATCTCGAACTCGTCCGGCCATCCGTCTCCGGAGAGCTTCTGAGGGATGCCGGCTATGTGCCTGACGTTTTCCGTCACATCGTCGCCTATGGTGCCGTCGCCTCTTGTCAGCGCCCTGAAAAGCACTCCGTCGCGATAGGTGATACATATCGCGGTGCCGTCGAACTTCAGTTCGCAGGAGAAGCTGAAATCATCTCCTATGGCCCTTGACACGCGCTCTCCGAAAGATTCCACCTCTCCGATATCGTAGGTGTTGCCCAGCGAGAGCATGGGATATTTATGGGGGAACTGTTCGAATTCCTTTTCACGCGGCTCGCCGGCGGCTTCGGCCGGTCCGGTCTTCAGGTCGCTTCCCACCCTTACGGTAGGGGAGTCCGGCGTGGCAAGCTCGGGGAAACTTCGCTCGATGCCGATGAGCTCGTTCATGAGCATATCATACTCATAGTCGCTGACAACCGGCGCATTCTCCACATAATACAGCCTGTTATATTCGGAAATCTCCTTCCTGAGCTCTTCCGCCCTTTTTCGCGCCTGATCCTTTGTCATCCTCTCCGATTTTAATCCAAACTACAAAAATAACGATTTTTTCGCTCAAACCTGCCGAATTTCTCCTGAAATTGGATAAATTTGCGCCGATAAACTTTTAATCATATTTGACATGAAAGACGCAGTCATCATTCTTTGCGGAGGCGGTCCTGCCCCAGGCATGAATTCCGTATCCATGAGTGTAGCAAAAACTTTCCTTTCAAAAGGTTACAGAGTAATCGGACTTCATGGCGGCTATTCAGGCCTCTTCAGTTCCGCTCCACGCACTGAGGATATCGACTTCTTCAAGGCCGACCGTTACTTCAACAGAGGCGGCTCATATCTCGAGATGAGCAGGTTCAAACCGACTGACAGGGACTTCGAGGAGAACTTCAATCTCAACCTCTTCACCGAGAACAACATAAAGCTTCTCGTGACTATCGGAGGCGATGACACCGCCTCCACTGCGAACAGGATCTCCAAGTTCCTCGCCGCCAAAAATTACCATATAGCCAACATCCACTGTCCGAAGACAATAGACAACGATCTTCCTCTTCCGAACAACACGCCTACCTTCGGCTACAATTCGGCAAAGAACGAGGGAGCGCATCTCGCGAGGACAATCTATGAGGATGCCCGCACTTCGGGCAACTGGCTCATCATCTCCGCCATGGGACGCACATGCGGAAGTCTCGCACTCGGAATAGGAGAGGCCACGCACTGCCCGATGACCATCATCCCGGAGATGTTCAACAAGACTCCTATGACTCTCGAGAAAATCATCAGGCTTTCGCTGTCCGCGATTCTCAAGAGAAAGATCATGGGCGTCAACTACGGCACTATCGTCGCTGCCGAGGGCCTTTTCCACGATGCCGGGGTGGCAAAGGAAGCCGCTGAGGCCGGAATCCACTTCACTTATGACGAGCACGGCCACCCTGAGCTCGGCAAGATTTCCAAGGCCGTCCTCTTCAACGACCTCCTCGAAAAGGAGTTCAAGAAGATCGGCCTGAAGGTCAAGAGCCGTCCGGTGGAGATAGGATATGACGTGCGCTGCCAGGACCCAGTCGCATACGATCTCACATACTGTACAGAGCTCGCCATGGGCGTGTACCAGCTCTTCAGCGAGGGGAAGACGGGATGCATGGTCTATGTGGACGCATACGGCAATGTCTCTCCGCTGTATCTGGCCGACCTCCAGGACCCGCAGACCGGAAAGATTCCGCCGAGAGTGGTGGACATCAACTCCGGCACTGCCCAGAACTACTACAATTACATAGCCCACTATGTGACTGAGGCGGACTATGAGGCCGCCAGGGAATATGTGAGCGATCCGGAGAAATACGACTTCAGGAAGATCCTGAACTGGTAGCCGGCATCTTTCACAAAGACTGACGCGGCTCCCGCACCTGTTGATGACTGCCGGTCATGGACAGGTCCGGGAGCCGTCTTTATGCCGGGAAGGCTGAAGGTATAGAAGAAAAGTCGGGACGGACATCTGTTTGGCATTGAAAATGCAGGAAAACGGGGCGCTGTAAATTTGAGCCATTATGGAGAAGATGATCATATATCAGATGCTGCCCCGCCTTTGGGGCGACAGAGCGGCAAAGACCTCTGGAGACAACGCCGGCGCTGTGGCCGGCGGCCCCGTCAGAAGAGGGTCGCTTGAGGACAACGGCACGGGGAAATTCTCCGACATCGACAGCCCGACTCTTGAGTATGTCAAGTGGTTGGGCTGTTCCCATGTCTGGTACACGGGTATCCTGAGGCATTCCACCAAGTCGTGCAGTCAGGGATGCGTGCCGTCACATCCGCAGTTCGTCAAGGGAGAGGCCGGTTCTCCTTATGCGATAGAGGACTACTATGACGTCAATCCCTATCTCGCAGATGATCCCGAGCACAGGATGGAAGAGTTCGAGGCGCTGATAGAGAGGACGCACAAGGCCGGTCTGAAGGTCATCATGGATTTCGTTCCCAACCACGTGTCGCGTGACTACGGCCGCATCTCGAGACAGTCGAGGACGGCGGCAGGGGAGCCTCTTCTTGGCGAGACGGACGACACGGGCGTACACTGGAGCGCGGACAACGATTTCTTCTACTATCCGGGGGAGACTCTTAAACTCCCTGACGACGCCGATTTCAGGAAAGAATGCGAGGCCCTTCGCTCCCGGAATTTTGAGATGGAGTACAGGATAGTGCCGCAGTGGCTCGTAAATGCGGCGAGGGTCAAGGCGCAGGAAAGTACGGAGAGCGGGTATTCGGCATTTCTTCATCAGTATGCCGAGCTGCTGACTCCATATAGGGAGACTCCGGCGAGGGCTACCGGCAACAACTGCTACAGCGCATCTCCGACGGTCAACGACTGGTATGAGACCATCAAGATAAATTATGGGGACACCCCGAACGGGACCTGGGAGAAGATGCGTGCGATAGTGCGCTTCTGGGCCGCCAAAGGTGTGGACGGCTTCCGCTGCGACATGGTTGAGCTCGTGCCTCCTGAGTTCTTCAGATGGCTCATCTCCGGCATGAAGAAAGAGTTTCCAGACATGATCTTCATTGCGGAAGTGTATAAGAAGGATCTTTACCGTAAATACATAAGGGAGGCGGGATTTGACTATCTCTATGACAAGTCGGGGCTCTATGACGTGATGCGCTCTGTCGTGGAGAAGAACGTCAGCGACAACGGCATGCCGGTTGAGCTGTGGCAGTCGGCGACGGGGATAACGAGAAACTGGCAGTATCTCGGTGACATACAGCCGTATATGCTGAATTTCCTTGAAAATCACGATGAACAGAGGTTCGCCTCTGACTTTTTCGGCAAGGATGCGAAGAACTCCCTCGCCGCCCTTCATGTGGCCCTTTATTTCAATCGCGCTCCGTTCATGGTATATTTCGGCGAAGAGGTCGGAGAAAGAGGAATGGATGAGGAGGGCTTCAGCGGCAGGGACGGTCGCACCACCATCTTCGACTGGTGGAGTCCCGCCTTCGTGCGCACCCTTTCGGAAATGATACGGAACGGATCCTATCGCACTCCCGAGGCGGACGGCTTCTTCAGCCGGTTCAGCTCGATCCTGAGATTCGCCGCAACGGATCCGGCTATAGTGATGGGTACGACATACGACCTGTGCTACTGCAACTTCAGCTCAGACGGCTTCGACAAGGACAGGCACTTCGTATGGCTGCGCGACCACGAGGAGGAGACTCTTCTGATTGCGGCCAACTTCTCCGGACGTGACGCCGACATGAAGATACGGATTCCTGAGCACGCCTTTGAGTGGCTCGGGATGCCGTTTACGGAAAGCCTCAATCCCGACAGAACCCTTAGAATACATGTTCCGGCGATGGACGGGGTGGTGTTA
Organism: uncultured Bacteroidales bacterium; assembly: GCA_944326355.1. Classification (GTDB taxonomy): domain Bacteria; phylum Bacteroidota; class Bacteroidia; order Bacteroidales; family UBA932; genus Cryptobacteroides. Next base: position 37,184 of record CALVDO010000010.1, on the reverse strand, counting down.
CGGCTCTGTCCCGACAACGAACTCGATTCCGAGGACTGACACGGCCGTCTGTGCTTTCTGCGGTCGTGCCGCCTTGGTCAGTCGATGTCTCAGTAACCTGCTATGGCCCTGTTCGATGACCGGTCGATGAATGCGATGATCTCGGACGGGGCTTCAAGTATCTTGACATACTCTCCGGCGGCGACGCATGGAAGAGCCTCGACAGCCTCAGCGTCAAGGCTTCCGCTGCGGATTACAGTGTTGACGGTGAGATAGCCCACTCCGAGAGAGGTGATGTTCTGGAAGAAGTGGGTGCCCTGACTCGGCTCAATCTGATAGCCCGGGATGCCGCATTCGACTATCAGCTTGGCCTCGGAGATTTCGTCCCAAGCGACAGGTACTCCCAGCCACGGATCGGATGAGCCCCATCTGCCCGGGCCGATGAGCATGTAGCCTACGCCTTCATCCTTCATCATGGAGTTGAAGCGCGCCACCTCAGCCTTCATTTCCCTTGTCTTTGAACTGTCGAAGGCCGAAGGACTTATGTACATGATGCGTTTCATTCCCGTGATTCTCCCCGAGCCGAGCGCCTTCTCCGAGGTCACGAGAGTCGTGCCAATCTCGGCCGCAACTTGCTCAATGCTCGTTGCCTTGTCGTCGAGATATTCGCTTATTGGTCTGATTTGCAACAGCTTGAGTACACATGATTTTCCTCCTGACTCAGGTATGACGTCAGCCGCGAATTCCATTTCCACATCGCTCATCAGCTCGTTTCTGCATATCTCAAGCAGATCAGAGATGACCTTTGCCAGAGGGAAGCGGCCGTATCTCAGTATCGAGTCGAAAGAGATGATTCTCGGACCCTGCACGGCAGTCCCCGGCACTATCCTGTTGTCGGCGATGCTGAAGGTGGAGGCCACGAGCTCCGGATATGCAAAGCTCTTCAGCATCTCTGCCACAGGCTCTCTGGTGAGATTGATGCCGTCGTTTCTGGAAATCTTGAATGCTCCTGGCCTCAGATCCAGAGCGTACATGGTCTTCTGTGTGTCCCGCATGGCGAGCTTCGGGTCGGAGAGCTGGAGTATCTTCTTCGGATATTTCGGGCTGAAGCGGAGAGTGCTTCCTCCGTCGACGACAGTCTTCCCGAGCCCGAAGGCGAGATTGACTATGCCGTCCTCAGGCTTCTCGTTGCCTATAGGATAGAAATTGACCGATCGTGCCACTCCTGAGAGCATCGGATAATACAGACCGTCGTACTCTGTGCCGCAGATGCTCTGGATGACCACGGCCATCTTCTCTTCGCTGAGGAGATTGCCTGTTGTCTGGATATAAGTCCTGCTGCCGTTGAAGAAGACAGACGCATAAACGCTTTTGATGGCTTTCCCGAGCATTCGGACCATCTGGTCCATGTTTTCCGTCAGAGGCACCATGTAAGTGGAGTAGACGCCTGCGAACGGCTGATAGTTGCTGTCCTCCAGCTTGGAGCTCGACCTTACCGCGAGAGGGCTCCTGACTGTGGAAATGAACACCTTGAGCTCCTCTACAAGCTGTTCCGGAAGCCTCGAGGCGACAAATTCCGACAGAATCTCGTCATCCGACACGTCAGAGTCTATCACATACTGCAGGCCGTTCTCGAGTATGAACTGGTCGAAATAGTCGGTCGCCACCACTATGGTCCGAGGTATCGACACCTTTATCCCCGGATATTTGTCGGTAAGGTGATATTTGAGTATCAGGCTGTTGAGAAAAGCCAGCCCGCGAGCCTTACCCCCGAGCGAGCCTTCGCCTGCACGGGAGAACCAGATGTATTTCTCGTAGGTGTCCTTGTCGAAGTGGGCTATGATGCCTCTTCCGGTAAGCGCGTGGTAGTCATGTATTTCCTGCGTGACATAGGCTCTGAGCTCGTCCGTGCTGGCGAAATGGCTGTCCTGCACCTTTCTGAAGCGTCCGGCGAGAGTAAAGAGCCCCCTTGCGTAGAACCATTTTGAGAGCATGTTCCGCGACGTGTTGTGCAGCAGCACTTGATCCGGGATCTCCCTGATGCAGTGTTCGAGCTCCTTGAGATTGGCGGCTCTGCCATATTCTGTCCTGTCCTTGTCCCGGAACACGAAGTCTCCGAAGGCAAATTCCTCCTTCATGTATTCGGAGAGCTGGATCATCAGCGTCTTTGAATATTTGCGCAGAAAGCCCACGCCGAGCTCCTTCGCGACCTCCGCGATGCTTTCCTGCGAAGACTGGAGCAGGACGGGCATATACGGGTCGTCCTCCTTTATCATCTTCACAAGGTCGATGCCCGCGTCAGCCTTTTCCGTCTCAGGCGGATCGTTGCGGTGCAGGACGAACCCAACGTCGGAGATCACGCCGAGGATGTTTGTCTTGTATTTCTGATAGAGAGCTGTAGCGTCCCCGTAATTGGTTGCAAGCAGGATCTTCGGTCTGGATCTCTTGCGCGCCTTCCTCTGCTGGTCGTTGAGAGTCTCCTTCAGAAACTCGGCGCTCTGCAGCAGCACCATGCGGTAGAGTTCCGGCAGATATGTGGAATAGTAGCGTACGGAGTCTTCCACGAGCAGGATGGCCTGCACGCCGATCTGAAGTATGTCGACGTCCGCGTTGGCCTGATCCTCGAACAGCTTGATTATCGCCACAATGAGGTCGGCGTTGCCGTGCCAGCTGAAAATCATGTCGACACACGAGGTGTCCTGCATAGAGAGCCGCCTGTATATCTCCTTGGAGAAATGCGTCAGGAGCACGAACGGGATGTCGCGGCCTGTGGACTTGAGATATCCGGCGAACGGAAACACGTCCCTGTCCCCGACATTATACATGCAGATGACCATGTCGATCCCCGGGTCACGGTCAATCATTTCTCGTGCCCCGGCCGCTGTCGTCACCCACACGAACTGTGGCGGATTAGTCAGGTTCAGCTCGATATACTCCCTGTATATCTGGCTGTCTATCTGTCCGTCTTCTTCGAGGATGAATGCGTCATAATTGCTGCATATCATCAGTATCTTCCTGATCCTGACTTTTATCAGGGATTCATAGTCAGTGTGGTTCAGTTCCTTCAGATTTACCGGTTCGATTGTGTTCATGGCGATTCATTTGATGCGGCTGTTTTTCTTGAGAGAATTCTCCTTGACTCCGAAGATTTCTTCCGGACAGGTGCCGATGGGCTCCACATGGACAACGATGTCATAGACCTCCGGGATATTTTCCCTGATGTTCTGTTCAACCCTGCTGGCAAGGGTGTGCGCCTGTGACAGGGTCATGCTTCCGTCCGCTTCCACATCGAGGGTAATCATGTATTTCCCTCCGATGCTGCGGGAGCGCACCCGGTGCGGATTGCTTACTCCTTCCACCCGGTCAATGGCCTCGAATATCTTTTGATAGACGGAGACATCTTTGACCCCGTCCATAAGCTCCACGTTGGAATCCATGAAGATTCCTATGGCAGAGCGTATTATGAAACAGCTTACGAGAATGGCGGTGATGGAGTCGAATATCGGCATCCCGAGTACGAAGGTGAAGAACAGGCCGGCAAGGACACTCAGCGAAATTATCACGTCATTCCTCATGTTGATGCCGTTGGCGGCGAGCATGGAGGACCCCGTCTTCTTGCCCATCCAGGTCTGATAGAGGGACAGCAGAAGCTTGCATACTATGGAAAATACCGTGACATATACGGCTATGATTTCCGGCATCACCCTCGGCTCGTCGGAGAAGAACTGCCTTATGGCGGAGATGAACATCTGTGCCCCGACAAAGAAGATGACCATCGACAATATCTTGGTTGCGATTGATTCTGCCTTGGCATAGCCATAGACATACCTGTCATTGGGCTTCTTGCCCATTATCTTTGCCGTGACGGCCATTACGGCGGACACCGCCACGTCAGAAGCCGAGTCAATTCCGTCACTGATGACCGCAAAGCTGCCGCTGATGAATCCCGCGACCAGTTTGGCGACGGAAAGTACCCCGTTGCCGGCAATACTGACATACGATGCCCGCAATATCTGTCGCTCTATGTCTTTATCTGTTGACATGCTCTCGTCGGAAAATTGCCCCCAAACTTACGAAAATCTATGGAATATCCGACGGGTTACGGCAAATTAACGCGATAGAGTTACCTTAACCATTCTCATGTGCTGGTCTATATGCATTCAGGTGAGCTGGAGATAAAGGAACGGGAAAAGGTCACCGGGCTGCACAAGGGGGACGGCCTGCGGACGAGCTGCTGGAGTTGAAGATGACGGAAGGATTGTAGGATGCACCTTCTTCGACCGTGGAGGCATCACCATCGGCGACGGCGTGTTCATTGCCCCGAAGGTGAATCTCATCACTATCAACCATGACCCGAATCCGGATAACCGTAGCGCTACATACGGTCGCCCGATAGTTATCGAGGACAAGGTGTGGGCGGCAATCCGGCTAAGTTCATAAAGAAGATTGGGGTTGGGAGCAGGAATGATGTCAAATAGACTCGGGCTATATGCACCTGCGGCGGAATTCCGCGATTGTCACAGCCGTCGCCACGGCCGCATTGAGTGATTCCGAGCCGGGGTCGTCCGCAGGGTACGGAGGGATGTAGAGCCTGTCCGAGACCAGAGCGGATACCTCGGGGGAAATCCCCGCTGCCTCATTGCCGGTTACTATTACTGAAGGCGCGTCTTTCCCGCAGTCAAGGTCGGCGCCGTAGATGCTGTCGCCGTCAAGGAAGGTGCCGTAGACCCGGCCGCCGGCCTTCAGGGCAGCGGAGGCGAGGGAGGGGATGTCCGCATAGCGGAACTTCACCCTGAATATCGCGCCCATGGTTGACTGGACGACCTTCGGATTGAATATGTCTACCGTATCGGGAGAGGCGAATACCGCGTCCGCCCCGAACCAGTCGGCTATCCGCAGTATGGTCCCGAGGTTGCCGGGATCACGGATTGAATCGAGGGCAATATAGAGCCCGCTGCCGAGGGCGGCTGCTGCAGCTTCTTCGCTTTCAAGGACAGGGGAGTCCGGTCTGCGCACAAGCGCAAGGACGGGGGAGGGAGAGGAGAGAGAGCTGATGCGCGACATCGCCTCTTTTCCTATCTCGTCGGTCCGATAAATCTTCTCCACGACAAATTCCGAGGCGAGGGCCTCTGCCACCATCTTTTCCCCTTCGACGGTGAAAAGTCCGTATTCGTCCCTGAACTTTTTTGATGACAGGGACCTGATTTTTCTGATCTCACTGTTCGAAATGCCGCTCATCTCTTCTTTTTTCATTCATACACCGGCGCGCTGATCGGCGCAAGCCTGTAGACAGTGGCTCCGTTAGGACTCTTGGCCGATATCCCCGTGAAATAAAGCTTGTCCCCGTTTTCTGCTCCTTCGATGATACGTTTCTGTTCTGCCGTCAGTTCGGAGCTTCCCGAGACTGCCGAGAGAACTTTCTCTCCGCCTTTGCTTACGAGTACCGTCTCAAAACCGGTCACCTCATAGACTATCTTGACGGGTTCGCTGATGCCTGCTGAGATTCCGCTCATTTTGAGCAGCCTGCTCTTCTCGACAGGGACTGTCCCGGCATAAGAAGTGCCGTCACTGAACCTGACGAGAGGCGACGGGACGGGGAGCTGGCGGACACGGAAAGTCCTGCTGCCCAAATCAACCGTCTTGCCTTTGCGCTCGCAATGCATCCCGACTCGGACTGTCCCGGAGGAGGAGAGAGGGCAGACATAGAGCATCCCGTCTCTGAGAAAATGCCTTGCTCCGCTCACTTCATAGTCAATCTCCTCAGGCGATATGCCTACAGCAAGCACGTCTACGGGATTGTCAAATTCTCCGTAGAGAACGCTCTCGATGTGCGGGGTGATGCTTACCACAGGCACTTCGATTGTCCCGTCGGCGTCAACAATCTTCTGGTCGTGGTTTATAAGCACATACCTCGCGTCAGCCTGCTCCTCTTCCCCGGATTCGGTCCGGGTGCCGAGAAGGTGCTGATAAGTGATTGCCCTGGCGATCAGGACATTCTCTCTGAGAGTGTTCATATACACCATGCCTCCGATTGCAGGCATGCTTGTGAAGACGCCTTTTTCCCACGAGGTCAGTTTTTTGTCCGCTTCAAGACTGAGGCAGGAAAGGAGAAGAGCCTCCGTGATGCTGTCGGACGCCTCAGCCAGCAGTGTGTCTCTGAAGGCTTCAACCTTTGCCTTCAGCATGGCTCCTCTCGGCCTGATGGCAGAGAGCATCACGTCGGGGACTGCATTCAGATCTTCGAGCGACCTGAGCTCGTCGGCGGAGACATATTTCTTCCCGTCGGCGGCCTTGGCAGTCTCCTCCTTTGCGGATTCAATGTCCGTGATCAGGTCGGCCGTCATCGAGTCGATGACGTGCACGGCGCGAGTCAGATGCGGAACGGTGGACACCAGCGAATCTCTGAGCCTGTCCCCGTATTGCCCAAGGCTGCCGGCCCTCTGCCTGAGTCCTCTGTTGAGAAGGGAATAGGTGTCCAGGGTATCGGCGGATATGTTTATCGCCAGCATCGCTATCAGGATGACATAAACGAGATTTATCATCTTCTGGCGCGGCGGCAGTCTGTATTCGGCCATATCACTTCTTGTGCGTAGCGTTCATCACCTCGAGAATCCCGGAATATTTTGCATTGAGCTCGCGGAGAAGCTCGGCCATCTGCGCGGTCTCGTCGCTGAGCCTCTTCATCGTCTCGGGACTGATGGCGTCCGAGGCGTCTCTGAGACGTGCAATGTGCTCATCACAGGCCCTTCCGAGCTCGGTCATCCGTGCCTGGGTCTCCTTCGCGCCCTGAGCATAGAGTCGTCGCGCCTCCTCAAGGTCATCATGAAAATCTTTGCCTTTCTCGCCGCCTTTCCTCAGCTCCGGAAAGACCTTTTCCCATTCATACTCTTCAGGCGGCAGATCGAAGCCCGATATGAAAAATATGAAAACCTCGGTGAACAGTCCGATCATCAGAAGCACGCTGTCGAAGGGCATGTGCGCAATCTTGAACACGGCGCCGAGAATCACCAGGCAGGCCCCCCAGCAGTAGGCGAAATTGTAGAATCTCCTGCCGGCGCGGCTTCTCAAAAACTTGTCAATCTTCATGTCTGATCAATTTAATCATGCCGATCTTGTAATTGTCACTCGGATAGACGCTCTCTCGTGAAGATTATCTTGGCGTTGCATCCGGTCAGGTTGCGATAGCCGACTTCTTCTGAAGAGACGGATTCAATCCTGTCCCGGCCTATCCCGTATTTCTCCACAAGGAAGCTCTCGAGGACTTCGGCCCGGCTTCTCATTATTCTCGCTCCCGTCCCGGCGTCGCTCAGGTTGTCGCTGAACACGACTATCTTCACGTTGAAGTCCGGATTTGAGGCCATCCATTCTCCTATTCCGTCAATTTTTCTTCTCTGGTCATCATTGAGGAACGAGCTGAATTCGTCAAAATATATGTCGACGGAGGTCTCGACGCTCTCCGGAGCGATTATGACCTGCTCGTCTTCATCCAGACTCTCAAGCTCACGGACTCTGTCCTCAAGCTCTCTGACCCTTGCGTCAAGCTGCGTCATCCTCTGCTCACAGGCGGCACGGTCCTGATCTCTCCGCCCGTATCTGTGTCTGGTGAACCTGAATCTTATTCCCACCGAACAGTCGATTCCGGTGAAGACGTTGAACCCCGGACTGTAGAAACGTTCCATGGTATAGGACATTGCCTCGGCGAAGATGCCCCACCTCGGAGAGAAGTCATAGCCTATCTGCGCTCCGAGATTGAGAGAGACAGTATGAGTGTACCGGTTGTCTCCCGAGCGGTAGTAGACGAGGTTGTAGGCCGGCCCGGCAGTGAAGGTGAATGAGAACGGCGTAGTTTCATCGTAGCCGCCGAAGATTCTCAGAAGATTGAAGGCATAGTCCGCCCCGGCGGAATAGTACCGCACCGAGTTGTCCCCGGCGATCTTCTTCAGCCCTCCCTGGACATTTATCCTGAGGCCGGACCAGGTGTCGAACCAGGTGCCCGCATTGATCTTTCCCACAAAAAATTTCCCCGTGGCACTGCCTTTCAGCAGGCACTGCTCTCCTGCCTGGGCCGATATGTACCAGTTGGAGGCGCTGAAGCTCCTGTCGCCTTCCCGGATTGTACCCTGCTGAGCCGCCGCATCGGGGAGAACGGCCAATGATGCCGCAGCAAATGCTGCAGACAGAGCCGTTTTCAGCATTGTCTGTCTTTTCATGTCGTTTCTGATTATAAGTCTGAATCTTGTTATGATGCTCAATATCCGAGTATCTTCAGCATCGACTTGTATGTCTGCTCCTTGCTGAAGAGCTTTGTGAAATATTCACCGTTTTCGTCCCTGTCTATGATGATGTGTTTCGGGGCCGGCTGCAGACAGTGCTGGATGCCGCCGTACCCTGATATGGACTCCTGATATGCCCCGGTATGGAAGAAACCTATGTAGAGCGGGTCTTCCCTGTCCTCCATTATAGGGAGGAAGATCGCGTTGGCGTGCGCGTCCGCGTTGTAGTAGTCCTGACTGTCGCAGGTGAGGCCGCCGAGGAAGACTCTCTGGTACTTTTCATTCCACTTGTTTATCGGGAGGAGGATGAATCTCTGCTTGATGCCCCACGTGTCAGGCAGGGTCGTCATGAACGAATTGTCGATCATGTACCAGCGCTCCCTGTCGTTCTGCTGCTTTATGTCGAGAATCTGGAAGATAGTCGCCCCGGACTCCCCGACGGTGAAGCTTCCGAACTCGGTGAATATGTTTGGCTCGGCCACTCCGCGAGAATTGCACATCGTCTTGATCTGAAGAACGATCTCCTCTGCCATATATTCATAGTCATAATCCATGGCGAGCGAGTTCTTGATAGGGAATCCGCCCCCGATATTGAGGCAGTCGAGCTCCGGACATATCAGCTTCAGGTCGCAGTACACGCTGACGCACTTGGCAAGCTCGTTCCAGTAGTATGCGGTGTCCCTGATGCCGGTGTTGATGAAGAAATGGAGCATCTTCAGATTGAACTTGTCGTTCTTGCTGATCAGATTCTCATAGAACGGCACGATGTCGCTGTATCTGATGCCCAGTCTCGAGGTGTAGAACTCGAAGTTCGGCTCTTCCTCCGAAGCTATCCTGATGCCTATGTTGATCGGCACCTTCACCTGGTCGTCAAGATCCTTGAGCTCGCGCATGTTGTCCAGAATCGGGATGATGTTGTGCCAGCCCCCGTTGGCGAAATTGGCGATGTTCTCGATATACGCAGGCTTCTTGAATCCGTTGCAGATGATGTACAGATCCTTGTCCACCGCACCCTCTGCCTCGAGCGCCTCGATGAGATTGAGGTCGAACGCGGACGAGGTCTCGATGTGGATGTCGTTCTTCAGCGCCTCTTTCAGCACGAATTCGAAGTGAGAGCTCTTGGTGCAGTAGCAATAATGGTATGTGCCCTTATAATCGGCTTTGGCTATCGCCACGTTGAACATTCTCTTCGCTCTCTGTATCTGTGACGAGATCTTTGGAAGATATGTGATCTTAAGCGGTGTCCCGTACTGGTTGATTATGTCCATCATGTCGATGTCGTGGAAATAAAGTTCCCCGTCCTCCACTTTGAATTCCCCCTGCGGGAACTCGAACGTCTGCTCAACCAGATCGATGTACTTGTTCTTCATTTGAGTGATGTGATTTCGTTACATTGATTGTCTTCCGGGCAATCCGAATGAGCCGGATTCGTTTTTCCGGCTGCAAATATATCACTTATATCATATAATTCTAAATATTTCAGTTAAAATTTTGATAATACTCGGCAATGAGATAAATTTGTGCATTTTCATCGCACCATGGGCAGATTCCGCGACATCATGAGAGTTTTCGCGCTGTGCGCTTCTGCGGGGACAGTCCTGTTCTCCTGCAGCACGACCCGTGTGCTCAGGGATGACGAGTACAGGCTGGCGAAGAACAAGATAGAGGTGACGAACGACCGTCATTTCAACGAGAAGGACATCGAGCCTTATATCAAGCAGACCCCCAATTCCTATTTCATCTTCGGCTGGAATCCGTTTCTCAACATATATAATATGACCAACGGGAAAGGCGGCGGCTGGGACCGCTTCGTGCAGAAGATCGGAGTGGCACCCGTCGTATATGACGCGGACATGGTGGACGCATCCGTCGAAAACATCACCGACCACCTCGCCTATCGCGGATACTATGGCTCTAAGGTAAGCAGCAGGATAGAAGTGCGGAAGAAGAGGGTCAGGGTCACATACGTAGTCACTCTCGGCAAGAGGATTCCGATAAGGGAGATAACATGGTCGGTGCCTGAGGGGGAGTTCGCGGAAGAATTCTGGCGCGACACTTCCTCGATGACGGTCAGGAAGGGAGACTGGCTCTCGGAAGACGCCCTCGACAAGGAGACGGAACGCTCGAGCAGATATTTCAGAGACAGGGGATTCTTCGGATTCTCGAAAAACTACTACTCGTTTGTGGCAGATACCCTGACATATCCCGGAGAGGCTCTGCTGGAGATGAAGATCAACGACTACACCAGAAACGAGACGGAAAAAGACGCCAGGCCGCTGCGCAGATTCCGGATTGGGGAAGTGACCATATCGCATCCGGACAATCTGAAGGTGAGGGAATCGGTGCTGACCAATCTCAATACCATCATTCCGGGTGACACCTACAGCGAGAGCGAGGTCAACAACACCTATTCCCGGCTCTCTTCGCTGAGCATGTTCAGCAGTGTCAACATCGAGATGAATCAGGCTGACAGCAACGTCGTCGACTGCAGCATCAGCCTCACGAAGTCCAGACTTCAGGGCTTCAAGCTCAACATGGAGGCATCCACCAACTCCTCTGGACTCTTCGGCGTGTCGCCCCAGCTCTCATATTTCCACAGAAACATATTCAGAGGGGGAGAATGGCTAAATCTCAGCTTCATGGGCAACTTCCAGTTCCGCCCGAACGATGACACCAGATCCAATGAGTTCGGTGTGTCGGCGAGCCTGAGCTTCCCGAAGTTCCTCTTCCTCCCGTACAGCCTGTTCAGGGGACCGGTGCCCAGAACAGAGATAAACATCTCATACAACTATCAGAACAGGCCGGAGTACACGAGAAACATCATCTCCACCTCTCTCGGCTACAGCGGCAACATCAGGGGGAGACTCTACTACCAGTTCTACCCGCTTCAGCTCAACATTGTGCGACTCTTCGATCTGGACGAGAACTTCTACAGCAGCCTGAGGAACGACCCCTTCATGAGGAATTCGTATCAGGACCACTTCGACCTCGGCTCCGGAGTCACATTCCACTATACCACAAACAGTTCGGTCAATCCAAAGGAGACCTATTTCTATACGAGGCTCCAGTTTGACATCGCGGGAAATGTGCTCAGCGCGTTCAAACCACTGATGAAGAAGGACGCAGACGGGGCTGGAATGATCTGGAACACACCGTTTTCGCAGTATGTGAAAGCAGAGCTGACGCTGGGACGGACATGGGTCTTCGGCAGGAACGGAGGACAGGCGGTGGCGACAAGATTTCTTGCAGGCGCCGGATATGCGTACGGCAACTCCACAGCCCTGCCGTTTGAAAAGCACTTCTATTCAGGAGGCGCGAACAGCCTCAGAGGCTGGCAGGCGAGGTCTGTCGGTCCGGGGCTCTCCCCGATGGACATGACCTTCATCATTCCCAACCAGACAGGAGACATGAAGCTTGAAGCCAATGTCGAATACCGGTTCAAGATGTTCTGGAAAGTTGCCGGAGCCGTATTCGCAGACGCGGGAAACGTATGGACGCTGCGAGACGGCGGAGCGGATGCCTCGACCTCGATGTTCAGGTGGTCGACATTCGGCCAGAGCATCGCCGCCAACTGGGGCGTGGGCATCAGGCTTGACCTCAATTTCCTGCTGCTCAGGCTCGACATGGGAATGAGGGTGCATGACCCGGCCCGCACGGACAACAGATGGGTCGGCCCGTCACAATGGCTGCGCAGAGGCTGCTATGCCCTTCATTTCGGCGTCGGATACCCGTTCTGATCTTCCGGTAGCCTGCCGGCCTGCCTTCGCCCGGCATTTCCCTGTTGCGCCAGGCATGGAATCACTTGCCGTAATACTTTGGCCAAAGAGCGGAAAGTCTTGCCTCGAGAGTCTGCTCCGACTTGTTCTCTGCAGGTTCATACAGCCTCGTCCCCACAAGATCCTCGGGCATGAACTCCAGATCGGTCCAGTGTCCGGGATAATCATGGGCATATTTGTATCCGTCGCTGTATCCGAGCTCCTCCATCAGTCTGGTCGGGGCATTCCGGAGGTAGAGCGGGACTGAAGACGTCTGAGTCTTGTCAGCAAGTTCCATCGCCCTGCCGATGGCCAGATAGGCCGAATTGCTCTTTGCGGATGATGCGAGATAGATGGTGGTCTCGGCCAGAGGTATCCTCGCCTCCGGCATTCCTATGTTGTGCACTATCCTGAAGCAGGCCTCCGCAAGCAGAAGGGCGTTCGGATTGGCGAGACCTATGTCCTCCGCAGCCAGGATGCACAGGCGCCGTGCTATGAAGAGCGGGTCCTCTCCGCCCTTGAGCATCCTCGCAAGGTAGTACACCGCCGCATTGGGATCCGATCCGCGCACGCTCTTGATGAAAGCGGAAATGATGTCGTAGTGCATCTCGCCGCCCTTGTCATAGATAGCGGTATTTTCCTGGAGGCAATCGGTCACCACCTTGTTGTCAATGACTTTAGGCTCTCCCGGCGAGAATGATCCCACCGTCATCTCAAGTATGTTCAACAGCTTTCTGGCATCGCCTCCGGAGTATCTGAACAGCGCCTCGGTCTCGGTCACCCTGATGTCCATGTCCTTGAGCAGCTCGTCCTCGCGCAGCGTCCTGTCGAGCAGCTCCTGAAGATCGGCCCTGTCCAGGCTCTTGAGCACGAAGACCTGACATCTCGACAGAAGGGGAGTGTTGACTTCGAAGGACGGATTCTCGGTCGTTGCCCCGATAAGTATTATCGTTCCGTCTTCGACCGCTCCGAGAAGGGCGTCCTGCTGTGACTTGCTGAAGCGGTGAATCTCGTCTATGAAGAGGATTGGCGCACGGCCCGCCGAGAAAAATGAGCCTGCCCGGGCTCTCTCGATGACCTCGCGCACCTCCTTCACTCCTGCGCTCACAGCCGACAGCGTATAGAACTCCCTATTCAGACTCTTTGCGACGATTCTCGCCAGAGTCGTCTTTCCCACGCCGGGAGGCCCCCACAGAATGAAAGACGAGAGATTGCCGCTCTCCATCATTTTTCTGAGCACGCCGCCCTCGCCTACGAGATGCCGCTGCCCTACATAGCCGTCGAGTGTGCGCGGCCTCATGCGTTCCGGCAACGGCGGCAGCATCCTGCTTCTTCCCGCGCCGTCATCAATATCCATCATCTTGTCCGGTTTTTGTCTGAATCCGCAAAAATACGAAATTGTTTTGCATCTGATTCAACAATTGCCTAATATATTGTACCTGTGGTTGAATAACAAAAAAGTTACTAACTATAACATAAATGTTATAAATCTTGATGCGCCATCTTCGTCATTCATTCGGTTATTTTTGCTAAATTCGCAAGCCAAAATCCAGAACAGGGTATGTCAATAAAGAAAACAAAGATCATCTGCACCATTTCGGACATCAGGTGCGACATCGAATTTATCCAGAAGCTGTACGAAAGCGGAATGAATGTGGTGAGGATAAATTCTGCCCATGCCTCCGTCGAGGGAGCGCGAAAAATCGTCGAAAACGTGAGAGCCGTCTCCGACAAGATAGCTATAATGATAGACACTAAGGGCCCGGAAGTCCGCCTGACGAAGACGGAGAATCCTGACGGATATGAGGTCGCCGAGGGCGACTGGATAGAGGTTCACAACGGACCGGATGGCCTCTGCACGAAAAATGTGCTCTATACTACATATTCGGGATTCGTCAATGACGTGCCGGTGGGCGCACATGTTCTTATTGACGACGGCGCCATCGATCTGTTCGTGACAGGGAAAGATGACGGTAAGCTGCTCTGCGAGGTGCAGAACAGCGGTGTGATCAAGGGGAGAAAGAGCGTCAATGTGCCTAACGTACACATCGCGCTCCCTGCCCTGAGCGAAAAGGACAGGATGTTCGTCAACTGGGCCATAGATGAGGATATCGACTTCATCGCGCACTCATTCGTCCGCAGCAAGGACGACCTCCGGGAAATACAGGAGATTCTTGACGCGCGCAAGAGCCATCTCAAGATAATATCCAAGATAGAGAACCAGCAGGGGATCGACAATCTCTACGACATACTCTCATATTGCTACGGCGTGATGGTGGCGAGGGGAGATCTTGGAGTTGAGATTCCGGCCGAGCGGATACCTCTGCTCCAGCAGCAGATAATCCGCACGTGCCGTCTGAGAAAGAAGCCGGTGATCATAGCCACACAGATGCTTCACAGCATGATAGAGAACCCGAGGCCGACGAGGGCGGAGGTAACGGACGTAGCCAACGCCATCTTCCAGAGCACGGATGCGATCATGCTCAGCGGAGAGACGGCAAACGGGAAATATCCGGTGGAGTCGGTCCAGACGATGAACCGCATAGCTCTCGAAGCCGAGAAGTCGAGCGACATCTCGCTTGAGCTCAACCTGGACAAGGCACTCAAGCCGATAGCGGCCGTCCTTGCGAAGAGTCTCGTGGAGTCGACCCGGTATCTGCCCGTAAAGGCCATAATATTTGACACCTGGACAGGACGCACGGGAAGATACCTTGCCGAGTTCAGACCGAAAGTGCCGATCTACGCCATGTGCTACAACTCATACACTATGCGTGAACTGGCGATGACATACGACATCTACGCCTACAAATTCGACATCCAGAACAGCAAGGAAGACTTCGTCCGCCGTTCAATCGAGATGCTTCTTGAGGACGGGAAAGTAGTCAAGGGAGACCTCGTCGCCTTCATCGGAGGGAGCTTCAAGGAGGAGCTCGGAGCCACTTATATGGAATTCAAATATGTTTAGACCATGACGAGAGTTACAGTAAGACACGCGAGAAGAGAAGACGCGCCGACGGTGGCGAGACTTTTCATGATGGCATGGCCGCTGGATTCTTTTCTGGCCATGAGCCCGGAACTGACTGAAGAAAGTTTCGCCGAGATGGTAAGGGAGTATGTGGCAGCTGATGGTACGCTGTACAGCTATGCCAACACGTTCGTCGCTGAGGCGGACGGAGTAGTGGCCGGGGCAATATGCGGCTACGACGGCGCAAGGTGCCGTGAACTCAAGAGGCCGATATTGGAAGATTTCGCCCGTCGCTTTCCCGATGCGAACAACAGTTTCGGGGACTATGACGAGACTGAGGCGGGGGAGTTCTATCTCGATTCCATAGGCGTGGATCCATCCATGAGGTCTCTGGGTATAGGCTCAAAGCTCTTTGAGGCGATGCTCGGATACGCCGCCGAAAACGGATTCACACGCGCCGGCCTGCTTGTGGATGTCGACAATCCCAAAGCCGAGGCACTTTATTTCCGCCTTGGATTCAGACAGTGCGGATTCAAGGATTTCTTCGGACATCAGATGAAGCATCTTCAGATCGAACTGTCCTGACGCCTATGAAAAGGTTTCTGCCTCGCGCTGCGCTGGTGTCCTCCCTGATGCTGCTGCAAGTCTTTTTTGCGGCGGCAGACGACAGGCGGCTCAGCTCTGCGGGAGCGGATTTCTCATTCACCGGCATAGGCTTGAGCTGCAGGCTGAAGGGGCCGGAAAAGACATTTCATGAGCTACTTCTCGATGCGGATCTGTGCGGAGTCCTGCAGGGAGACAGCCGATCTCCGGGAGTGAGGTTCTCCTATGTGCGGGGATTCTCCTTTGCCGTATCGGAGCATGATGACTTCACGCTGAGATGGCATGCCGGCCCTGGAGTCACAGCCGGATATGCGCGAGACAGAGGCGCCTCGGGATATGGGCTCGTTGCGGGAATCTGCGGAAGCATAGGTGTAGAGTTTGCCTTCAGAGTGCCCGTCTCGATATCCGTGAGTCTGATGCCCGCTCTCGCCACTCATGTCAGAAGTGAGAACGGGACAATGAAGATGTACCTGTATGTCAACGGATTGGTTCAGGGTCTGTCTCCGAGGCTCGGCATAAGATGGCGCTTCTGATCCAAGTCGTCAATGAAAGCCATGAAACGTATTTTCCTGCATATCGTCATTCTTGCTCTTCTGCCTGTCTGCGCATCCGCAGGTGAGCGAGACAGGGCATTCCCCCGCGTGACCTTCGGGATCGAGGGCAGCGCGGCCGTGACTCTCGGAATGTTCTACCATTACAACTATATAGCAGAAGAAGGCTACAGAGTCAACCGCAAGGGGATGAACAGAAGGGCAGCGCTCAACGGCCAGCTCGCCGCCAGCGTCGGATGCAACTTCAGCCGCAATATCAATCTTTCGCTTAATCTTGGGATGAGCGGCATATACAGGAGCAAGGTGATGTTCCCTGCATCTCTGAGAGCCACAGTGCTGTTCGGCGACAGTCCGCTTGAAAACCGCTGGTTCACTTTTGCAGAGGGCGGTGCCGGAATATCATTTGAAGGAGAGGATGAGCGCCCGTCGCCATTCGGCAAACTCGGGGCCGGATACAGGATAAGCCTGTCAAGAAGCGTGAAGCTTGACTTTCTCTTCGCCTGCCAGCTGGTGTACACCCATCCTGACGTGAGTGAAGATGCCGGCGGCGTCATCATTCCTGTCACCGGAGACCGGCTCAGGAGAAACGAGGCATTCGTGAGCGCTCTGACCTTCGGAATCGGGCTGAGCTTCTGAAGCGATGAAATTTCAAAAATATCATGTACATTTGCCGATTCAAAAGTTGACAACGAATGAAAAACGATACAGACATGAACACAAAGATTTCTGAAAGGATACGCTATGTAGGGGTCAATGATCATGAGAAAGTCATATTCGAGGGTCTATGGCCTCTTCCGTTCGGCGTAAGCTACAACTCATATCTTGTGATCGACGAGAAGATAGCCCTCATAGACACTGCCGAGGCGGCCTTCTCGGCAGAATTTCTCGCCAATGTCAAGCGGGAGACCAGAGGACGTTCAGTTGATTATCTGATTGTGAATCACATGGAGCCGGATCATTCGTCCCTGATCTCCGACATCAGGGACGCCTATCCGGACATAAAGATAGTCACCAACGCCAAGGCCGTGCCGATGATCAAGGGGTATCACGGAATCACGGACAATATTCTCGTCATCAGGGAAGGCGACACTCTCCCGCTCGGAGAGACTTCCCTCAGCTTCCACATGATACCTATGGTGCACTGGCCGGAGACGATGGTCACTTATCTTGCAGAAGAGAAGACGCTCTTCTCCGGAGACGCGTTCGGCACTTTCGGCGCCGTCGACGGAGGCATAAGGGACACTGAGGCACATCTGTGCGGCTGGCTCGACAAGAGTCCGGACTGCTTCACAGAGTTTTCGGACGAGATGACGAGGTACTACTCCAATATTGTGGGAAAATACGGACAGACCGTGCAGGCGGCGCTCAAAAAGCTCGCCGGAGTCGAGATAGAGAGAATCTGCAGTACGCATGGTCCTGTATGGGAAAAACATGTTGCCGACGTCGTGGCACGCTATGACAGGCTAAGCCGCTATGAGGCCGAAAGGGGAGTGTGCATCGCATATTCCACCATGTACGGCAATACGGCAAAGGCGGCAAAGTCTCTCGCGGCTGAGCTCGCCAAAAGGGGAGTCAAATATGCGCTTCACAACCTCTGCACCGAAAATCTCTCATACGCCTACAGGGACGTGTTCAAATACGATACGATTGCCATCGGCGCTCCTACATATAACAACGACATTTTCCCTCCTGCCTACACGTTCATGTACGGCATAGGAGCAAGGCTTGTCAAGAACAGGCGGTTCTTCGCCTTCGGCTCATACACTTGGGCCGGCGCGAGCGTCAGACTCCTTGACGAGATGGCTAAGAAACAGGGATTTGAACTCATTTCCGACGGTCTTAGCTTCCCTCAGGGATACTCACCGGAAAAATGCGACATGGCTTCTGTGGCTGAGCTCATGAGCAGATAGCCCTGCGAGATCAGACTATAAATTAACAGCGGCCCCCGAAAGTTTCATCTGCACTTTCGGGGGCCGCCATGTGTCGGGCCGGAGCCTGTTCTACTGATTATCTCCAGTCTCCGAGCGTCCTGTATCTGCTGATATTGAACGTGAGACCGAAATTCAAGTTGAGCTTCAGCTTGTCATACGGCACCTGCAGTCCGAAAAGGTCATCGTTCGGCGGCGTAAGCTTGGTAGTCACGCAATCCGTGCCTATGAAGAGACCGAATCCAGGCAGATCGAAGTTGATCACGCCTCCGAGAGACGATCCGAAATTGGATATGCCGTAGCTGGCGGAAATGCCGAACCATTTTACCGGAAGAAGGTTGACGAAGAAGCGGCCCTCGTTCTTGGTGTAGCCACCGCCGAATCTTGACGAATACAGAAAGCCGGCGGAAAGCTTGCGATAGAACGGCATCTCGTATTCAGCCGCGAGATTGACTGTACATGAAAGCATGTTGGTCTTCCCTTTTGTCGAAGACTCCCGATACAGCACAAGAAGGTCGGCAAGATCCTCTCCGAGAGCATTGAACTGATTACCGATGCTCATGTCGCTGCCTTCCTCAAAAGAAATGTCTTCAAAGCCGTCGAATTCCCAGCCCATGTCTCCGGTGACGGCGTTGATTGCATTGCCCCATCTGATGAATCCGAGGTCGAGAATGGCTGCCGACACGTTAAGTCCTTCCAGAATGCCTCCGAAACGGTATTCGGCACCCAAATCCAGAGCTGCGCCATATCCGAGCCCGCCGGTTACAGATGAAAAATCGTCAAGAGCGAACTCTACACCATCCAGATCGATCTCGTCGGGCCGGGCCGGATCTTTCAGTTCAGCACCCGTCTCAGCCTTGGTCGGCACGGAAAGTCCCGGCACATTGGCGCTCACAGTACCGTCCGCCGTCACGCTCCACTTGTCTTCGGCAAGCGTCAGGTTCATCCTGTCAATCCTGGCGTCAACAGAAGCAAGCCCGACAAGGAACTTGACCTTCGCCCCGATGTTCAGATTGCTTGTGATCTGATGGGCGTGTCCCACGGCAAGCTCGAGATAATTCCTCGAACTGACCCCGAGCCGGCTGATGTCGTAAGTGGATGCCGCCCCCACGTTCTTGACGAAGGAAAAGAGGTCCTTAGGAAGATTGACGGCATTGACCGACCTCACACCGAGCTCTACCGAGGTGAAGCCTTTTCTGCCCCATTTGCCTACGGAAAGGATGTTGGCATACACGTCCACACCGAGCCTGTTGTTCCTGTTCAGCCTGCTCAGAAATTCGTCCGAGCTCACGCTGCCGTTCATGAACGTCGTGAGCTGACCGCTTTCAGTGGGGTAGAGGAACGTGGATATTCCCATGTTGCTCTGTATGTCGGCAGACACTCCTCCAAGTCCCGGAAGACCGAAGTAGCTCCGCGTGCTCGCAAAGGCCGGATTGAGCCTGTGCCTGTATTTGTATCCGTCCATGAAATAGGCGGAATTGAGAGTCTGCGCAAACGCCGGCGCCGCCATTGCCAGCGCCAGTATCATCATACATAATCTTTTCATTATCTTCATCTTCCCGGGTGTTTAGAGTTCGAATTCGGCATCGCCGTCCAGTCTTACTGATATGTCCGTCAGGCGTATATACTGATTTTCATTGAGCGGCACGCCTTCAATTCCGCCGGTTCCTCCCGTGAAGTTGAGCCTGAATCCGTCCAGACGCTTGAGCACCTGACTGTTGGCCGTCAGTTCGAGTACCGCTTCAGTGGCAGTCTCGCTCCCTATGTTGCCAGATGCGACTACTGCCGGCGCTCCGGTGGCATTGAGAAGAGACACGCTGATGCCGTCGCTTTCAGAAATGACGTTGCCTTCAGTGTCGATAGGGGAGGCCGTCACCGACATCTCGAGAGGTATCGCGTTTACGAAGGTCATCCTGAGCTCTCCCTTCTTCAGATTCACGTCAAGTGACGATTCCTGATCCGAGCCCGGGTTGAGGCTGCCGTTCAGCCCCTTGAGATCATAAGGATATTCTATCTGCAGTCCGTTGCCGAAGGCCAGAGGGATGTCTATCTCGTAATCCACATATATATCATAGGTGAGGTCCGCGTGATTCTCAGGGAAGAGCAGACGCACATAGTCATTCTCGGCGTAGCCGACGTCGGCATTGCCCTCATGAGGAACGAGAAGACTGATTGAAGACAGGGTGATGGCTGACGGGATGCGGCTGACGAGAGTCGAGATTTCCGGCACGACGATGTTGAGAGGCGCATTTTCTCCGATCTGGGATATCTCAGGAGGTTCCGGCAGCTCCACGCCTCTGCGGGAGATATATACCGATGTGGTCCCCGGCTGGATGAGTATGGCGTTGTCAGCATCCGGATCGGATGACCCTATCGCAATCGGCTCCTGCGTAATCTCGGCTCCGGACTCGTCAGTTCCGGAAAGCATGGCCGAAAGCAGTGCGCTGACAGGGGAGGAGTTGCTCACGTCGAGCCTGATGACGGGATTCCACACGTCAAGCGTCATGTTGTCTCCGGACAGGAATTCCGGAATCTCTCCCACTTCCACGGTCTGATCCTCGATTTGCATCTGAGGGTCGAGAACGGCGGTCACCCCGAGTATGTCAAGACTCGTCACGTTGGCAGTGATGTCCGCGGCAATGACGGCAGGCACGTCCTGGAGAGTCTCTCCGAAATCCGAACCCGCCACACTGACACTGAAGTTTCTGACCTGTATCTCCTGATCGATTTCAATCCTGTCGCCAAGAAAGCCCTGTGTCCCGCCAGTAGCCTTTTTGAGGCCGGTGACGTCCACGGAAGTCATCTCAAGGCCGATGCTGAAAGGCGAATCTTCGGCAATTCTCACAGGCGACGAAAACCTGATGATCCGGCCGTCAACCAGGCTGCACTCCCGCATCTCTTCAGGCATGACTATGCCGACATGCTCCGGAAAGACTATCTCAAGCCCCGGCCGCACCGTGACAGCGCCGGCGTTTACCGAAAGGACCATGTCGATCGGAGCCGACATGCCTATGCTGCCGATTTCCTTCACAATGTCGGAGATGTCTGAGACATCTTCGCTGATGGTTATCGGGGTAGTCTCTGGCGCGTCACTGCTGATCAGCTGTATATTAGAGACTTCCACTGCAGTTATGGGCGTGTTCGGATCCGTGTTGCCTGCGACTGAGGCGATCTCGTCCCTGACGTTGACACCGACGCTGACGCCTCCGTCACGAATGAGAGTTTCGGGATCGATGTCGATGCCCCTGATCACGATGCTTTCATTGAACGGAGAGTCGGCAGAAAGCTGCAGCGAATAGTCTCCGGTCTCCGGATCAGCCTGCACGACTGATTCTTCGCCGATTTCAAGAAAGCTCCCGATGCGGATCTCCTCAGTGCTGCCGAGCGGAGCACTGATATCCGCGCTGATGTTGACAGTCGTGTCGATGCCCTTGCTCAGATCATACTCTTCATTGACGCATGACCCCAGCACCAGCATAGGTACAACCGCAACGGCAGCAGTCAGGCCTGCATGGGAACAGCGAGGCCTGAAATCTTCTTTTCTGTTGAGATTCATAAGTTTTACAAGTACGGAAAAATGTTTTCAAGCAATCTGAGGCAAAAGTATAAAATTTGCCGGAGAATGCAAAATCAGCTCACTCCCCGCTTCGGCAAATTTATCACACAATTTGCATTATGTTAACCAATACAAGGGAGGACTCCCCGAGCGGCAGTCATATAGTAAAAATGGGGCTCAAATCTTGGGTTAATCAGAAATAATGGATAAATTTGCGCACCTTATGCTGAAAAAACTGCACATAGCTATACTCCTGCTGCTCTGCGGCGTGGTGTACATGACTCAAGACGGCGTCCAATCCTGGAATCTGTCGGACGAGTCAGCCGCACCCCGACATTCGTATGAAGCTCACGACAGCTCGCGGATTTTTCAGTATGACAATTCATCGGAGAGATATGTGGACTGGAACAGTCCCGAGATGTCGGCTACGGGCACTGAAGTGATGCCTCCGTCCGCACGCGGCGGTTCCGGCACAGGCAGGATCCACGGGTCGCTGAAAATCCCGCTGAGGAATCCGCTGTGCATCTGGACCGGCAGAGCTGCCGTCCTGACGGACAGCAACCGAATGGAGTCCACGATGACACTCTTTCCTTCGGGAGTCTGTTCCCCGGACCATCATCTGATAATTCTACGCAAACTGGTGATTTAGAATCCTTTTCCTACATTATTGTTATTATTCCGGCCCTGCCGGACGGCCGCATGAGCCGGCTCTTTAGGGGCAAATCATCGCATCACACCTTATTATATTGTAATCAAGTCACCAGTCCCCCGCACGGGGAAGAAAAAAGACAGAAAATCATGGAAAAGGAATTCAGCAGAGTACATTCTGCATCAGACATAACGATATCAGTCATCATATTGGCCGCAGGATGCCTTCTTGTGGCTCTTCCGGTGTCGACGCCGGTCAACATCCTCGGATTTTTCCTTCTCATCACAGGCCTTGTGCTCGCCCTTATCCTTCGTACCGGATACAAGGACGAGACGGGAGAGAGATTCTCAAAGACAGAGAAATTCTTTCCGGCCCACTGCAGGGATTCCGTATGCAAAGCCCTCCCCTCTTCTCCCGACAGCATCGACTTCGCGGAGGAGAACAAAGGCAACGGACTGAGAGTCGACGCCTTCTTCAACGCCAGGACCGGCAATGCGTATGTCCGCGTATATGAATATGTGCCATACACCTACCAGCCTTGCACTGAAGTCATGAAGATTGATCCGGACAAGGCGAAGAAGCTGCTCAGCAAATGAGAAGGCTTCATGATTATGAATAACTTATACTGATTTCTATGTTGCTACAGATTCTGACACTGATAGGTGCTCTCGGGATGTTCCTCTACGGAATGAACACGATGAGTTCCGGCCTGCAGAAAGCTGCGGGCGAAAAGCTGCGGGCGTTTCTCGCGGCAATGACGTCGAACCCGTTTAAGGGAGTGCTTACCGGTCTCGGAATCACGGCCATAATACAGTCATCAAGCGCCACCACCGTCATGGTGGTGGGCTTTGTGAACGCCGGGCTTCTGACGCTCAATCAGGCCGTCGGCGTGATCATGGGGGCGAACATCGGCACCACGGTGACCGCATGGCTCATATCGCTGCTCGGATTCAAGATGGACATCTCAGTCCTGTCGATTCCGCTCATGGCGGTAGGATTCATCTGCTCCCTTTCGCAAAAGAGCAAGACCAAGAGCATAGGCGAGTTCATCATAGGCTTTTCACTGCTTTTCCTCGGTCTCTCCTTCATGAAGGAGTCTGTGCCTGACCTGCAGTCTCATCCTGAAGTACTTTCGTTCATCTCCAGATGGACCGGGTTCGGGTTCGGATCAGTGCTGATATTCCTTGCGATAGGCACCATTCTCACCCTTGTGCTCCAGTCGTCCAGTGCTACGGTGGCCCTTACGATGATAATGCTCAATCTGGGCTGGATACCGTTTGAAATGGCTGCCGCAATGGTTCTCGGAGAAAACATAGGCACGACGATTACGGCCAATATAGCGGCGGCAGTGGGTAACGTCCAGGCCAAGCGTGCGGCTATCGCCCACACTCTCTTCAATGTCTTCGGCGTGATATGGGCTCTTGCCCTGTTCCGTCCTTTTCTCCATTTCATCGGCAGGATCATAACCCTGCTGGGCTATCCTGACCCTTCTGTCACATCCTTCGCAGGCTCGATGGAGCCGGGCAGCGATGAGGCGACGGCCGCCCTCTACGGCATATCCATGCTCCATACGATGTTCAACCTCATCAACACTACTCTGCTGATCTGGTTCATTCCGTTCATCGTCAAGGCAGTGAAATGGATCATCAAGAGTCCGGCCAAGGATGATGAGGAGAAGGAGAGCTTCAAGCTCAAATACATCAACGCCGGCCATCTGGCCACTGCAGAAATAGCCATCGAGCAGGCGATGAAGGAGATCGTGCATTTCGCCGAAATCTCAAGACGGGGTCTCGGATATGTCCGCCTCGCAATCAACGAGCAGAATCCGGACAAATTCGAGGAATACCGTCAGAAACTTGTGAAATACGAGGAAATCTCCGACAGGATCGAGTATGAGATAGCCACTTTCATGAACTCGCTCTCCAAAGAGGAGATAAGCGAGGAATCAAGGGCTCAGATCCGTGCCATGTACAAGATAATCAGCGAGCTGGAGAGTCTCGGAGACTCAGGTGAGGCCATAAGCCGCATCCTTTCCAGAAAGAATGCGCACGGAAAGGTCTTCGGCAAGGAGGAGCTCCAGAACCTGACGAGACTCACAGGCCTGGTGGATTCGGCATACGAGGCCATGATCGCCAATCTCACCGTCGGATACGGCAATCTCAAAGACATATCCAACGCCTACGACGCCGAGCAGAACATCAACGAGATGAGGAACAATCTCCGGGACGAGGAGATTGTGGACATAGAGCATGAGGGCAAGAACTATCAGACCAGCGTATATTATATGGACATAATCTCTGAGCTCGAAAGCATGGGAGACTTCATGATCAACGTGTCGCAGGCTCTTGTCAGAGCAAAATACTGATCAGCAACCGGGAGAACAGCATGTCGAGAAAGAAGAAAGACATTACGCTTGAGAACGTGGCCATAGAGTCCGTCGCGGCGGAGGGAAAGGCTTTGGCGAGAATTGACGGAACGGTGCTTTTCGTGCCGTTTGCCGTACCTGGCGACATAGTGGATGTCCGGGTCACGAAAAAGAAGAAGAACTACATGGAAGGCAGTATCCTCCGGATAGTTTCCCCTTCCGCAGACAGGCTGGAGCCGTTCTGCAGCCATTTCGGGACTTGCGGGGGATGCAGGTGGCAGCCTCTCCCCTATGCGATGCAGCTCGAGGCCAAGCAGCGCCAGACATACGATCAGCTCGTGAGGATAGGTCATCTTGAAGTGCCTGAGATACAGCCGATAATACCGTCTGAAAAGACAGTCTTCTACCGGAACAAGCTTGAATTCACCTTTTCAAGCAGGCGCTGGATCGACGCAGAGGAAGATCCGGAGAGCCTGACTCCGAAGGAACGTTGCGGACTGGGATTCCATGTTGGAAAGTTCTTTGATAAGGTGCTCGATATCAAAAGGTGCTGGCTGCAGAGAGAGCCCTCCAACGCCATCAGGCTGTTTGTGAGGCAGTATGCGCTGGAGCATGACCTTGAATTCTTCGACATCAGGGAGCACACCGGATTCCTGCGAAACATGTTCATCCGCACTGCCGAGAACGGTGACGTGATGCTCATAATGTGTTTTCATCATGAGGACGAGCAGGCAAGGACTGCCCTGCTGGACGCCGTCACTGCCAGATTTCCGGAAATAGTCTCCACATATTATGTGATCAACGGCAAGGCTAACGACTCGATAGCGGATCAGGAGTGCGTGCTCTACAAGGGACAGGCCTTCATCTGCGAGGAAATGGAGGGTCTGAAGTTCCGGATAGGCCCCAAGTCGTTCTATCAGACCAACGCCCAGCAGGCCTACAGGCTCTATTGCACCGCAAGGGAATTTGCAGG
This sequence comes from uncultured Bacteroidales bacterium, assembly GCA_944326355.1. Classification (GTDB taxonomy): domain Bacteria; phylum Bacteroidota; class Bacteroidia; order Bacteroidales; family UBA932; genus Cryptobacteroides. The sequence goes on along the minus strand of CALVDO010000010.1, from coordinate 11,587 downwards.
TCTGACAGGCAAGGAACTGGTGTACGACCTCTACACCGGAACCGGAACCATAGCACAGTTCGTCTCGGGACAGGCCTCAAAAGTGATAGGCATCGAATATGTACCGGAGGCAATCGCGGACGCTAAGATGAATGCGGAGATGAACGGCATCACAAACTGCGAGTTTTTTGCCGGCGACATGAAGGATATGCTCACAAACGAGTTCATTATGCGCCATGGCCGTCCGGATGTGATTATCCTTGATCCCCCACGCGCCGGAATACACCCGGATGTGGCTCAAGTGATACTTGAGGCTCAGCCGGCCAGAATAGTGTATGTCAGCTGCAATCCGGCGTCTCAGGCAAGGGATCTCGCCATCCTCTGCGAAAAATACAGAATAACAGCCGTAAGACCGGTGGACATGTTCCCCCACACGCATCATGTGGAGAATGTGGTCGCTCTCGAACGCATCTGAATCTGAATGGATGCCTGGATCTGAATCTGAATATGTCAAACCAGCTTCTCGCAGTAGAGCCTTCCCTGCTCTACGCGCACGATTCGCACAGACTCTTCCTTGGTCGCGAATCCGTAGGTCATCGTGGCTTCGTAGATTCTCCCTTCGCAGATGACCTTGCCGGAGGGCATCATGTCAGCGAACACCCTGGCCTCCTTTCCCCTAAGTGAGTCATCCACCGGAGGAACTCCGACATATCCGTCCGCCTCGTCAAGAGACTTGCGCAGGGCTATCGTGTCGAAAGACCTTGTAGTATAGAGCCTCTTGACCAGCATTACCCCTCCGACAAGACCGACGAAAGCCGAAATGACCACTATCGCGACAGGCATAAGGACAGGTTTGAGGTCCACGCTTCCGCTCCCGTCGAAAATGAGCCTGTTGTCTACCATGGCGAAGACAAGGGCAAGAATGACTGAGATGATGCCGGTCACACCGCTGACGCCGAATCCGGGGAAGACAAAGATCTCCAGCCCGATGAGCACAAGTCCGATGATGAACAGCAGGATTTCCCAGTTCTGGGCCAGATTCTCGACATACAGAGGCGCGAAATAGAGAAGTGCGCCCATGACTGCCGTCAGAAGAGGAAGTCCGATCCCCGGAGTCCGGATCTCGACATAGATTCCTCCGATTATCATCATAAGGAATATTGACTGCAGAAATGGATTCAGCAGAATCTGCACGAGGCGGTCAATCCATGACATCTTCATCTCTTCTATCCTGTATGCCCCGCCCGTCACCTTACGCGCCACCTCGTCGACATCAATGCAGACGCCTTCACAGAAGCCGGCTCCGACAGCCTCCTCGGGAGTGAGGCTGAGCACGTCGGCAGTGTCGACCATCGATTCCGCAAGGGCCGGGTCCCTGCCGTTTACTTCAGCTGTGGAACGCATCATCGCCCTCATGAATGACTGATACTTGTCCGGCATGACTGTTCCGGTCTGGTCAACCACTGTCGCTGCTCCGATCGAGCTTCCCGGCTTCATATATATGGAGTCACAGGCGATGCTGATAAGGGCTCCGGCTGAAGCCGCCTGAAGGTTGACGAACGCCACGACTGGAACCGGACATTTTAATATGGCCGTCCTGATCCCGTCTGCCGCGTCCACCGCACCGCCGTATGTGTTCAGATCAAGCAGCACATAGTCCGCTCCGGCGTCTTCGGCCCGCTCGAGGCCTCTTGTGACGAGCCTTTCGGCTGCCTTGTCTATGTCGGCGTCGAGACGGATGCGGTAAAGCACGGTCTCGACGGAGTCGGCATGCACATCATTGCCGGAGGAAGCCGCTGCCGGCATACAGACCGCAAGAGCAAGGCTGACTGCGGTGAGAAACGGCATTCGCTTCATCTTCATCCTCATCTTCAACTTCAAGTTCAATTTCATCTTCATCCTCGTCAGTGTCTGAGGACGACGTCGGCACTTTCGTCTCCTTCGGTCAGAAGAGTCAGAGTCGCCGCCGCGTCATCGAAAAGAAAAAACAGGCTTTCATCCGCATTGTCAGGCACAAGCTGCCATACCACTGCGTCCGGATTGCCATGAGCGCCTCTCTGAGTATAGCGTCTGCCGATGAGAATAAGGTTTTTGCCAGTGACTTCATTCGGAGCGCCGACGCGCAGCATGAACCTTCCGTCACCGCTGTGAGCCCTGCTGAGGACTCTGACAGTGCACTCCGTCGTCTCTCCGTCCCCATCTGCGGCAGGGACTTCGCCGCTGAAAACAGTCTCTACCCATTCCCCGGCGGTCGGGTCGGCATCGGACACGGGCTGTGACCAGATCAGCCTGCCTCTGCGGCTGATGGTCCAGAGTCCGTCTGTCTGACGCAGATTCCCGGTGTCATCATCCTCCACATTCCATACATGCCCTCCGGACGGCAGATTCCTCCGCTGAAGAACCTCGACCGAGCAGGTACGCGGGTCATGCAGCTCGGCTTCAAGCGAATCCGGACCGAAGAGAACTATGACCACATTTCCGTCCGCGGATTCAGTGCGGATGCCCTCACGATACATGCGCATGAGGCTGTTTTCCGCCGCCTTGCTGACTGTTGCGACTGACGCCGCATCCATGCCGGACGAATATTTCCCCGTGTAGCCCACTTCAAGCGAGTCCCCTATGAGGAGTCCTCTGAGTCCGCTGCGGTCAGCCTCGACCATGCTGAAAGTGAGTGTGTCGTCCCCGTCAGCGGCTATAGTCACCGTATTCATCGCGGCATCCGTGACGACACCTTTGACATGCGCCGTCTCGCCGCAGCCGCACCTACACAGCAGCATGCGCATGATGCTGCCGCAAGCACTGTTTCCATTTTTGCTCTCATCGCTGTTCCTTAAATATTTCCTTCTCTTGAATCCATGTCGGGCATTCCCGCTCCGCCTGCAAATATAACAAAGTTGGCGCGGTTATGTCGCGGATTATTTATATCTTTGCGAAATTCGACTGCATTTATAGTATTATAATGGGTAAACTTTACGACGAACTGGCAAAGGATTACAGGGTGAAGGAGGGGCTCAAGACCTGCATCAACTGCGGAACCTGCACGGCCATCTGCCCTGCGGCCGAATTCTACAGATACGACCCCAGAAAGATAGTCGACATCGTACAGAGCAAGGACGACGCGGAGATCGAGAAGCTCCTCAAGAGCGACGTCATCTGGTATTGCGGCGAATGCATGTCCTGCGTGACGCGATGCCCGCGCAAAAACGCTCCGGGACTCGTGCTGATGGCTCTGAGAAATCTCTCCGCCAAGCTCGGCTACTTCGTATTCTCCGAAAAGGGGCGTCAGCTGTATCCTCTCACGAAACAGCTCACAGGCAACATACTCAACTACGGCTACTGCGTCTATCCCGAGACCTTCGGATGGGAGGACCATGTGGAGTCCGGGCCGGTCATGAAATGGCATCTCGAGCATCTGAAGGACTCGTTCGCCAGACTCGGAGCCAATTATCAGGGAGACGGCCCCGGAGTGCTGAGGAAGATCCCCCAGAAGTCGCTCGACGAGCTCAAGAGCATCTTCGACGTGACAGGCGCCACAGAACGCATCGAGACTGTGTACCGCTGCTCTGAAGAGAAGGCGAAGGAAATGGGCATGGACATGGATGAATATCTGCGGGACACGTTCACACGCATCTCTCCGGGCCATCTCAACGCCGAGGAGGAAGAATGACCCCTCGCTGCCGGAACACTTCTCAAACGGAAAAACTGAAATCTAAACCGACTTGCGATGATTTATCAGGGAAAACAGAAAATATGGGCAGACTACCAGAAGGAGATTCCCGATGACCACTGGTACTATGTGAGAAGCTGCATCAGGCAGAACTTCTTTCCGGGATCCGAAAAGATGTTTCTGGAGATCTGCCGCAACGTGCTGCACAAGGACTTCCACGAGAACGAGAGCCATACGACCTGCGGAGGAATCGCCTACCACTGCGACACCATACCTCAGGAGACGGTGATGACGATAGTGGCGAGACAGTTCGCCCTCATGACGGAGTCCGGCTACGAAAATTATGTGGCATCGTGCATCACCTCATTCGGCAACTATATCGAGATCCTCGAGACGTGGAACGAATTTCCGGAACTTGAGGCCAAGATACGGGAACTGCTCTGGAAGGCCTGCAGGAGAGAGTTCAAGAAGCCGAAGTACGTGGCGCACGCGAGCGATCTGATATATAAATACAGAAACCTCATTGCGGAGAAGGCGAAATACCGCCTGGTCAACAGATTCACCGGAGAGCCGCTTAAAGTGGTGGAGCACATCGGCTGCCACTATTCCAAGATGTTCCCGTCCAAGGGAGTCGGAGGCGCCGAATATCCTTATGTGCTCTGCGGCATGATAGAGGCCTGGGGCGGCAATGTGATCGACTATCCGGAACGCCGGCACTGCTGCGGATACGGATTCAGGCAATACCATGTGAAGGCCAACAGAGGCTACTCCATATCCAACACCCACAAGAAGTTCGAGTCCATGGAGCCGTATCATCCGGACATGATCATCACAAATTGCCCGGGATGTCCGTATTTCCTCGACCGATGGCAGTACGTCATAGCGGAAATGGAGGGAAAGACATACGGGGAGAACGGCTACGGAATACCTGTCTTCACTTACGAGGAGGTAGCCGGTCTCGTGCTGGGATACGATCCATGGGATCTCGGCCTGCAGCTGCATCAGGTGGCCGTAGAGCCGCTTCTGGACAAGATGGGCATAGAGTACGATCCGAAGCGCAAATATGAGGGGCTCAATCACAAGGACCTCATGCGTCCGGAGCTTCCGGGCGTGCTCAAATGCTGCTGACAATCAAACGCACTGAAATGAAAGAGAACATTCTCATAATAGGAGGCGGAATCGCCGGACTTGAAGCGGCTTCTCAGCTGCTAAAACTGGGATACAACCCGATAATAGTGGAACGCAGCGGCCGGCTCGGAGGCCATGTGGCGGACTGGAACAGGCTGTTCCCCGACATGACTCCTGCGGAAGAAGTCGTTTCGAGACTCGTCGCCGGGGCTTCTGAGGCCAACATATTTCTCAATACGGAGATCTCATTCATCAACAGGCTGAAGGACAGCTACAACGTGATGCTGTCGAACGGGGTTTCGATCATCACTAAGATCATGCTCTTCGCCACCGGATTCTCGCTGTTCGATGCTTCAAAAAAGGAGGAATACGGCTACGGAGTGTACAATCAGGTGATGACAAACAGTGATCTTGAGAGGTGGTTCAACACTGGACATGACTGCAGGATTACTGAAGAAGGGCCGTCGGCGATGGGATTCGTCCACTGCGTCGGCTCAAGAGACGAGAAGGCCAGGAATTCGCAGTGCTCGAAAGTCTGCTGCATCACTGCCGTCAAACAGGCCATCGAGATGAAGCAGAAGTTTCCTGACGCGATGATCTACTGCTTCTACATGGATCTGAGAATGTTCGGAAAGAAATTCGAGGACTTCTACATCAGCGCCCAGCGCGACTACGGGATACGCTTCATCAGAGGCAGAGTCTCGGAGGTCAGCGAAAACATTGAGGGCAAGCTCGTCGTCAAGGCGGAGGATACCCTCTCGGGCAGGCCCGTAAAGGTCACACTCGACCTTCTCGTCCTGATGTCCGGCATAGTCTGTGACCATCAGACCTGCCGCACGGCCGGCATGCTCTCGCTTCCACTGGACTCGGACGGCTTTCTCAAGAGCAGGGACAACATAGCGGACATCACCGCCTCCCCGAAGGAAGGCATCTTCTATGCAGGCGCCTGCACAGGCCCTAAGACCGTACCGGAGACCCTTGCAGAGGCCAGATCCGCCGCCCTCGAAATACATAATCACATCATTTCTCTTTCAGAGGAACTCAATTCAAATTCAGAAGGACAGTGATGGATTTCGGCTTCAAAATATCACCGAGTTCCGCGGTCAATCTCGACAATGTGGATCTCTCGCTGTATGACAGACTCCATGAAGTAGAGCCTGACATAGCGAAGTGCATCGCCTGCGGCTCATGCTCAGCTTCGTGCCCCGCCGGCAGATTCTCCGGCATGAGCATGAGAAAGGTGATTCTCGACCTGCAGCGCGGCAGGCAGAAGGAGGCGGTCAAGATGCTTTCCGGATGCATGCTCTGCGGGAAATGTCTCATGGTGTGCCCGAGAGGGATCAACACGAGACATCTCATTCTTGCAATCTGCAAACTTTACGGGGAGGACTGACGTGAGAGAGAGGTTTCTGACAGGATACAACGACTTCGTGCTGCCGTTCATGATAGGAATGATATTCATCCTGTCATACTGTGCCATAGGTCTCATACGCATATTGAAGCAGCTTCCGAAGGATGACAGGAGAAGATTCTTCATCTCCCTCGTCACTCCCAAGACGATTGTCAAGAATATCCGCGACATATTCTGCGACTGCCTTCTGCATGTCAAGATTTGGAAAAGGAACAAGCTGCTCGGCTACATGCATTCGAGCATAGCCTTCGGCTGGTTCATGCTCATCGTCATCGGCCACATAGAGGTGTTCCTGTATGTGCCGCACAGGGCCAAGCTCTTTTATTATCCGATATTCTTCAGATATTTCGTGGCGGAGACAGAGACCACGATGAAGGGGGCATTCTTCTTCTTCCTTATGGACTTCTTCCTCCTTCTCGTGCTGAGCGGCATCTTCCTCGCCATGTTCAAAAGAATCCGCTCGAGAATGTTCGGTATGCGCAGGACGACCAATCCAAGCTTTCTCGACCTGATCGGACTTTATTCGCTCTGGGCCATATTCCCTCTTCGACTTCTTGCCGAAGGCTTCACGGCCGACATAAGCGGCGGATCTTTTCTCACCAAGTCGCTCAATCACATACTCAACTCTTTCCTCAGCGACCATACCAACATGCTTCCGGCATGGTGGGCGTATTCCTGTGCGCTTGGAATATTCTTCGTCGTGCTGCCCTTCACAAGGTATATGCATATCCCTACGGAAATCCTGCTCATACCGCTGCGGAATGCCGGAATAAAGATACGCAACGCGAGAAAGGGCTTTGCCAAGGCTCAGGTCTATTCGTGCCCGAGCTGCGGACTCTGCATAGACGCCTGCCCTATGGGCGTGATGAAGACCCACATAAAGGACACGACGGTATATCTCAACCGTCAGCTGCGGAGAAACAACGAGAGACGTATCGAGGAAATAAGCGACAAGTGCCTGCTGTGCGGGAAATGTACTGCGATCTGTCCTGTCGGAGTAGAAGGGGACAAGCTGCGCATAGCCCAGAGATCGATGCGCAAGTACGCAGTCAATCCGGACTATTCCGGCATAGACACGGCTCTGCTGCCGGTTTCTCCCGGACTTGCCGATCCGTCCGTGGCCGCGGATGACAAGGTGCTGTATTTCGCGGGCTGCATGACTGCCCTCACCCCATCCATAAGCAAGGCCATGGAGTCGATTCTCGTCAAGGCCGGAGTCGGCTATGAGTTCATGGACAAGGAAGGCGGACTCTGCTGCGGAAGACCGATGATGATGGCCGGACGCCTCGATCAGGCCAGGCAGATGGTGGAGAAGAACACCGAGATAATCAGACGGTCCGGAGCAAAGACTCTTCTGCTCTCATGCCCTATCTGCTACAGGATATTCAAGGAGGAATACAGGCTCGAAGGAATCGAGGTCGTGCATCATACCGTGTACATCAGAAGGCTCATAGCCTCCGGACGCCTCAAAGTGGGCAAGACAGGCCTGAGCTATGTGTTCCATGATCCGTGCGAGCTCGGCAGAGGCTGCGGCATCTATGACGAGCCGCGAGAAGTGCTGCTGGCCGCAGGAAATCTCGTTGAAGCCTCGAAAAACCGCAAGGAGAGCATCTGCTGCGGAGGAAGCCTCGGAAGCATCACCTTGGGCTTTGACAAGCGCAAGTCAATGACGGAGAATGCTCTGTCCAACCTTACGGTTGCCTCTCCCGACGTGATCGTGACAGCATGTCCTCTCTGCAGGAGCACCTTCACGAGATATGCAGACAGGCCTGTCGAAGACATCGCCGAGACCATAGACAGAAATGTGTAACTAAAACCTTATATCATGACATTCACACCGACCAAGTACAAACTGATGAACTGCGGTACAGGCAGAGTATTTGAGGATGAAGGCTGGACTCTGGCCGATCCGCAGGGGGACGGCCCGGCTCTCGTGAGAGCTGTCTATGAAAAAAAGGAGTTCGAACTCAGAAAAGATCTTGACGGATTCTACAGATTCGCCGACTGGCTTCCTATAAAGAGGACACTGCTCCACTCACACGTTCCGGTGACCTACAAGAGCCGCGGACTCGCCGGTCATCTCGGACTCGAAAATCTCTACATAACCTTTTCCGGCTACTTTCCGAAGATAGGGGCACGCATGGAAACCTGCTCTTTCAAGGAGACGGAGGCATACTCGGTCTGCGCAAGACTGCCGGAAAACCACGACAAGATTCTCGTCGTCGCATCTGCAGGCAACACCGCAAGGGCATTTGCAAAAGTGTGCTCGGACAACAACATACCGCTTCTGCTTTCCGTGCCGCTCGACAACATAGGGGCGCTGTGGTTTCACAAGCCGCTCAATGACTGTGTCAAGATCATTGCCGCACCTGCAGGAGGAGACTATTTCGACGCCATCGTGCTCTCTGACAAAGTGTGTGAAGCCAAAGACAGGTTCATGGCCGAAGGCGGAGCAAAGAACATTGCCCGCAGGGATGGCATGGGAACCACGCTTCTTTCAGCAGTGGAGGTCATAGGGCGCATTCCGGACGCATACTTCCAGGCTATCGGAAGCGGAACAGGCACCATTGCAGTGTGGGAGAACAATCTCAGGCTCATCGAGGACGGACGTTTCGGGAAGCACAGGATGAGGCTCTATCCGTCTCAGAATGCCCCGTTCACAATAATGTACGACTCATGGAAGGCGCACACCCGCCAGCTCGTCCATCTGTCGGCCGAGGAGGCGCGAGCACAGGCTGCGGAAATCAAGGCCAAGGTACTCTCCAACAGGAAACCGCCATATTCACTCGCAGGCGGCCTCTTTGACGCCATGAATGACGCAGGCGGAGACATGTACAAGGTCACTAACGCCCAGCTCGGCGAATGGAAGGAGAAGTTCCGTGAACTTGAGGGCATCGACATCTACTCTGCCGCCTCTGTTGCAGTGGCAAGCCTTGCACAGGCGGTGGAAGAAGGAGCCGTGAAGAAGGACGAGGTGATAATGCTCAACATTACCGGCGGAGGCGAGTCGCTCACCAAAGAGCATCACGAAGTGGTACAGGCAAAGCCGGATCTCGTCATCGACACCTTCCTTCCTGCGGAAGAGATTGTCGCTAAAGTGGAACAGCTTTTCAGATAAGGAATTGCGATGACAAGACTTCCCATGCAGGTGACTGTCACTCCCGAAGACACGGTGGCAGTCAGCAGGATTGAGGAAGGCGCGAGAGAGGCCATCGAGCACATCGCGACCACACCGATTGAAGACCTGATTCCCGAAATGATCAGCGGCATCCTGCATTTCGGGATAAAGGTCCTCATTGCCCTTCTCATTTATTTTGCGGGAGCATGGCTCATCCGAAGGGTCAGGGGCATCATACACAGAATATTCGAAAGGAGGAAGACGGAGAAGTCGATCGCTTCCTTTGTAGAAAGCCTTACGAGCATATCTCTCACCGTCATCCTCGTCATCATAACGGTCGGCACTCTCGGAGTCAACACGACCTCGCTTGCAGCCATCCTTGCCGCTGGAGGAATGGCGATAGGCATGGCCCTGAGCGGCACGGTGCAGAATTTCGCAGGCGGAATAATGATCCTCATCTTCAAGCCGTTCAAGTCCGGAGACTTCATTGAGACCGAGAACGGGTATTCGGGCACTGTATCCGACGTCAACATCTTCAGCACCAAGCTCACCACCACTGACAACAAGATCATCATCATCCCGAACAGCACCCTGTCGAACGGTACTGTCAACAACTTCTCGCTGAATACGATGAGGCGTGTGGAATGGCTTGTCGGAGTCGAATACGGCAGCGAGGCCGAAAAGGTGAAAGCTGCGCTTAACGATATAGTCAAGTCCGAACCTCGTGTGCTTTATACCGCTTCAGGAGCCCCGGCCGACCCTCTAATAGCTGTAAATGCCCTGCTCGACAGCGCAGTGCAATATGTAGTCAGAGTATGGGTCAAGACGGAAGACTACTGGGACGTGTTCTATATTCTCAATGAGCGCATCTACACGGAACTGCCGCAGAAAGGCATAGGATTCCCGTTCCCTCAGATGGACGTGCATCTCACTCGTCAGGAGTAATTTGGAGCACCCTCATCTCATTACGGCAAAGTCACTGTCTCCATCCCGGAAGAGTGTTATGCTCACGCAGCATCTCCTTGGATACGACAGGGTTTGCATATATTCTGAGGAAGATGTCCCTTAGCTCCTCGCGACAGAGCTCCTTCTCGACGGTGTCGAGCTGATGCTCCATGTATTCGACAAATTTCTCAGCATCTTCTCCGGTATAATATTCGGAGTATTTGTATCCCTGATTGACGATGTCATAGGCTATGTAGTTCGTCTTCCACAGCCTGTAGCCTTCGATGACGCGGATGTCCACGGCGTGGCGGATGAGCTGATACCTGTCGTTCTTGTCACAGAGGGCGGCCACCGCAATCTCCTCGGGAGTCAGAGGCTTTCCGATGTTAAGATGAATGTTGCCCTTCTGCTGCTTTATGCCCGTGAGAATGCTGTTCAGATCCTCCATCGGCCCTTTGACGTATTTGCGGGATCTCGAGATGAGCAGTTCCCTTGCCTTGAGCACGTCGCAAGGCTCGTACTCGTACGAGATGCTCATCGGGATGATGTTGAGCTCCTCGAAGTTCTTTCTGAAATCAGATGAGCCGCTCATGTCGAGCATCTTCAGAAGTCCCTGCTCAGTCATGTCGAGACCGTCCTTAGTGCGACCCTGACGCTGTGCAAGCCATATCGAACTTTCCTGAGTGGTGATATTGAGCCTTATGTATTTGGAGAGCAGCTGCGACGAGAGGTAGAGCTCCCGAGCCGAAATGCCCCTGACCACCTTAATCATCCTGTTGGAACGGATGAGATATTCGATAAACTGATTTGTGATGAGATTGTCGCCTACGGCTATCTCGGTCATCGGAATGTCGTTGCGGTAAAGGACGAGCTGAGTGATAGCCGGATCGAGGATGATGTCCCTGTGGTTGGAAAGAGCCAGAAATTTGCCCCTTTCCTTCCTGATGTTGCCTACTCCGTCATAAGAGAAATTCCTGGCGGTGTTGGCGAGCACCCACTCGATGACTTTGGACATCACCATCACCTGAAAGTCGTCAATGCTTCTGACGCTCTTGAGCAGGTTCTTAAGGAAGTCCGGCGACTCGTTCGGGAAGAAATATTGCGACACTTCGGTCACGACCGGATTTTCAGCCACTTTTCCCAGAGCTTCGACAGCCTCCTCATCAGTGTAGGGGCTTATGCTTTCAAATTCTGCCAGATTTATCATGATCAGTTTAGAAAAAGATTCGAAAAATATGTTACGAAATCTTTACAAAGTTAATAAAAATCTATGGAAAAACCTCCAAAATTCGGCAGATTAACGCAATGTAATCTGTGAATTAAGTAGTTAGGAGAAAAT
>CALVDO010000009.1 GCA_944326355.1 uncultured Bacteroidales bacterium | reverse complement strand
AGCCCGTAATGTTTATGACAAGCCTGTGCATGGCATGCCTGAAAGGGAATTCTATCCTGTTGCCTGAAAGCGAGCCAGGATCAATGTCGAGATGGCTCCACAGAAGATCCGATTCCATGTAGCCGTCTCCGCTCTGGTCGGTCTGCACCTTATGGCGGTGCACGTTTGACCCGATGCCTTCAGCCTCCGATACCGGATAATATGCGGAAAGCCTGGCCGTGCCGGATCCCAGGTCGCTCTTCTTCAGCGCCGGAGTCCATCTGCCGTTCTCAAGAGTGAGAATCACGTGTCTGGAAGGGCTGCCGTATATATAGAGACCGACTTTGTCACCCTCCGCAAAATTACCGGCGCCGTCTTCATCCAGACCCGCCTTTGCCGATGGAGATTCCTGCGCATCGCAGACAAAACCGCTTTTGGTGAATGCCAGTTCAATGAATCCGTCATCCTGTACGGAAACAGGCTCCTCCGTCTTCATGCAGGCCGACAGGAAAAGAAGAAAAGCGGCTGCTGCCGTGAACGCACGCATTGCGGAAGCCGCATTACCACACATAAACATTGTCATATAATTGGTCAAAAGTTTGCAAGTTTACAGATTTTCGCAGAAAAATGCAAAAATAATCAACGCCGGGGGCTTTGGGCAGAGTCATGTCCGCCTTCTTGAACTCCCTGTTTGTCATAGTTAATGTTGCCTAACAGCCATTCCCATGCGGGAATGACATCTACTCTTTTCCCTTCTATATTGAGCGAGTCCTTTTCATCATTTTGAGGAATCTATCGTGACCGAGCGGAGGGAATTGTCGGAAAGCACAGAAATGACTATGTCGCGTGCCATGTCCTTGAGTTCGGAGATGAATGCCCCCGCCTCGTATGTCCCCTTCTCGATCATGCGGAGCTTGCGCTCCCACTGTCCGGTCAATTCGGCGCTCTTCAGCAGATCCTCCTTGATGACGCCGATGAGCTCGCGGCCTGTAGACGTCGGATAGAGGCTCTTGCGTTCCTTGCGTATGTATCGTCGCTTGAAGAGGGTCTCTATGATGGCCGCACGGGTCGACGGACGGCCGATTCCGTTCTCCTTAAGGGCGTCACGCAGCTCCTCATCGTCCACGGTCTTTCCGGCAGTCTCCATCGCCCTCAGGAGAGTGGCCTCGGTGTACGGCTTCGGGGCTGTGGTCCATGTCTCCTTAAGCACAGGCTCATGAGGGCCGCTCTCCCCTTCCCTGAACGCCGGCAGCACCTTCTCCTCGTCCTTCCTGCCTTCTCCGGCATCCTGATCATCGTCGGATTGCCCGGCAAACACCGTCCTCCATCCCGGCTGCAGTATCTGCTTTCCCGTAGTCTTGAAATCCACATCGCCGGCCTTTCCGTTCACTGTGGTCACGGCCACCTGACAGTCAGGATAGAAGGCGGCGATGAAACGCCTGGCCACCAGGTCATAGACGCGGCTCTCCCTCTCGTCCATATTTGTCGCCGGCACACCCGTCGGGATAATGGCATGGTGGTCAGTGACCTTGGAGTTGTCAAACACCTTCTTGCTCTTCGGGAGCTTCGTTCCCTTGAGCGGTGCAGTCAGCTGCTCATATCCCCGCAGGCCCTCGAGAGTCTTGGCGACCTTGGGATAGATGTCGTCACTAAGGAAAGTGGTGTCGACGCGGGGATAGGTGGTGAGCTTCTTTTCGTAGAGAGACTGGATGAGCTTAAGAGTGTCGTCGGCCGTGTAGCCGAACTTCCTGTTGCACTCGACCTGAAGCGAGGTGAGGTCGAAGAGCCTCGGGGCAGACTCCTTTCCCTTCTTCTCGGACACACCGGTCACAGTGAACTCAGCATTCCTGACCTTCTCAAGAAATGCCTCTCCGTCTTCCTTTGCAGAAAACTTGCCCTTCAGGGAAGAGAACAGCACGTCGCGATACTTCGTCTTGAGCTCCCAGTAAGGCTCCGGCCTGAAGTTCTCGATCTCCTCCTGTCTCCTGACTATCAGCGCCAGAGTCGGAGTCTGCACGCGTCCGATGGAAAGCACCTGCCTGTTCTGACCGAAACGGAGGGTATAGAGCCTCGTGGCGTTCATTCCGAGAATCCAGTCGCCGATGGCACGGGAAAGCCCCGCCTCATAGAGTCTGTCATATTCGTGCTGGTCCTTCAGATTGTTGAAGCCGTCCCTGATGGCCTCCTCCGTAAGGGACGACACCCAGAGCCTGTAGACAGGACACTTAGCCCTCGCCTTCTGCATCACCCACCTCTGGATCAGCTCTCCCTCCTGCCCGGCATCGCCGCAGTTGATGATGGCCTCCGCGTTCTGCATGAGCTTCTCTATGACAGAGAACTGCTGCCTGTATGTGTCATTGTCTATCAGCTTGATTCCGAATCTCGGAGGGATCATCGGAAGGGACGAGAGCGCCCAGTGCTTCCATTGCGGGGTGTAGTCGTCCGGCTCCTTGAGCATGCACAGATGCCCGAAGGTCCAGGTCACCTGATACCCGTTACCCTCAAGATACCCGTTCATTCTCGTCCTTGCGCCGAGCACATCGGCTATCTCCCGCGCCACGCTCGGCTTTTCCGCAATGCAAACCTTCATCTGAAACACAATAAACACACCGTCCTCCGGCACGAAAGAGCCGTCGCACACGGCATCAGAAACGCCGTCCTCCCGCCGCGAAGACGGAAAGGACGGCAAATTTACATTTTTCCGGCCAATAAAAAAACCGGAAGACTCATCCGCTCCGGGCTCCGTCTCCCGAAAAGAATGCGGCGGAAGAGATTGCCTGTCAGGCCAGATCGTAGTCCCACTGCTTCAGGGCATAGCCCCAATGCTCCTCGACGAGTCTGACGGTATGGTCCTGATAATGATAGACATTCTTACTATACTTCTGCCCGGCATACTTCTCCATCGCTGGACGCGCCTCCTCGAAGCCGCTGAGTCCCAGCGAAGAATAGATCTTCCCTGCCATCCCGACCGGATCGGCCTCGAAATCCTCGAACCTCATCTCAAAGAGATTGCCATGAGGAATCAGCTTCTTGTCCGACTCGTACTTGTCATACATCTTGGTGTAAATGTCCAGAATCGCCGACTCCATCTCCTCCTCGGAGAAATGATACTGCCTGTAGTCCATATCGATGCGCCCGAAAGGACTGAATGCCCCGTTCCTGCCCATGAAGTCGTTGTACGCAGCCGCCCTGAAGTCGAAATATACACCTCTGTAGGCGTTCGCCGGCACATCCCTGCTGTCGAGAGTCACGGTAAACCCCAGCCCCAGACTCATCGTCTGATAGCCGGAAGCGTCTCCTCCCGCCGCGACATAATCCTCCTGAACGGACATATCCTCCCCGACGTCCGACATCCTTTCCCATGAGAGGTCCAGATAAGGGCCCGCAAACATCTGAAGTTCGCTCTCCCGGAAAAGACTTGTGGAAGCACCTCGGACATAGTCTCTGTTGGTGACATAGCCCACACCATAGAAATTGTCGGGAAAATTCTCATACTGAAATTGCCCGAAGATGCGGAAACGGTCGTGCGCAAAAAACAGCTGAGGCTTGCTCACCACCTTCACTCCGCCCTTTGTCATGAATGCGATGGCCAGCGGAACCACAGACCTGGGAACCTCAAGATCGGACTTGTCCATCCTGAAGGTGAACAGTGCGCTCCCACCTATCACCAGCCCGAAGTCCGGTGAATAGCTCGGGCCTCCCAATATGCTGAACCTCATATTGCGGGACGCCCTCCTGCTCCGCCTCAACTTCCTCGCAGACAGCGAATCCCCAGCAGACAGCGAATCCCCCGGCGGCAGAGCAATCTGACAATTTTATATCCCATAAATGCCAGTCCAGCCATGCTGTAGCAGCCGATTTTAGCATAATGCCAGAAACAGCTTTTTTCATATCTTTGCCACCATTCCGGAGAATCCGGCAAAAAGACACACTGAAATGAAGCAAAATGACACAAAAACGGCAGAAAGATTCCCGCCCACCGAAAGACATCCGCTCGAGCCGTTTCTTCCGCCGCACGCAAGGATACTTTTCCTCGGCAGCTTTCCTCCGAAACGGGAAAGATGGTCAATGGACTTCTTCTACCCGAACTTCACCAACGACATGTGGAGAATAATGGGAACGGTATTCTTCGGAAACAGACATTTCTTTGAAAAAGAAGGGGAAAGGAGATTCGACAGAGACGCGATAATACGATTCTGCACCACAGAGGGCATCGCTCTCTATGACTCCGCATACGAAGTCAGGAGGCTGAGAGACAATGCTTCTGACAAATTTCTGGAAATAGTTTCCCCGACCGACATCCATGCCATGCTCGCATCCATTCCCGAGTGTCGGGCGATAGTTACGACCGGAGAAAAAGCATCCGAAGCGGTCGCCGCGCAGTTAGGCTGCGGGATACCTCCGACGGGAGGGTGCGTAAGCGCAGCGGCACAGGCAAGGACGCTGAGATTCTACAGGATGCCGTCATCTTCCAGAGCATATCCTCTGTCTTTGGACAAAAAGGCGGAAGCCTACGGAAAGATGTTCCTCTCCGAAGGCTTCCGTATATGGACTCCGCAGTGAGGCAGGTTTACGAGTTTACGCCTGATGCGGGGGATGACTCGGGTTCAAGCCGGCCGAAATGCCGGCGTCGTCCAGGACCGGGATTATGCCGGATCGGCGCTCCGAGTATGCCTGTGAACTATAGCCATGAACTCCTCGCCGGTTATGGTCTCCTTCTCCATCAGGAACCGGGCCGCCTCGTGCATGATGTCGAGATTCTCCGAAATGATCTTTCTGGCCTTTTCGTGAGCTTCCTTTATCATTTCAAGGACCACCTTGTCGATTTCGGCTGAAGTTGCGTCCGAACAGGCGGCGGAAGCATCCCCTCCGAGATATCTGCCGTTGACGGTCTCGAGCTCCATCATGTCATATCTGTCGCTCATTCCGTACCTCGTGACCATGGCACGGGCAAGACGGGTGGCCTGCTGAATGTCGTTTGAAGCACCGGTCGTTACGGTGCCGCAGATCAGCTCCTCGGCAGTGCGGCCTCCTGTCAGCGTGGCGATTCTGTTGAACAGCTCGTCCCGGCTCATGAGGAACTGCTCGCCCTCATCCACCTGCATCGTATAGCCCAAGGCTCCTGACGTTCTCGGCACGATGGTGATCTTGTGCACAGGAGCGGAATCTGTCTGCATGGCGGCAACGAGCGCGTGTCCTATCTCATGATAGGAGACGATCCGCTTCTCTTTGTCGGAAAGCACGTTTCCCTTGCGCTGCGCCCCCGCCATCACCGTCTCCACACTCTCCTCAAGATCCGCCGTCGTGACGGACTGCCTGCCCTGACGCACTGCACGGAGCGCGGCCTCATTGACTATGTTGGCTATCTCCGCGCCAGAAGATCCGGCCGTAGCTCTTGCGACGATGTTCAGGTCCACATCCTCGTGACGCACCTTCTTCAGATGCACGGCGAGAATCGCCTTCCTGCCCTCGAGATCCGGAAGCTCCATCTGAATCCTCCTGTCGAAGCGTCCCGGACGCAGCAGAGCCTTGTCGAGGCTCTCGGGCCGGTTTGTGGCGGCGAGAATCACCACCCCCTTACGCGCATCAAAGCCGTCCATTTCGGTAAGAAGTTGGTTGAGAGTCTGTTCTCTCTCGTCATTTCCGCCTCCGAGAGCGGTGTCCCTCTTCTTTCCGATGGCGTCTATCTCGTCTATGAATATTATGCAAGGTGCCTTCTCTCCCGCCTGTCTGAAGAGGTCACGCACCTTTGCCGCACCCATCCCGACGAACATCTGGACAAATTCAGACCCGGAGATAGAGAAGAAAGGCACATTTGCCTCGCCTGCCACTGCCCTCGCGATGAGAGTCTTTCCCGTGCCGGGAGGACCCACCAGCAGGGCTCCCTTCGGAAGAGTCGCACCAATCTCCGCGTATTTCCCGGGATTGTGGAGGAAGTCGACGATCTCCGAGAGAGCTTCCTTAGCCTCGTCCTGTCCTGCCACGTCGGCAAATGTCGTCTTTATCTCAGACTCGGCATATATCCTCGCGCCGCTGTTGCCGAACGACATGAAATTGCCGACTCCGCCGCCCATCCTGGACTGAAGGGAACGGCTTATCTGCCTCCAGACGAAATACATCAGAAACCCCGGCAGCACCCACCAGAGCAGGAAATTCAGCAGGGCTGAATTCTCTCGCGGAATCCTCTTCGTGAAGACTATCTTCCCCTCCTCAGACGGGCTTGACGCCTGCAGAAGCCTGTCCACCAGCCCCGGGTCATCCACAGAGCCGGTCTGGAAAGTGACCGTCTTCCCCTCGGCAGTATCCGCTGAGAAATAGATGTTGTCCTTTTCTATGACCACCTGACGGACCGCTCCGGAATCCACCTTGGCTATAAAAGAGCCGTAATCCGTAGGCACAATCCTGTTTGCGCCCACCTTCGGAAATATCAGCGCATTGAGCAGAAGCACAAGCACCAGTCCGAGAAAAAAGCCCCAGAACGGGCTACCTCCGGCTTTTGGAGGCTGATCCCCGCCGTTCTGCGGATCTTTTCCGCTTTGAATCTTATCGTCCATTTGCATTCATTTTTGATGTTTCACGGCTGCGCTCTGAGGCAAAATCCATTCCACATCCACGGCACAGACACCATGTCATGACATTGTCGTCAGTCCAAGACATAGTCCGCTAAATGCGAGCGCCTTCATTTCTTCTTCATTTTTTTGATATGGCGTTTTTTCTCGGCAGGCGTCATGTCCTGCATGATGAGCCCTTCATCTGCCACGGCGGTATAGGCCATGTCTTCCTCAAGATACAGATCTCCCTCCGATGTCCTGAACACGGGGACAAAATGGGTGTAGGGGTATCCCGACGCCTCATACGCCTCAAACTTGTTGCCGTCCAGGAAGAAGAATGAGCCAGGTACGCCGGAAAGTCCCGCGATGCCGACAGGCTGCCCTACCGTCACCTCATCACCGGGACTGAGCATGCATCCGGAAAGCGTCATGTATGCCGCAAAAGTGTTGTCGGATTCATCGTCTTCTGACGCTCCCGTCTGTCAGTCATCCACTCCACGGCGGTTCCCGGACGCACCGGAAGCGCGTAGGGCAGAGACGGGTCAAATCTCTTCGGAAAACGGCCTCTGTAGCACCTGTAACGGCCTCCCCCGCTGAAAGGATTGTATCCGGACTGTGATCCCCTGACCTCTTCAAACACCGTATTCTTGCCAGGTCTGAGATTGTACGAACGGTCATGCTCAATGAAGAGATGTCCGTATCGTTCTCATGAGGCTCATCCCCGGAAAATCTCGGAAAGGGAAGGGTGCACATGGATCATGGCGTCCATATCCTCAAGCGAAGCCCCCCGGGACATGAAAGCCGCGGCCTCGTGTATCAGGTCAGAGGCATGAGGGCCGAAAATATGGCAGCCCACAATCCTGCCGTCGGCATCTGTGATCACCTTGCACATTCCTTCGGTCTCGCCGAGGCAGAGAGCCTTGCCGTTTGCACGAAAGAAGGTCTTGCGGGCAGTGCATCTGATCCCCGCCGCTGCACAGTCCTCCTCCGTCATGCCCACGGAAGCCGCCTCCGGCATCGTGAACACGGCGGCAGGCATCAGAGACAGGTCTATCCCGTCGTCCACCCCCATGATATGATCGAGCGCCTTTACGCCCTGC
The DNA here is from genome assembly GCA_944326355.1 of uncultured Bacteroidales bacterium. Lineage (GTDB taxonomy): Bacteria > Bacteroidota > Bacteroidia > Bacteroidales > UBA932 > Cryptobacteroides. Next base: position 84,373 of record CALVDO010000009.1, on the reverse strand, counting down.
ATCGTTGCGGCATGAGCGAGCATGAAACCTCCGGTGATGTCGCCGACGGCATAGATTCCGGGCACATTCGTCCGCATGAAGCCGTCCGTCTTTATCCCCCGGGCGTCATATTCGACCCCGACGTCATCAAGATTGAGAGCATCCACTGCAGGCCTGCGCCCAACCGCCATCAGGACCATGTCGGCGACAGTCTTCTTCTCGCCGTCCCTGACTGTGAAAGTCACCTCGGCCACCGAGTCCTGACCCATACCCTCGACGGATGATATGCCGAGGACCCTCGATCCGGTATAGAACTCTATTCCTCTGGAAGCGAGGCTCTTTCTCAAGCGTTTTGATATGTCTTTGTCGAATCTGGGGAGAATCTCGCGGCAATATTCCACTACGGTGACCTCGCTTCCGAAGCTCCTGAATATCGACGCGAACTCCAGACCTATCACCCCTCCGCCTATCACGCACAGCCGCTCCGGAACATGATCGACAGCAAGCAGTTCCGCGGAAGACACGACTCCGCCGAGATGCGCTCCCGGGATGTCCGGCCAGGATGGTCTTGAGCCGGTGGCGATAATGACGGCATCCGCCGTGAACACGTTTTCCCCGGCAGGGGCCGCTCCGGCGTCGCAGGCGACGCCGGCTTCAGCACCCGGTGCTGAAGCAGCCTCGCCAGAGGCAGCGGCCCCCGGTGCGCCGCAGGCAGGCTCCGCAGGAGCCACCCTCACCGTATGGGAATCCACAAACGAGGCCCTCCCGTGCACGAGCGTCAGTCCCGGCCTCTTCAGCAATGCCTCAACGCCCTCCCGTAGACGGTCCACCACGGCATCCTTCCTCGCTGCGGCAACGCCAAAGTCAAAGCCGCAGTCCAGCCCGGTCACGCCGAACTCTCCGGCGCGTCTGAGCTCTTCAAGCATCTCGGCGCTGCGGCAGAACGCCTTGGTCGGAATGCACCCTTCATTGAGGCAGGTCCCCCCAACTCGTCCTGACTCAATCAGAACCACCTCCGCCCCTCTCTGAGCGGCAAGAAGGGCCGTCTCGTATCCTCCGGGACCGGCCCCTATCACAATCAGCTTCATCTTCTGTCTGAATCTTTTGACATCAGCTCTTTCTTATCTTTAGACATCAGCTCTTCTTTACATTCAGGCATCAGCTCCTCATGCGACAGAATCGCCGGCATGACCTCCGGCCACAGGCACATAGGCGAGCACCGGCTTCGTTGCGGCAAGAGTCTCGTCAGGCCTGCGCACCGGCGTGTCGTGCGGAGCCGTCTTCACCATCTGAGGATCAGAAAGGGCCTCTGCCGCTATCCGCCTCATCACGTCAATAAAAGCGTCCAGAGTCTCCTTCGACTCAGTCTCAGTCGGCTCTATCATGATCGACTGATGGAAGAGCAGCGGGAAATAGATGGTCGGGGCGTGAAATCCGTAGTCAAGAAGCCTCTTGGCAATGTCAAGAGCCGTTACGTCCGTGGAGCCGTCAGCCAGCCCGTCAAAGACGAACTCATGCTTGCAGACCCTGTCGACAGGAAGCCTGTACACGTCCTTCAGCGACTCCTTGACATAATTCGCATTGAGAGTCGCAAGAGGTCCGGCGAGCTTCATGTTCTCCCGTCCGAGAGTCCATATATAGGCGAGAGCCTTGACCAGCACCGAGAAGTTGCCCATGAAGCCGGACACCCTGCCGGCGGAATGTGCGCACCCCGCGATATGATAAGTGCCGTCGGCATCCATCTTCACCCGAGGCTCAGGAAGATACTCGGCCAGAGCCTCAGTCACGCCCACAGGCCCCGCACCCGGACCGCCTCCGCCATGAGGCGTCGAGAAGGTCTTGTGCAGGTTCAGGTGCATGACGTCAAAGCCCATGTCTCCCGGACGCACCTTTCCGAGAAGAGGATTCATATTTGCCCCGTCATAATAGAGCAGGCCTCCGCAGCCGTGGACGAGGGAGGCTATCTCGCGGATCTCCGTCTCGAACAGGCCGAGCGTATTCGGATTTGTCATCATGATTCCCGCAACCGTGTCGTCGAGAAGCGGCTTCAGGTCCTCAACATCTATGAGTCCCGCAGGAGTCGACTTCACCTGCACCACCTGCAGACCGCAGACCGCAGCACTCGCGGGATTTGTCCCATGCGCGCTGTCAGGCACAATAATCTTTGTGCGTCTGAAGTCATTTCTCTCTGTGTGCCATCTCCTTATGACCATCAGACCCGTAAGCTCTCCATGCGCCCCGGCGAACGGGCTGAAGGTGAACTCGGCCATTCCCGTTATCGCGGACAGGGCCTTTCCGAGCTCATGATACACCTGCAGACACCCCTGAACCGCAGACTCAGGCTGCAGAGGATGGATCTGTGCGAAGCCCGGCAGCGAAGCCGCCTCCTCGTTGATCTTCGGATTGTATTTCATGGTGCAGCTTCCCAGCGGATAGAAGCCGTTGTCCACTCCGAAATTCATTCCGGACAGACAGGTATAATGCCGCACCACGTCAGGCTCGCTCACCTCCGGAAGCGAAGCCGGAGCACTTCTGAGCAGGGACGCCGGAAGAGAAGACACTGATGCTTTCCATGTGTTCTTCGGCAGAGAGCAGCCCCTCCGCCCCGGCTTCGAGATCTCGAATATGAGTTTATCGTATGATTTCATGTCCTTCAGTCTTTTGCATTTGTCAGAAGTTCTCCGCAGACTCTCACGCAGGCCACGAGGGCGTCGATCTCCTCCCTTGTCCTCTTCTCGGTGACGCAGAACGAGACATAGCCTTCCTCAGTTGCGAGGGCGGCAAAAAATCCGGCGTCATTCAGCCTCCGCTGCAGCTCCTCTACAGGCAGCGAGGTCTTGAGCACGAACTCCTTGAGGAACGGCTTGTCAAACACCGGCTCGAACAGGCCCGTGGCGATGAGAGAGTCATAAAGATAGTGAGCCCCGCCGAATGAGAGCTCATTCACTTCCCTGAGCCCTTCCCTGCCGAGCAGAGAAAGATATATCGTGACATAGAGAGCCATCAGAGACTGGTTGGAGCAGATGTTGCTCGTAGCCTTCTCTCTGCGTATGTGCTGCTCACGAGCCTGAAGGGTAAGCACATATGACCTCTTTCCGTCCATGTCGACGGTCTCGCCCACAATTCTTCCGGGGAGCTTGCGCACATATTCCCTGCGGCAGGCGAGATAGCCGGCGTAAGGGCCGCCGAAAGAGAGAGGCAGGCCGAGGCTCTGGCAGTCTCCGCACGCGATGTCTGCGCCCCACTCCCCGGGAGTCTTCAGCACGGCGAGGGAGGACGGGTCGGAATATGTGATGAGGAGGGCCTTGCACCCGTGGACAGCCTCGGAATAGCCGGACAGGTCCTCGATGATGCCGTATCGGTTGACGGTCGGGACAAGCACTCCGGCCACATCTCCCTGACCGAGCTTCCTCTTCATGTCCTCCGCCGAAGTGCAGCCGTCCTCGCTCTCTATGATATCCAGCGAGATGCCGTGCCAGCGGGCGTATGTCTCCACCACGCGGATCACCTGCGGAAGCAGAGTCCCGGACAGGAGCACCCTGCTCTTCTTCTTCGTACATGCGAGAGCCATCATCACAGCCTCCGCCGCAGCCGTCGCCCCGTCATACATCGACGCGTTGGAGCAGTCCAGTCCGGTGAGCATCGTGATCATGCTCTGATACTCAAATATATATCTCAGCGTACCCTGTGAGACCTCAGCCTGATAAGGAGTGTAGGCGGTCTGAAACTCCGCCCTTGAGATGAGAGCCGGAATCACCGCCGGAGAGTAGTGGTCATAGGCGCCGCAGCCGCAGAATACGGTAAGGCTTCTGTTGCGCCCGGCCATCTCGAGGAAACGCCGTCTGATCTCCATCTCGGTCATCGCCTCCGGAAGGTCGAACTCACCCCTGAACATAAACTCCTCAGGCACGTCGGAGTACAGGCCGTCCAGAGAGTCGGCGCCGATCCGCTCCAGCATCTCGCGGATGTCCCCCTCTGTCTGGGGGAAATATGAAAATCCCATGTCTTAAGTGTTTTTCACCGTTCTCAGGCTCTGGCGCAGAATGCCTCGTAAGCCGCAGCGTCCATCATGGAGTCAAGCTCCGACGGGTCGTCCATCTTCACGCGGATGATCCAGTTCCCGTAAGGGTCACTGTTGAGAAGCCCCGACTCGTCCTCAAGCACCTCGTTTCTCGCCACTACGACTCCGGTGAGAGGGGATATCAGGTCGCTTGCAGCCTTTACGCTCTCGACCGCCCCGAAGTCCTCATCCTTTGTCACCTGGTCATCCTCGTCAGGCATATCGACATAAACTATGTTGCCGAGGGCATGCTGAGCATAATCAGTTATGCCTATCAGAGCCTCATTGCCCTCAACCTTCACCCATTCGTGTGTCTCGCTGTAATACAGCCCTTCAATTGTCTTTGCCATAATTATCTGTCTGGTTATCAGTTTATGAAATCGTCTGTTTCTGCTGCAGCCGTCGGTCGCCGTATGTCTTTCGCCGGTCGCCGAGTGCCGTCATTTCTTATAATTCTTGTCATAGAATCTCTTGCGGCAGACGGTGCCGTCGAAGGTTCTGCGGCGGATGCGTACCGAGACTTCCGTTCCCAGCGCCGCATGGGCAATGTCCACCATAGCCATGCACACGCTCCGGCCCGTAGAAATCGACTGGTAGCCGGTAGTCACCTCGCCGACCTGCACGCCGCCGGCCTCGACAGGATACCCGGCTCTCGGCACGGCCTTGTCCTTGAGCTCTATGCCGACTATCTTCCGGCGCACGCCCTCTGTCTTCTGACGCAGAACAGCGTCCCTGCCGATGAACTCCGGCTTGTCCATCTTGACAAACATACCGAGCCCCGCCTCTATCGGAGATATTTCCGCGCTGAGCTCATGGCCGTAGAGCGGAAGCCCGACCTCAAAACGGAGAGTGTCGCGGCATCCGAGGCTGCATGGAGTCACTCCGGAGGCAGCGAGCATGTCCCACAGCCTCCGGATCACAGCCGGCGAGCCATAGAATTCAAAGCCGTCCTCTCCGGTATAGCCCGTGCGGCTCACTATCATCATCTCTCCCGAAGCAGCGGCTCCGCACACCGGCGACTTGCCCCGTCCGGCCGCATCAGCACCTTCCGCCGCGACCTCTGCAGGCTGCGCCTCAACGCCGCCTGCGGCCGTCGGCGCAGGAATCGAGACGAAGGTATAGAAGACGAGGTCCTTCAGGTCGACGCCCAGCACCTCGAGCACCTTCTTTTCCGCCTCAGGTCCCTGCAGGGCGATCTCTCCGAACGCATCCGACACGTCCGTCACCTCAACATCGAAGCCCTCGGCATTCTTGCGCGCCCATTCGAAGTCCTTGGCGATGTTCGAGGCGTTGACCACGAGAAGCCACTCGCTGTCCGAACACTTGTACACGAGAAGGTCGTCCACCGTGCCGCCGTCGGGATAAAGCATCATTCCATAGAGAATCTTCCCGTCCGGGATGCCCCTGACGTCATTGGTGAACACATGTCCGACATATTCCTCAGCCTGAGGCCCCGTCACGAGGATTTCTCCCATGTGCGAGACGTCGAACATTCCGCAGCGATGACGCACGGCATTGTGCTCCTCTACTATTCCGGTGTACTGCATAGGCATGTCGAAGCCTCCGAACGGGGTCATCTGCGCCCCGAGAGCGACGTGCCTGTCATGAAGACATGTGGTTTTAAGTGGTGCTTCCATATCTGTCGCTTATGTATCTGTTGCTATTGATAATCCGGCGCAGCCGGGCCTGCAGCCGAGTCTGCAGCAGCCGGGCCTGCAGCAGGCGAAGAGCCATTCGCATCCCTGCCGGTCAGGAGCCGGACCAGAGTCCCGACGTCAAGGCCCCGGACAAATCTCCCCGGGTCGAATCCCGCCAGCGCAGCCGAGACTTCCTCCTCACGTGCGGACACGCCGACGAGCCGTTTCTCCAGAGCCGACTCAAGGCCGTCCTTCAGCTGAAGATAGTCTCCTCTGAGGCTCACAGCGCGGATTCTCCCGCCTTTAAGACCGACCGAGACGGAAAGCGTCCCGGACTCGGGAAGAGAAACGCTCTCAGACAGAGAGCCGGAAGGCTCATGGCCATAAAGGAAGTCGGGATCAAGATAGGTGCGCTCAATCTCAGCTATGACATCGACCGCCTCCCGATCGAGCACTGTCTCGCCCTCGTCGCAGAAGCCGCTTATCAGAGTCTGGATGAAAAGTCCGATGTCGGCGTAACGGCGGCCGCGGTCGGAGGTCAGGAAGATGTCCCGCAGATTTGCCACCCGCTGCCTTGCCGAAGCCACGCCTTTGCTCCTGAGCTTCGACTCCGAAGGGGTGATGGCCCGCTCAAGATCGGCCGTGGATGAATTGAAGAGAAGGGTGCCGTGGATGATGTTACGGCCGTGAAGACTGTAGAAGGCGTTTCCCGAGACCTTTCTTCCCCCTACGAGAATATCGTTCCGCCCGGAGATCTCGGCCTCAGCCCCCATCCGCCTCAGGCATAGGGCCAGCCTCTGCATATAGCCGGCGAATATGAACGGGACATCGTCACCGGAAGTGACGTATGAAATCATCAGATTGCCCATGTCCGAGTAGACGCACCCTCCCCCGCTCTTGCGCCTGTAGACCTGCACGCCGTGTTCTCGGCAGTATCCGAGATTGACCTCGGCTGCCATAAGCTGGTTCCTGCCGATAATCACGGTAGGAGGCACCCGCCATACAAAGAAAGCCTCGCCTTCAGTATATCTCGCAAGGTACTCCTCCATTGCGAGATAGAAGACGAGTCTCCTTTCCCTTTCTTCCGGCAGCCTTATCAATTTCATTCTTTTCCCATCTTATCGGTTACATTTTTCAAAGATAAGAAAAGTTCCGCTTACGTATGTTCTCCGGAAGGAATATTTTTATGCCAATTTTCGCCCCGTGGGTGGGGATTTTTCGTCATCGGCGGAAACCGGCCCGCCCCGGCCCGTCAGGCCTGTCCCATTCCTGTCTTGCGGTCTCTGGAATAAAGCCCGTCGATGATGCCGTCGGCAAGCCCTATCACCGGCACATATATGTACTGTGCTCCAGTGAGGTCGGCAACCGTCAGGAAGATGTCGCCTGCAGGCACTATCACGTCCGCGCGGTCCGGCTTCAGGGCATAGGTCTCCATGCGCTCCTTCACCGAAAGCCGCTTCAGCTCATCGTAGAGCTCCCGCAGAGAGGCCACGCTCATGCGCGGGTAGCGTCTGTCGCGCCCTTTGACCAGTTTGAACAGCTTGTTGATGTTTCCTCCCGAGCCTATGATGTTGATGCCGGGATAAGAGAGAGCCAGATCCCTCATGTCCCTCTTCATCCTCACCTTCTCGCTCTCCTCTACGGCTTCATTGAGCATCCTCACAGTACCTATATTATATGAGCGTGAGCAGACGAGCTCTCCGTCGGCAAGAAGATTTATCTCCGTGCTTCCTCCCCCGACGTCGACATACATGAAGTTGCCGCTTCGCGCCTTCATGTTCTCGATGTGGTTGTTGTAGATCATGCGTGCCTCCTCCTGACCGTCGATTATCTCGATCCTGATGCCCGTCTTCTTCTCCACGTCTCTAATTATCTGAGACCCGTTGGAGGCATCCCTCATGGCAGAAGTCGCGCAAGCACGGTAGTCCGACACCTCATATATCTTCATCAGATGTCGGTAGCATTTCATCAGACGCACGATGTCCTTCTCTCTCTTTTCCGATATCTTGCCATGGGCGAAGACGTCGAATCCGAGCCTTAGCGGCACCCTCAGAAGCAGCACCTTGCTGAAGCGCGGCCCGTTCTCGTCCTCAAGTTCCTTGATCAGCAGGCGCACGGCGTTGGACCCTATGTCTATCGCCGCATAAGTCACGCGCCCTGAAGCGTTTTCCACAGAAGTTTCCATAATCTGTCCCTTTTTTCTATTCTCCTTTCCGGCTTCCCGTTTTCCTTTCCTTTCCGGCTTTCCTGGTCACTGTTCCGGCGTACCGGTTACTTTTCCTGCGTCTTCCGGCGCCTCCGTATCCTGTCCGACGCTTTCGGCTGCCGCTCCGGCACCTGACATGACGGAGTCATTCTCTGCGTCCTCTCCGCCGGCAGCTGCCACGGAGCCGGCCAAAGCCCGTCCGGACTCTTCCTCTTCAAGGCGGAGATAATGCTCATACAGAGCCTCCTGCGAGCCTACAGGCAGCGGATTGTCGCACGTCCACGGCAGATTCCGCCCCGAGCCGTCCACCAGACGTCCCTGACGCACGTCCCTCAGTCCGTAATCCACGATTCTGATCATTTCCTGCCTGATGGTCGGATCATAGACCGGCGTCACGACCTCGATCCTGTTGTCCAGATTGCGCGGCATCCAGTCGGCGGAGCCAATGAACACCTTGTTCTGACCTCCTGCGGCGAAGACGAATATCCTCGAATGCTCAAGATAGCGGTCTATGATGCCGTTCATCCTTATCGTGCAGCCTTTCGGCAGATCTTCCGTGACGAGAGAGCAGTTGCCCCTCACCACTATTCCAAACTTTACCCCCGCGTCGGCAGCCTCGCATATCTTCTTCACCATCACAGGATCCGTCAGGTGATTGAGCTTCATCTTGACATAGGCGGGCAGACCGGCCCTGCTGTTCCTGATCTCAGCATTGAGGAGCGATATGAACTTCTTTTTCATCTCATTAGGCGAGACGAGCAGCTCTTTGAAATGAATCGGAAGATAAGGCTTCTCTATGAAGTCAAAAAGCTGGTCCACTTCCCTTGTTATCCTGCGCGAGGCGGTCATGATGATGCAGTCAGTATAGCTGCGTGCATTCCCCTCATGAAAGTTGCCGGTGCTGATGCAGGCGATGTCCGCCCCTCTCTTCATTCCTATGTGGACCACCTTGGAATGCACCTTAAGTCCCTCGACTCCGAAGATGACCTTGACCCCCGCCTCCTGAAGTTTCTGGGCCCACACCATATTGGACGCCTCGTCGAACCTTGCGAGAAGCTCTATGACCACGGTGACCTTCTTCCCGTTGCGTGCAGCCCCGATCAGCGAGCGCACCACCTTGGAATCCTTGGCCAGACGATAGAGGGTGATCTTTATGCTGGCCACCTCCCTGCTCATCGCCGCCTCATGGAGCACTCTGATGAATGAGGAGAAGCTGTGATACGGCACATGGAGAAAACCGTCCTGCATCCTTATCTTGCCGAGGATGCTGCCCTCCCCGTCGAGCACGGACCTTCGTACTGGAGGCATCGGCCTGAACTTCAGATCAGCCCTGCCGCAGTCCGGAAACTTCATCAGATCCTTATGGTTGTGATAGCGGCCGCTCTTCACCACAGTGTCATTCTTGTCGAGATCGAGCTTGCTGATCACCCTCCTCTGCAGATCCTCCGGCATCGCCTCATCGTAAAGCACTCTCAGCGGCTCGCCCTTCTTCCTGCTCTTCAGCCCCTTGGACACCTTCTGCAGAATGCCGTTGCGCCTGTCGTCGTCCATCTCCATCTCGGCGTCTCTGGTGAACTTGAAGGCGTAGGCCTCCATTGAAGTGTAGCCCATGCCCTCGAACACATATCCGAGGGAACACCTGACCACGTCGTCAAGATACATTATATAATGACGGCCGTCCCTGTCCGGAAGCCGGATGAAGCGGCCGCATTCCTGCACCGGAAGTTCGAAATAGGAATAGTCGTAGGACGGCTTCCCGGAAAGCGTGGTCCTCACGGCCCTTACGGCCATGTAGATGCTCTCGTCACTCTCATGGTCAAGATGCTTTACCGACGAGAAGGACACGGGCAGGATCAGTCCCTCGAGACTTGAATGGTAATACGAGCGCAGAAATTCCCTCTGCTCCTCATCCGCCTCCCTGTCGTCGATCAGACATATTCCGCTTGAGGCCAGCTCCGAATACATCTCCTTCACGGTCTTCCCGTAGTCCCGCATATAGCGGCCGTAGAGCCTGGCTATCTGCTTGACGGTCTTCTTGGCCAGAAGAGCCTCCCTGGCGCCCGACTTCTCTCCCCATTCGGCGATTCTGTTGAGAGAGGCCACCCTCACACGATAGAACTCATCGAGATTGTTTGAGTAAATGCCGAGAAATGAAAGCCTCTCCAGCAGAGGCACATCAGGCTTTTCAGCCTCCTGCAGAATCCTCCTGTTGAAGTACATCCAGCTGACGTCTCTCTCAAGGTAAGGTCTGGATTTCTTATTGCTGCCCATACAGTCACAATTTTGAGCAATATAACAAAAAATCGGCTCACTCCGTCCGATTTCCTCCTGAAAACTTGACAAGCGTTATCTCCGGCCTCGCTCCGAAACGCGCAGGAATGGCCGTTTCCCCGAGACCGATGTTCACATACAGGCGATTTGCGCCATCTTTCCCCCACTTCTCATAAAGCCCCCTGTACTCCTTGTACATCAGGCTGCTCGGGCTCCACCCGAAGACAGACAGCTGCATGGCGTGAGTGTGGCCCGAAAGGGTGAGGGCGATGTCGGGATACTGTGCCGCGGCCGTGCGCCAGTGAGTCGGATCATGGCTCAGCAGCACCTTGAAGCCGGCTGCTCCCTCCATCGCCCTGTCCAGATCCCCATAAGACCGGAAGAAGGAGTGTCCTGAAATGTTCTCCACCCCTATGACAGACAGCGTGTCCGAGCCCCCGGCTTCCGAAACGGAAGGCCTGACCACGCGGACATTCTCATTCATGAGCACGCTCCATCCGGCCGAGCGCTCCATCCCGACCACCTTCTCCACGGCTTCAAGACGGAGAGAGTCCGAATCCCAATGGCGGTAGACGCAGTAGTCATGATTGCCGAGCACGGAATACACCCCGTCCGGAGCCTTCAGAGAAGAGAGCACCGGCTCGAATCCGGCGATTTCCTCCGGCCCTGAAGTGACCAGGTCTCCCGTAAATACTATCATGTCGGGACTCAGAGCGGCTATCTTTTCCACAGCCTTCTCCAGAGAACGCTCCCTGTGGCGGAACGACGCCAGATGCAAGTCCGAAATCTGCACCATCCTGTAGCCCTCGAAACTCTCCGGCAGGCGCGGATCAGTGACAGTCACCTCTTTAACCTGATATGCGTTCCTCCCGATGAACATGCCGTATAAGAACATCAGCGGGGGAAGAAGCAGTCCCCAGAGCCCCTTTCTGAAGACCTTTACGAATGACGCCCCGAACAGGGCTGCTACTCCGGCGACCAGGGCCGCGAGAATGAGTACGGCCAGAAGAGCGGCCGCTATGGCGGTTAAAGTGACGAACATGTCTGTTTTCGCGTCGTATGTTTCGGGGTGCAAACTTACTGATTTTTTCATTCGGTTAGACACATGACATGATGTCATGAGGACAAATACGCCGTCCGAAGCGGGATAAGTCGTGAAAAATCCCATTTTTATCGATTTTCAATGAGATGCCGGAATTATGGCACACGCATTGAAGCACATCCGCCGGCTCAACAAAATCAATCAACGATGAAGAAAATATGCTTTTCGGCAGCGGTTCTTCTCTGCTGCATGCAGCCTTCCACGGCACATATCATGGTAGAGACGATTCCGTCACCGGACGACACCGCCTCAACGGGAGTGAAGACATGGACGCTGCAGGACTGCATAGAATACGCCCTGAAGGAAAACATCTCCCTGAAGCAGAGCAGACTTTCCGAACAGAGCGCCATGATCGACAGGAAGACTGCGAAAAACGCCCTGTTCCCGAGCCTGTCATTCAGCACAAGCCAGGCCCTGATCAACAGGCCGTATCAGGATTCGGGCAGCACGGTCAGCGGCACTGAGATCATACACACCGAAAACAGCACCAGCTATACCGGCAACTACGGGCTTGACGCCAGATGGGACCTCTACGCAGGGGGACGCAACCGCAAGACCATCAAGCAGGAGGACATCAACATCAGGATAGCAGGCCTGGACATCGAGAACTCCGCCAACAGCATAATGGAAAACATCGCGCAGGTCTATGTGCAGATACTCTATGCCGATGAATCCGTAAAGGTCAACGAGAACACTCTCGAAGTGAGCAGGGCACAGTGCGCCAGAGGAAAGGAGCTGCTTGAGGCAGGCAGCATATCTGCCGCCGACTACGCCCAGCTTCAGGCGCAGGTAAGCAACGACAACTACCAGCTCGTGTCGGCAAGAGCCACGCTCCAGGACTACAAGCTTCAGCTGAAGCAGCTTCTCGAGCTCGAGGGGCCGGAGGAGATGTCGCTTCTGCTTCCTCATATCGACGAAAGCCTCATCCTCTCCCCTCTCCCCGACAAGGAGGCCGTATTCCAGAACGCCATGGGAATAAGGCCGGAGATAGAGTCCGGCAGGCTCGACATATCTGTCGCGGAGCTCGACGTCAAGATAGCGAAATCGTCATACTACCCGACCCTGAGCCTCAGCGCCGGCATCGGGACCAATCACACCAGCGGCACCGACTTCACTTTCGGAGAACAGATAAAGAACGGATGGAACAACTCTGTGGGGCTGACCCTCAGCGTTCCGATATTCAGCAACAGGCAGACAAGGAGCGCAGTGGAGAAGGCGGAGCTCCAGCTCGAGTCGACAAAGCTGAGCTTCGTCGAGACGAGAAAAGAGCTCTACAGGACCATCGAAAACCTGTGGCTCGACGCCTACAGCGCACAGCAGCAATATGCTGCGGCCACAGAACAGGTCATGAGCTCAAAGACCAGCTACGACCTCGTCAGCGAGCAGTTTAACCTCGGCATGAAGAACACGGTGGAACTTCTGACAGAAAAGAACAACCTGCTCAGTGCCGAACAGCAGCTCCTGCAGGCCAAGTACATGGCACTTCTGAACATCCAGCTCCTGCGCTTCTACCAGGGTCTGGAGATAGTTCTCTGAGAGCCTGAGGCCTCTCGCCGAGCAATCCGCAGGAGGAAAAGGACAAATGAAAGAGGGCAAGGACAATTGAAGAATCAACAGAAAGACAACAACAGGACATCATCATGAAAAAAAGGGGGAAAAAGATCATCGTCTGGACCGCGGTCATTGTGGCCATAGCCGCAGCGGCGGTCCTGCTGCTCAGAAAGCCGGGCGGGAAACAGGGATTCACATACGAGACCGCGACAGTGTCAAGAGGCGACATATCCACATTCATCACGGCCACGGGCACGGTCGCCCCGGTGACTGAGGTTCAGGTCGGAACACAGGTATCCGGCATAATCGACAGACTGTTCGTGGACTATAACTCTGTCGTGAAGCAGGGACAGATAATAGCGGAGATGGACAAGGTCACCCTCGAAAGCGAGGTTGCCTCGGCGCAGGCCGCATACGACGGCAACAAGGCGGAATACAAATATCAGGAAAAAAATTTCGGCAGAAGCAGGGAGCTGTATGCCAAGAAGCTGATAAGCGATGCCGAGTACGAGCAGGCCGAATACAACTACGAGATGGCCAAAAGCGCCTTCCACAGCAGCGAGGCCGAGCTCGCCAGAGCGAAACGCAACCTTTCCTACGCGACGATAACGTCCCCGATAGACGGCATAGTGATAGACAGGTCGGTCGAGGAGGGACAGACGGTGGCAGCAGGCTTCGAGACGCCTACCCTGCTCACCCTTGCGGCGGACCTGACCAGAATGCAGGTTGTGGCCGATGTCGACGAGGCTGACATAGGCGGAGTTAAAGAAGGGCAGAGAGCCACATTCAGCGTGGACGCCTATCCTGACGACATATTCAACGGGGTCGTTACCCAGATAAGGCTCGGCAGCACATCCTCAAGCTCTTCATCCGTCAGCACTTCAAGCACCTCCGAAAGCGTGGTCACCTACGAGGTCGTCATCACGGCGGACAATCCGGACCTCAAGCTCAAGCCGAGACTCACAGCCAACATAAGCATCTACACCAACGAGAGGGAGAACGTGCTCTGCGTGCCGTCGAAGGCGCTCAGATTCGCCCCGGTGGCCCCGCTCATAGGCAAAAACGACATCGTGAACGACTGTGAGGGCGAATACAAGCTGTGGACAAAGAGCGGAAACATCTTCACCGCGATTCCCGTCCAGCCAGGCATTACCGACGGCGTCTCGACCGAAATCATCAGCGGGATAGACGAAGGGACTGAAATAGTAGCAGGAGCCGATCTCACGGAGCTGATAAAGAAGGCCGGCAAGAAAAGCGGCGGCATGGGCATGATGCCGGGGCCGCCGAGGTAGGCAGAGCCCGCAAGCCCGGCCGGCGGGAGGAGAACATCCGGAATGACGGACAATCATATCGATCGGGAGAAAGGCAATGGAAAAGAAAGTAATTGAACTTCAGAACATAAAACGCGAATTCATCGTCGGCGACGAGACGGTTCATGCCCTGCGCGGCGTGTCGTTCAGCATCCGCGAGGGAGAGTTCGTGACGATAATGGGATCGTCCGGCTCAGGAAAGTCCACGCTTCTGAACATTCTCGGCTGTCTGGACACTCCGACATCGGGTGAATATTATCTGGACGGCATCTCAGTGAGGAAGATGACCAAGAACAAGAGGGCCATTCTCCGCAACAGGAAGATAGGCTTCGTCTTTCAGAACTACAATCTCCTGCCGAAGACTACGGCAATAGAAAACGTGGAGCTGCCGCTGATGTACAATCCGGAGATAGGCTCCTCGGAAAGGAGAAGGAGAGCCGTGGATGCGCTCAAGGCCGTGGGACTCGAAGACAGGATGGAACACAAGTCCAATCAGATGTCCGGCGGACAGATGCAGAGAGTGGCCATCGCGAGAGCCCTGGTCAACGACCCGGCCGTAATACTCGCAGACGAGGCCACAGGAAACCTCGACTCGAGGACTTCATTTGAGATTCTTGTGCTGTTCCAGAAGCTTCACGCCGAAGGCAGGACGATAATCTTCGTGACCCACAACCCGGAAATCGCCTCATACAGCAGCAGAAACATCAGGCTGATGGACGGTCACATCATCGAAGACAAGATCAACGGCAATATACTTTCGGCCGAAAAGACGCTTGCGGAACTTCCGGTCAATGACGATGAAGCCGAATAGGCCGGCACGGCAGACAAAACTATGGCAGATGAACTGGACAAATCTTTTCAAAATATCGCTGAAAGCGCTATCCAACAATAAGATGAGAGCATTTCTGACAATGCTCGGCATCATCATCGGCGTTGCGGCCGTAATTACAATGATAGCACTTGGACAAGGCGCGAAGAAAAACATTCAGAACGAGATCTCAGGCATGGGCTCGAACATAATCATGATACATCCGGGCGGAGAGCGCAGAGGCGGCGTCCGGCTGGACCCGTCCGAGATGCAGACCCTGAAGGAGGCCGATTACGAGGTGCTTCGCAAGGAAAGTCTGTTTCTTGCCGGCCTGAGCCCGAACGTGACCGTCTCCGGACAGCTGATATGCGGCAACAACAACTATCCGTCCTCAGTCAGCGGAGTGAGCACGGACTACATCAGCATACGTCAGCTGGAGATAAGCAGCGGAGAGATGTTTACCGAGACAGACGTGCGACAGTCAGCCAAAGTCTGCGTCATAGGAGCCACGATAGTCGATAATCTCTTCCCGGACGGGACGAATCCCGTCGGCAAGATCATAAGGCTCAATCAGGTCCCTCTGAAGGTCATCGGAGTGCTCGAAGCGAAGGGCTACAACTCGATGGGCATGGACCAGGACGACATCGTGCTTGCCCCGTACACCACGGTAATGAAGAGATTTCGCGCGATCAATTACCTCGAGGGCATATTCGCCTCGGCCATTGCGGAAGAGATGACGGATCTCGCCACGGCCGACATAGAGTCGATACTCCGCAGACAGCACAAGCTCAAGGACGGCGATGACAACGACTTCATGATCAGGACCCAGCAGGAGCTCAGCCAGATACTCAACAACACCACCAACCTTCTCACCACCCTGCTCGCCTGCATCGCCGGCATCTCGCTGCTTGTGGGAGGCATCGGCATCATGAACATAATGTATGTGTCAGTGACGGAAAGGACGAAGGAGATCGGCCTGAGAATGTCCGTGGGAGCCAGAGGGATCGACATCCTGACCCAATTCCTGATCGAGGCGATTCTGATAAGCATCACCGGCGGCATCATCGGCATACTGACCGGATGCGGGGCCAGCGCTATCGTGAGGCTTGTGGGCAACTGGCCCGTGGCGATACAGCCGTGGAGCGTAGTCATATCATTTCTGGTATGTACCGTCACAGGCGTATTCTTCGGCTGGTATCCGGCCAAGAAAGCCGCCGCACTCGATCCTATCGACGCGCTGAGATACGAATAGCTGCAAACCTCTGACAGCATGTCCTCCATGAGCAGCAGAGTCTCAATCATACTGATACATCTTATCTGCTGGGGGATTCTCCTCGGATTCCCCTTCCTCTTCATCCTGGATCAGGACGCCACGCCGATTGACTGGATGGAATACATGAAGAGGAGCATACTCATGATCGGATACTGCATCGTATTCTAAATGCTGCCGTCATCCTCTTTGTGAGCGTATGTCTACAGCTCTGGCAGAAGAACTTTGCTCCGATGCCGCATCCGCCCAGGCACATTCCGCGCATCAGCCCGTTCATCCTTTTCCTGATAAGAGACGCCTTCATGATGATACTCACGGTCGGTCTCTCGGCCGCAATAAGGCTCAACGAGAAATGGATAAAGACGGAGAACGCGAGGAAGGACGCGGAAAGAAGCCGCACCGAGACAGAGCTGAAGAATCTCAGAAACCAGCTCAATCCCCACTTTCTACTGAACACGCTCAACAACATCTACGCCCTCATAGCATTCGACAGGGACAAGGCTCAGGACGCTGTGCAGGAACTCGGAAGGCTGCTCAGATATGTCCTTTATGACAACCAGAACGACATGGTTCCCTTGAACAGGGAGATGGACTTCATAAGGCGGACCGCGGGATAAGATGCGAGATCGTCAACAGCCTCCATCCCAAGGCCGAGACCGACAAGAGCGGGTCCGGAATAGGGCTTGAGCAGGTGAGGAGAAGACTCGACCTGCTATACCCGGGACGTAGACATGAAACTGAAATGCGCACTCATAGACGACGAGCCTCTGGCTCTCGACCTGCTTGAAAGCTATGTCAGGAAAACTCCTTTCCTCTCGCTTGAAGGACGTTACTCCAGTGCCGTACAGGCGCTTGACAAACTGCTTGAGGCTCCTGTCGACCTGCTGTTCCTCGACATACAGATGCCGGGTCTGGACGGTATGGAGTTCTCCAAGATGATTAAGGACAGGTGTCGAATCCCATCTCATACGGGGACTTTCTTGAAGCATCCGAAAAGGCACTCAAATGGTTCTCCCGCATAGAGGGTTCCGCCAAGACAGCCATAGCCGCACCTGCCGCAAAGGAAAAGATCTTTGTCAAGAGTGAATACAAGATCATAGGCATAGACGTCCGGAAGATACTTTTCATGGAGTCGCTGAAGGACTATGTAAAGATATACACGGAAGACAGGAGCGAGCCGGTCCTGTCCCTCATGAGCATGAGAAGCGTGGAGGAGACGTCAGAAAAGACAAGATCGAACTTGTGGACAGGGGAAGGATAGTATTCGGAAGCAGATTCATTCCTGTCGGAGACAATTACAGGGACGACTTCATGAATTTCATACAGGGAAGATGAGAAGCCTCCGGTGACCGGAGCCGGCAACGGGCCAGGTCTGCAGGACGACTCCGACCGGACGATCCGGGGTTTGCAACCCGGTTGTAAAACATCCGCCCTACTTTTGTCCCGGTTCAAAACAGACTCTATCATGGAAACACACGAGGCGTCACACGGCCATCACGTTCATGAGCATCACCACCATGAGCATCAGATCACCTCTCTCAACGGAGTGTATGTGGCTGCGATAACGCTCAACCTGCTTTATGTGGTGACTGAGGCGGCAGTAGGCCTGTGGGCGGACTCCCTCGGCCTGCTTTCGGATGCCGGGCACAATCTCAGCGACGTGTTCAGCCTCATGCTCGCGATGATCGCATTCAGGCTGTCCTCATCAAAAAGCACGAGAAAGTTCACCTACGGATTCAGAAAAAGCTCCGTGCTCATATCCCTGCTCAATGCGATAATCCTTCTCGGGGCCGTCGGCGCGATAATTCTGGAAAGTGTCAGGAAATTCAGCAGCCCTGCCGAAATAAACGGGGCGGCAGTCTCATGGACAGCGGGAATCGGCATCATCGTCAACGGATTCACCGCATGGCTCCTGATGAAGCAGCAGAAGCACGACATCAACACCAGAGGGGCGTTCCTGCACATGGCCGCCGACACCCTCGTTTCGGTCGGAGTCGTGATTTCCGGCATAGCCATCAGCCTTACGGGCTTCTCCGTGATCGACCCGATAGTGAGTCTTGCCATAGCGGCCATCATCCTTGTCTCTACCTGGAAGCTCCTGTCCGAAAGCCTCAGGATGTCCATTGACGCAGTTCCCGAGCAGATCGACCTCGGACGGATTGAGGCCGAGATGACTTCTGAACCCGGGGTTAAGGATGTGCACCACCTGCATGTCTGGCCGATCAGCACTACGGAGACGGCGCTCACCGCGCATGTAGTGATAGAAGACCTCGACATGATGGAACAGGTGAAGGAGAGCCTGAAGCACAGGCTGAACGGACTCGGCATTTCACACACCACCCTTGAAATCGAGACCTCCGCATCACACTGTCACGAGCACACCTGCCAAGCCGGGCAGCAGGCCTGAGCTTGAACGAAGTCGGCGTGAAGCGACGAAAAAACAAAGAGGAACAGACCATGCGGTCCATTCCTCTCATATTATTTATTCTCTACCGGGCTGATCTCCAGGACGGATATGCAGCCCTTCCGCTGTCCCGATCAATATGCCCATGCGAAGTCGTCGACCCACATGGCATTGGACGAGCAACCGGTAAGATAGTCACCACGCTGGCTTGTGGCACATGAGATGACGAGAGAATACTTCTCGGACGAAGGCATCGGTGCTTCGGTATCATACCAGTTGATCTTCAGCTCGGCATCGGTCCAAGACTCGACGTTTCCGGTGATCTTCAGATCGCCGTACCCGAGGATCGCTCCCTCTTCGAGGGTCGACACTTCGGCCGGATCCCACATTCCCTCAGGCGTAGTCATTCCTGAAGTGACCTCATGCTGAGCCGACCAGTCCACTATGGCCACGAATATCCTGCTGACGTCCTGCCTGCCGTCCCACTCGTCCTTCTCCGGATCATTTGAACCGGCATTGTCTATAACGCCCACATTTGCCTTGTAGCGAAGCTTGAGGGCACGAGGACGAGCCGTCCAGTCATAGGACTTTCCGAATTTTGCGGTACCTGTAAATCCGGACATGGTGAAATCGCCGGTATACATATTGCCAGGGGCGAAGACGCTGCCCAGTACAGTATTGGCAGAAAGAGCCGCCACGCCAGCCTCGGTCTCATCTTCCTGACAGAGGATGGTAGTGATAGTCAGGACTGTATTATTGCCGCTGTCCCAGAAGCTCGTTCCGGCAGGGTTAGGATATGGCAGCTCAGTGCCCTCCTTCACCGTCCAGCCGGTCATGTCTCCGTTAGGAATCACGTCACCGCCTTCAGCGGTAAACTCTACTGCGTCTGCCTCGGCGTCCGAGTTAAGGAGACGGACCTCGTATGTGTTGCCGGCATAGATTCCTGCGCCATCCCTGATGACAGACACCTCAAGCCCTGCCTCATTGCTGGACTTGTCATAGGCTGGGGCCAGAATAAAGCCTTCGGCAACGCTTCCGGCGGCGTCATGCCAGGTCTCAGTGCCCTTTTCCCGATACTGGACCGAATACTGGACGCCCTCCGTCGGATCATTTACCGTTACCCTTGCGGTGTTGGCCCAGAGATCCACGCTTGTCTCGTCTACGGAAAGGGTCGCGCCGTCCTCAACAGTCGCGCCGTCATAATGGAAAGTGAGCGTCTGCCTGAGACTCTGGCCCTCGCTGTCCGTGAGCGAGAGCGTGAAGCTGTGGTCGCTGTTCGGAAGGAGGTCTCCGGTGCCGAGGTCCTGATTTCCTTCAGTAAGTATGATCATCGGAACAAGTGTCGAGAGATCGAGTGAGACTGATGTGGCGCCGACGAGATCGCTGCCGGTAGGAATCTGAACTGCGCTCAGCAGTGAGAGCAGAGTCTGCGGTCCGCCGATGAGATCCATTTCAGTGGAGCCGCCGTTGAGAGTCTCGATGTAGGGGTCGAGCACTCCGGAACTTACGCCTACCGTGAATGTGGAGATGCCGGCTTCGGCCGTGATGCTTATCCTGACGTCCATGGTCTCCTCGAGAGCGACGGGAGCATCAAGATCAGAATGCCCTTCCCATGTCATCGAAGGTGCGGCATGGCCTGTGCCGGAGCCGTTTCCGCCGCCGTTGTCCGTGCCTTCGGGATCCTTTTCGCAGGACGCGAGGGCGATGACGGCACAGAATGCCGCCACAAGGTTAAAAATCCTTTTCATCTTTAAAAATTTAATAGTTAAAAATATATTGAGAAGACGGAGGTGTGCGTCTCCGCCAGTCCCGTTCAGCTACAGAAGCCGCCGGATTCCGGTTCAGAAATCCGGACGATTTCCCTCAGTCATTTCAAAGGCCGTCCGTCAGTGTGTGCGTCAGACGGCCGGCCTCTCATAATTCAGTTCATGTCGTCGGCAAGCCGGGCCTTGGCGTACTCGGCCGTAAGACGGAAAGTCTTGTCAGATGACGACGGCGCCTCATACATGGCGTCAGTCATTATCCTTTCGCAGATGGAGCGGAGACCACGAGCTCCGAGACGATTCTCTATGGCGGTGTCCACTATCAGGTCAAGCACATCCGGCTCCACCTCCAGCTTCATGCCGTCTATCTCAAACATCTTCTCATACTGCTTCATTATCGCGTTCTTCGGCTCTGTGAGAATTCTGAGAAGAGCCTTCCGGTCCAGCTGTTCAAGACACGTTATGACCGGAAGCCTGCCTATTATCTCCGGAATCAGACCGTATGCCCGAAGGTCCTGAGCCGACACATACTTAAGGAGATTGGACTTGTCCACCTGCCTTCTTCCCGACGTGCCGAATCCGATGACCTGGGTGTTGAGCCGCTGCGCTATGCGGCGCTCGATACCCTCGAAAGCACCTCCGCAGATGAAGAGTATGTTCTGCGTGTTGACCTGTATGAACTCCTGCTCAGGATGCTTGCGACCTCCCTTTGGCGGCACGTTCACGACATTGCCCTCGAGCAGTTTCAGCATCGCCTGCTGCACTCCTTCTCCGGAGACATCCCTCGTTATGGACGGATTGTCGCTCTTTCGGGCGATCTTGTCTATCTCGTCTATGAAGACAATCCCGCGTTCGGCGAGAGCCACGTCATAGTCGGCCTCCTGAAGAAGTCTCGTAAGAATGCTCTCCACATCCTCCCCCACATAGCCGGCCTCGGTCAGCACAGTGGCGTCCACTATTGTGAACGGCACCTCCAGAAGCTTGGCTATAGTCTTGGCCATGAGAGTCTTTCCTGTTCCGGTCGGACCGACCATCAGAATGTTCGACTTCTCTATGTCCAGATCATCCTTCTCTTCCTGGGCAAGATTGTGATTGATGCGCTTGTAATGGTTGTAGACAGCCACAGAAAGCAGTTTCTTCGCATTGTCCTGTCCGATGACATACTGATCCAGATAGGCATGTATCTCCTTCGGCTTGAGCAGACGGCTTATCTCGCCGTGTCTGGGAGCCTGTTTCGTCTCAAGATTATGGACATAGTCATAGCACAGCTTCACGCAGTCGCTGCAGATGGCCGAATCCATCCCCTGAAGCAGAAGCGGAACCTCATCCTCACTCCTGCCGCAGAACACGCAATGCCTCCCGTCCCCGGATTCATTCCTTCTTGCCATTTGTCCGTCCTATTTCTTCTTTTTTACGAGAATCTCGTCAATCATTCCATATTCGAGAGCTTCCTCGGCACTCATCCAATAATCCCTGTCCCCGTCAGCGGTGATTCTCTTCAGCGTCTTTCCCGTGTGCGTGGAAATGATCGAATAGAGAGTCTGCTTCACCTTGAGGATCTCCCTTGCCGCAATCTCTATGTCCGACGCCTGTCCCTGCGCCCCTCCGAGAGGCTGATGGATCATCACTCTCGAATGCGGCAGAGCCGACCTCTTGCCTTTTGTTCCGGCACAGAGCAGGACAGCTCCCATCGATGCGGCCATTCCGGTACAAACCGTGGCGACGTCAGGTTCCACCTGCTGCATGGTGTCATATATCGCGAGGCCGGCGGATACCGAACCGCCCGGAGTATTCAGGTAAAGGGTGATGTCTCCGGCATTGTCCGACGAGGCCAGAAAAAGCAGCTGGGCCAGCACTATGTTGGCCACATCGTCATCTATCGGAACTCCGAGGAAGATGATCCTGTCCATCAGCAGCCTGCTGAACACATCCATCGAAGCCACATTGAGCCTGCGCTCCTCTATGACCGTCGGATTGATGTAGGCGTCATAGGCTGAACGATAGCGGTGCATGGTCATGGAGCTCACGCCGAACTCCGACCTTGCGAACAAGTCAAAATCCTTTTCCATGACTGGAAACTATTTCAGTTTGCGGAACTGCTCCACCGTCACCTTAACCGGCTTGACGGTCACGACCTCCCTGACTGCGGCGATAGTCTTCTGGTCCTCGACCTGATCAAGAACCCTGCGGCTCTCGTTCTCCTGCGAGAGAATGCTCTTTGCATACGATTCGAGCTGCTCCTCAGGAACGTTGGCTATGCCGTACATGGCGAACTGATATGCGGCGAAGGCCTTTGCGCTTGCAAGAAGATCCTCCTGCTCCACCTTCACGGAATACCTGTCCATGAGCATATTCCTTACGGTATGCCAGCGATAGTCGGCGAGGAATCCGTCAAAGTCCTTCTCTATCTCCTCCTTGGTGAACTTTCCCTCGTTCACCTCATAGACCCATCTCTTGAGGAAATTCTCAGGAAGAGCCACATTGGCCTTTTTCACCAGATAGTCCTTCGCGTCACGTGAGAATCTGAACTCTGACTCCTGCCTGTATTCAGCTGCGAGACGCTCAGCGACCTTGGCGTCAAATCCGGCCTCGTCGCTCACTGTACCTTCGCCGAAGACCTTGTCGAAAGTCTCCTGCGTCATAGGCGCCGAAACGAAAGTCTTGACGTTGCGCACCGTCATCCTGAACATCGGATCAAGCCCGGCGAGCTCCTCCTTCTTCACCTTGAGCATGGCTGCACGGTCGGTCTCGTCCGTGAAGGCCTCGTTGACGTTCACGTCGAGCACGTCATCCTTCTTCAGGCCCACGAACGACGGGCGGACGGCGTCGGATACGCTTCTCAGGGATACGTATGCTCCCTCTATCTTAGTCTCGCCCTGCTCGAAGTCTACTATGATGAAGTCCTCTTCCTTGGCGGCCTCTCCGTCCTCGAGAGAGCCATACTGCCTGAGAAGATTCTCCTTCAGTTCGTTGCGGTTGGCCTCGGTGACCTCAATCTCATAATAAGGAAGCTCATCCTCCTTTGAGAGCGTGAAGTCAACCTCTGGAGCGAGAGCCACGTCGAAGACGAAAGTGAAGTCGTTTCCGTTCTCCCACTCTATCTTAGGCTGGTCCTCCTTCGGGAGAGGCTCGCCTATCAGCTTGAGGGAATTGTCTTTGATGAAGCCGTTGAGAGCCTCCGAAATGGTCTCGTTGACGGCGTCGACAAGTGACGACTGCCCGTATATCTTCTCAATTATGGTCATAGGGACCATGCCCTTCCTGAAGCCCCTGATCTCGGCGGTTCTCCTGTGGGCGTTCAGCCTCTTCTTGCGGCGGTCCGCATAATCTTCCTTGCTGATGTCGAGAGTCAATTCGAGATTGAGGTCATCGACCTTGTTCTGAGTTATATTCATATCAAATAATGTTGTTTTTCGATAAAAGCCTGCAAATTTAAACAATATGGAACAAAAAACAAAATCGGGTTTCCTACAGCGTCACGAGCAGCGGCCCGGTCTCAATCTCCGGACCGCTGCCGCACTCATGCGCCCGCGCCGCAAGGCCTGCAGCCGCATCAGATCTTCCGTCTGCGCTTCGGATATACAATCCTCTCATGATAGATCTGCTGAAGATACTCCTTGAGCACTACCTTGACGATGTTCAGCTCCCTGAGCGATATGTCCGCCTCCTCAAACTGTCCGTCATCCATCTTGGTCTTGACGATGCGCTCCACGAGGTCGGAAATGCTCTGCGCAGAATGATCCTTCAGAGTCCTCGAAGCCGCCTCGAGAGTATCGCACAACATCATTATTATCTGCTCCTTAGTGCTCGGCTTCCTTCCCTTGTAGAAGAACACGTCCGTCTTGGCCGGATCCCCTCCGTCATTCAGATACTTGTTGTAGAAATAGCCTGTGGAGGTCGTGCCATGATGCGTGACGATGAAATCCCGCACTACTCCAGGAAGTCCGTATTTCTCCGCAAGAGCCATTCCGTCAGGCACATGCCGAGTGATGTCCCTGGCACTCTCCTCAGGAGTGAGCCCCTCATGATATTTTACGCCAGGGGTCTCGTTCTCGATGAAGCACTGCGGATTGGTCATCTTGCCAATGTCGTGGTACAGGGCGCCGGCCCTCACCAGAGCCACGTCCGCGCCGATAGAGCGGGCTGCCGCATCCGCGAGGTTCATCACCTGAAGGCTGTGCTGGAAAGTGCCCGGGGCCTTCGTCGCAAGCTCCCTGAGCAGCTTGTTGTTTGTGTCGCACAGCTCTATCAGACGAGAATTCGACACGAGCATGAACACCTTTTCAAAGAGATATATCAGAGGATAGCCGGCGACTGACATCATCG
Source organism: uncultured Bacteroidales bacterium (assembly GCA_944326355.1). GTDB lineage: Bacteria > Bacteroidota > Bacteroidia > Bacteroidales > UBA932 > Cryptobacteroides. Next base: position 59,686 of record CALVDO010000009.1, on the reverse strand, counting down.
AGCCTATGAAGAGGAAGAGTATCGTCTGGTAATCGGTGAACTCGCGTATGTCCCCATCTATGAGCTTGAACGCCAGATAAGTGAGAGTCACCGAAATGAACACGAAGAAGGCCATTATGAACTGCTGCCATCCCTTGTTGAAGAACGAGAAAGTGTATATGGCGACCACTCCGGCCACAAGATACATCACGAAGAGCTCAAGTCCGTTGTGCGAGAAGATGAGCAGAGGCAGCAGAGACACCACATATACAGGATATACCACCTTGTTGCGGAAAAATGCGGTCAGATACAGGGCGAAAAGCGTGTACGGGACCACATACAGCAGCTTCGGATCGGCCTTCTCCACCGCGAAGGTGACGACGGCGGCGAGAGAGATCACCACGAGGATATAGACATACTTGTTGAACTGCCCGAAGATGTCTGAGTTGGAGTAATAGATGGTGAAGAACACCAGCACCACCATCACGAGGGAAAGAAGGATATTGCCTATCCACAGCAGGGCACGCGGACCGCTGTAGCCTATGCTCGACTCGTATTCCGCCTTGTATGAATCGAGCAGCTGCTCGATCTCCGCAGTCACTATCTCCCCCTTTGAGACGATGAGCTGGCCGGACGAGACGACGCCCGAAGTAGTCGACACGTAGTTGACCGACTCCTCATGCACAAGATCGGTGGTCTGCTGGTCAAAGATGAGGTTCGGAACGATGAGGTCGTATATTCCGGCCGCACGGCAGAGGGAATCCGCGTCGCTCTTTCCCGTCATGGCGTCCAGATCCCTCCTCAGCTTCATCCTCGCCTCGGCAATAGTGTATATCTCGGACGGAGGAACCATCGCCGCACGCCTGTTCTTCTGGACGAATATGACCTGCTCGTCCTCAGATCGGCCGTCATGAAATTCCGGTCTGTCGGCGATGACGCCCCTGGCATATATCGTGTCGAATATCGAGATTATCGCAGGCTCAAGATTCTCGTTAGCCCCGAGATCCGCCTGACGCAGAAGCTCCGGCCTCTCCTTTGCGATGTTCTCCGAATACTTATAATAAGGGGTGACGGAGGAGACCGCCGCCTCTTTTTCCTTCCGGAGCTGGTCCTCGGTCTTCAGCACCGGAAAATCAAACTCCGCGACGAGGGTCTCATACATCCACGGGGCTCCCTTCTTATAGTCATAGTTGAACTTTCCGCTCCTCGGCATGAGAAAGACGAGGAACACGAAGAGAATAGCAAGAGGAAGATATGTCTTGAAGCCGCTGAGAAACTTTCCGTTTTCCATGACGATTGATTTTATGGTTTTCTGTAGCTCCCCGGGATGAACTCGAATTCATCCGAGACATGTGAGATGACGCCGTTCGCATTCATCAGCTCCACTATCCTGCGTCCAAGACTCCGGCCCCGCTTCTGAGCCACGGTCAGGACGATCTCGTTCCTGAAGATGACGGACGACAGGGTGAAGTCATGAAGATCAGGGGCGTAGACCGGATAGAACTCGGTGATGTACCGGGACAGGCTCTCAGGCATGGACACCATGCCGGCATCCCTTATCATATATGTGGATGCGGCCGCCTTATGGGCAAGGACCTCATCGGAGCGTCTCATCCTGGCTTCAGCATCCCCTGCGTCCATCACCTCTTCCATCGACGCTATCCTGCACTGCACGTTATATGCGAGGGCGTCAGGCTTCAGCTGAGCCTCGAGAAACTTCTTCTGGGACATAAGGATGGTGTTGAACGGGTAGTCTCCGAGCCTCCTGTTGTAGGCCAGATTCACAGAAGTGCAGAACGGACGCAGCGAGAGCGTCGGAAAATGCTGTCTGAGATTGACGGTGACTGCCGCAACGACATACTCGCCCGGGCTCATCTCTTCGCCGAACTCCTCATAGACAGCATGCGACACCAGAGGAGAGATGAAGGTGACCGGAGTCCCCGCATATTCCCTTGCCGGCGCCCGCAGTCTGCCTACGGGAATGCGGACCTGTGTGACGAAGCAGGATTCGGATTCGGATGAAGGTATGCTGAAGGCCTTGGCGTCCATGTACCACACCGGCCTCGAAGCCGGTATGTCCCTGACAAGATCAAGAGGATCCTCCGTCGACACGTTCAAACTGCCTCCGTCCGAGACGGCCCTGACGCTCCCGTCATTGGCCACCGGCAGCCCGCACAGCTGTATATATCTGAATGCCACCGCCTTAGCAAAAGCAGCCATTCCACGCTCGTCCAGCAGAGACGAGTGCACGTCGAAAAATATGCTCTTACTTCCGCATGACACGGCGAACAGACGCCAGTCGCCGCATATCTTCCCCTTCTCGCCCGCATCGGAGGTATCCGCCTGAGACACAGGCACCCGCGAGCAGTCACGCTCCAGCCTGTACTCCGCGCCGTTCCCGGAAATCTTCACGGCCAGATGCGGGAAGAGCGGAAGGACGTCATTCAGCGCATCCTCCAGCACATCCCGCCTGACGTGCATAGTCATCGAGACGACAAAGCGCGGGACACTCCCGCAGGCGGATTTTCCGGCATAAAGAAAAGCCGCGCCGGCAAGATCCGGGGTAATATTTCCTGTCTGAATGCTCATCCGTCAAATCATTTTCACGAGAGGATTCTCATTTCCCGAGAGGCCTCTCATTTTCTGAAAGGGCTTCCCGGCTCTTTGGCCATATAGCTGAACTCGAGCCTGTCCGTGAGACTCGGGAAAAGATTGTGCATCCATACCGTCAGCTTGCCGATCGGAGTGAGCACCACCTCCCTGCTCCTGCGGCGCAGGCCCCTGGCCAGATGCATGGCGCACTCCTCTGCCGTCATCATCTTACCTTCGTCACGCGGAGTCTCGCCCTGACGGCTTCCGTCAGCCGTGAGAGCCGCATTGCGGACATTTGAGGCAGTGAATCCGGGAGCGAATATCATCACGTGAAGACCGTCGTAGAGGTGCTCGATGCGCAGAGTGTCGAGGAAGCCTCTGATGGCATACTTCGAGGAGGAATAGCCGGTGCGTCCCGGCAGTCCGGCAAATCCGGCGATGGAAATCACTCCGACCACCGAACCTTTGGACGCGAGCAGATGCGGAAGAGCATACTTGGTGCAGTACACCGTGCCCCAGAAGTTCACGTCCATGAGAGAGCGTATCACGGAGAGGTCCAGATCCCTGAACAGAGCCCTCATCGAGATGCCGGCGTTGTTGACGAGAATGTCTATCCTTCCGAACTTCTCGACCGTCTTCTCCACGAGATTACGACAGTCATCCTCAACGGAGACGTCCGTCTTGACGCACAGCACACGGGAGGAATCCGGAGAGATCCTTGCTGCCAGAGCCTCCAGCCTGTCGAGAGACCTCGCTGCCAGAGACAGCTTCGCACCGAACGACGCGAATAATTCGGCAGAAGCCAACCCAATTCCTGAGCTGGCTCCTGTAATCACAATCACTTTGTCCTTAAAGCAACTGCCGTTCATTTCAGTGTCGATTTAGTCATGGATAGCCATATCAGGAATCTCGTCTCCGTCGTAATAGCCGTTCTTGAGTTTTTCGACGACCTCGGCGAACGTCTTGAGAGTATAGTTGACGTCCTCCATGCTGTGGGCGGCGGTAGGGATGATGCGGAAGATGATCATGCCCTTCGGAATGACCGGATAGACCACGATCGAGCAGAATATCCTGTAGTTCTCCCTCAGATCCTTGACTATTTTTGTCGCCTGCACCACTCCGCCTTTGACTGCGACCGGAGTGACACACGCCTCGGCTGGACCTATGTCGAGCCCCATGTCGCGGAAGCCCTGCTGGAGAGCCCTCGTCACGGTAAAGAGCTTCTTGCGCAGCTCGTCGCCCTCTGCGCTCCTGATGATCTCGAGCCTCTTGAGTCCTCCCTCGACAAAAGCCATAGGCAGAGACTTGGCATAGATCTGTGAACGGAGATTGTAGCGGAGATAGTCGATTATGACCTTCGGGCCGGCCACGAAGCCTCCGATTGAAGCCATCGACTTGGCGTATGCCCCGATATAGAGATCGACCTCGTCCATCACGCCGAAATGCTCAGAAGTTCCTCGGCCGTGAGGTCCCATCACGCCGAATCCGTGAGCGTCGTCGATCAGGATGCGGAAATTGTACTTCTTCTTGAGAGCGACTATCTGGTCGAGGATACCGAGGGCGCCTGTCATTCCGTACACACCCTCTGTGATGAGCAGTATGCCTCCGCCCGTCTCGTCGCACACCTTCTGCGCCCTCTTGAGGGTCGCCTCACAGCTCTCTATGTCGTTGTGACGATACGTCATCCTCTTTCCCATGTGGAGCCGCGCCCCGTCAATGAGACAGGCATGAGCCTCTGAATCGTAAACGATGACGTCATGACGGTCCATGAGAGCGTCAATCGTGGAAATTATGCCCTGATATCCGAAGTTGAAGAGGAACGCGTCCTCCTTCTTCTCGAAGTCGGCAAGCTCTCTCTCGAATTTCTCGTGAAGAGAAGTATGTCCGGACATCATGCGGCTTCCCATAGGATATGCCAGGCCCCATTTTGCGGCGGCCTCGGCGTCCACCTTCCTTACCTCCGGATGATTTGCGAGTCCGAGGTAGTTGTTCAGGCTCCAGCAGAGAACCTCCTTCCCGTTGAAAATCATGTGAGGGCCGAGCTCTCCCTCCAGCTTAGGGTACATGTAATATCCGAAAGCTCTCTGTCTGTACTGCCCGAGCGGACCGCCCGAGTCTTTTGCTATTCTGTCAAAAATATCCATAAAAGTAAATTTTAGATGTCAATATCATTTGTGTCAGGCGTCGATGTTGGCGTAATGCGCGTTCTCCTCTATGAAGGCCCTTCTCGGCGGCACGTCGTCGCCCATTAGCATCGAGAACGTGCGCTCCGCCTCAGCCGCATTGTCTATCGTTATCTGTCTGAGCACCCTTCTGGACGGATCCATCGTCGTCTCCCAGAGCTGATCCGCGCTCATCTCTCCGAGACCTTTGTAACGCTGCACGTTCACACCCTTTTCAGAGCCTTTTCCCAGCCTTGCGGTCGCCTCCCTGCGCTGATCGTCAGTCCAGCAGTAGACCTCCTCCTTGCCCTTCTTCACGAGATAGAGCGGCGGAGTGGCGAGATAGACGTAGCCGTTGCTGATGAGATCGAACATATACCGGAAGAAGAAGGTGAGGATGAGGGTGGCGATGTGGCTTCCGTCCACATCGGCATCGGTCATGATGATCACCTTGTGATAACGCAGCTTGGAAAGGTTGAGGGCCTTGCCGTCGTCCTCAGTTCCTACGGTCACTCCGAGAGCAGTGTAGATGTTGCGTATCTCCTCGCTCTCGAACACCCTGTGATCCATCGCCTTCTCCACATTGAGGATCTTACCCCTCAACGGCAGGATGGCCTGGATGTTCCTGTCGCGGCCCTGCTTAGCCGTACCGCCTGCGGAGTCTCCCTCCACAAGAAAGATCTCGCACTTCTCCGGATCCTTCTCCGAACAGTCGGCGAGCTTCCCGGGCATTCCGGCTCCGGACATGACGGTCTTGCGCTGCACCATCTCCCGGGCCTTTCTGGCGGCCTGTCTTGCGGTAGCGGCGAGGATGACCTTGTCGATGATGTACTTGGCCTCCTTAGGATGCTCCTCGAGGTAGATCTCGAGCGCATTTGCAGTAGCCTGGGACACGGCGGAGTAGACCTCCTGGTTTCCGAGCTTCGTCTTTGTCTGTCCCTCGAACTGAGGCTCGGCCACCTTGACCGAGATCACTGCCGTAAGTCCTTCCCTGTAGTCTTCAGGAGCGAGCTGGTCAGACTTGATCTTGTTGAAGAGCCCGTTCTTCTCGGCATACGCCTTCAGCGTCCTCGAGAGCCCCGCCTTGAAGCCCTGAAGATGCGTTCCTCCTTCTATAGTGTTGATGTTGTTGACATAAGACTTTATCTTCTCCCTGTAGCCCGTGTTGTACTGGAGAGCTATCTCTATAGGAATCACCTTGTCAGTCTCGAGACAGATCGGCTCCGGAATGAGCTTCTCCACAGTGGAGTCCCCGTCCAGATACTGCACGAACTCCTTAAGGCCGTATTTCGAATAGTAGACTTCGGAACGGTACGACTCCGTCTCATGACCCTGCCCGTCAGTATCGGTGACCTTCTCCCTCTTGTCCGTGAGGGTCAGGGTTATGCCCTTGTTCAGGAAGGCAAGCTCGCGAAGACGGCCTGAAAGGGTGCCGTAGTCATAGACGGTCGTCACCGTAAATATCTCGGCATCCGGATGGAAGGTGATCGTAGTCCCCGTGTCGGAAGCCTCGCCCACGACCTTGACGTCAGAAAGAGGCTTTCCCTTTGAATACTCCTGCACGAAAATCTTTCCCTCCCTGTGAACTTCAGCCCTCAGGTAGTCGGAAAGGGCGTTGACGCAGGACACGCCCACTCCGTGCAGACCTCCCGACACCTTGTAGCTGTCCTTGCTGAACTTTCCTCCTGCATGGAGAACGGTGAGCACCACCTCGAGAGCGGAGCGGTGCTCCTTCTCGTGCATCCCGGTCGGAATTCCTCGGCCGTTGTCCTTCACCGTTATGGAATTGTCCTCATTGATATATACTTCGATGTGAGTGCAGTATCCGGCGAGAGCCTCATCTATACTGTTGTCCACCACCTCGTAGACAAGATGGTGCAGGCCTCTCTCCCCGATGTCCCCTATATACATTGACGGCCTCTTCCGGACCGCCTCGAGCCCCTCCAGCACCTGGATACTGTTCGCGGAATACTGACTTTCCGCGCTGTTGTTCACTTCATTTCCGTTCATTTCCTGTTGATGTAATAACAAACGGACAAATTTAGTAATTTTATTGCAAACTCAAGCAAATTCCTGCCGTAAAATTGACGCCGGATTCAGCAAGCAGAGGCGTTTTCTGCACGGCCATATCGAGAAGGTTCCCTCCGTGAGCCCATACAGAGAAGCTGCGGCTGAAGCGGTACTCGAGCGAAAGCCCGAGATCGGCGTATGAAGGTATGGAAAGCCTCACGGAGGTCAGTCCGTCTGCGGACGGAAGGAACATATGCCTTGCCGTCGAGAATGAGCAGTCGGCGCCGACGAACACACGCCGCTTCCAGTTGTACTCCAGACGCACCTGCCCGGAAAACGCCGCGGGCGAGAAAAGCCCGTCGACTCCGTCCGGGACGTCAGTTCCTCTGTATGTGAACGACCCGTCAGCCGAGAGCGGTCCTGAGGTCCAGAGCAGGTCAAGAGCGGCGTAGAACATCTGGCACGAGGAATAGCCGGGGGCATACGCGAGAGCTCCCGACGGAGTCCTCGTCACCCCGTCCAGAAAAATGTTGGCATACTGTGCGAATCCTGCGCGGAGATTATAGCCGAGGCGGGAGGCGACGCTGCCCTCAAGCCCGAATGCGGCGTCAACGCGCGTCAGCTCGTTGCCGAGCAGAGGAGACGGCGACCTGTGCATGTCCATGCGGAAGTCATGGCGGAGCAGTTCGGAAAAGGTCGTGATGCGGTCGCCTCCGTCAACGTCCAGATAGACGTTCAGATGCTCCTTCACCGCCTCGAAGCCGACCCTGACGTCAGGATAGACTATCTGAGGAGAGACCGTGCTGTAGACAGGAACCGCATCTGACGAAGAGCGGGCGATGAAGGCGAACTTCACTCCCAGATCGACATTCCATCTGCCGGCGCCATAGACATAGCGCGGAGCGACGGAGAAACTTCCCGACCAGGCGCCGAAGACAGGGTAGGCCGCAATGTCCGCCTCCAAATCCAGCATGGCTCTGGAAGAGGCCGACAGGGCGGGGCCGAACGAGGCGTCAAGCCCGAAAAGGTGCTCCGACAGGAAATCCCTTGACTCCGCTCCGGAAAGGCCCGTCTTGTCTTCTCCATAGCTGTAGTCCGCCGAGAAGTCATAGAAAAAGCGCCTGTCGCCGGCTTCATCGCTTCGGACTCTCATGCTGAGGTCAAACATGTCATACCCCCTTCTCATGACGGTATCTCTGGCGGCCAGCCCGCGATATCCGGCGTCAAAGGAGAAAGTTCCGCCTTCCCAGTCCAGACTGCCGTTCACTCCGGCCGAAGTCCGCATCTCATACCCGCTGTACGAAGCGTTCCCGCCCGAGGCCCGGCTGCCGTATCTTCTTCCAGACGGATCCTCAAGAACCGCTGACGTGCCGGAGGTGTCATAGACCGGACGGATGCCGAGATAGCGTCCGAAATAAGACCTGTGAGAGCCGTAGACGCTCATCCTGAAGGCGCCGTCGAGTCCCGGCTCCCACACGAAGTCGAGGCTCGGCCGCAGAGCATATCCCGCCCCGGCCTTAAGATAGAATCTGCGTCTCTCATCCTGAAGAGGCTCCGGACGGATGTCCAGAAGGAGAGGGCTGAAGTCGGAGGTGCCCCCGTATGGTGAGTCATTCACCTGATAGTCAAACTTTATGTCAAAGCGCTGAAGACTGTCCGGCACCGGCATCGACTGCAGCGGCTTATGCACCTCGATCTGCCTGCCCGCATAGTCCCTCGTCACCTCAACCGTAGGGTCAATCGTCTGGGCGCCGAGCCTCATACCCGAAAGCGACGACACGGCGCACGCGAGAAGACACGCGGAGATGAGCCTCCATCCGGAAACGCGTCTCTCCATTTTTCTTTCCATGATTCCCTCCATGATCATTCCGTTCCCCCTGCGGCCGTCCGCCGCATCATTTCTTCAAGTTTTCCTATCCTCATGGTCACGTTGTCATGCACGTCGTCCTCTCCGGACTCCGGCTCGTAGCCGTCACGGACGCTTCTGAAAGTGGCCATTGCCTGTTCGAATTCCCCTCTCTCGACAAACGAGTCGCCCAGGACGATGAATGCCTTGGCAAGCCAGTAGTTCTGTCCTCCGGCGGCATCGGCGAAAGAATACACCCTGGTCTCCACGTCGTCGAAGTCTCCCCTGTCGTAGCTGTCCATTATGAGCATGTAGACCGCCTCGGCCCCTTCCGCTGTGGACGGGCTGGCCGCCAGCCTTCTGAAGATTCCGAAGGCCTCGTCCCTGCGGCTTGTCGCGAGGCAGGACTTGGCGAGCATGTATTCCGCCTCCCTGCGCATGTCGACATCGGCCATCGGATCGGCGAGGACCGCCTCTGCGCAGGCCGAAGCGTCGTCATAGGCCCTGTCCATGAACGCCGAGCGCATCTTGCCGACCTTCGCCGCGAACCTGTTGTTCTCAAGCGAAGCAATATCCTCAAGAGTAGAATATGCCCCGTAGGCGTCCCCGTAGCGCTGGAGCGAATAGGTAAGATCAGCAAAGCTGAGGCAGGCAAGCTCCCTGTGTGACCCGCTGCCGAGCTCCATGACCTTTGCATACGCATCGCAGGCCTGATCCGCCTTTCCGAGACTTCTGTAGCTCTCGGCAAGGTAGAAATATGCCTGCGGAGCCTTGGCACCGTCCGGATACGCCTCAAGATACGACTGCAGCGCCGCCAGAGCCTTCTCATGATTCTCCGCAAGGAACATCTGCTCCGCCGCGTTGAATATCATCATCTCCTTCTCGTCGCTCGTCTTCAGAGACGCCTTCCCTATCTTCTCTATATAGTCGAGATATTTCTGCGGTTCATTCAGAGAGGTGTATATCGACTCTATAGCGAGCAGGGCGTCGTCCGCATATCCGGAATACGGCATCTCCTCCACCACCTTGCGGTAGCACTTCACGGCCTCATCATACTTTCCGGCGTTGCGCGAGATCATGCCGAGCTCAATCATCGACCTTGCGACAAAAGTGCTGTCCCTGCCTTCGGCCACGAGCCTGCGATAGCACTTCTGAGCATCCCCGTCCCTGCCTTCGGCGACATACGACCGGCCGAGCTCAAACATGGCCTCCGGATAGAACGGCGAAGACGGGGAGGCATTCTCCACATTCTCAAGAAGAGAGATGCGACCGTCCATGTCACCGGCCAGCCCTACTGCCAGAGCGGCCTGATAATACGGATAGACGTCGTCTGCGTTGAAATAGTCTGCGAGCACGGCCCTGTAGGCGTCGCCGGCGTCACCGTAACGCCTCTGCATGAACAGGCAGTCGGCATAGCGCAGCATGGCATCCTTTCTCCACACCACCTTCTCGCCTGAAAGATATTCCGAGAAGCGTTTTGCCGCATCCTCATAGTCTCCCATCTTGAAATGACACCAGGCCATGTCGTAAGGAATCAGCCATGACTCGTCGAGGCCGTAGAGAGCCGATATGTTGTAGAGCCGCGTATATAAGTCAAGCGCCTCGTCATATTTGTCATCCCTGTAAAGCGACTCCGCGAGCCAGTACCTCGACATCTGATTGAACATGCTCCTTCTGTCAGAATAATATGCTGCCGCCTTAAGGCACGGCACAGCCGCCCTCCACGAGCCTCCCCGAATCAGCTCCGCAGCCCTGAGATAGTTGGCCTTCATGTAGTTGAGCTTCATGTCGGGATCGAGCTCGTCAATGTTGTCATAGGCATCGATCGCCCCCTGATAGTCCCGCTCCGACAGGGCGGCCATAGCCATGTAGCCGTATATCATCTCCTTACGCCCGGTATCAGGGTATTTCTCAAGATAAGTCCGGAACACTGAAGCGTCGTCATTCAGATCGAACGACAGCTTGGCGTAATTGTAGAAAGCGTCCTCGGACACGTCGGCGCTGAACGACATCGAAGCGGCGCGGCGGAAGGCATCGAGCGCGGCAACCTTGTTGCGGAGCCTTATGAGACAGTAGCCCGACTTATAGCTGGCCACCTGCGCTATGGAGTCGTTCACCTCGCCCATCTTAGAAAAATTGTCCACCGCCCCCTGATAGTCCTCGAGGGCATACATGAGGGAGCCTGCGTAGAAGAAGTCCGTTCTGGTGCGCGGAGCGGAGGTCTTCAGATTCTGCTCATAGTAGAGCCTCGCCTCCCTGGCGTCACCCGTCATGAGGAAAGCCTCGGAAATCATCCTTCTGAGCCGGTCGGCGCACTCTTCCGGCGCCTCCGAAAGAATCCTGTCCGCATTGGCGGTGAGATACTCATAGTCCCGGAGCATGAAGCGGCACTCGGCGGCGTAGCTGAGAGACATCGCCCGGAAGCGGCTGTCTGACGAAGCCTCCTCAAACCATTTCAGGGCGTCGCCGTAGGACTGCCTTTCATAAAGGATATATCCGAGCATATATCTTGCTGCGGCCGTATAGTCGGAGACCGGATGCTTCTCCAGCTCGGAGAACCTCAGAAGCGCCCTGTCATACTGACCCGTCTCGAAGTCGCAATAGGCTCTCTTGAAGAGATATTCGGGCATCTGGGAACGTCTGAGCGAATACCTTGACAGGGTTTCCAGTTCGGCCGAAGCCCCTGCATAGTCCTGCCTGTCAAAGAGCCTGAGCGCACGAGCGAACTTCAGGTCCGCAGCGGGCTCCGCCCAGGGATATCTCTCAATATAGGCCTCCGCAGCCTGTTCACTGCCCGGAAGCCCCATCTTCAGGGCACACAGCACGGCATACCCCTCCGCCTCGACGTCCGCCCCGCCGGTCGCGATACGGCTGAACATTTCTCTGGCACGGCCGAACATTCCCCTGTCATAAAGGGACATGGCCCTGCGGAAAGCGCGTCCTTCCCCATTTATGCCTGCCTCCTCGGGATCAATGCGCCTCTCTTCACCGAGGACAGGCTCCTGAGCGCGGATACCGGAGGGCAGGCCGAAGTTCAGCATGGCGATAAGAGCCGCCGCAGCTGAAATCAGTTTAGTCATACCACAAAAATTTTCACAAAATTAGCCATTTTTGACTATATTTGCGGAGATGTACATGAATATTTTGCGACCGGGTTCGGAAGTCCGCCGCCCGGATTTTTTAACTACCTCACGATATGGAAGATAGAACTCCTGTCATCTCTTTTGAAAAAGCGGACGTCACTGGTGGCGACAGCATAGTGGTCTATGGGCTCGACATGAACGTCATGCCCGGAGACTTCATCTACATAGTGGGAAAGGTCGGCACCGGCAAGACCTCGATAATCAGGACGATTACCGCAGAGAACAGGCTCGCCGGAGGACGGGGAAGCGTATGCGGATATGATCTCGACGGGATCAGGGAAAAGGACATACCATACCTCAGGCGACGGCTCGGAGTCGTGTTTCAGGACTTCCAGCTGCTGATGGACAGGAGCGTGAGGGACAATCTCGAGTTTGTGCTCAGAGCCACAGGATGGAAAGACGAGCGGACGAGAGACAGGAGAATCGCCGAGGTCCTCGACGCCGTGGGGATGAAGAACAAGGCGCACAAGATGCCGCACCAGCTCTCCGGAGGCGAACAGCAGAGGGTGGCGATAGCCAGAGCCCTGCTCAACAGTCCGGAAGTGATACTTGCCGACGAGCCGACCGGCAATCTGGATCCGGAGACGGCCGACGGGATAATGAGGCTTCTCACCGGCATCAACCGCAAGAACGGCACAGCCATCGTAATGGTGACGCACAATCTGTCCCTCGTCGAGAAATACCCGGGCAGAGTGATGGTCTGCGGCAACGAGGCTTGCGTGGAGCGCACCGGAGACGGAGTAAGCCCCGCCTCAGAGACAGAGTCACATACGGAGACGGAAGAGCGGACGGAAGAACAGTCGGAGGCGGAAGAGCAGGCCGAGGAGACCGTTCAGCAAAAAGGTCATGACAAGACGCCTTACGGCGCTGCACTGTGACGCGAGATGGACAGGAAAGAAAGATACGAAGGCATAACGGAATGGTTCAGCCGCAACATGCCGACGGCCGAAAGCGAGCTCCATTACGACTCCCCGTTCCATCTGCTCATGGCGGTGATTCTGTCGGCACAATGCACGGACAAGCGGGTGAACATGCACACACCGGCCCTTTTCAGCAGATTTCCGGAGCCGAAAGACCTTGCTGAAGCCTCGTTCGAGGAGGTTCTGCAGATGATAAAATCCATATCTTTTCCAAACAGCAAGGCCAGACATCTCATAGGAATGGCACAGACTTTGGTCAGGGACTTCGCCGGCGAAGTCCCGTCAGCGACTGAAGACCTGGTCAGACTCCCCGGAGTGGGACGGAAGACGGCCAATGTCATAGCGTCGATAGTATATGACAGGCCCGTGATAGCGGTCGACACCCATGTGTTCAGAGTGTCCCGCAGAATCGGACTGTCCGACGGAAAGACGGTAGAGGCCGTGGAGAAGGATCTCACTGAAAACTTTGCCCCCGAACTGCGGCCCAAGGCCCATCACTGGCTCATACTTCACGGAAGATATGTCTGCACCGCGCGAAGGCCTCATTGCGGCGAATGCGGCATAAAGAACTGGTGCAGAGAGCAGGAGACCGCACACCAAATGAAATGAATTGAATAAGACTCTTAAACCATCGGAACAATGACGTTCACCTCAGAGAACATCCTGCTGCTGATGTCGATACTGATATTCAGCGGCATTCTCATCAGCAAGGTCGGCTTCAGATTCGGCCTGCCTTCTCTCTTCCTCTTTCTGGTGGCAGGAATGCTGTTCGGAACGGACGGCCTCGGACTGCAGTTCAACAATGCCGGACAGGCGCAGTTCATAGGCATGGTCGCCCTGTGCATCATTCTTTTCACCGGAGGACTCGAGACAAAGTTCAAGGAAATAAAGCCGGTCCTCGGGCCGGGACTCGCGCTGTCCACCATAGGCGTCGCGCTCACAACGGCGTTCACGGGCATATTCATATATCTCATATCGGAATGGCAGGCTTTCCCGTTCTCCCTGAACATCATCACCTGCTTCCTGCTCGCGGCGACCATGTCGTCTACCGACTCCGCCTCCGTCTTCAACATTCTCGGGCAGAAGAAACAGGGGCTGAAGAACAATCTCAAGCCGATGCTCGAGCTCGAAAGCGGAAGCAACGACCCGATGGCGTACATACTCACCATCATCCTCATCCAGGTGGCCGGAGACGTCAACTCCGGAGGAGAGGCGGTGAATGCGGGAGCCATAGTTCTCGACGCCTTCAAGACGCTTGTGCTACAGTTCGGCGTCGGAGCAGCCGCAGGAGTGCTGATGGGCTATGCCGCAGTGTGGATACTCAACAGGATTAACCTCAAGAATACACCTCTTTATGCGATACTCCTCGTGAGCATCGTGTTCTTCACTTTCACGGTGACCACAAAGCTGCTCGGCAACGGATATCTTGCAGTCTATCTCGCCGGAATAATAATCGGCAACCACAGGATCGCCAACAGGAAGGACATATTCGCCTTTTTCGACGGAGTGACATGGATGGTGCAGGTGGTGATGTTCATCACCCTCGGACTGCTCGTCAACCCGCACGAGATGATGAAGGTCGCTCCTGCCGCCCTCCTCATAGGCCTCTTCATGATGCTGGTCGCAAGGCCGCTGACAGTGTTCATAACCCTTGTGCCCTTCAGAAAGATCGACATCCCGTCCAAGCTCTTCGTGTCATGGGTGGGACTCAAGGGCGCCGTCCCGATCATCTTCGCCACATACCCGGTAGTGGAGGGCACGGAAGGCTCCGACATCATCTTCAACGTGGTGTTCTTCATCACCATCCTCTCCCTCATACTTCAGGGAAGCACAATCACTTACGCATCCAGACTGCTCAAGCTCGACGAGCCGGAGAAGGAAGACGAGATGGAAATAGGATTTGAAGTTCCCGAAGAGGCCGGCAAACTGGTGGAAATGACTCTGACCCAGGAGACTCTGGACAAGGGCAACACGCTCAAGGATCTGAAGATGCCCGAGGGAATGCTCGTCATGATGATAAAGAGGGACGGAAAATTCATAGTGCCGAACGGAAGCCGCGTGCTCAAGGCCGGGGACAAGCTGCTCGTCATCTATGACAATGATACCCCCGAATAATGGCCGCAAATACCGACAGCCTTCTCCATCCTCTGCAATGCGGGCCCGGAGAGATTCCGGAAACGTTCACCGACCCGTTCAGATATGTCCCATGCCCTGCGGTAAAGCGGGCCATGTCCGAAGTCATGAGACACGTCGCCTCAGACGAAACGCTCGATGAGGCGTTTTCCGAAGGAAAGATGCTGGGAGTGCTTGTCGTCAGAAAAGACGGCATGACGGCTTTCCTTGCCGCCTTTTCCGGAAACGCCGGAGGCAGGAACCGCATTCCATGGTTCGTGCCTCCCGTATATGATCTGCTTGACCCACAGGGACATTTCAAGAAAGAGGAAACCGCCATATCGCTGACAGTAAAGGAACAGGAGAGACTGACGCGCAGCAAGGAGCATGTCGAGGCTCTGAGAAGGGTCGAAGAGACGCGCGAGGCAAAAAGCGCCGCCATAGCCGAGTGGAAGGCAAGGATGGCCGAATCCAAGAAACGCAGGGACGTGATCAGGAGAGGCACAGGCGGAGATTCCGCCCAGACCGTCCTCGCCGGACTTGTCAGGGAAAGCCAGTTTGAAAAGGCGGAGCTGAAGAGAATCTCCGCGCAGTGGGACAGGAGACTCGACGATGCCCTGAGAGACGCGGAAGCCACGGAACTGAAGATACGGGAACTGAAGGAGAGGAGAAGAGCCATGTCCGACGCGCTGCAGAAATGGGTATTCGACACTTTCCGCGTGTCAAACGCGCTCGGAGTCAGCAAAAGCATATCCGAAGTGTTTGCAGAAGAGGGGGCGGCGCCTCCGGGCGGGACGGGAGAATGTGCGGCGCCGAAACTCCTGCAGTATGCCTACGGGCACGGTCTCAAGCCGCTCGCGATGGGAGAATTCTGGTACGGAAAGAGCCCGGCAGGAGAAATCAGAAGCCACGGGAGATTCTATCCGTCATGTGAGGCAAAATGCGGCCCGCTGCTCAGATTTATGCTTCAGGGGCTTGCGGAGAATGCCTTGTGGAAAGGTGCGGCGGTTCAGGACAATCATGTCGCTGAGCTGCGCATCCTGTATGAGGACGAGACTCTGGCTGCAGTCGACAAGCCTTCCGGGACGGCTTCTGTGCCCGGCAGGCGTTGCGGGACATCGGTGCAGGAGATGCTCGGGCGCCGCATCGGAGAAGTGTTCCCGGTACACAGGCTCGACATGGACACTTCGGGGGTTCTGATATTCGCCAAAACGCTCCGGGCACAGCGGCATCTGCGTGCGCAATTCGAATCCAGGCAGACCGTAAAGACATATCTTGCCATGCTTGAGACGCCTCCGGCATGGCCTCACCATGAGTCCGAAAAGGGCAGGATCTCCCTTCCCCTCTGTCCAGACCGACTTGAACGCCCGAGACAGAAGACTGATCATGAACACGGCAAGGAGGCAGTCACTGACTATGAGATCATCTCGGTCAGAGACGGAGCCGCCGAAGTCGTATTCCATCCGCTGACAGGCAGGACGCACCAGCTCAGAGTACATTCTGCCAGTCCGGAAGGCCTCAATGCCCCGATAATGGGTGACAGGCTATACGGTAGCGCGGAATCTGCTCCGAGGCTCATGCTCCATGCGGCTTCAGTGAGTTTCACGCACCCGGAAAGCGGCGAACGGATCACCGTCGAGTCTGAGGTCCCGTTCGCAAGAGATGCCGTTTGCAGCCGGCCCGAGTAAGTCGGACTGACATTTTTACACATTGTGTCCGCCGTTTCTGCATTTGTCGCGGGAAAATCACTATCTTTATCGATTGGTAACGATTGCGGAAGACCTTTCCGCGACATTTAGAAGAGAACGTGACATTATAAAGACGTTTAAAGAGAAAGAACAATGTCTGCAGCGACGGAAAGAATTGAAAGGCAGCTTCAGGAGCTGCTTGAAAGCAAGACCGGCAACAACGGATGGCTCGACGAAGATGAGGTGAATCTCAGGAACAGGCTGATGAGCGCCTGCGGACGGACTGCGGGCACCGACATGTACAGCTATCTTACCCTGACATCCTGCCAATGGGAGATGTGGGAGAGGCTGTTCCGCACCGGACGTCTCGACGAGTCGAGGAAAATGTTTCTGAAGATGGAGGAGACAGACAGACGTTTCCGCCGCATCAGGGGGCCGCATCCCAGGCTAAGGATGATCGCGCCGCGCCTGAAAAAAATGTACAGAGGACACAGAAGCCTAAGATTCACCGAGAGATACTCCGAATCCCTCGCCGCAGACTATGAATATGTCGCGAAACGGAAGCCGCTCACCTACCCCAAACCTGTGGCAAGATGGTACAGAGAGGCTTCGGTAGAATTCTACAGAAAGAGGCGATACGCCGAATGCGAGAAGATGATCAAAAAGTCGGTGCTCTGGTACGGGAAAGCCTATGACGATGAATATGAGACTCCCCCGGAGATCATGACTTCGCTCTATCTCATGTCCGACCTGTACAGAATCCAGGGACGCAGAGACGCCCGCGTCAGAGCCCTCAAAAAGGCGCTGTCCTACGCTGAGTACTTTGCGGAGCTGGACGAGAATTTCAGAAAATATGTCAACGGCTACAGGGAGGAGCTGGAGGACATAAAGAAGCGATGAGACCGGCAGACGGACTTCAGTGAACTGACGACAGAAAACACGGAATATGGTGGACAGGCACACAATGAGACTTCTGGCCGGATGGGCCGACAAATACAATGATCCCCAATATTTTCAGGAAGATCCGATAGCCTTCCCGACGAGAATGGCGGAACTCTTCCGCAGGGGGGAGCGTTCTCTGGCTGACGTCGAGATGACCGCACTTATCGCCGCCCATCTTGCCTGGGGCCGCAGGTCGATGATAGTGCGTGACTGCACGAGAGCGCTTGACGAGATGGACTGGAGACCATACGACTATGTCATGCGCGGAAATTACCGGGACGAGGATGCCAGCCTGCACAGAACCGTGAAGTGGAGCGAATTCGCGGCCATCTGTTCAAGGATGCGGGAGATATACTCGGAGAGGGAGAGCATAGAGGGAATGGGCAACAGTGAGATGAGATGCCGGATATTCGGGAGGAAGGCCGATCCGAAGGCTCCGGACAAGAAGATAAACATGATGCGCAGGTGGATGGTCAGGGACGACGGGAAAGTCGACCTCGGGCTATGGAAAGATTCCGACAAAAACAGCCTCCTTATCCCGCTCGACGTGCATGTTCACGAGGAGGCGCTCGCCCTCGGACTCACCTCAAGGAAGCAGAAGGACATCACAACCGTGTTCGAGATAACGGACGTATTCAGAGAAATCTTCCCGGGAGATCCGTGCAAGGGCGACTTTGCCCTGTTCGGATACGGAGTGACGGCCGCAGGCAAAGCAGAAGCCGGCGACATGGACAAGTGAGGAAACGTGACAAGAAAACTGAAAGGTTATGCCAAGACTATATATAATATCAGGATGCAACGGAGCAGGAAAGACCACGGCGTCCTACACACTGCTGCCGGAAATGCTTGAATGCAGCCAGTTCGTCAATTCTGACGAATTCGCCAAGGGCCTTGCCCCCTTCTCTCCCGAGAAGGCTTCGATTCAGGCCAGCAGATACATGGTGCTGAAGATCCGGTACCTGTTCAGGAAGAAAGAGGACTTCGGCATAGAGACCACGCTCGCCACGAGGACTCTGCTGAAAACCATCAGACAGGCTCAGGAAGAGGGTTATATGGTGACGCTGATGTATTTCTGGCTCAACTCCCCTGACCTCGCCGTCTCCAGAGTCAGGGCCAGAGTTGAGGCCGGAGGTCACAACATCCCGGAAGAGACGATAAGGAGAAGATACGGCATGGGGCTTAAATATTTTTTCAGAGACTATGCGCCGATATGCGACAGATGGATTCTTGCCGACAATTCCAAAATTCCATTCAGAGTAATAGCGGAAGGCAGCAGAGACGAAGTTGTGAACATAAGGGACAATGAGACTTACCGGCTCATACGCGAGACGGCGCTCGAGCAGGACGGCACGGAGAACACGAAATGACAGAAAAATATTATCTGGACACATTCAGCGTAACGATACGGCAGATGGAGGATCTGATTTCCGCCGCCCTGTCCCGTGGAGGAGATTTCGCTGACATTTATTTTGAATACACCACCGGCAGCGACCTTCTGCTCCGTGACGGAGAAGTCGCATCCGGAGGCTTCAACATAGACTATGGAGCCGGAATCAGGGTCCTCAAGGGCGAAAAGACAGGATACGCCTATTCAGAGGACACGGGAATGCGGAACATGCTATCGGCAGCAAGAGCTGCGGCCATGATAGCGGAAGGCTCCTCCGGGCACGGACATGCGGGCACTCGCCGCGGCAAGACCGGCCAGAACATGACGGCGCGGACGGAGGCACAGCCTCTAAGCGCGGAGAGCCTATACCCGATGCAGATGGAGTGGCGTCAGACCGAGGCGTCGGCCTTCCTTCCATTTCTGAAGAGCCTCGGAGAAAAGATCGGAGCAATGGACTCCCGAGTGGCAAAAGTGACGGCGAGACTGTCATACGGACAGAGCGACATCATGATGTTCAACTCCCTCGGCGAGCTCACCTGTGACACGCGACCGCTCGGCAGCGTGACGGCGTCAGTAATATTCACCAGCGGCGGAAGGTCCGAAAACAAGACGGTCTCGAGAAGCTTCCGCACAGGGGCAGAGATGATAACCGACGCCCTTGCAGAGGAAATGGCGAGGGAAGCCGTATCCGGAATCGACGAGAGATTCGAGGCGAGAAGGCCGAAAGGCGGACAGATGCCTGTGGTCATGGGCGCCGGAGCCTCGGGCATCCTGCTGCATGAAGCGATGGGACACGCATTCGAGGCTGATTTCAACCGCAAGGGACAGTCCATATTCTCAGGCAGGATGGGAGAGAGGATCTGCGCCTCCGGAATAGACATCGTTGACGACGGCACGATTCCGGCCAACAGAGGCACATGCCGATATGACGACGAAGGCATACCGGGACAGAAGACATGGATGGTGAAGGACGGGGTGCTCAACTCATATCTCCACGACAGGATAAGCGCCGCATGGTTCGGAGTATCCCCTACCGGAAACGGACGTAGAGAGTCATTCCGCTTCAATCCCATTCCACGTATGCGGGCCACTTACATGGAGAACGGCTCCGCCTCCCCGGAAGACATCATCAGCTCGGTCAGAAAGGGCATCTATGTGGACGAATTCTCCAACGGACAGGTAAAGATAGGCGAAGGCGACTTCACCTTCTATGTCAAGAGCGGCAGGCTGATCGAAGACGGCAGGCTCACCATGCCGGTAAAGGACATAAACATCATCGGGAACGGGCCTCAGGCACTCGCAGACATGACAGCCGTCGGCAACGATCTCAAAATCGACAACGGCACATGGACCTGCGGCAAGGAACAGAGCGCGGCAGTCAGCTGCGGAATCCCTACCGTCCTGATAAAGAGCCTCACCGTCGGCGGAGAATGACGGAAAACGAAAGTCAATCAATGGAAATGGACAACAAGACGGATCTCATAGACGAATCGGAAAAGGCGGCGGCCCGCCGCTGCATGGAGACAGCAATCAGACTCGGGGCGTCGCAGGTAAGGATATCGCTGAACAAGAGCGAGACGGATTCCTTCACCCTGCTCAACGGAGAGCTTGACAAGGTGACGCGCTCGGCAGACAGATCCATATTCATGCACCTCTTCACAGACGGGAGGTACGGCACATTCTCGACGAACGTGTTTGAGGGGAAGAGCCTCGACGGCTTCGTCTCTCAGGCGCTGTCCACGGTGAGAATGCTTGCCCCGGACCCGTACAGACGGCTTCCTGACCCGGACAGGACGGCAAAAGACGCTGTAACCGGCACGGAAACCGGCCTGTACGACGCGACATATCGCGACACTGACGAAAAGATGAAGCTCGGCGCCGCCCTCTCAGGCTCGCTGTTCAGGCAGGGCAAGTGCGTCCGAGGAGACGGATATGAAGTCATATCCGAAGAATGCGAATACTCCGACGGGTGCGACGACAACTACACGATAGACTCGCAGGGTTTTGAAGGACGGCACATCGAGACATCCTTCGCGTACTGCTCGGAAATCACCATAACCGACAGCAAAGGAGACAGATACAGCGGCTATTGGTGGGACTCTTCCCCAGAGCGCGACGGAATGGACATCATCTCGTGCGCGGACACCGCCCTGCTCAAGGCCATACGGCAGATCGGCCCGAGACGCCACAAAAGCGGACCGGAGACCATGGTCGTGGACAGAAGCGTGAGCTCGAGGCTCGTCGCCCCGCTATTCTCTGCACTGAACGCCATGTCATTGCAGCAGAAGAGCTCCTTCCTGCCCGACAGTCTCGGGGAGAAGGTGTTTTCGGACGGGCTGACCATAATGGACATGGCGAGGACATACGGGAAGCCGGGCAGCAGGCTCTATGACTCCGAGGGCGTGGCCACGGCAGAAGTGCCTGTGATCTCAGGCGGTGTCGTCAGAGAATATTTCGTCAATACCCACATGGCTGGCAAGACGGGCATGAAGCCCACCATAGAAGGGGTGTCGAGACCCGTACTTCTCCCGTTCAACGGCATGAGCGTACCGTGCGGTTCAGCCGTTTTGGATTCAGAAGAAAAAGAGATAACTTTGCGCGACATTCTGAAAGGCTGCGGCAGCGGCATCTATGTCTGCGGCTTCAACGGCGGCAACTGCAATCCCGTCACCGGAGACTTCTCCTATGGGATCGAGGGGTTCGTCTTCAGCGGAGGCGAGATCACCAGCCCGGTACGGGAGATGCTCATCACCGGCAACATGAAGAGGCTCTGGAACAGCCTTCTTGCAGCCGGGACAGACGCGAGGGCATGCACAAGATGGCAGATGCCTACTCTGGCATTTCAGAATGTGGACTTCAGCGCATGACGAAGATAACAGACGAGGACAAAACGATGAAAATTGAAAAGGACAAAGTGGTAGAGCTCTGCTATGAGCTTGAGGTTGAAGGAGAAATCGTTGACAGGACGACTAAGGAGCGGCCGCTTGACTACATACACGGCACGAGATCCCTTCTGGACAAATTTGAAGAGAACGTGGCGGGGCTTGAGCCGGGCGACAGATTCAGCTTCACTCTTTCTCCTGCAGACGCCTATGGTGAAGTGGACCCTTCAAGAATAATCGATCTCCCGAAGCTGGCTTTCGAGGTCAACGGAGAGATTCAGGAAAGGCTGCTCGTTCCGGGCACGGCGATTCCGATGCTTGACAGAAGAGGAGGCGTAGTCGAAGGAATAGTGGTAGAGGTCAACGGAGATATGGTCAGAATGGACTTCAATTCCAGAATGGCCGGCAAAACTCTGAATTTCACGGGAGAAATATTGACAGTGAGAGACGCGACCGAAAAGGAGCTCAACGAGGGCCTGCACGGAGAATATGTCCACTCCTGCTGCTGCGGCGGCCACGGCGAAGGTCACGGCGAGGGACACGGATGCCACGGACATGGCGAAGGACACGAAGGCGGCTGCTGCGGCGGACACGGTGAAAGCCACGGCGAAGGTCACGGATGCCACGGTCACGGCGAAGGCCACGGCTGCCACGGACATGGCGAAGGCCATGAGGGAGGCTGCTGCGGCGGACACGGTGAAGGCCACGGCGAGGGACACGGCTGCTGCGGCAGACACGGCGAATAGCTGACTGGCAATGTGGCTGGCGCTGGCATTCGTGTCGGCTGCCCTGCTCGGGCTGTATGACACGTCAAAGAAGGCAGCACTGAAAGACAACTCGGTCCTTCCGGTGCTGTTTTTCAACACTCTGTTCTCCACCATAATATTCTCGCCGTTCATCATCGACAGCATCGCCGGAGGCGGATGGTTTGCCGGCACAGCGTTCGACAGTTCCCCGTTCGCCGGACATCCGGAGACTTCCGGAACAGGAGAAGGCTCTGTGGTTCATGCGCACCTGCTGATAATCATCAAGGCTTTCATTGTTCTGGCCTCCTGGATATTCGGCTACTTCGGCATCAAGCATCTCCCGATAACGATAGTCGGTCCGATCAATGCCACGAGGCCAGTACTCGTACTGATTGGAGCAATGCTCATCTTCGGCGAACGGCTCAACGCATTCCAATGGACGGGAGTCATTCTCTCGATGGTATCTCTGTACCTTCTCAGCATATCAAGCAAGAAGGAACAGGTAGATTTCGTCCACAACAGATGGATATGGTTCGTGGCTGCCGCAGCCGTCATCGGAGCGGTCAGCGGACTGTATGACAAATACATAATGCAGCAGCTGAGCCCGATGTTCGTGCAGAGCTGGTACAACCTGTACCAGATGATCATCATGGCCGTCGTATGTGCAATCCTCTGGTATCCCAACAGAAAGAAAGTCACCCCGTTCCACTGGAGCTGGGCCATTCCGCTCATCTCCATTTTCATAGCGGCAGCCGACTTCGCCTATTTCTCGGCTCTGAATCAGCCCGATTCGATGATTTCAGTCGTGTCGCTGATCAGACGGGGCTCGGTGATAGTGTCATTCGCCTGCGGCGTGGTTCTGTTCAGGGAGCGCAACCTTAAGGCGAAGGCACTCGACCTGCTGCTGATAATCATCGGAATGGTATTCATCTACCTCGGTTCAAGATGACTCCGGACCGGATAAACCACAATATCGGATCCGTCCGGCCACGACACTTCGGGTCCGGATGATGACAAGAACAACTGGAATGATGGAAACGGACAAGGCAAACGGGACGGCGATAGTCATCCTCAACTGGAACGGAAAAAGGTTTCTCGAGAAGTTTCTTCCGTCGCTGCTTCATTCGGCGGAAGTGTTCAACAGCACGCTAACCGGCCGCAGCGGCGCCGACGATGGACAGAAGGTCATCAGCGACGGCCTCAACGGCAAGACCGACGCCACAGAAATAGCCCCGGGACATCCGCTCAGGGCGGAAGTCATAGTGGCCGACAACGCATCGACAGACGGCTCAATGGAGATGATGGCAGAAAAGTTCCCGTCAGTCAGGACCGTAGTCTTCGACCGCAACTATGGCTTCACAGGCGGTTACAACCGCGCCTTCAGAAGCATCAGAAGCAGATATTTCCTGCTGATCAATTCCGACATCGAGACTCCGGAAGACTGGCTTTCGCCACTCGTCGGCTGGATGGAGAGTCATCCCGAATGCGGCATCTGCGCCCCTAAACTGCACTCATGGCAGAACCGGGAGATGTTCGAATATGCGGGGGCGGCAGGAGGCTACATAGACCGGTTCGGCTACCCGTTCTGCCGAGGCAGGGTGATGAGCAGAGTCGAAAAGGACGAAGGGCAGTACGACAGCCCGGCGGACGTATTCTGGGCGACCGGCGCCTGCCTTCTGATACGCTCATCCCTCTATGATGCCCTCGGCGGGCTTGACGAGAGATTCTTCGCCCACATGGAGGAGATCGACCTGTGCTGGAGATCCCAGCTCGCAGGACACAGGGTCACCATTGTGCCGCAGTCCACTGTCTACCACATAGGAGGAGGGACACTGCCGCAGAACTCGCCGTGGAAGCTGCAGCTCAACTTCCGCAACAATCTCCTGATGCTGGACAACAGCCTCGCCAAGACCATAGCACTCAAGTCCATGGCCCGCGACACGGCAGACACCTGTCCGGCAAGCCGAAATGCGTCAGGCGAAGCGGCTGGCAAGGCAGCCAGAGCACTGAGGCGGGCGGCGGCAACAGGCGTCAGGAAAGCCCGCGCAAGGATATTCATGCGCATGGTTCTGGACGGATGCTCCGCCGCCGTCTACCTCGTCACCCTGCGCCTGAGCTACTTTTCAGCAGTGCTCAAGGCCCATTCCGAATACAGACGGCTCAGACGCGACACCGACGCGGGATCCGTGCTTGAATATCTCATGAGCATAAAAGGCGAAATGCCGGAAATCAAGGGAATGAGCAAGGGATGGATGATTCCGAGGGCGCTCCTCGGACTCAGAATCAGAATGTGAAAACCGGAGGGAACATGGCAAGTTATCTTCAGATAGAGAACATATCCAAGTCATACGGACCGAAAGTGCTCTTCGAGCATATCGGCTTCAACATCAACGAGGGCGACAAGATAGCCCTGATCGCGCCCAACGGCACGGGAAAGACGTCGCTGCTGAGGATTCTTGCGGGAAAGGACAAGTCCGACTCGGGCGGAAAGATCCTGTTCATGAAGGACATACGGATTGCCTTCCTCGAGCAGGAATATGACTTTGACCCGGAGAAAGGCATATTCGACCAGATAATGGCCCACAGCGCCGTCTTTACCTCACATCTCGACCAGGAGCAGCTATGGGAGTATGAAAGGCGCGTCAGGCAGTACCTCACGAGTTTCCGCCTCACCGATCCGCAGCAGAAGATGAAAGAGCTATCCGGCGGAGAAGTCAAGAGGGTGGCTCTGACCGAAATGCTGACCTCTGAAGCCGACTTCTTCATCATGGACGAGCCGACCAACCACCTCGACATCGACGCCATTGAATTTCTCGAGGGCTTCCTGTCGCGCTCCAGATGCACCCTGCTTATGGTGACCCACGACAGATATTTCCTCGACAAAGTCTGCAACACCATAATGGAACTCGACCGGGGCGCAGTCTACATCTACAGGGGCGACTATCAGAACTATCTTGAAAAGAGGTCGGAACGCATCGCCAACTGGAACGCCGAGACGGAAAAGGTCCGCAACGTCTTCCGACGCGAGCTTGAGTGGATCAGGAGCACTCCGCAGGCAAGGACAGGCAAGGCGAGGTACAGGATAAACGCCTTTCAGGACCTTAAGGACAGAGCCTCGCAGACGAGGATCGACAGACAGATCTCCATGTCCGAAGTGCAGGGCACTACACGCCTCGGCACTAAGATAATCAACTGCAGAGACGTATCCTTCAGCTATGGCGACCATTTCTATCTCAGCCATTTCACATACAATTTCCAGAGGTACGAGAAAGTGGGCATAGTCGGAAGAAACGGGGCCGGCAAAAGCACTTTCATCAATCTGCTCACAGGCAGCTATACGCCTGAGATGGTCTCCACAGACCCAGCCTCAGTCGCTCCAGGACAGGGACTTCTGACAGGAACCATCGAGCGCGGAGAGTCGCTGAAGATCGGCTACTACAGGCAGCAGGGAATTGAGTTCAACCCGGACGACACGGTGCTCGACATCGTGAACGACACCCGACTCCTGAGCCGCTTCCTGTTTCCGCACGACATGCTCAACAACAGGGTCGGGACACTGAGCGGCGGAGAGAGACGCAGACTCTACCTGCTGACGATACTGATGTCCCAGCCGAATCTCCTTGTCATGGACGAGCCGACCAACGACCTCGACATCGTCACCCTCAACATCCTCGAGGAGTATCTCAAGGAGTTCAGCGGCACGCTGATAATCATATCTCACGACAGGCATTTCCTCGACAGGCTCGCCGACCACCTGTTCGTGTTCTGCGGAGACGGGGTGGTGAAAGACTTTGTGGGAAGCTACAGCGAATACAGAGAATTTATACGTGAATACGAACGGACTCAGAACGACGCCTCAGCCAAGACTGCGCAGCCTGCCGCACAGGCCAAGACAGGAGGAAGAAGAGACGGGACAGTTCCGGCAGGGAAAAAGAAGCTCACCTACGCCCAGCAGCGCGAACTCGAACGGCTCGAAAAGGAGATTGAAGAGCTCAATGCTGAAAAGGCCTCGCTCGAGGCTGGACTCAGCGGAGGAAACCTTCCGTTCGATGAACTCCAGAAGGCCTCGACAAGAATCGGGGAAGTCATGTCTCTGATAGACGAGAAGGAGATGCGCTGGCTCGAACTGTCCTGCTGAGGAAGCCGCCTAAGGCTGCGCCGGACAGCTTGTCCGGGCCGGCCGGCGTTCCTCCGTCCGCCGGGCCTCCCGAAACGCCCGGATACCCGGCCAATCTGGAGCACTCTGACGCCACTTTCAGCGGCCGGAAGAGGCACGCATCCGAGCCCACGGGATAACGCCGGCAGGAGCCTGCCTGTTGAGAAGCAGCTCCTTCATCTTATCCATATAGGGTTCAACATGTGAATAGAACTTGTAGTACCCTTCACACAAGGCGTTAAGACCGGTCTCTCCCGACTCAATCCTGTTGAATCGGTGCTTCGGGCACTCTCCGTTGCAGGCAAAGCGGTACTTGCATTTCACGCACTTGTAAGGCAGGGAGTTGCGCTTCTCTATGCCGAATTTCACCTGAGCCGTGGATGTCATCATTTCGCGCAGGTTGCCGTCGAAGATGTTGCCGAGCCGATACTCCGGATAGACGAAATGGTCGCAGGGATACAGGTCGCCGTTATGCTCCACCACCGAATTTCCTCCGCAGGTCTCCGCATAAGCGCATGTGCCAGGCAGCTCTCCGCACCATCTGGCGAGAGTCGCGTCAAACAGATTGACGAAATAGCGGCCGACGTCATTCCTCACCCAATAGTCGAAAATGTCGCACATGAAGCGGCCGAAAGCCAGAGAGCCCACCGACCACTGCGCGATGACAGCACCCTCTTCAGCCGGTGACACTATATAGGGCCTCGCCCCCTTCATCGGCCTGCCGTTTTTACCCGCCGGATACTTCACATGCTCGACAACAGGCATGAACTGCATATAACGGCTGCCTATAGATTTCAGGAAATTATATACCTCAAGTCCCCTGCCCTCGCTCGCCTTGTTGACGGTGGACATCGTATTGTAGCGCACATTGTTGCGGTAGAGCAGCCCTATCCCGCGCATGACCTTGTCGAAGGTCGGCGCCCCGCCCTTGTCCTTCCTGTACCTGTCGTGCACGTCCTGCGGCCCGTCGATCGAGATGCCGACAAGAAAGTCATTGTCCCTGAAGAACTCCGCCCACTCCTGAGTCAGCAGCGTACCGTTGGTCTGGATGGTGTTGCGGATGACCTTGTCTCCGGCATATCTCCGTTCGAATTCGACAGCCTTCCTGTAGAAGTCGAGTCCCATGACCAGAGGCTCGCCCCCGTGCCAGTTGAAAGTCACCTCCGACACCTCATTGGCGGCGACATACTCCCTGACACACGCCTCGAGCATGTCCAGTGACATGGACGGCTCGCGCCCGCCGTAGATCCCGGCCTTGTCGAGATAGTAGCAGTAGTGGCAGTCGAGATTGCATCGTGAGCCCGCAGGCTTGATCATCAGATTGAAGGCCAGAGGACCGGATATTCTGGCCGCGTCCTCAAGCGTGATGGTGTCAGAGAATCGATTGACCATAATTGTGGAGATGGGCGGACTCGAACCGCCGTCCAAACATGGCACCAGATGGCTTTCTACACGCTTATCCTCTCTTTGATTGTCGGCGCGGGACTGCCGGGAGGCAGGCCATCAGGCGCTTATCCTTTGAGTCTTGGCAGGATTTAAAGGAGTCCTCCTGTGCATCCGGTCTGGATGATACCCCGTATTCCGGACATGACCGGCCTGAAGCCCGGAGGGATACTCGTCGCAGCCGCAGCCTTGGCGGCCGTCGATTAAGCGTTACTGCTTGGCAGATTACGCAGCGAGTGCATAGTTGTTGTTGCCAACTAATTGTTTGGAGACTGAGATTAACGGGCAAATCCCCGACGCCCGGCGTGCTTACCGTCCAATGTCTCATGCTGTCAAAACCAGAACATCCCCATTGACGATTTCTCTTGTACTTTTATTATACCGGATTTTTCCGAAAATGTTTCACTCCGCCAGAAAAATTCCGAATTTTCATGGCACTTCTGCGTACAGGAACAGAAATGCCGCCTGTCATTATGGCAATAAAAAATTCCGGCATCCAGCCTCGGAAGGCGAAGATACCGGAAAATTCATCTGCCTGTACGGCCGCAGATCCTAATCTGAGAACAAATCTGCAGGAAGAGCCTGCGAAGCCTATTTCTCCAGCTTGTCGTACTCCTCGTCCGTCACCGGCTCAAGCCATTCGTTCGAAGTGTTCTCCCCCGGAACTTCAAAGGCGAGATGCGCAAACCAGCTGTCGGCGGCTGCGCCGTGCCAATGCTTAACGTTTGCTGGGATATGGATGACGTCGCCGGGAAGCATCTGCACCGCAGGCCTGCCCTCCTCCTGGTACCATCCGCGACCGGCAACGCATACAAGCATCTGTCCGCCGCCCTTCGTGGCGTGGTGGATATGCCAGTTGTTGCGGCAGCGAGGCTCAAACGTCACATTGGAGAACGGCACCTGCTCACCTGAAATCGGAGCGAGGTAGCTGTTGCCGATGAAATACTTTGCGTATGCGGTGTTCGGCTCACCGATCGGGAAGATCATCTCCTGCTGGAAAGCGGTCTTTCCATTGTCGTCAGCCGCCACATCCTCGGCCCAGACATCCTTCGCGAGGCGGAATGCGCCCCATGCGTTAGGCCATCCGGCATAGAAGGCGATGTGCGTCAGCATCTCAGAAATCTCCGTGCGGGTGACTCCGTTCTGCTTCGCAAACTCGAGGTGATGAGCGAGCGAAGAGTCGATGATGCCCTTGCCTATCAGCGTAGCCACCGTGACCATGCTGCGGTCATGCGGGCTGAGTCCCGGGCGGTTCCACACCTCCCCGAAAAGCACGTCATCATTCAACTCCGCAAACTTCGGGGCAAATTCTCCGAGCTGCACATGACCGGCTGTCTGTGTAATCTTTTCTTGTGCCATAACATATTGAACATTAACGATCGAAAAAATGATCAGAAACAAAAGAATTGACTTTTTCATATTCCGGACATTTGGTTTAACTCAAATACGGTTTGATTCATGACGCAAAATTAGCTGAAATGCCCGTGACGAATTTATAAAAATAACGGATATTTATAACCGTTTTACAGATTCCGGCATGGGGCTGGGCGTCTTTCTCCGAAAGACATTTGAGGGTGACCGAAAGTTACTTCCGGGTCACTCTCAAACAGAAAAGGAAAAATCTGAAAAACTTGCTATATTCGCTGCCCGCTTGACAGACATGAAAGTTGATACCGAAAGAAAAAATCTCGAGTACGAGAAGAAAGTGCTAAGGCAGATGATGAACCTGTACTGCCGAAGAAAGGAAGGAAATGCCTCTCTCTGTCCTCAATGCACTGAATTGTTAGGATATGCACTGAAAGCCCTGGAACGATGCCGTTTCGGTGAGGACAAGCCATCGTGCCGCAGATGCCCCGTCCACTGCTACCGGCCCGACATGAGGGAGCGCATCAGGACGGTCATGCGCTGGGCCGGCCCCAGAATGATTCTCTTTCATCCGGTCTCCGCAATCCGGCATCTGCTACCGGTCACTATCCGTAGGCCTCGATAAGATATTTCACAAACTGCGGGTCGCCGAAATTCACCGTCCCGGCATCGTGAACGTTGAGAGCCGATATTTCTTTCATTTCCTCAACGGTCAGAGTGAAATCGAATATGTCCAGATTCTGTATCATACGTTCCACATGGGTACTCTTTGGTATGGCCACTATGCCACGCTGCGTAAGCCAGCGCAATGCGACCTGTGCGGCGGTTTTACCATATTTCTCACCGATAGAGGCCAGCAGCCCATTCTTGATCACGCCGTCCGCCCCCTCTCCGCCGAGCGGTCCCCAGGCCATCATCTTTGTGCCGTATTCCGAGAGAATCGGCTCAATGCCCTGCTGCTGAACAAGCGGATTGCACTGCAGCTGATTCACCATAGGCTTGACATCTACATAATGGGCGAAGTCGTAGAAACGTCCGGACTGGAAGTTGCTCACACCGATGGCCCGTACCTTGCCGGCCCGATAGGCTTTTTCCATGGCTCTCCATGAGCCGAACACATCGCCGTATGCCTGATGGATAAGCAGCAGGTCGACATAGTCGGTCTTCAGCTTACGCAGGCTCTCATCAATGCTCGCCGCCGCCTTTTCCTCACCCGCGTTAGAAATCCACACTTTCGTCACCAGAAAAATATCCTGTCGGGAGACACTGCTTTTGCTGACCGCGTTTCCCACACCCTCTTCGTTGAAGTAAGCCTGCGCAGTGTCAATCAGACGGTAACCGACATTCAGAGCGTCACTTACGCATCTTTCACATTCCCCCGGATCCACCTTGAAGACTCCGTAGCCCAATAACGGCATTTCCACGCCGTTGCTCAGTTTCATTGTCTGCATATTACTTGTCTTTTAATCATTTGAACTGTTTTTCCGAACTGTCTTCACAGTTCATTTCCGGATTCAAAGGTAGACATTATCAACGCCCGGCGCATTACAATAATTACTGCAATTTTTTTCATTTTTACTGATCCTGCAGCTTCCGGTACTTTTCAGGCGATATTCCCGCCACGGGCCGCCTCATACCGAATATGAAAGCGCGAGAAACTTCGGGCAAATATTTTATCTCATCAATGCAATCTTCTTACCCCAGGGACAATATATCTCACATCAATGACTATTCTGAATTTTGTTTATCACACGATATATTTGACTTTCGGTTCCAATACCGGACTTATATCACTCAAGTGCCTCATCAAGATTTTTTTCACAACCTTGCCCATACTCGTACATACACCCGATTATCTCATAAGTCCAAGGGTACTGAAACTCTCCCCTATTCGCAAAATGGCGTAATATCCATTTGTGCGCTTCCGAATACTCTCCCCGATTATAACAACGATATTGCGGTATCTTCCTGAACTTTACCCGTAATTTCTTGCGGGAGATGTATACGAGACTGGACAAGGTGCCGGCAGACACGCCCAAATTAAAACCGGGTGTAATAAAATTGCCAAAGACGGCGGAGCTGACCAGCCTTTTCGCCTCGCTGACTCCGTTTTTTGACCCGGATGTGAAGCCGCAGGACGATTTCATGCATCTGAAGCTGCAGGAAGGTCTGCTTGCCCTGATTCATATTGACAAACGCTTTGCCCCGACATTGTTCGATTTTAACGAGCCGTGGAAAATCGAAAGCGTGACTTCAAGAAAATCAGCGACCTGACACCCGAAAAGTGGCTCATACGCAAACGGCTGGAGGTTGCCTATGATTTGATGAAGGCTGGAGGGAACAAGGTCGTGGATGTCTACACAAAAGTCGGCTTCAGAAACCAGTCGCACTTCTCGGCGGCGTTCAAGAAGCAGTACGGCATCGCGC
Source organism: uncultured Bacteroidales bacterium (assembly GCA_944326355.1). Classification (GTDB taxonomy): domain Bacteria; phylum Bacteroidota; class Bacteroidia; order Bacteroidales; family UBA932; genus Cryptobacteroides. The sequence continues at coordinate 27,886 of CALVDO010000009.1, read as the reverse complement.
CGACGGCAGTTTCCTCTATATAGGAATTGACCCTTTCACCAATATTATTTGAGCTTCACAACAATTACGCGGCTGCTTTTTCAGCGTATCTTTGCATCGTGACAAGAAATCAATACAGACTGCATTATGGACGAAAAATTGAATTTGACGCAAGAATGGGACAAAGTGTTCCCGCAGAGTGTCGAAGTTAATCACAGCAAAATCACATTCCACAACCGTTACGGCATCACGCTCGCCGCTGACCTTTACATACCCAAGAATGCGGAAGGGAAACTGCCTGCCATTGCGGTCTGCGGGCCGTTCGGGGCTGTGAAGGAACAGGCATCCGGACTTTATGCGCAGGAACTGGCCAGACGCGGCTTTCTCACCATCGCCTTCGACCCTTCGTTCACCGGCGAGAGCGGAGGACAGCCCCGCTATGTGGCTTCGCCAGACATCAACACCGAGGACTTCTGCGCGGCAGTGGACTACCTCTCCACCCGTGACGACGTGAACCCCGAACAAATCGGCATCCTCGGCATATGCGGCTGGGGAGGCATGGCGGTCAATGCTGCGGCCATCGACACCCGCATCAAGGCTACCGTCGCCGCCACCATGTACGACATGAGCCGTGTCAATGCCAACGGTTATTTCGACGCCGCCGACAATGCCGACGCACGCCACGAGCTGCGCCGTCAGTTGAACTCCCAGCGCACGGCGGACTACCGCAACGGCTCGTATGAACTTGCCGGAGGCCTGCCCGATATCGTGCCTGCCGATGCTCCGCAATTCCTGAAAGACTACTTTGCCTACTACAAGACGGAGCGCGGATACCACAGGCGTTCGCTCAACTCGAATGGCGGATGGAACAAGACTTCCACCCTGTCGTTCCTGAATATGCCGATACTGACCTACGCAGGAGAGATCCGCAGCGCGGTGCTGCTCATTCACGGAGAGAAGGCCCATTCGCGCTACTTCAGCGAGGACACCTACAGGAAGCTCAAGGGCGACAACAAGGAACTGCTGATTGTTCCCGGCGCCAACCACACCGACCTATATGACAATTTTGACAAGATACCTTTCGACAAGATAGAGACGTTTTATCGCGAATACCTGAAATGATAAACGGTATGCAAAGACTCCTTTCCGGGACGGGCCCAGTCCGGTTTTTGGCAATTATACCACTTTACCAACCGTTTTTGGCAATTATACCATTATACCCACAGTCCGGCCCGGCATAAAACAGAAAATCCCGAAGTCTCTTGACTTCAGGATTTTTCTTCGTTTTGCCCTTTCGGACGGTGGGAGCTGAGGGAGTCGAACCCCCGACCCTCTGCTTGTAAGGCAGACGCTCTAAACCAACTGAGCTAAGCTCCCGATATTCGTTTTTCTGCGGTTCTGCGTCGGGTCACGCATCATCGCCCCGTTCTGTTTTGGGACTGCAAAGGTATAAAAGAATTTTCATTCCGCAAATTTTTTATGCAAAATCCGCAGGGCAAAATCCACAAAATCCGCAGGGCAAAATCCGAATGAAATCACTTAAGCAGACGCAGGGCTATGCGGTTGCGGTCGAGATCCACATCGGTCACCTCTACCATTACATGCTGCCGCAACTTCAGCACCTTGGACGGATCGGTCAGATGCCGCACGCCCATCTTGGACACATGGATGAGCCCGTTCTGCTTGATGCCTATGTCCACAAACGCTCCAAAGGCGGTGATGTTGGTAACTATGCCCGGAAGCTCCATGCCGGCGGCCAGATCCTCTATCGAATGGATGTCCTCGGAGAACTCAAAATCCTTCACTTCCTCCCGAGGGTCTCTTCCCGGCTTCCTTAGCTCGGATATGATGTCATTTATGGTTGGAAGGCCGAAATCACCCTCCACATATTTCTGCGGCGTGATTTTCGAGATCAGACTCTCATTGCCGACAAGCTCGCTGGCTCCTACTCCGAGATCCGACGCCATCTTCTCCACCAGATGATAACATTCCGGATGCACGGCCGAATTGTCGAGCGGATTCGCAGCCCCCGGTATGCGGAGGAAACCGGCACACTGCTCGAACGCCTTGTCTCCGAGACGCTTCACGTTCAGCAGCTCCCTGCGCGACTTGTAAGGGCCGTGCTCCGACCTGTACTCCACGATATTTGACGCAAGAGCAGGCCCGATCCCTGCCACATAGCTCAACAGATATGGGCTCGCCGTGTTGAGATTAACTCCGACACTGTTTACGCAGCTCTCAACGGTATTGTCGAGCTTCTCCTTAAGCAGGCTCTGGTCCACGTCGTGCTGATACTGCCCCACACCCAGCGACTTTGGATCTATCTTCACCAGCTCCGCAAGCGGATCCATCAGCCTCCGTCCGATCGACACCGCTCCCCTGACGGTCACGTCCTGATCCGGGAATTCCTCTCTCGCCACTTCTGAAGCGGAATAGATCGACGCACCGTCCTCGCTCACGGAGTACACCTTGACGCCCTCCGGCAGAGGAATCCTCCTTATGAAGGCCTCGGTCTCGCGCCCGGCAGTGCCATTGCCTATGGCTATCACCTCAATGCCATATCTTGAAATCATTTCCGAGACAGCCCGGATCGCCTTTATCTTCTCATTGGCTGGAGGATGGGGAAAAATCGTCTCATAATGCAGAAGTCTGCCCTGCGCATCAAGACACACCACTTTGCAGCCGGTCCTCAGCCCGGGATCTATAGCCAGCACACGCTTCTGTCCAACAGGAGGGGCAAGCAATAGCTGACGCAGATTCTCGCCGAACACCCTGACCGAAGCCAGATCCGCCTTCTCCTTCGCCTGAGCGAGCACCTCATTGGTGATAGACGGTTCAAGAAGCCTCTTGTAGGCATCATCCACTGCCATCCGGATCTGCTCCCCGAGAGCCTTCGCGGGATAACGGCGCTCCTGACAGAAGTCATAATACATCTTGTTGCCGCATTTCTCCGCATCGGCATCTATCTTAAGGGATATGAATCCTTCCGACTCAGCCCTGAGCACGGCGAGAACGCGATGTGGAGCCATTCTGGAGATCGGCTCCGAATAGTCGAAATAGCCTCTGTATTTCCCGGCCTCAGGCGACGAAGCCTTCTTAGTAGCCTTGGTCACGAGCCGCCTGGTGGAAAATATCTGTCTCAGAGTCTCACGCACCGACGCGGTCTCGCTGAGCCTCTCTGCAATGATGTCTCTCGCCCCCGACAGAGCATCCTCAACTGTCTTCACCTTGTCGTTCAGATACTTCGAGGCCTCTTGGGCTGGATCGGCCACCGCCACCTCATACATTCTGTCTGCCAGCGGCTCGAGCCCGGCCTCCTTTGCTGCCGTGGCGCGTGTACGCCGTTTCGGACGGAAAGGCAGATACAGATCCTCAAGCTCTCTCGCATCCACGCAGGCCTCGATCCGGCTGCGCAGCTCTTCAGTCAGTGCTCCTGCCGCGCCTATCGTCTCCATCACGGTCTCCTTCCGCTTCTCCATCTCAGCAAAGACGTCCGTCCAGTGCCTGACCTCAGCCACTTCCACATCATCCAGTCCTCCCGTCTTCTCCTTACGATAGCGGCTGATGAACGGTATGGTCGCACCTTCCTCGAAAAGTCCGGCGCAATTCTCCACCTGCCACTCCTTCACACCAAGCCTTCCGGCTATGTTCTTTATATAGATTTCCTTCATCGCTTTTATCAGTTGCCGATTCTTCAAAGATAGCGATTTTTCCTGCATAACGGAAACCGAAATGAATGTTCTTGCATTTTGCTAAGCCTGTCATTATATTTGCAGCCATCATAAAATGACAGAAACCATGAGACACACAGGCTCGTCTGTAGAGGTGGCAGTGGAGGAAACCGGAAAGTCATTCACCTTTACGCACAGCGTGTCTTCCGTGCCGGGCCTTGACTTCAGGATGCTCAAGAACTTCGTTCCCAATTCACAGAGCACTGAAGTGGCTCCAGTGCGCCTCGACTACAATCCGGACCTGTCCTCCATACGCTTCAGCCTGTTCACTAAAGACGATGTGCACGCCACACGCATAATAATGGACGCGAGAGACGCGCACTACGAATTTGAGAGACAATAGCGAATTTGAGAGACGATAGCGGACCATACGGGCAAACGCCATGACCGGACGGCCCTGCTGGCAGACATTTCGGATGCCGCAGGGCCGTCAGTCGTGTGACACCTGCTTCAGACGGTCCCTGTACGCCGAGAATATCTTTGACTTGGACACGAAGCCGAGATAGGTGCGTTCCTCATCCACCACGGGAAGATTCCACGCGTCGGTCTTCTCGAATTTCCTCATGACGCTGTCCATCTTCTCGTCTGCAAGGACGTATGCCGGAGACGACCTCATATAGTTGTAGACATGCATCTTGTCATAAAGCTCCTTCTTGAACATGTCCCTGCGCACATCCTCCAGCGACACGTATCCCTGGAAATGCTCCTTAGAATCCACCACGGGAAAAATGTTTCTGGACGAATCGGCTATGACCTCAACCAGTTCCCCCAGAGTGGCGTCTATCCGTACCTTGGCGAAATCAGACTCTATCAGATCGGAGGTCCTCAGCAGAGTGAGCACCGCCTGATCGCTGTCGTGAGTAAGCAGTTCGCCCTTTTTAGCGATTCGCTTAGTGTATATCGAATACGGCTCAACGGCTCTCGTCGCCCCGAACGAGATGGCCGAGGTGAGAATCAGAGGGACCAGCAGCTCGTATCCGCCGGAAATCTCGGCTATGAGGAAGATTGCCGTCATCGGCGCCTGCATGACTCCGGCCATCAGTCCGGCCATCCCGACAAGCACGAAATTCTGTTCAGGAAGAGAAAAGGACGAGCCGCCGAGAATGAGATTGAATGTCCTGGCCAGAACGAAGCCGGCCATTGCACCGACGAACAGGGTAGGTCCGAACGTGCCGCCGACTCCGCCTCCGGCATTGGTAAACGACATCGAAAACACCTTCAGCACGAGGACAAGCAGAAAGAACACCGGAATTGACCAGTTGTGATCCAGAAAGAACGAGAGGACGGTCTGTCCCCCGAGATCCGGATCCCCGCCGTTGAGAAGGAGGCTCACATATTCATAGCCCTCGCCGTATAATGGCGGGAACAGGAAAATCAGCACACCGAGACAGGCCGCCGAAAGTCCCCACCTGCCGAACGGATTGGACACAGAGCGTATCCTGTCCTCAAGCCATAGCGTCATGCGGGTAAAATACACGGAACAGCATGCGCAGAATAGCCCGAGAAGCACATAGAACGGAATGTTGTGCATCGAAAACGGAGAGAGCGTACACTCAAACGGAAGAGCGTCCCCGAGACAGACATAGGAAACCACGGTAGCCGATATGGTCGACATCAGCAGAGGCAATATGGATGACATGGAGATGTTGAAGAGCAGTATCTCCAGCGTGAAGAGAACGCCGGCCAGCGGAGCCTTGAATATCCCCGCGACAGCGCCTGCCGCTCCGCAGCCGAGCAGAATCGTCATATTCTTATACGACAGCCCCATCTTGCGGGCTATGTTGGAGCCTATGGCAGCCCCGGTATAGACGATCGGGGCCTCGGCACCCACAGAGCCACCGAATCCGATGGTGACAGAGCTCGCCAGCAGGGACGACCACATGTTGTGCGGCCTTATCCTCGACTCGTTCTTCGACACGGCGAGCAGGACCTTAGTCACGCCGTGCCCTATGTTGTCCTTTATGACATATCTGACGAAGAGCATCGCCAGAATCATTCCGATTCCCGGATAGAAGAAATACAGATAATTATATTCCCTTCCGTTGAACCACGACGTCAGTCCTCCGTGGATGAACTCTATCGCCAGCTTCAGAACAGTCGAAGCCAGACCGCAGGCAACGCCCACGAGCAGAGAAAGCAGCAGCATCAGCTCCTTCTCCGACATCATCCCCTTGAAACGGCGGCAGATTTCCCTGAAATTCATCGTTCCTCCTACCTTTTCATTATTTCCTGCTCCCGCATGACAGGTTGCGACGCATCCGAAAAAAATAAAGAGGGTGACTAAAAGATTTCTTTTTATCACCCTCTGATATCTTTCTGTGAAAGACCGGTCTCTCTCGACCCTTGTACCCGGTCAGGCCGGGACGGAGGCATCATCTCTCCGCATCAGGATCGGACGACTCGTCGTCTCCGGTGGCATACTGGGCGATGTTGTCATCAGGCAGATCCTCGCCCTCTCCCTCGTCTCCGTCATCCTCGTCCTCCCCGTCGAGCCAACGCTCAATCTCCTCGGCGTCGTCGGTCCTTACCTTTATCTTCACAAGATAAACCGCATCCGGAATCTCCAGCGTCACAGCATAGAAACTCGTGCCGTCAGGCTTGTCGTATTTCTGAAGGTCCGGCAAATAATCACTAAATCCCTTCGGATATTTCTCCGCAAACGCTGCCGCCAGCTCCTCAGACATGTTCTCATAGCTGACTACCGCTCTTTTCTTCTGATTATTAGGGGTTGCCATATTTCCTGCCAATCTATTTGATCCTTTGCTAAACTCCGTTTTAAAATCTGGGTGCAATAATAGAACATTTTTCCGAATGGAGACACCGTTGAATCATTTTTTTTTGAAAAAAAATGACTTTTGTGCCCTCTTGCGCCCGATGTCCCGCTCGACAAACACCTTCTTCATCGTCCTGGGATCGATTCCGGTCCAGAACATGACCGAAGAAGTGGTCATCGGAGTCGGCGTGAAATCCTGGACCTGATCCATATACAGGCTCTTCAGAGCCGGATTTCTGGAAAGTTTCTCCATGTCCCGCATCGTACATCCGGGATGTCCGGAGATAAAATAGGGGACAAGTGAGCAGCGGCTCCCGTTCTCGGCCGTAATCCTGTCGAATTCACGTCTGAGCCTCTCGAAAAGCCTGAACGAAGGTTTCGCCATCAGCCTCAGCACATTGTCCTCGGTATGCTCCGGCGCCACCTTGAGACGGCCGGAAGTGTGCTCCAGTATCAGCTCCTTCAGATATGGGTAAGAAGTCTCGTCCACATAGCCGTCCTCTGTCAGGAACAGATCATATCTGATGCCGCTGCCTATATACGCATGACGGATACCCTTGACTGCAGCCACCCTTGCATAAAGTTTCAGCAGCCTCTCATGCGAGCGGTTCATGTTCCTGCACGGAGACGGGAAAAGGCATGACTTGCGGACGCACTTCCCGCACAATTCCTGATCCCGCCCCTTCATTCCGTACATGTTGGCGGTAGGTGCGCCGAGATCCGAGACGTTCCCTGAGAAATCCGGCAGATCGCGCAGAGCCTCTATCTCCCTGATTATGGAATCCTCCGACCTCGACTGGATGAACTTCCCCTGATGGGCGGCTATAGTGCAGAAATTGCAGCCGCCGAAACAGCCCCTGTGGGTCGTGACGGAATGCCGGATCATGTCATACGCAGGTATGCGCTTCCCCTTGTAGCGCGGATGCGGAAGCTTGGTGTAGGGAAGATCCCAGAACGAGTCCATCTCTTCCTGTGTGGCAGGAGGATAAGGAGGGTTCACATGCACATGTCCGTCCCCGACCGGCTCGATCATCACCGAGGGATGCATCATATTGGCATGAGTCTCTATCAAATGGAAATTTTCGGCGAAGGCCCGGCCGTCTCTGCGGCACTCCTCGTATGAATGAAGGACCAGCGCGTCCTTTTCCCTGCTGCGCCCCGTCATGTAGAAGGCCAGCTGCGGGATCTTTCTGATGTCGGACAGATTGCGCTCAGCCTCAATTGCCCGCGTAAGCTCGAGCATAGGCCTCTCCCCCATCCCGTAGCAGAGCCAGTCCGCCCCGCTCGTGACAAGGACAGAAGGAAGCAGGTCGTCCTTCCAATAGTCATAATGCGTCAGACGCCTCAGCGAGGCCTCAATGCCTCCTATCACGACCGGGATGTCGGGATAAAGCCTCTTGAGAATCCCCGTGTACACAGTGACGGCATAATCCGGACGCTGTCCCGCCATGCCTCCCGGCGTATAGGCGTCATCGCTCCTGAGCCGTTTCGACGCAGTATAATGATTCACCATGGAATCCATGGCCCCGGCGTTCACCCCGAAATAAAGCCTCGGCGCACCGAGCTTGCGGAAATCGCGGAGATCGTCCCTCCAGTTCGGCTGCGGCACCACAGCCACCCTGTAGCCGGCCCGCTGAAGATATCTTGCAATGACGGCCGTACCGAAAGAAGGATGGTCCACAAAGGCGTCACCCGAAAAAATGATGACGTCGATGTAGTCCCATCCCAATGTCTCGACCTCCTTGACGGAAGTCGGTATCATATCCGCTGCCTTCCGAGCCCCGCGCATCACATCCTTTCCGGAAGGGAAATACCGAGTATGCCCATGGCTCTGCGGAGAACGGCAGCCACATTGTCAACCAGAGCCAGACGACAGAGCAGCACATCCTGATTCTCCTCCCTGAGGATAGGCGTGTCATGGTAATACTGGTTGAATTCTTTGGCCAGATCGTAGGCATAGTTCGCTATCACAGCAGGCGAGAAAGCAGCCCCTCCCTCAGCTATCTTTGTCGGGAACTGGTTGAGCATCTTCACCATGCGGATTTCCTTCGCGGAAAGCTCCGCCTCCCCGGACAGAGAGTCCGAGCCTGGAGCGAGCCCCATGGCGGCCGCCTTTCTGAGTATCGACCTTATCCTCGCGTGGGTGTACTGGATGAACGGGCCCGTATTTCCGTTGAAGTCGATGGACTCCGCAGGATTGAAGAGCATGGTCTTCTTAGGATCCACCTTGATGATAAAATATTTCAGGGCGCCAAGCCCTATCATCCTGAAGAGGTCCTCCCGCTCCTTCCCGTCCATGTCATCGAGCTTCCCGAGCTCCATGGAGGTCTCCTTCGCGGTCTCATACATATTCTGTATGAGGTCATCGGCATCCACGACCGTGCCCTCCCGTGACTTCATCTTGCCCTGAGGAAGCTCGACCATGCCGTATGAGAGATGGTAGATATTGTCCGCCCAACTGAAGCCCAGTTTGCCGAGAATCAGCTTGAGCACCTGGAAATGGTAGTTCTGCTCATTGCCCACCACATAGATGTGCTCATCAAGATTGTACTCCTCGAAGCGCTGCTCAGCCGTGCCGAGATCCTGTGTCATATACACCGAAGTCCCGTCTCCCCTGAGCAGGAGCTTCCTGTCGAGTCCGTCTGCCGTGAGATCGCACCACACCGAGCCGTCGGCCTCCTTCTCGAAGATGCCCATGTCGAGCCCCTTCTGAACCAGAGCCTTGCCGAACAGATAAGTCTGGGACTCATAGTAGGTCCTGTCGAACGATATCCCGAGATCACAGTAAGTCTTGTCAAAGCCTTCATAGACCCATCCGTTCATCATCTTCCAGAGGTCGACGACCTCCTTGTCGCCTTTCTCCCACCTGAGAAGCATGTCCTGCGCCTCCTTGAGAGACGGAGCGTTTTTCTCGGCCTCCTCCTTCGGCATTCCCTCTGCCGTCAGAGCCTCAACCTCAGCCTTATACATATCGTTGAAGGCCACATAATAGTCTCCCACGAGATGGTCACCCTTCTTGCCGGATGATTCAGGAGTCTCTCCGTTGCCCTTTTTAAGCCATGCGAGCATGGACTTGCATATATGGATGCCACGGTCATTCACGAGATTGACCTTGAGCACCCTGTGTCCGTTGGCCTCGAGAAGCTTCGAGACCGACCATCCGAGCAGGTTGTTCCTTATGTGTCCGAGATGTAGCGGCTTGTTGGTGTTCGGCGAAGAAAATTCCACCATGATGGTCTTTCCGGTAGGCGCATGAATACCGAAGTCGGGATTAGAGGCGATCTCACTGAAGACCCCTTTCCAATAGGCTGGAGAGAAGGACACGTTGAGAAAGCCCTTGACCACATTATAGCCGGAGATCTCCGGACAATTAGCCACAAGCCAGTCTCCTATGGCCTTTCCGGTATTCTCGGGAGAAGCCCCCGACATTTTGAGAAGAGGGAAAGTCACAAGCGTATAGTCGCCCTCGAATTCCTTTCTCGTCACCTGCACCTGCAGAGAGGGTGACACAGCTCCGCCACCGTAAAGGGCTTTGACTGCCTCTGCGGCTTTCGCCGTCAACAATTCGTCTGGATTCGTCATGTTCTTCCTGATTTCCGATACATTCGACACGTCAGCCGAGATAGCTCTTGAGCAGTCTGCTTCTCGAATTGTTCCTCAGTTTCCTTATCGCCTTCTCCTTGATCTGGCGCACGCGCTCACGGGTGAGCCCGAATCTTTCGCCGATCTCCTCGAGGGTCATCTCCTGACACCCGATTCCGAAAAAGGACTTGACTATCTCCCTCTCACGCGGGGCGAGAGTAGAGAGCGACCTCTCGATCTCCTTATTGAGAGACTCATTGACAAGACCCCTGTCCGCATTCGGAGAGTCGTTGTTGACAAGCACGTCAAGCAGGCTGTTGTCCTCGCCTTCCACAAACGGGGCATCCACGGAGACATGTCTCCCGGAAACCCTCAGAGTGTCCGCTATCTTGTCCTTAGGGACGTCGATCATCTCGGAAAGCTCCTCCGTCGACGGCATTCTCTCATTCTCCTGCTCGAACTTCGAGAGAGCCTTGTTTATCTTGTTGAGCGAACCCACCTGATTGAGCGGGAGCCTTACTATTCTCGACTGCTCCGCAAGAGCCTGAAGGATGGACTGTCTGATCCACCACACCGCATAAGAGATGAACTTGAAGCCCCTCGTCTCGTCAAATTTCTCGGCGGCCTTGATAAGGCCGAGATTGCCTTCATTGATGAGATCCGGAAGACTCAGCCCCTGATTCTGATACTGCTTCGCCACCGACACCACGAACCTCAGATTGGCCCTGGTCAGCTTCTCGAGGGCGGCCTGATCCCCTTTGCGTATGCGCTGGGCGAGCTCGACCTCATCCTCCACAGTTATCAGCTCCTCTCGGCCGATCTCCTGAAGATACTTGTCAAGAGATGCGCTCTCGCGATTGGTGATCGATTTTGTGATCTTTAACTGTCTCATAAAATATTGCGTCTCCTATATTCCGAAGCCGAAATAGGATGCCTTGCCGTATGGCGTCACGCCTTCAACGAAGACTGCCCTCTTCGACTTGCCGATGATATCCATCACGTCCTGAGGTTTACGCACAGGCTGGTTGTTGACGAACATTATTATGAATCCCTCCGACACTCCGGCGTCCATGACCTTTCCCGGACCGACCGACACGATCTCTACTCCGTGGTCGATGCCGAGCCTCTCAAGATCCTCCTTCGGAGCCTCCTTTATCCGAGCGCCGTAGAAAGCCATTCCGCCATCTTCATCGACGGAACCGTTTTCTGCCGAAGTGCCCTTGAACTTCACGTCAAGAACCTTCTCCCTGCCGTCACGGATGACCGTCATCCTCGTCTCATCTCCCGGGTGGAATCTGTTGACATGCTCCTGAACGGAAGATGCTGTCGTCACTTTCGACGAGTCTATCGCCACAAGCACGTCCCCGGCCTTCATTCCGGCATCGTCCGCGGCACTGCCTTTCAAAACCTCAACAATATATACGCCCGTCGGAGCGGAAAGTTTCAATTCTTTTGCCAATTTGTCATCCACCGGTCTCATCGTCACTCCGAGAACCGCTCTCTTGACGCTGCCGAAATCGATGAGATCATCGGCAATCTTCTTGACGATGTTGGACGGGATTGCGAAGGAATATCCGGTGTATGATCCTGTCTGAGATATGATGGCGGTGTTGATTCCGACCAGATTGCCGGACTTGTCCACAAGGGCGCCGCCGCTGTTGCCCGGATTGACTGCGGCATCTGTCTGGATGAACGACTCTATCTTGAACTCGCCGTCATAATTCGGCATCGAGCGTCCTTTCGCGCTGACTATGCCTGCCGTGATGGTGGAGCGCAGGTCATACGGACTGCCGATGGCGATGACCCACTCGCCGAGCCTGAGCCTGTCAGAGTCGCCGAACGGAATCACAGGAAGTCCTTGAGCCTCAATCTTTATCAGAGCGACATCAGTAGCCGGATCGGTTCCGACAAGCGTAGCCTCGTATGTCTTGTTGTTGTTCAGCGTCACCTCTATCTTAGACGCACCCTCGATGACATGATTGTTGGTCACGATATATCCGTCCGGCCTGATTATAACGCCTGAGCCGCTTCCGACCCTCTCTCTCTCATGCGGAGTGCCCTCATAGCCGAAGAAGAAGTCGAATATGGAGCTCGGAGCCGTTCTCGTGACGTCCCTGACGGTCACTTTGACATAAACCACGGCATCCACCGCCGACTCTGCGGCATAGGTGAAGTCCGGATAGTCGGTCTGCTCAAGATTGACCGTGCGGTATTCCCCGCCGGCGTCCCGGATGACCACCTGTCTGCCATTCATGTCAGATGCGGCGCATTTCACAACAATCAGGGCTGCAGCTCCGCCTACGACGGCAGAAAGCAGCATTGTCAGAATTCCTCTCTTCATAATATTATCCGTTAATTATCTATCATTTTTAAGATTCAGGTTCTCTGCCCGAAAAGCCGGGCCTGAAAAATCAAATTATATGCCATTATATTCCGGAATATGATGAAAAATACATATATTTGCTCGTTGTAGCGGCCTGACGGAAAACAGGCCTGCTGACAGAAGCGGAAACAATATAAAGATTGAAATATGAAACTTATCATTTCCAGCGCGGAACTGCTGAAAGGGATATTGTCGGTGTCAAAGGCCATACCGGCCAAGTCGGCGCTCCCGATCCTTGAGAACTTCCTGTTCGTGCTCAAGGACAGCTCACTTGAGATAACTGCGTCTGACATGGAGCTCACGCTCAAGACGGTCCTCGAGGTGGACAACGCAGTGGAGGAAGGGCGGATAGCCATTCCTGCCAAGCACATGACGGATCTGCTCAGGGAGCTCCCGGACCAGCCGCTGACGATCTCGACCACAGGCGACAGCTCATTCGAATGCAGCTGGTCGAGCGGTTCGTCCACTCTGCCTTATTTTCCTGCGGAGGACTATCCTGAGACGGCGACGACCGAAGAGAACGCCGTAAGCGTCGACTTCCCGGCGGAAAGCCTTGTGGAAGGAATAGCAAGCACGATATACGCCACTTCGGACGAGGAGCTCAGGCCTATAATGAACGGCATTTTCTTCGACATGGATCCCGAAGAGGGGACTACCCTCGTGGCATCGGACTCTCACAAGCTGATATGCTACGCCGTGCCTGAGGTGAAGACGGCAGAGAAGGCCTCGTTCATCCTCCACAAGCGTCCGGCATCAGTGCTCAGGTCCATCATCGGGAAAAACACGGAGACAGTGAAGATTTCCTTCGACTCGAAGAACGCCATGTTCTCCTTCGACCGTACTACGGTGATATGCAGGCTTGTGGTCGGAAGATATCCTAAATACAGGGACGTCATCCCGCAGAACAACTCCAATGTGCTCAGAATAGACAGGACGATGTTCCTCAACACGGTGAAACGAGTGTCCGTCTGCGCCAACAAGGCGTCGAACCACATCAAGTTCGACCTCCGCCGCGACTCACTGATGATTTCTGCCCAGGACCTCGGATTCTCAATCGCGGCATACGAGACCATCCCGTGCCAGTATGACGGAGAGGAGCTCTCGATAGGCTTCAAGTCCACATTCATAATAGAGATACTCAGCAACATGTCCTGCGGGGAGCTTGTCATGAAATTTGCCGACAGCAAGCGCGCCGCTCTGGTCGTGCCCGCCGAGGACGAGCCGGAGAGCGGAAAGATCTGCGGCATCATCATGCCTATCATGATCTGACCTATTATACATTTTAACGACAAATCAGGAAATGGAACTGAAACTCGAAAGGCCGATACTGTTCTTTGACATAGAAAGTACCGGTCTGAACATTGCGTCCGACGGAATCATAGAGCTAAGCTTCGTAAAGATACTTACGGACTCCGAGCAGAAGATAAAGACATGGAGAGTGAAGCCGTGGGACTATCAGAACAACTGTCAGAAGAAGATAACCCCCAGCGCCCAGGCCATACACGGGATAAAGGACGAGGATCTGAGCGACTGCAAAAGATTCTCCGAGATAGTGGACGAAGTGCTGGAATGGCTCGAAGACAGCGACCTCGCAGGCTTCAATTCGACGAAATTCGACCTGCCGATGCTCGCGGAAGAGCTGGAGAGGGTACGCAAATATCTCCACAGGGACCTCAAGATCAATCTTCACGAGATGAAGATGGTCGACGTGCAGAACATATATCACTTCCTTGAGCCGCGCAACCTCAAGGCCGCATACAGATTCTACTGCGGCAAGGAACTGATGAACGCGCATTCCGCCCAGGCAGACACGATCGCGACCTACGAAGTGCTCAAGGCCCAGCTCGACAGGTATCCGGACACGCTCAAGAACAGCGTTGACTTTCTCGCGGGATTCTCCGAAAGGCAGAAATGCGTGGACTACGCGGGAAGGCTTGTCCTCAACGACAGAAAGGAGCCTACGATCAGCTTCGGAAAGCACAAGGGAAAGACGGCAAGAGAGGTATATAACAACGAGCCGTCATATTTCAGCTGGATAGAGAACGGGGAATTCACCCTCGACACCAAACGTCAGTTCGAGCTTCTTAAGATGAAGTTCGACGAAGAGAAACGTGAGGTGAAGAGAGCGGCGAGAGCAGCCGAGCAGAAGCCTCTCTCCGGGGAGGAGCTGCTGGGACAGCTGTCCGGCTGGAGCGGTTCAGGGAACGTCAACATGAAGAAGGCACAGGAGAAGAAAGTCTCGAAAAAGAGGATTGAGCAGGACGAGACGTCTGCCGAAAGCCAGATGAGCATCCCTTTCCCGGACTCCGAAGCATGACGCGACAGCCACAATGAACATCATAGTCAGACTATACGGCAGCGGGAAGTTCCTCTGCCGCCCGGACACAAGCTGGGAGAGGGAAAACAAGGATCTGTTCGCCCCGGACTCAGTGAGTTCCTATCTCTGGACCCCGATACTTTTCGCCCGCATATCAAAGGCAGGGAAATGCGTCGGAAGGAAATTCGCCTCAAGATACTGGGACGCAGTCAGCTACGGGACTCTGCTCTATGTGGGGGACATGCTCGACGGCTCTCCGGAAAGCATGGCCTGCGCCTCGTGCGCGGACCGCACTTCGGTGCTTCCGTTCCCGATGTATGACAAGGCGACTCTTGAAAGCGGCCTCAACACATTCTCCTTACGCATAGATTCCATAGAGGCGTACTCCACCGTGACCGAAGGCGCAACGGAAATGATCGAAGAGGCCATAACAGCATCCTCGGCTATCGTATCCCTGCGCATAGGAGACATCATCGCCATCGAGCTTGCCCCAATGCAGCCGATGGGACAGGGCGTTCAGACGGAAGCCCACGGCACCTGCGACAGGAGTCCGGAGATGACTGAAATCAGCGGGACATTCTGCGACAACGAGCTATTCAAGTTCAACATAATAATGTAAGTCACCGTCGCCGTCATAATGCAGGATCCGGATCAGATCTTCAAGTATCAGGTCCGGACGCACTGCCCCGCTCTCCCAGAAATCATTTCCGCCGCCCGGAGTGCTCCTCTTCACATTATTATATACGGTATGTCCGGCACTCTTCAAAGGAGGAAACAGGATGAACATCGGATTGAGACTTTCAAGCCGGCTGCGCGTGACACACGCTCCGGCATTTAGCCAGAAATCGGCTTCAAGAGAAAGCTCATAAGCCCTTTCCACCGTCACGGAAGACGATTCCGTCCGTCCCGGCTTCGCTCCGAGCACCTTGCCGCCGGCATCACTGACGAGCCTTGACATATAATTGTCCCCTCCCGGAATATACCAGACATCCCGATACGGCACATTCAGCAGCACATTCTTCCTTCTCAGCCCATTTCCCGCAATCTCTTTGCTTATGAACGAACTCAGTGCCTCATAGCGCCGGCTGACCTCAGAAAATACGGAATCTGCCCTGCGGGGCACTCCGGCAATAGCACCGAAAAGCCTCACATACTCTGCCCTGGCGAGAGGATGAGCCTCGAAATTGTCATACAGGACAAGAACGGGCACGCCAAGTGACCTGAGCCTCGACACATACTGAGGCAGAGCAGGAGAGACGGCATAGGCGACAACCATATCGGGATGCAGAGCAAGAATCCTCTCATAGTCGAAAGCGGCATCATGGCCTATATCATAAAGCGGCCGGAACTGCGCCGAATCGTCCCTACCGTCCCGGTTCAAATACTTGACTGCGTGCCGCTCATCAGGCCCGAACCCGACAGCGTCCCGCACGCTCTGCCCGCAAGTCCAGGCATACCTCGAAAGCAGTACCGTATCGGACAGGTACCTGACTCCAGAGACGGCACATATCACCGTGTCACATCCTACGGCAGAAAGGCAGGCGGTATGTGAAGATGACATGCACACAACATTCTTCACCGGAGAATCGATGACCATCGTATCGGCACTTCCGTCAAAAGGAGAGACAGAGACCACCGTCACCGAGCCGCCGGTCTCCTCGACATTTCCGTCCGATGAAAGGACATCCACATATCTGGCATACGAAAATGAGGTCGGATGACCTGACTCGGCTGAGGATGAGCAGCCGTAAAAAAGAATTGCGGCCGCCATGACCGGGGCAAAAGCCCACGACAGGACGACCGTCACACCTGACATCTTCCGTTTCAGCATAATGATGATTCTCCGCACGATCCAGATGATGATCCTGAGCCACTCATGGGATTCGAACCCACGACCTACGCGTTACGAATGCGTTGCTCTACCGACTGAGCTAAAGTGGCTTTGAAACTCCTTTCAGGAAAGCGGGCTGAAGGATTCGGACAAGTCCGCAAGCCCCATCTTTTCTTAAGGGACTGCAAAGTTAATAAAATATTTTATATATTGCACAAATATTTTCGATATGGAATATTCTGACATTATCATAATAGGCGGCGGAGCTGCGGGAATGATGGCGGCCGCAGCAGCAGGAGACGCGCTCTCGTCAGGCGGGAACATTTCTGCATCGGTTACTCTCCTCGAAAAGATGCCGAGACCCGGCAGAAAAATCATGATCACAGGAAAGGGACGATGCAATTTGACCAACACCAGAAAATGGAATGAATTTTCCGGACATATCCATCCCAAGGCCAATCCGCTCAAAGCCGCATTCCTCAATTTCGACTCTGAGGCCGTCACGGAATTTTTCGGCAGGCACGGACTGGAGACAGTCATCGAGCGCGGTGAACGCATCTTTCCGGCATCCGGCCGCGCCGTCGATGTAGTAGACGCCCTCGTCAGAGCCGTTTCCGAAGCAGGAGTCACTATGCACACCGGCTGCGAGGTATCATCCGTAAAAAGGGCCTCCGCGACTGACTCCGAGGACACTGACCGGATGTCTGACGGAGCGATGCCGGAAGGAAGATTCCTCATAGAATGCCGCGACGGACGGACATTCTCATGTTCCAGACTCATAATCGCCACCGGAGGGCTCTCATACCCGGCCACAGGCTCCACTGGAGACGGCTATGCATGGGCCAGAGACATGGGGCACACGATAAAGAGATGCTTTCCGTCCCTCACGGCGCTTGTCCCGGAAAACTACAAGATATCATCCGCCGCATCCGGACCCAGGTCAGCAGACGCATCCGGACTCCGGACCTCCAATATGGGTTCAGCCACCGGCGACATACTCAAAGGGCACATAGACAGAAGCGTTCCCCTGTCCGAAACGGGGGCGCTGCTCAACGGGAATCATATAAAGAACGTAGGTCTGACCCTTTATGCCGACGGGAAACTGATTCAGACCGAGTTCGGCGATCTGGACTTCACCGACGGCGGTCTCGAAGGTCCGATCGGATTCAGGATAAGCAGAAAATGCGTAAACACTCTCATCAACGGAGGGCGCGTCTCAGTGTCCATCGACCTTAAGCCTGCCGTAGAAAAGGAAGCTCTGGAAAGACGAATCAGCTCACTGTGGCAAGAAATAGCTTCTGACGGCAGAAACCGGGGCAAAAAATATGAAGACAGATTCCGGATTCTGCTCTCCCGGCTTCTCCCCTCGTCCCTGGCTGCAGGTTTCAGACGCAGCGTCCGGAACATTGACCACAAGAGGCTTGCCTCCGCGCTGAAGGACTGGAAGATGGACATAAGGGGATTCGTCGGCTACGAAAGAAGCGTCATCACTGCAGGCGGGGTCTCCACCGATGAAATCAAGCCGAAGACCATGGAGTCACGGCTCGTCCCCGGGCTTTATTTCGCAGGAGAAGTACTTGATCTCGATGGGGACACGGGAGGCTACAATCTCCAGACCGCATTCTCCACAGGCTTCCTTGCGGGTCAGAGCGCGGCCGAAGACCTGGCGTGAAAGCTCAGCAGGAAATCACTCCCGAGCCCAACATCTCCTCGCCTTCATACCACACAGCGAACTGACCCGGCGTAATCCCGCGCTGCGGTACGTCGAAAAGCACATAAAGCCCATTCTCACGCATAATCAGAAACGCACCCTGCAGCGGCTGACGATAGCGTATGCGCACACGATAGCGGCGGATCTCTCCCACACGCATCGGAATGTCCTCCCTGATCCAGTGAACATCCTCCGGAGCGACACGCAGGCAACTGCGTGAAAGTCCTTTATGCGCATGACCTTCACCCACATATATGATATTACGGTCAATGTCGGTCGCTATCACGAAAAGAGATTCCGCGTGCCCGCCGATATTGAGCCCCCGGCGCTGGCCGATGGTATAGAACTGAGCGCCGTCATGTCTGCCCACAATCTTTCCAAACGGATTGTCCGCATATCTCGTCTTTTTGACATGCTTCTTCCCGCTGCGATAAGTCTCTGTCTTGAAAGAGATTTCATATTTCATCGGCTGCGACAGCATCAGCAGCTCATCATCCGGCAGCGCGGCTATCTTCTCCGATGAGAACGGAGACTGCGTCGAAGCATAGTCATTTCCCGTCATAGGGCGGGTTTCAGATATATAGTCGGTTATCATCCGTATATCTCCGGTCTGGCCGTCGCGTCTGAGCGAAAGCAGGGTGTCATGGATCATACGATACTGAGGATTATCCTGAAAATAAGCGTCGTACACTTCCACAATGTCGCCTTCCTCCGGATGCAGCTTCTGCTGCAGAAAGGTCGGCAGATCCACCTTCCCCACGAAACAGATGCCCTGTGAATCCTTCTTGTCGGCTGACGGCAGATCAGCCTTGTGTGCAAGACGCCTCACCTGCGGCTTGTCGATGTCCCCTATCGGGAAAAGCGCCTTCGAAAGCTGCTCCTGAGTCAGCTGACACAGGAAATAGCTCTGGTCCTTGTTGTGATCACTACCGGCGAATATACGATAGACCGGCTTTCCGTCCGGACCCTGGATCTCGTCCTTTCTGCAGTAGTGGCCGGTCGCGACATAATCGGCCCCGAGCCTCATCGCGCATCTGAGAAATGCATCAAACTTTATCTCTCTGTTGCACAGCACGTCGGGATTGGGTGTGCGTCCCTTTGAATATTCATCAAACATATAGTCCACGACCCTTTGACGATATTCTTCGCTCAGATCGACGAAATAGAAGGGAATGCCTATCTTCCTCGCCACCATCTCCGCGACGAAACGGTCTTCCTCCCATTCACAGTCGCCATGCAGAGTCCCCGTCGTGTCATGCCAGTTCTGCATGAACAGTGCAAAAACGTCATGGCCCGCCCTCTTGAGCAGAAGAGCGGCCACACTTGAATCAACACCACCGGAAAGTCCTACACAAACCTTCATAATTTCATGGTTTCTCGCTATATTTGGCCTATCGGCCATTTATACTGTTGCGCCTCGGCAATTGCAAGCGGGCTTGCATTGCTCTCGGCTTCTGCGTATATTTGCCCTGACGGCCATTTATACTGTTGCGCCTCGGCAATTGCAAGCGAGCTTGCATTGCTCTCGGCTTCTGCGTATATTTGCTGATAATGCGGTAATTCCGGCTGCAAATATAGCCATTAAACGGATGATTTGCCCCGGATGACCGGAGAAAAAGAAGAAGTTATGGCAAAGAAGGAAATGAAGATCGTCTATGACGAATATCAGAGCGTCTGTCAGCTTTCTGCTTCCGACCGGAATCTGGCTGAAGCCGCCATCAGGGCCACTGAAAATGCCTATACCCCATACTCTCACTTCAATGTGGGTGCTGCGGCAAGACTTTCCGACGGGACGGTTGTCACCGGATCAAATCAGGAAAACATGGCCTTTCCGTCAGGCCTATGCGCGGAAAGGACCGCACTCTTTTACGCCGGCGCACACTACCCGGATCTTGCAATCGAAGCCATCGCAATCGCCGCCTGCCGGGACGGGAAGCTCTGTCCTGTGCCTGCAACCCCTTGCGGAGCGTGCAGGCAGGTTATGGCTGAATATCAGGACAGAGGAGGAAAGCCAATGGAAATACTTATGGTCGGCGCCGAAAAGGTATGGAAATTCTACAGGGTCGACGACCTTCTTCCGCTGATTTTCGACAGTCTCAAATGAAATTCGTCAACATTTCCGCTGAATCGTCAGCAGAAGAGTCAGAATTTCGGTCCTCTGAAAAAATGTTTTTGGCGGGGACGAAATTTTGACTATCTTTGCATCGGGTAAGTCTTACACGACCAGCTCCCTCTGAATTCCCCCAGGGCCGGAAGGCAGCAAGGGCAGGAGGTTGTAGCGGTGCGATGTAATAAGCTTACCCTTTTTTCGTCTATACGACCTGCACAGGCACGGTCATATACTCCGCCTCAGGATACTCCGCCGCCAGAACGGACTTCAGATACCTTTGTGCATCATCGGCAATCAGATGATCGTCCTCCTGCGGATACATATTGAACAGCAACATCTTAAGCTTCAGTCCATGTTTTTTTGCCGCTTCAAGGCTCAAAAGGGTATGGCTGATGCTCCCGAGTTTTCCGGATGTGACCAGAATCAGAGGGTATCCTTTTTCCGCCGCATAGTCAAGAGTCAGCAGAGTCCTTGTCAGGGGCACCATAAGCCCGCCGGCCCCTTCAAGAAGCACTGCGTCATAACTCTCGCTCAAAATCTCCGTCGCCCGTCCGATCTTTTCCAGATCTATCGGTCTTCCGTCAATCTCGGCGGCCAGATGCGGAGAACACGGATATGTGTATATCTCCGGCATCGTGAGCTTTTGCTCATCCTCCGGCAGCATCCCGCACCCCATTATTCTCCTGTGCACCTCTATATCCTCAGAGATGTCCTCGTTTCCGGTCTGCACCAGTTTCTGGGTGATTGTCCGACATCCCCTTTCATTCCATATTTTCGCAATATAGCCCGTCGCAAAGCTTTTGCCCACTCCGGTATCAATCCCGCTTACAAAAAACACATTGTTCTTCATATCTTCAGTTATCTAAAAACGACATTCTATCATTAAACGGCACACAGTGCCATCGACAGCCGGAAACACGGCTCACGCCCGGATTCTTCGGCGACTCATCCCCCGCTTGGACACAGTACTTCTTCCTGCCATATTTTCAGACCTTTTTCCTGCGGCAAACGAAATAAACCGGATGATATGTCAGGCGAACGGCAGAGGAAGGATCCACAGCCCCGACAGGAAAGAGCTCAATATATCTCCGGCTGAACTCTTCAAGTCTCCCCCTCGTCCATAATCCGGTGTCGGACACTCCTGTGACTCCTGTCATCTTGAGATGCCTCAGCACAGAAAAAGGGGAATCGAACGCGACCATCACTCTCTCCTCTGATGAATAAATGACTTCAAAACCCGGTGACAGCATCTCCGTCAGCTCTTCCAGAGAGAAATACCGCAAAGAAGCCCCCGTAAGGAAGGCCGTCTCCGCAAGATTGTCCTTCCCGAAAGTACTGAACACGAGATATCCGTCCGCAGAGGGATAAAGAGCCTCGTGACATTTTCTGAAAAAAGCCGGCAGATCATCAAACCACTGTATAGCCGACGAGGAGACGATCATATCCAGACCGTCGGGAAAACTGATTTTCTCCGCATCCCCTGGAAGAAAACGGACCCCGCGCGAAAGCAGATCATTAAGCGCCGGCTCTGCTTCAGCGCAGAGATCATTCAGCCACATTTGTTCGGGATGAATCCAGTCGAACAGCAGACGCGACAGACATCCTGTCCCGCAGCCGATTTCAAGTACACGTCCTGCCTGTCCGCCGCAACAGGTCATCACGCGATCGCACAGCTTTTCAGCTACCTTTCTCTGCACTCCGGCATTCCAGTCATAAGTATTCAGAGCCCGAGAAAACCTTTCCCTTACAAGCTTCTTATCCATCACCGTCAACATCTCCTGTACACTACCTTTTTCATGACATCATCTAAGTCTTCATATAAATTCCTTCATCTGCGTCTGTATCCTCCGAGCAGAAGCTTCCTGAACATCTCTTCCCCATAATGTGGAGATTTTACGACAACAGTCTCACATGTTCCGCCGAGCTCCTCTGAGGTCCAGTCCCGCAACTGATTGGCGGCAGGGAAGATCAGATCGTCCTCACCGATGACCGCCACATTCCAGCTCAGCCTCAGGCCGGCTACAGGTGTACCGGCCTCTGCTCCTGTCACAAAAGCGAACAGGGACTCAAGTTCCTCTGACAGCTCCTCCACGGTACGATTTCCGACACGCGACATATACGCATCCAGATCATGTCCGCACATTCTCTTTCTGAATTTGCGGAGCACTGGGTCGGACATATTCTTCATAGTGCCGAGAAAAACAGCTCTGGGGATTCCGCGCAGATCGTCGACCGGATGCGGCGTTCCGCATACCGCTATGGCTGCCTCCGGCTCTACGGCAAGACGGCCGGAGAGGACATGTTGAGCCACCCACACGCCCATCGACCATGCATACACCGACACGCGGTCATAGCCGCCCAGACTATCGAAGCTGAATCCAAGATCCCTGTAATCCCAGCAGAAGATACAGTCATATCCCGGCTCAGTCTCAAGGCCTGAAAAAAGTTCAGGAGAAGATCCCCATCCCCCGAAAAAGAGTATGAGACCGCGATTCCCGGCGGCCTTTTTCAGAAAACATTGCTTCATATCACCATTGATTTCATCATGCGCAGAGATGAGATCAGCCTGTCCGCCTCCTCATCAGACACGGCCGCAGTCAACGATATCCGTATTCTGGAAGTACCTTCCGGCACTGTAGGAGGACGTACGGGCAGAAGGAAGAATCCTTCCTCCCTGAATCTCTCCGCCATCTTCAGGGCTCTTGCGCTCTCTCCCGCCATTATCGGAATTATATGACTTTCAGAAGAAGAAGTGAAACCCTCCTCAGCCGCAGCCATCCTCAGCCGAGCCGATATCCCGGCAAGATGCCGCCTCCTGTCAGTCATCGAAGGCAGCCTCTTCAGCACATGCAGAGTCCACATCAAATTGACCGGAGGCATGGCGGTCGTAAAGATGAACGGCCTCATCCTGTTTACAAGACACTCCCGCATACCGGACGAACACACCGTAAAACCTCCCGTCGAGGCGAGAGCCTTTCCGAATGTCCCGCACAGAAGATCGATGTCTCCGATGCAGTTCTGCTCCTGCGCCACTCCGAGACCGGACTCTCCTCTGACTCCGAAGCCATGAGCCTCATCAACATAAAGCACGACATTAGAATGACGCTTCTTGAGAGAAACGAGCCTCGTGAGATCTGTCACGTCTCCGTCCATACTGTAGACGCTCTCGACAAGTATGAATATTGTGTCATACGACAAGGCATTAGAATCCACGAGCTTCTCCAGACGATCAAGATTCTGATGCGGGAAACGGATTGTTTTGGCCTGACTGAGGCGTATGCCGTCAATCATGCTCGCATGCACAAGCTTGTCCGCAAGGATCAGGTCTTCTGAAGTCGTAATCGCAGGGATTATCCCCGAATTCATATTGTAGCCGCTGCCGAAGACGAGAGCCGCCTCCTTCCCGTACAATTCCGCCAATACCCTCTCGACCTCCTCACATACAGAGAAATTGCCTGTGAGAAGA
The DNA here is from genome assembly GCA_944326355.1 of uncultured Bacteroidales bacterium. GTDB lineage: Bacteria > Bacteroidota > Bacteroidia > Bacteroidales > UBA932 > Cryptobacteroides. The sequence continues at coordinate 4,003 of CALVDO010000009.1, read as the reverse complement.
CGAGACGAGGAGGAAGAGAATAGCAGATTCTCCGGAATAGTGGCGCCATCCGGAGGTACATTGCCGATTCCGGACTCCTCAATGAAGTCCCTGTACAGTCCGACGTCAGAAGCCAGCCCAAGATAATCGTTGGAGGAGAGATTGAGCATCGTCTTTCCTCCGGCGGTGACGAATTTCCCCTGATGTCCGTATGACATAAGCCGACGCAGATTGCCGCACCTTTCAATCTCAGTCAGAACAGCTGAAGCATCCATATTCTCCTCCTCATGATTCTGCCGTCACCGTCAGGAGAGCCGAGGTGAGCACACTCAGCTCTTCCGGTGAGATTATGAACGGCGGCATTATGTACACAAGTCTGCCGAAAGGTCTCACCCACACTCCAAGCTCCACGAATCTGCGCTGCATCACTGCCATGTCCACAGGCTTTTTCGTCTGGATGACGCCTATCGCGCCAAGTACCCTAACATCTTCTACCTGAGGCATATCCGCAGCCGGAGCGAGCTCCCGTTTCATCTGGGATTCAATAGATTTGACCTTCTCCTGCCAGCCTGATGAGAGAAGAAGCCTCACGCTGGCATCAGCCACAGCGCAAGCCAGAGGATTGCCCATGAATGTCGGTCCGTGCATAAAGGCATAAGGAGGATTGTCAGAAATCATCTTTGCCACCATGTCCGTCGTCAACACCGCCGAAAGGGTCATATATCCTCCGGTCAAAGCTTTCCCGATGCACATTATGTCAGGCTTCACTCCGGCGTGTTCCCAAGCGAAGAGCCTGCCGGTACGTCCGAATCCCGTGGCAATCTCATCAAAGATCACGAGCACTCCGTAACGCCTGCACAGCGCCGCAGCCTGCCGGAGATACTCCGGATGGTAGAAGCGCATTCCTCCCGCTCCCTGTACGACCGGCTCAAGGATAAGCGCAGCCATAGTGTCATGATGCCTCTCAAGCACCTCCTCAAGAGGCTTAATGTCATCCTGCTTCCATTCGCCTCCGAAACGGCTTTCAGGAGACGGAACGAAATGACGGCGGGGCAGAGCCGGGCCGAAGATGCTGTGCATGCCGGTCACCGGGTCACACACCGACATAGCATTCCATGTGTCTCCATGATAGCCGGATCTTATCGTCACGAAATCCGTGCGGCAAGACATTCCCGCCGCATAATGATACTGCACGGCCATCTTCATCGCCACTTCCGTCGCCACCGAGCCGCTGTCCGCATAAAAGCTATGTGTAAACTCGTCCGGCAGAATCTCCCGGAGCGTCTTACCGAGCCTTACCGCAGGCTCATGCGTCAGCCCGCCGAACATCACGTGCGACATCTTTTCCACCTGATTCCTAAGCGCCTCATTCAACGTCGGATGGTTGTACCCGTGCACTGCACACCACCATGATGACATTCCCTCTATCAGTTCTGTCCCGTCTTCAAGAACTATTCTGCATCCGTGCGCCTCCCGCACCTTATACGAGGGCAGAGGATTATATGCAGATGTGTACGGATGCCACAGATGATTCCTGTCGAATTCATCCATAAGCCCGTTGAAATCAATACTTTTCATATCTCTTCTCATCTGATGTCACTCAATTTATATCCTGCTTCTCTGATTCTTCTGAAATCTGCCGAGACATCTGCCCCTGCAGTCGTCAGCATATCCCCGAGAATCGCCGCGTTTATCGCCGAACGAATGGCCTTCATGACCGTACCCTCCGAAAGTCTCGCGCGTCCTCCCGCAAAACGCAGCCTCGCATCCGGCATCATCAGACGGAAAAGGGCCACGGTCCTAAGGATTTCATCTTCCGAGATCGGCTCAACATCTTCCAGAGCGGTCCCCTTTATCGGAGACAGAATATTAACAGGGACCGAACGCACTTCAAGCTCTTTAAGCTCCGTAATCAGCTCAAGCCTCTGGCGCATCGTCTCACCCATACCGATTATGCCCCCGCTGCAGATCTCCATTCCTGCCGCCCTTGCTGCCCTGAGTGTTGCCTTTTTCTGCTCCAGAGTATGTGTCGTGCAGAGCGACGGGAAAAATGACGGAGCCGTCTCCAGATTGCAGTGATAACGCTCTATGCCTGCACACTTAAGACGCACGAGATCTTCCTCGCCGAGCAGCCCAGCCGAAAGGCAGAGGCAGATGTCGCACTCAGCCCGTATCAGTCGTACCGCCTCACATATAGAGTCAACTTCAGAAGGCTTCAGCCGCCTTCCGCTCGTCACGATTGAGAATCTGCCTATCCCTTTGGATCGACACAATCCTGCAGACTGAAGCAGTCTGTCAGCCGGAAGCAGACCGTATTCTTCAGCCCCAGTTTCATGATGAGCCGACTGTGCGCACCATTTACAGTTTTCAGGACATTTACCCGACTTCGCGTTTACAATCGAACAGGTATCAAAATCCGGAGGACAACATCTGAGCATTACGGACCTTGCCATACTCAGAAGTTCATCCGTCGTCATCGCGCAATTCCACGCCAAAGCCTCCTCTGCGTCAAGACCGCCCGATGCAATAATTTCTTCAATGCTTTTCATATCCGTCAATCAATTTCTTATCCATCAATCAATTCTTACCATATTCATATGTGCAATCCGCCAGATGAAACCGCCGGAACAGCCCGGCAGAACAAGGCCCGTCGGAGCAACCGTCCGAACATGCCCCGGAAGAACAAGGCCCGTCGGTGCAACCGTCCGAACATGCCCCGGAAGAACAAGGCGAGACAAAACAAAAAAACGGCCCGCCGGCCTTGTGAGCCGTGCGGACCGTATCTGACATACAGCGATTTATCAGTGAAATAAGCGCAAAAAAGCCTGTCAGTGCTCCAACAAGAAACGCAAGAGCAGCTGAGACGCCCCCGAACAATGGGAACATGAAAAAGCACATGCCGCAAAAGACCGACATGATACTAACTAACCACAATATGCCCCCTCCTCCTGGCGAATCGCCGGAATCATCCTCATACCCTGCACTCAAATCATAATCCGAAGAAGAAAGCGCTCTCTTTGAGAAGAAACGCGAATGTACGCTCTTCTCTTTTCTCAGTGAGGCGTCGACAATGTCCGAAGCAAGCCTGCCTATCGTCACATGGCGACCTATCGAACAGAAGGCAGCATAAGAGTGCCTGCTCCATCTTCTGAAACGGAGAGAAACAGTCATATATGCCATTCTTCTTCTCATCTGCAAATCGAAGTAAGTAAAATCCTAATATATCTTGAGTATGTCATCAAGCTCCTTCCTCCGCGGACGGGCGACACTCGAAACGCGATAGCCGAGGGCTATCACAGACAGCACTACCTCGTCATCAGGGATATTGAGAATCAAGCGAATGGCCTCAGCATCCCTGATTCCCATGACGAGAGAATCAATGCCGCACTCAGCCGCCTTGAGAAGTACATAAGAATTACTTATTCCGGCATCATATATCCCCCATCCGTTTCCGAGCTCATTATCCGGATGCCCGTCACGAAATCTTGCGACATCCTTCACAAATGTCGTCACCAGCAACGCCGAAGCGCCCTCGGCATTCTCCGCATTACGTGGAGACAGCCCCTTCAGCAGTCGGGAGAAAACAGTTCTGTCTGTCACGAGATGATAACGCGCAGTCTGACTGTTCTTCCAGGATGGAGCAAGTCTTGCGGCATCAATGACTGTCCTCAGATTATAAATACTGATCTTTCTCTCAGCATCAAACTTTCTGACACTGACTCTTTTTTCTGCTATCTCATCAAAAGTCATGACAAATGCATTTATAGTTCACTTATCAGTCCGGGACATCTGGAGTCCTCACACAGCACCGGAAGCAGTACTGAATCTATAGGAAAGCGGCTTACGCCTCCTGCATCTTCGATTTCAGCCCGTTCTCAGGCAGTCCGAGGCAGATCCCCACAAGTGGAGCGCGGCCGCGGGCCATCAGATAAGCGCAGCGGGGCCGTCATAAACGGAGGGACGCCGCCCGGTGTCTCAGACCTAGCTGATCTCCCGGACGGCGTCCCCGATAAGCGCGGCGGCG
>CALVDO010000008.1 GCA_944326355.1 uncultured Bacteroidales bacterium | reverse complement strand
CAGGAGTTTCAAGCATGACCGGATTCGTTTCCTGCTTTCCGCAAGAGACAATCATCAATGCCGATAAAATGATTGCTTGAATGATAATTTGTTTTTTCATATAATGTGTTTGGTCTTATGTAAACTTACAATTTCAAAGGTATGTATAATTTTTGTAAATTGCAAATTGTCAATTTGATGTATTTTGAACATACCACACTCATCCGTCAACGGCATCTTCGACAAAGAGATTGGCGGATGGCATGAAAACCCATTCTTCATTAACGGACCGGTAAGAGAGCATACGGATTGGTTTACCGACATGCTGTTTACCATACAAGGTATTGATGACGTCATTCCGGCAGTCTTTAATTATTCCCGTTTTGTGTGCGATGTGGAAAGATTAGAGAATGACCCAATGGAAAAGGAGGGACAGGGGATTATTAGACTGTCATTCGTTCACACAGGCTGACGAAGATGCCCCTGATATATGTATTGGCTTCAATGGCGACTTCTCGTATGATGAAAGGATTGTGGATTTGCTGCTTAAGGAATTCAATTCCAGCGGATATTCAACTGCACTCAATAAGCCTTATGCCAACACTCTCACCCCGGTCAAGGACAAAGAATACAAGTCGTTCATGATTGTATCGTGGAATTTTGGTCATGTAGAGAAAAGATCGCCATGCCGCCCGGCGGCAGGATTCCGGATTCCGACAAAATAAAACCCTGCCGGTGTCCGGGGACAGCCGGCAGGGCCATTGCCATTCAATATTCATGTGATCATTTCTTTGTAAAGATGCCGACCCTGCGGCCGTCCTCGTCGATGGTAATGGAAACAATGGACTCCTCGGGGATGTCATTGATGTCGCCCCTGTATCTTTTGCCGTCAAGATAATATTTCACCTTGCCGTCCGACGCAGAGGCATTGCCTGATGCAGAGACAGACGGAGCGACAGATGATTTGCCGTCCGACACAATCACCTTTATCTTTGATGCCCCGTCACCGGCCTCCACATCAAGGTCCGCATCTATTGACACTCCGTAATGCTTTTCAACAGAACGGACAAAACTGCCGATCCCGGCCGTATCGATAGTGACTGACCGGAGACCCTCAAGCACACTCCAGTCTATATCCTTCAGAGCGTCAACGGCTTTCTGAATGGCCTGGACATCAATGTCTACCACAATATTCCCGAGACTCTCCAATGATTTTCTCAGAGCCGCGGTATCAATGTCCGTCGCGGATATGGAAGATATCTTGCCCTCCAGTTCCGTAAGATCTGCCGGAGACCTCATTACGTCCTTGCCGTTCAATCCGACATATACCGAAGCGGAGCCGTCCTCATCCTTTTGTACCGAGATGGATTCAATGGTTTCCGGATCCATGGTTTCCAGCACTTCCCTGCCGGACTTCACACCGTTCACATAGACAGTGACATTGTCCGTTTCTCCGGCAGAATCCTTTTGTCCGTCATATCCGGCAATCATTATGGTCCCGCGGCTGCCGTCATCACCGGAACCCGTGATCATCGTGTCCTTTGTTACAGAAATTATTGTATCTTTGACGGCAGTTTTCACCCTGACCCGCTTCTTTTCCGCAGAGACGGAATCGGACAGGAGAGAACCCGCGGCATCGCCGCCATTTTCAGGAATGCCGGTAATATTGTAGTCATAGCGTGTCTCGGCCGTAGCCGCAAGCGAAAGCCCGACAAGCGGGACAAGGTAGAGGGCCTTCAAGGCTCCCCACGAAGATGATCTTTTGCGTAACATCATGGTAATACGATTTTTAAGTGTACTGTGACTAAAGCTGTTGGTGATGGAGTTGCCGCTCGCACCGACAGCTTTCCTTATTAACAGATATTGATATTCTCTTGCATCCGCCCCGGACCTGAGGACAAAGTCGTCAGCCTCAAACTCATGCAGGGCACGGAGGTCCGCCCGGAGCATCCACACCGCCGGATTGAACCACTGTAAAGCCGTGACAATGTCCGTGAAAAGCAGGTCCCATGAATGCCGCATCCTCACATGCGCCTTCTCATGTCTCAGAATGGCCTCATGCCCGGCCCTGAAGTCACTTTCACAGAATACAATGTACTTCATCCAGCTGAAAGGGGCAGTATCCCTGTCCGTCACGACGATCACGACCCCGTCCTCCTGCGGGATCCGGCGTCCGCGCAAAATGATGCGCAGCACATCCGCAACCGCAAAACCCGTATGGGCCAGCACCGCCATCACCCCGGCGATATACAGAGAAACAGCAGCGGTTTCCCAGCCGCCTGTCCCATTCACGGCCTCCTCCACAACGGTCGCCGACCTGCTCTCTTGCATGGTCAGAAGCCATGCAGGGATGTCCACAGTCCTGTGCACCGTGATCTCGCAGAGCGGAAGAATCAGCGAAAGCAGGGAAATCACCAGAAGCATCACTCTGTTGAAGCGGTGAAAGGTGTCCCTGCTCAGCAGTAGCCTGTAGAACATATAGAAGACGGCAAGAAGGACAGCAGCCTTCAGCTCATAAATGACAAATTCCATAATCACGAACTTTGATTTTATTCCTCCCTGCCGGCTTCTATCCTGGCTATGAGCTCCTTCAGCTCATCCACCGTGATCTTCTCCTCCTTGACCAGAGTCGATACTGCGGAAAGATAGGAATTGCTGAAATAGCTGTTGACCACCCCGGCGAGAGAACTTTTCCCATATTCATCCTCACTCACCACCGGAAAATACTGATAGGTATTGCCGAAGGCCTTGTGCGACAGGAAGCCGTTGCTCTCCAGAGTCCGCACCATCGTCGAAAGGGTGTTCACATGCGGCTTCGGCTCAGCGTAATGCGACTGAAGCTCCTTCACAAACATTGCCCCATGCCTCCAGAACAGGGTCATTATCTCCTTTTCCTTGCGTGTAAGATGTTTCATTTCTCCTCCGTTCCATAGAACCTCTTTAAGAAAACGGCCTCATTTTACCACTCACCCCCAATTCTAAGCCATTAGGCGCGGCTGGTGGCATTTCCGAGTTCCGGGAACAAATATAACTAAAAAAAATTCACATCCAACTAATTTTTCTTCATCTTTAACTAAAAATTTTAGTTAGATGCCGGCATAAGCAGCCAAGCTGTCAGTTCCGACCGGCTGACAGCACCATACTTACGATTATGTCAATTTATCCGTTAGAAATATATCACAGGAAATACGGACTCAAAAACACCTGGGACTTACTGAGGCATGCCGCAGAAAGCATGCGGACCGATGCCCCGGTAGGCAGTGATGGCGGCCGAAAGCACCCGGAGGGCAGAGCGCAGGTCGTCGGCATTCAACACATAGGCCATGCGTACCTGTCTGCGGCCAAGCCCCGGAGTGACATAGAAGCCGGAAGCCGGGGCCATCATCACCGTAGCGCCCTCATGCTCAAAGTCGGAGAGACACCAGGAGCAGAATTTCTCGGCGTCATCGACAGGAACTTCCGCAATTACATAAAATGCTCCCATCGGCTTCGGCACAAACACTCCAGGGATGGAACGAAGCCCGTCCACGAGCACATCCCTCCTTGCGGAATACTCTCTGATGACCGAGTCGACATACTCCCTTCCGGCATCGAACGAGGCTTCCGCCACTATCTGCCCGAGAAGCGGAGGACTCAGACGGGCCTGACAGAGTTTCATCATCCCCGCGCAGACTGCCGCATTGCGGGTGGCGATGCAGCCTACCCTTATCCCGCACTCTGAAAAGCGTTTGGAGAAAGAGTCCACTATGACGACATTCTCCGCCGCCTCAGGAAAGTGTCCGGCCGAAATGAATTCCGCCCCGTCATAGACGAACTCCCTGTAGACTTCATCGGCGAAAAGATAGAGGCCGCGGCGGCGCACCATATCCACGAGAGCCGACAGCTCCTCGCGGGAATAGAGGCTTCCGGACGGATTGTTGGGATTGCAGATGAGAACAGCTCTTGTACGTGGGGTGATCCTGCTCTCGAACTCTTCGGGAGACGGCAGGGCAAATCCACGCCTTATGTCCGACTCGACGGGGACAATCCTGACACCGGCCGTCTGGGCAAACGTCAGGTAATTGGCATAAGTAGGCTCGACGGTGATGATCTCGTCTCCGGGATCAAGGCAGGTGAGGAAAAGGAACATGAGCGCCTCCGAGGCGCCGGCAGTGACGACAATCTCCTGCGGAGAATAGGTCATACCGCATCCGGAATAATACTCCGAAAGCCGCCTGCGAAGCGACAGGAAGCCGTCCGACGGGCTGTATTCCAACACCTTGCGGTCTATGCGCCTCAGGCTTTCCAGCCCGCACTCAGGAGTATGTATGTCCGGCTGGCCGATGTTCAGGTGATACACCTTCACTCCCCTCTCTTTCGCCTTGTCAGCCAAAGGCGTGAGTTTTCTGATGGGAGAATACGCTATCTCATCTATTCTTGACGAAAGTCTCATGGCGTCAGAATCTTAAGCCGACTGATGCGTAAAACTGATTTCTGCGGAGCTCGTCGAAGTCACCTGCAAACCTGTCGAGAAGACCCCAGTCATAGCCGACCTTGACCTCGAGAAACTTGAAGAGCTCGATGCCGACACCGGCGCCAAGCTGCACGTCAAATCGCTTGTAGCGATAGTCCGGAGTCATGGACTCATACGGATTATCTCCGTCTGCCGGGACGTCAAGAGCCTCCAGATCCAGCTTCCCGGTATAATAGTCATAGGTGAGATTGCCGTTCTGCATCGCACCCATAAATTCTCCTGTCACGGTGTACTTCTGCTTCGAAACGAGACCGACAGAAAGAGTCGGGCCGCCGAACACGTAGATCTTCATGAAAGGCAGGCCGAACTGGTAGCGGAGCATGATCGGAAGGCTGAGATAGTGGTCCGTCAGATCCCCGTTGAGACTGAAGGCGAGAACCTCTTTCCTGTCCTTGTCGGTAAGATATGAATAATACAGCCCCGGCTGGATGTGGAAACCGGCAAAAAGCTTCACGTCCTGAGTGACCCCCACATAAAAACCGTTGAGAGAATAATCAGCCCGCTCATCGGACTTGAAATTGTAGTTTGAATTGAGGTATCCTGCCTCTATGCCTCCCCTCGCTCCGGCTGATGCAGAGACGAAAAGGAGAGCGAAAGCAAGCAGTACAGATGCTTTTCTATTCATGACTTGTTGGTTTATGCCGCCCGGAAGTACCGGATTCAGCGGCCGGTGTACATTTCTTCGTAATACTTCATATAGGCTCCGGAGGTGACCCCGTCCATCCACTCCTGATTGTCAAGATACCATCTGACAGTCCGCTCAATGCCCTCTTCAAACTGGAGAGACGGTTTCCAGCCGAGATCCCGGCTGAGCTTGCGAGAGTCGATCGCATAGCGGAGATCGTGCCCCTTGCGGTCGGTCACATAAGTGATGAGACTGAGAGAATGCCCTTCAGGGCGACCGAGAAGCCTGTCGACCGTACTTATGAGGACCTTGATCACATCGATGTTCTTCCATTCGTTGAAGCCTCCGATGTTATATGTCTCGGCCACCTCTCCCTTATGAAAAATCAGGTCGATCGCCCTCGCGTGATCCTCAACATAGAGCCAGTCACGCACATTCTCGCCCTTTCCGTAGACCGGAAGAGGTCTGTTGTGACGTATATTGTTGATGAACAGAGGTATCAGCTTCTCCGGGAATTGATAAGGACCATAGTTGTTTGAACAGTTCGTGACGATCACCGGCATACCGTAAGTGTCATGGAAGGCCCTCACGAAATGGTCAGAAGAGGCCTTTGATGCGGAATACGGACTGTGCGGGCGATACGGGGTCTGTTCCGTGAAGAAATCGTCCCCATAGACCTCATGGGCCGAAAACTCCGGCTTCAGACCTTCCGGATGAGTCAGTTCAAGAGCCCCGTAGACCTCATCGGTAGATATGTGATAGAATCGGCACGGCACTTCCTGCCCGTCCTCATGGCGCACTTTCCATCCCGACTCTTCCCACAGACTCCTTGCAGCCTGAAGAAGGCTCAGAGTGCCGAGCACGTTAGTACGCGCGAAAGTGAACGGGTCCTTTATGCTCCTGTCCACATGGCTCTCTGCGGCGAGGTGGATGATGCCGTCGACCTGATGACGGCTCATGATGTCACGCATCCTCTCGAAGTCGCAGATGTCGGCCTTCTCGAAGACGAGGTTCGGACGACCTTCAAGATCGCGCAGATTGGCGAGGTTTCCGGCGTAAGTCAGCTTGTCCACATTGATTATCCTGTAGTCAGGATAACGGTTGACGAAAAGGCGGACGACATGGCTTCCGATGAAGCCGGCGCCGCCGGTTATGATGATGTTGCGTCTGTAGTTCATTCTGTATATGAATGGATTATCGTTTTTCTGTCTTTCAGTCCGCTTCTGATGTGCGGAGAGCGGCTATGCACCGCCTTAGGGAGTCCGTCCAGTAGGGAATCCTGAGGCCGAACGCCGACTTGATCTTCGTCTTGTCAAGAACGGAATAGCTCGGGCGGATCACCCGGCTCGGGAACTCGCTGCTGTGGCACGGCCTTATGTCGCAGGCGGTATGACCGGAATATTCGGCAATCATCTTCGTGAAGTCGTACCATGAGCAGACGCCCTCATTGCTATAATGATAGATGCCGTCGCGCCCCTCATACAGCCTGCCGTCAATTATTCTGAATATGGCCTCGGCGAGATCATAGGCGTAGGTTGGGCTGCCGGTCTGGTCAAACACGACGTCGAGGCTGCTCTTCTCGGCCGTCAGTCTCAGCATGGTCTTGAGGAAATTCCGTCCGAACTCGCTGTAAAGCCATGCCGTACGTATGATGATGTGACGACAGCCGGACTCGGCGACGGCCTCTTCCCCGCGAAGCTTGGTAAGACCGTAGACACCTGTCGGATTGGCAGGCTCATCCTCCCTGCACGGAGTGTTGTTGAGATTGCCTCCGAACACATAGTCGGTGGAGATATGGACAAGCACAGCCCCGTTGCGGCTTGCCGACCTCGCGAGATTTGCCACCGCGCAGGTGTTCACCATCTCGGCGGCACGGACATCATCCTCAGCCTTGTCCACATTAGTATAGGCGGCGCAGTTGATGACTGCTCCCACGCCTTCGCATCCGAAGAGAGCGCCAACCGGGCCCCTGCCCGACAGAGCGTCCTCAACGGCATCAGCATCCGTAATGTCAAGAATGGCAGTGTCGCCTCCTTCTGCGGCGCACACGTCCGTGAAAACATATCTGTCTCCGCTTCCCGCCGAGACCCTGCGCATCTCCATGCCGAGCTGGCCGTTAGCGCCTGTAACAAGTATATTCATACCGCTCGTCTTCAGATTCAAATCTTCTCCTGCCCGCCGGGCTGCCCTGAATAATAGTCCGTGCCATAGTCGAACAGCCATTCCGCATCCGAGAGGCGGCTGTGACAGCGGTCCTTTTCCGAAAGCACGACCTTGTCAGGCGGAATCCTCCAGTCTATGCCGAGATCAGGATCGTCCCACGCTATCGCCCCTTCGCTCTGCGGCGCATAGAAGCTGTCGCACTTGTACTGGAACACGGCCTCGTCGCTCAGGACCGCAAACCCATGGGCAAAGCCTCTCGGGATGAAGAACTGCAGATGATTCTCCCCGCTCAGCTCCACCGCAACGTGCCTGCCGAAGGTCGGAGAGCCGCGTCTGATGTCAACGGCAACATCCAGAACCCTGCCGCTGACCACACGCACGAGCTTGCTCTGGCTAAATGGAGGCTTCTGAAAATGGAGGCCTCTCACCACGCCGTAGGAGGATCTGCTCTCGTTGTCCTGCACGAAATTGACCTCACGGACCAGAGAACTGAAATCCCGCTCGGAAAAAGACTCGAAAAAATACCCTCTCCCGTCCCTGAAGATGCGGGGCTCAATTATGACCACGCCGTCAATGGGCGTATTCCGGACTTCCATAATTCAATCTCAGTTAAGCTTTCAATCCATATCGGACCGAGCGGCACGGCCGGACTCGGACACTATCTTGAGCAGATACTTTCCATACTGATTGTTCTTCATCGGGGCGGCGATTTCCCTTATCCTGTCCTCGTCGATCCATCCGTTGCGGTATGCTATCCCCTCAAGACAGGCGATCTTCAGCCCCTGCCTCTTCTCTATGACCTCCACGAAGATGGACGCATCTGCCAGCGAGTCATGGGTGCCGGTGTCAAGCCACGCGAAGCCGCGCTCCATTGTCTGCACCTTCAGCTCCCCGTCCTCAAGAAAACGCTGATTGACCGAAGTTATCTCAAGCTCGCCCCTTGCCGACGGACGGATACCCTTGGCCACCTCAACGACCTTGTTCGGATAGAAATACAGACCGACCACCGCATAGTTGGACTTCGGATGCTCAGGCTTCTCCTCTATCGAGAGGCAGTTGCCGTTCGCGTCAAACTCCGCGACGCCGTAACGCTCCGGATCATCCACCCAATATCCGAACACGGTGGCCTTGTGCTCCTCCTCCACCGTACGGACCGCATCACGAAGCAGGGCGCACAGCCCGGCCCCGTGGAAGATGTTGTCTCCGAGCACAAGACACACGCTGTCGTCACCTATGAACTCCTCTCCTATGAGGAACGCCTGCGCAAGGCCTTCAGGGGCCGGCTGTTCCGCGTATTCAAACCTCACGCCGAAGTCCGAGCCGTCTCCGAGAAGACGCCTGAAGCCAGGCAGATCGACCGGCGTGGAAATCACGAGAATCTCCCGGATGCCGGCCTGCATCAGCACGGATATGGGATAATAGACCATCGGCTTGTCATAAATGGGGAGGAGCTGCTTGCTCACCCCTTTAGTTATCGGATAAAGTCTTGTGCCAGACCCTCCCGCCAATACGATTCCTTTCATAAGATACGGTCAATTCCTGGTTGTCAAAACGAGGCCGGCCCGAATCCGCCGACTGCGGCGTCCGGAGCGGCATCCAAAAATAAGCAATCCGCGAGAATAATCCAAATGAAGCATCACCTGTTTCTGAGACGCAGCAGGCGATAGAGAACCCTGTAAGGAAGAATTCGCACCGAAAGATGGCTCACCGGACCGTCGCGGAACGACATGGCCAGACGCCTGGCGAACTTGAGATACGGAAGAGCCTCAGCATAAGAGTGGGAGGCCGCATACCTGCCGAGGGCAACCTTATACCAGTAGACGACAGACGGAAGCCGGATTCCTCCCCTGTCTCCCGTGATGGCATAAATGCGCTCCACGACAGCCTGGAACGACTCTATTCCGAAGTCATACTTCTTCATGAAGTCGGCCGGAAGCCTGTAGTCATAGGCACAGGACGGAATGCAGATCACCTTGCGGATGCACATGACATATCCCAGAACGAAATGCTCATCTTCGAACACCTTGAAAGACTCGTCAAAACGCAGCCCGGCATCCCTGATGACCGACATGCTGAAGAGCTTGTTCCACACGAACTGCAGGAGTCGCCTGCTGATCAGAGTCTCAAGAAGGACATCGTCATCCGTGAAAATCTCCGTATGACCGAGAGTCACTTCTTCCCTCGAGCCGTCGGACTGTCTGATGAGATTGTATCCGCACACGACCATCCCCGCCTTTGCGGACTCGGCCGTCATGGATGAAAGCCAGAAGTCTCTCACCGTGTCGTCGCTGTCGCAGAATGCCACATAGTCTCCCCTGGCGTTCTCAAGGCCGAGATTCCGCGCGGCCGATACTCCTCGGTTGGGCTGGGTGAGCACTCTTACACGGCTGTCTCTCAAGCTGTAATCCCTGCATATACCTGGCGAGGCATCATTACTTCCGTCATCGACGAGAATGAGCTCAAAATCGCGGAAAGTCTGGGCGAGAATGCTCTCCACACACCTTTCAAGGGTGGACGAGGCATTGTACACCGGCACGATCACCGAGACCGAAGGCTTGTCATTACGCATCATCATGACGATAACATTTTACTGGCCACTAACTGTCGACATCGCGTCAGAAGTCTCCCTGACGGAAGACCGAGGCTGTCGGGGAAGCAGCGTTCTCCGAGACATAGCCCTCGTCAGGAGGAAGTCCCGGCATGGAGGCGGCCTCAACGGCAAGCCTGTCACACCTCTCGTTCTCCGGATGTCCGGCATGACCCTTTATCCAATGAAAAGTGACCTGATGCTTCCTGTACAGCACGAGAAAGCGCTGCCAGAGATCCGGATTCTTCACCTTTGCGAACCCCTTTTTCTCCCAGCCGAACAGCCACCCCTTGTTGACGGCATTGACCACATAGGAAGAGTCGCTCCACACATGGATCTCCGCATTCTGCCACCTGACCGTCTCGAGGCCCCTTATCACGGCAAGCAGCTCCATGCGGTTGTTGGTCGTGCAGGAGAAGCCTCCGGACAGAGACATTTCCCTGTCGGCGCATCTGAGCACGACCCCATACCCGCCCGGCCCCGGGTTCCCTCTCGACGACCCGTCAGTATAGATGAATATCGGCGGCCTCACTCTATCGGTTTTCCTTTGTCCGGTCTCGACTGCTCCTGAACCCGCTCCGGCATCTTGCCGGCCTGAAGTTCATCGTATGCCTGTCTGTGGGCGAAGATGTCGATGGCGGCGTATATAGACGCGATCATGGATCTCGGATCGGCCATGTCCCTTCCGGCCATGTCGTATGCAGTTCCGTGATCGGGCGAAGTGCGCACGACAGGCAGCCCTGCCGTGTAGTTCACCCCGCGCTCAAAGGCGAGAGCCTTGAACGGGATAAGACCCTGATCGTGATACATTGCCAGAGTGGCGTCGAACCGGCTCCAGTTTCCGAGACCGAAGAATCCGTCCGGAGAATACGGGCCGAACGCGAGTATTCCCTCTTCATTCGCCGCCTTGACTGCCGGAAGAATGACGTTCTGCTCCTCGTCTCCGAGAAGCCCGCCGTCACCGCAATGAGGGTTGAGGCCGAGCACGGCTATCTTCGGCACATCTACGCCGAAGTCTCTCTGAAGAGAGGATTTCATTATGCGCAGCTTCTTGAGAATAAGCTCGGAGGAAAGGCGTCCCGGCACTTCCTTGAGAGGGATGTGCCCCGTGGCCACTGCCACCTTAAGCTGATCACAGATCATTATCATGAGCCCCTCCTCAACATTGAACTCATGCTCAAGATACTCCGTATGGCCGGTATAGCCGAAGCCTTCGGATACCATCGCCCTCTTGTTGATGGGAGCGGTGACCAGCACGTCGATGAAGCCCTCCCTGATGTCTCTCACGGCGTTCTCAAGGGCGGTCATTGCCGATTTGGCAGACTCCGGCGTGGCCTGTCCAGGCTCAACGAACACATTGTCCGGCAGACAGTTCACGATATTGATCCTCTTCGGATGTGCGTCTCTGGCGGATGAGATCACATTGGTGTTCATCTGCTCGAGGTTGTGTATCTGCTTTCTGTAGAATCCGAAGACTTTGGAGGAGCCGTAGATGACCGGCGTACACATATCCAGCATCCTCTCGTCGGCGAAAGCCTTTATAATGACCTCATAGCCGATGCCGTTGCCGTCCCCCTGAGTGATTCCTACGACCAGTTTCTTTGTCATATCAATGAAATTTGTCTGCAAAAATAAACAATTTTGAAAAGAAATCTCTATGATTCCCGAGGATTCGGAGCAGCAGGATTGCCGAGAATCCGGAACAGGAATCGGAAAGGGCCGCCGGAATGAAATGAAAAGGGAAGACGCATCTGAATCCACATGCGTCTTCCCCGCCATCAGGACAGACTTCGCGTCAGTCCTTAAGACATCTTACGGTGAGACCTACTCCCTTATTGAAGTCGGAGCCCGTACGGAAATACGGATCCGTGGAGTACATCCTTGTGGCAAGGACGAGGCCCTCGATGTTGGACGACTCCGTTGAAGTCCACCATCCTGCACTATACAACGAGTGCATCCACACGTCAGTTCCGGTACACGCCCGGAAGCCTATCGGATAGCCGGAGAAGCCGCTGGCGTTGTTTTTCAGAGGGTTGACGGCCGGCCATGTTTCAAGAGGCGCCTCCTCCTCTGCCGGATCGACCATCCACACGTTCTCCTCGTCTATCGCGAGGGCCTTGGCCACCGCCAGAGGATCTTCTTCAGAAGATGAGAACCCTGATTCGGAAAGATAGGTCACAAGCCCGTCCCATTCGGCAGCGGACGGAATGTGCCAGCCTTCAGGGCAGATTCCTCTGGCGGAAGCGCCCTCCGCAGGGGCAGGGTCGCCGTCCATCGCGGCCCACCAGTTGTAGAATACCCCATAGGCCTCGAGAGAGGCCCTTGCCATCTCGCGCTCGACTTCGCTCTCCGAATCAAGCAGATAGTCACCCCAGACATAGTATCTCGGCTCATCCCAGGAGATATCCGTATCCTGTTCTCCTTCGGGCATATATGCAAGATTCTCGGACATCCATACCTGATTGCCCAGAGTGACAGTCCCATAGACTTTCCCGTCCCTGGCGTCAGTCATCTCTCCGGTCTCCGGTTTCGGCACGGAGATACCCGGCTCATCATCTCCTCCGGAAGGGCCGCCGCCCGCCCCGTCGCCGTTCTCCGGAGAAGTCCTCTCACAGGCCGCGAGCAGCATTCCTGCCGCAGCCGCCAAAAGCATCAGACTCTTCTTCATCTCTTCCTTCCGCTAAGAAAGTCACGACAGACTCAGTCCTTGAGGCATCTTACAGCATAGCCTCTCGCATTCTGAAGACCGCTCTTGGAGAAGTCCGGCATATATGAGAGGTTGGTGAAAGAAACGGTCGCTCCGCCGTATTCCTGCGCATGAGGCATCCAGAGGACGGCATTGGACTCTGAATATCCGAATGTTCCCGTCTGCCAGCACTGGCCCGAAGGCACTACGCCGAATCCGTAGGTGTCGCGCGGACCGGCCTCAAGGTCTGGATTCTCCCCTGTCATCGATGAGGCACCCCAGCCTTCGAGCCCGGCAAGGGCCGACCATACGTTTTTCAGACCCTCCTCGTATTCCCAATACGGCTCTTCACCGGGAAGACCGAGATCGATATACATCCCGTTGCCTTTTACAGGCGGGAGCTCATTGGCGACAAAATCGAACAGGGTCTGCCACTCGGCCTGACTCGGCACATGCCAGCCGTCAGGACAAGGGCCCTGCACGCCGCTCGGCACCGCATCTGACGGGACACCTGCCGAATTGCCTTCCCCGACAACGGCATACCAATTATATAATACTCCGTAAAGAGCGTATTCCTCAGTGGCCTTGGCCGCAGCGACATCCTCCCCGTCGTAGTTGAGCACATACTGATACGGCTCGCCCTGACATGAGGCTGCCGTCTCAGGACGATGTACCGAAGGGAGCCATGCGAGATTCTGAGCCATCCACGTCTGGTCTCCTATTGTCACCGTGCGGTAGACGGTATTGTCGCGCGGATCGAGAAATTCGTCCTCGGACGGCTCTGGCACTTCAGCGGTTTTTTCAATGATTACGGTGACGAGATCAGACGCCTTGCCGCCTTCATCGCCCTCTACGCTGAGAGAGATGGCAAACGGGCCGAGAGGCTGGTCAGCAGTGAAGAGAACGGAATGTTCAAACGGAACAGTCTTGACATCCGGCACGACGACGCCTCCGACCCTGAGCTCCACAAGCTCGATCTTTCCTCTGGTGACTGAGGCATTCCCCTTTATCACGAGTCGGGTAGTTGTGGCAAGATCGATTGTCGTGCCATCTTCCGGAGCAACGATTTCACAAGTCACTTTCTGAATTGACGGCACTCTTTCCCCGTCGTCAGATGGCTCCGTCTTGCTGCAGGCGACCGCGCCAGCCAGCAAGACCGCAAATAAAATCTTTTTCATTACTGGAATATGAACAAATGGTGAAAAAATGTAAAGCATGGTAAAGATAGGAATAAAAAGAGACATTCAAAGTATTCTTATTATTTTTGCAGAGCATGTGAAGAGCGTCGGAAATGGAGAAAAAGGCGACAGAGACAGACATAACATATCTGCCGGGAGTGGGGCCGAGAAGGGCGGAACTTCTGCGGAAAGAGCTTGGAATAAGCACTTTCGGCGACCTTATCCGTTTCTACCCGTTCAGATATTTAGACAGAAGCTCCACCGTCCGCATAGCCGACATCGTCCCGGACATGGCCTATGTGCAGATACGGGCCAAAGTCGTACGCCGGGAGCTTTACGGTGCGGCCGGGCTGATCGAGGCGGAGGAAGCCGGACAGGCCCAGTCTTCAGAGCGGGCGGAGGATTCCGGAGGCAGCGGCCAGACGCCGAGATTCAACTCGGTCAAACGGATGAGAGCCATCATTGAGGACGAGGACGGCAGCAGGATGGAGACCGTGTATTTCAAGGGGATAAAGTGGATGTACGAGAAACTTGAGCCCGGAAGGACATTCATCTTCTTCGGCAGGCCCACATCTTTCAACGGACGGATCAACATGGTGCACCCGGAGGTGGACGCCGCCTCGGACAACGCCGGGGCAAAACGCGGGGCGAGGATTCCGGAAGGCTGCCTGACCGGGATATACCCGAGCACGGACCGGCTCAGGAACGGAGGCATCACGGAAAAGGTCATGAACAGGCTGCAGGCGACAGCCCTCGAAGCGACACTTCCCGACGTGAAGGAGTCGCTTCCGGAGCATCTGCTCAAGAAGATGGAGCTTGTGCCGATACACTACGCCCTGCGCAACATACATTTCCCCGTCAGCCAGGACGCTCTCGCGAAGGCAAGACGACGTCTCAAGTTCGAGGAACTGTTCTACCTCCAGCTATCCCTGCTTAAGCAGAAATATGTGCGGAGCAGAAGCGAGCACGGGATAAGGATGCCTAAAGTGGGGGCGGCCTTCAACAGATGCTACGAATCGCTGCCGTTTCAGCTTACCGGGGCCCAGAAGAAAGTGATCACCGAGATCAGGGAGGACATGAGAAGCGGGCATCAGATGAACCGTCTTCTGCAGGGGGACGTGGGGAGCGGCAAGACTATGGTCGCCGTCCTTACCGCGCTGATCGCCATCGGAAACGGCTATCAGGCGTGCATCATGGCCCCGACTGAAGTTCTCGCACAGCAGCATTTCAGAAACATATCGAAATATGTGGAGCCTGCGGGAGTGAAGGTGGTTCTCCTGACGGGAAGCAGCAGGACGGCCGAGAGAAGAGCGGCGCATCAGGGTCTTGAGGACGGGAGCATCCAGATTGCCGTAGGGACTCATGCCCTTCTCGAGGACAACGTGCTGTTCCGCAACCTCGGGCTTGCCGTGATAGACGAGCAGCACAGGTTCGGAGTCGAGCAGAGGGCCAGACTCTGGCGCAAATCCACCTGCGGCCTGCCTCCCCATGTCCTCGTCATGACCGCCACGCCGATTCCGAGAACTCTCGCCATGACCCTGTACGGGGATCTGGACGTATCCGTGATAGACGAGCTGCCTCCCGGAAGGAAGCCTGTGCTGACGATGCACGCCACCGAAGGGAAGAGAGGCGCCCTGTACAAGTTCATGAGAGACCAGATAGCGGCGGGACGGCAGGTGTTCGTCGTCTATCCCCTCATATTCGAGAGCCAGAAGATGGACTACAAGAATCTTGAGCAGGGATATGAGCAGATAATGCAGGCTTTTCCGTTTCCTCCGTACAGGACGGCCATAGTCCACGGGCAGCAGAGCAACGAGGACAAGAAATTCAACATGGACGCCTTTGCCGCAGGACGGGCGGATATTCTCGTGGCCACATCCGTGATAGAAGTCGGCGTGGACGTGCCGAACGCGTCGGTCATGGTCATCGAGAGCGCCGAACGATTCGGTCTCAGCCAGCTGCACCAGCTCAGGGGAAGGGTAGGGCGCGGCTCTGAGAAGTCCTACTGCGTGCTCATGACGGGGCACAAGATCAGCGAAGAGTCAAGGAAGAGAATCGACCTGATGTGCGCGACGGAAAACGGTTTCGAACTGGCGGAGGAAGACATGAAGATGCGCGGTCCCGGAGATCTGGAGGGGACCCAGCAGAGCGGGCTGCCCGTCACGCTGAGCATAGCGTCACTCGCCAGGGACGGACTCTTGCTCAACGAGGCGAGACAATGCGCAGAGGCAGTCCTCCGCGACGACCCGACCCTTTCCTCCGACAAGAACGAAGTGCTGAGGGAAGAGCTCAGAAAAGACAAATACAACATACGGGACTACAGCAAGATAAGCTGAATAAACGGGCTGCGGCAAGACTGGCTGCCGAAGCCGGAACAGATGAATTTCTCCAGATATGGTTGCTGAACTTCTCCAGAAATACGTGTGGCTCATCCAGACCTTCATCAGGGCCGGAGGCCGGGGCATAGACCTGAAGGAGCTCTCCGAAAGATGGGAGAGACGCTTCGGAGCGCCATACCCGAGACGCTCCTTCAACAACCACAGGGAAGTCATCGAATCCACATTCGGGATACGCATTGAATGCGACCGCAGCACCAGCAGGTATTTCATAAGATACCCTGACGACGTGTCGGACGAAGACGCGACCGCTTCTTGGCTCATCAACACGTTCACCGTCAACAGCATCCTCTCCCTCGGCAAAGAGAGGCTTTCCGGAAGAGTGTCTGTGGACGACGTGCCTTCGGGGCACAAGCATCTTGCAGACGTCATGGACGCCATGCTCGAGAACAGGGAGATACGGATCGGCTACCGCAAATACACGGGGAGCGAGGTCTCCCGGTACACTCTGAGGCCATACGCCGTGAAGGAGCATCTTCGCAGGTGGTACATAGTGGCGTTCTGCATTGAAAGGCAGCAGATGAGGGTATACGGGATGGACAGGATAACGGAGATGGAGTCCGCTAAGGGGCATTTCAGGATGCCTCCCGGCTTCGACGTAGACGCCCTCTTCGCGACGAGCTTCGGGATATATCTGTCGTCAGGCAAGCCGGAGGAGGTCATATTCAGGACATCGGGCAAGGAGGCGAGGTACATCAGCGACCTGCCGCTTCACAGAAGTCAGAAAATCATTTCCCGGGAGGGTGATTCTGTAACATTTTCTATATTTGCCTGTCCTGACGAAAGTCTCCTGATGGAGCTGTTCAGGCTCAGCCCGAGAATAGAGGTGCTTTCGCCGGAAAGCATAAGGAGAGAAATCGCCCGGAGGGCCGCAGAGACGTCGGAGATATATTCGGACCTTTCCGCGGAAGGAGGCACAGATGAAAATGAAACTGAAAAACTGAAATAAGATGAAATTGATGACAAAGGCAGCGTCGGGCGCGGTCATTATGATGGCCTCCGCCATTCTTGCGGCCGCCTGCGCGAGAACCGGATCGGCAGAAAAAGAAATCGGCATGAAGAATAATGACAATGGTTATGTCGGGAAACCGGAGACAGCGGTAAAAGACGGGGTGATGACTCCTGAAGTGCTGCTTTCCTTCGGCAGGATTTCCGACCCGCAGGTCTCCCCGGACGGGAGCCTGATATTATATGGTGTGTCATACACCTCGATAAAGGAGAACAGGTCCTGCACCAACCTCTATGTCTGCAGAGCCGACGGCAGCGGCAGACAGCAGCTTACCCGCTCAGGGAAAAGCATCTCCAACGCGAGGTGGAGCAATGACGGGCGGCATGTCATGTATCTGCAGGACGGACAGATGTGGACGGCTCCCCTCAAGGGGGAGGCCGGTGCGCTAAAACTCGGGAAGGCCGTGAAGGTGAGCGACATCCCGGCGGGAATCAGCGAATTCAAACTGTCGCCGGACCAGAGCATGGTGATGTACGTGAGCATGGTGCAGAGCGCACAGAAAAAGCCGTCAGACCTTTATCCTGACATCGACAAATCGTCCGCCATCTCGGCCGACGACCTGATGTACAGGCACTGGGATCACTGGGTACTGGAGATTCCGCACACTTTCGTGTCTAAAGCAGCCTTCGGCAAGAAGGGCAAAATGAGCGTTACGGAAGCATCCTCAGCAGACATCCTGCCAGAGGAAGAGGCTCTCTACGAGCTTCCCACAGAACCTTTCGGCGGCATAGGCCAGCTTGACTGGAGTCCTGACGGCAAGTATATAGCCTATTCATGCCGCAAGCTCACCGGCAGAGAATATGCCTTTTCCACAGACACGGAAATCTATCTCTATGAAGTGGCCACAGGGAAGACGTCCGTCATTGACATGAAGGGCGGATATGACACCGATCCGGTCTGGTCTCCGGACGGCACGAAGCTATGCTGGGTGAGCATGGCAAGGAACGGATATGAGGCGGACAGGCAGAGACTGATGGTGGCTGACATCACCACGGGCGGCAGGAACGATGCCGTCACGGCCAATGGTCCTTCGGTTTCGGTCGGGGATGCAGGAATCACCGCCGCAAATGTGAGGGAACTGACAGGCAGCTTCAAATACAATGTCGCAGGACCCGTATGGAGTCCGGACTCCAGATATGTCTACTTCAGCGCACTTGCCGAGGGGATTCAGGGCATCTTCAGAGCCTGTGTCCCGGACACCTCAGACGGCAACGCCGACATCATAGAGAGGGTGACCGGAGAAGACCTCTGGTATGACTTCGGTTCGCCGTTCCACATCTCGACCGGCAAGGACGGGGAGGTCTCCCTGCTCACGACATGGTGCAGCATGAACTTCCCTGACGAAATCGTGTCCGTAAAGATCGGAGGAGACGCAGCCGCCTATGGAGACGCCATACCGAGCGCCCCGCTGAAGGGAACTTGCCCGGTAACCGCAGAGACCGTTGAGTACAGACAAGTGACAGATGAGAACAGCGACCTGCTCGCAGCTCTCTATATGCCTGTGACGGAAGCCAGATACATAAAGACGGTGGACGGCAAGGACATGCTCACATGGGTAGTTTACCCGCCGCATTTCGACGCCGATAAAGAATATCCTTCCATCCTCATCTGCCTCGGCGGGCCGCAGAGCTCCCTGAGCCAGAGCTGGTCGTACAGATGGAACTACAGGCTCATGGCAGCACAGGGATACGTCGTGGTTCTTCCCAACAGACGCGGCACTACAGCATTCGGACAGGAATGGACCGAACAGATCTCCGGCGACTATTCCGGCCTGAACATCCAGGACTACCTCTCCGCCGCAAAGGCCATCAAGTCTGAGCCGTACATTGGCAAGATGGCAGCGTGCGGGGCGAGCTACGGAGGCTACTCGGTCTATTACCTGGCCGGCGTGCACCGGAACACATTTGACGCATTCGTGGCTCACGCGGGAATCTTCAACGAAGAGCACATGTACATGACCACGGAAGAAATGTGGTTCGCCAACTGGGACAACGGAGGACTTCACGAATATGAGGCCGATCCTCGAGTGGGCACTCCGGAATGTCCGACGGGGCCTGCCGGTGACGGAGAGACCTTCGGAGGCATCCGTCAGGGAGGTTCGCCGTGGAGCGATGCGCCGAAGGCCGTCAGACACTACGCCAATTCGCCGCACAAGCTCGTGACCGCATGGGATACCCCAATCCTCGTCACCCACGGAGGGATGGACTTCAGAGTACCTCTTGAAGAAGGGATGGCGGCATACAATGCGGCCCAGCTCATGGGAGTTCCGTCGCGCCTGATAGTGTTCCCTGACGAGAACCACTGGATTCTCAAGCCTCAGAACGCGCTCTACTGGCACCGCGAATATTTCCGCTGGCTCGACCGGTGGTGCAAAGCCGGCGAAAACCGCTGAGCAAGCCGAACCGCTGAAATGAAAGCCCTGAACATAATATTCGCCATAGTCTTCATCCTGACGTGTGCCGAAGCCTCGGCGCATGGCGTCAACGGGGAGTCTTCCGGACAAGAAGAATATGCACGACAGGATGAAGCTGCAGAAGATATATTCGCCGGATATTTCGACATACGGACGGGATGCGGCGAAGGAGAGGAGGTGACCGGACGCATACACCTCGAACGCAACAAGGACATTCTCCATTCGCCCGTTCCGGAAGGATGGCACTTCGAGATAACCGGACAGCCGGCAGAAAATCTGTTCAGCATACGGACATGGCGAGACCTCTCCGGCCGAGTCATGGGCATATTTTCCGTCGCAGAGGGAAAACATACCGGAAGCGTGGAGAGGCCGTATCCGATGGAAATGGCGCTGATGGACGGAGAGGACGTGCTGGGCAAGTTCAGCGTCGAGATACACATAGAGAAACAGACGCTGTGGGAGACCTTATATGAAAGGTATGTTCCCATCGCGCTCGAGACCGGACGCATGTACGGCCGCATGAGATTCAGCGACAGCAGGACAGCGGAGCTGATCGGCGAACTCGAGGAGACAGGAGGAAGATTCAGAGGACTGCGGTGCTATGACGCGAAGCCCCAGGACTATGTCGGAGACTTCGGCCATGATGACGAGTTTCGCCCGACAGGAACCATCGAATACGACTGGGAAAAGGTCGTCAACATGATAGGGGGACTCGGCTATTCCTATGCCAAATCGGCCATCTACGGACCTGAAGGCGACCCCGAGAAAAGGAAAAGGCTCAGAGATGCTCTGTATCATGCGATTCTGACATACGCCAGCTCCGTACCGGTGGAGGGTACCGACATGATGACAGACGGTAAACCGATAGGGAACTGCACCGGCGACGGATTCAGCCTGCTGCAGGCGCACGGTCTGTCAGGCATACAGATTCCCACGCACCAGTGGACGCTGACTGACGGGCTCACGGTGCCTGCGCTTGTGCTTATGCCGGACCTGCTGGACGGCATGAGCCGGGGCGACACTCTCTGCCTGCAGGTACACGACGCCCTGATACGCTACATGCAGATATTCTTTTCCGAGATAAAAAGCAGAAGATCCATAGACGACCCGGACGGAAGGTGGGGAGAAATACGCGACACCCTTCACTCGCATGGAGCATGGGCCGACGCCAATCTCGGACACAGATCCAGGACGCTTCTCGCACTGCCGCTCATCTGGGCAGACTACAACAGGCCTGTGACTTATGTACAATACTGGTACAGTTCGTATTATGACGACCCTCCATTTGAAGGGTTCAGCTTTTCTCCGGGCTGGAGTCCACACGGGGTAATTGACGACGTCAGATACTGGGTGAGCAGATGCGGCATCCCGACCCATGAATACGCACAGTCGGGCTTCCAGCCGGACGGCACCATTTCCCACCATACCGGGCACGGCACTGACATGGCAATGGTCGCCTACGGATTCGAATGGCTGACGAGCTCCAATACCGGCTATCTTTACCTGAAGGACACCCCTTTCCGTCTTCCCGACCAGTGCTATCAGTTTGAGGCGGACCGACTTGCCCAAATATACCCCAGACTGTTCTACAGGCAGAGGATGGACTTTCTCGCGGCAGGCCGATCCTTCCTCGATGACATGAAGAAATTTGTCACAGTCAGATATGCCGGCGCGGTAGAGTCGCTGATGGACGCAAGAAGCGAAGACACCTCGATCGAAGGAGCGGAAAAGCTGAAGGAGATATGCAGGCAACTGAACGACGACTCTTTCGAGTGCTCCGGGACTGACGCATACTGGGTGCAGGAATACCTTGTGCACCGCAGGGGCGAAAATGAAAAGCCGTTTTTCGCCTCGCTCAAGCTCAAGTCGGAAAGGACTGTCGGAGCAGAAGACTTCAACCGCAAGACTCGGCGCTCATGGTACGCCGGGTATGGAATCCTTCCCGTGAAAGTGTACGGAGATGAATATTCGGACAAGGTGCTCAGAAGCTTCGACTGGCACGCTCTTCCGGGACTGACTGAGGAGTGGCGGACTGACGCCATGCCGCTCGGGCATTCCCAGGCATCGCTTCCGGGAGCGAACAGGACTGCCGGAGTGCTTTCCGACGGAATGACGGGGATGGGCATATATCATCATCTCCCGAAGGAGGAATACAGCAGCGCGACCGGCTTCAAGACTTATCACTTCATGGAAAGCATGATCATCTCGACAGGAACAGGGATACGCCGCCTGAGAGAGGGGCAGGGACAGGAGATCGTGACCTTCATCGACCAGAGCGAGCTCAGGACTCCCCTCTCGTGGAGCATCGGAGGGAAAGTGCAGACGCTGATGCCGGGAGAGGACACTGTAGTCAGGGCCGTGACAGGCAGACCGTTCTGGCTGCATCACGGGAAGAAAGGCTATCTCGTCTTTCCTGAAGGGAGAAGCACTCTGATCATTAAGACCGGCGCTGAGGTCAATGTCACAGACCTCGATGCCGCCACGGGAATGGAAAACTTCATCATCGCCCTTAGCCATGGTCCTCTCAAGAAAGACGGACCCCGGTGCGGTTCATACAGATATGTCCAGATTCCGAATGCCGAGGCAGAGGATATGGACAGGCTGCTGAAAGAGACGGCCGCTGATCTGGAGTTTTCCGAAAAACCTGGGGCGGCGCACGCCGTCTGCTCAAAAAGCCTCGGAATCTGGCAGTTTGCCTTCTTTAAGCCCGGAAAGATCTCTGCAGGAGGCATCAGCGTCAGCTCATGCGACACCGCCCAGATAATGCTTCGGGACGCCGGAGACAGATGGATACTCTCTGCAGGCAACCCTGCTCCGGACGGCAGGAAGCGGACACTTAAATTCCGCACCGATGCGCCCCTTGCCCCCGGGACATACCGTTACATGACTGCCGGCCTGTACCCGCTGGAAGGAGAGACCGTGTCCGTATCGCCGTGCGAAGGCGGCAGAGAAATCACAGTTGATCTCCCCGACTCCGAAGACGCCGCAAGATACGGATACAGCTCCGATCTCTACTCCGCATCCCCGATAGTAATTCAGATTCCGAAGACGCCTTTGCCGAAATTATGACGCCTTTGCCGAAATTATAAAGAGAAAAGATGATGGGGAGAAATATGGAAGCACTTTTTTTAAGTGATCGGGCCATTGCCCTCATGGGGTATTCCGGCGGATAATCATAAAAAAATCTCACATTGCGGACACTGCGGCATTTGGCGCATTTCCTGCGGATGTGAGATTGCATAGCACGTACCCCCGTGCGGAATCGAACCGCAACCGTCGGAACCGGAATCCGAAATTCTATCCATTAAACTACGGAGGCAATTCCCGATTGAGAGACGCCGGAAGCCACATGGGCTGAATCTGAGCGCCTTCCGTCATTGGGAGTGCAAATATAGCAATTTTTTCGGAGTAAAGTGAATTTTTATTATTTTTGCCGCGACTTGTTAACCAACTCTGATTAGAAATGAAAAAAGCTTATGTTTTCCCGGGTCAGGGATCACAGTTCCCAGGCATGGCCAAAGATCTCTACGAATCGGACGCCAGAGCGAAGGAACTGCTTGAGAAGGCCAATGATATCCTAGGATTCAGAATCACAGACATCATGTTCAACGGGACTCCGGAAGAGCTCAAGGCCACGAAAGTGACACAGCCTGCGGTATTCCTCCATTCCGTGACGCTCGCCAAGTGCTACGGCGACTTCAATCCGGACATGGTGGCCGGACACTCCCTCGGAGAGTTCTCGGCACTCGCGGCAGCAGGAGCGATGGATTTTGAGGATGCGCTCAAGCTCGTGTCTATCAGAGCCATGGCCATGCAGAAAGCCTGCGAGATCAAGCCGTCAACGATGGCTGCCATCATCGCCCTCCCTACAGAGACCGTGGAGAACCTGTGCAGGGAATGCACAAGCGGAATCGTGGTTCCGGCCAACTACAACTGCGACGGACAGATAGTGATCTCAGGAGAGACCGAGGCCGTCAACGAAGCCTGCGAAAAGATGAAGGCGGCAGGAGCCAAGAGGGCTCTCGTGCTTCAGGTCGGAGGCGCCTTCCACTCGCCGCTCATGGAGCCTGCGCGTGAAGAGCTCGCCAAAGCCATCGAGGAGACCGCGTTCAAAGTCCCTTCATGCCCTGTATACCAGAATGTCACGGCTCTTCCTTCAACCGATCCGGAGACCATCAAGAAGAATCTTCTCGCCCAGCTCACCTCACCGGTCAGATGGACTCAGACGGTGAAGAATATGGTTGCCGACGGAGCCGGATACTTCATGGAGATCGGCCCGGGCAATGTTCTTCAGGGCCTCATCAGGAAAATAGCCGGAACAGACGTCACCATCGAAGGCATCAGCAGCCTGCAGAAATGACGGTCCGGCTCTGACGGAGCGGAGCGGCCGACATAACGGACGCAGACCCCGGCTGAAGCCGGGACGGTCATACGTCATCGGACATACCGGGAGGGTGGCTCAGACGAGCCACCCTCTCTCCGTTTCATGGCCGGACACGCTGTTTTTCATGGCCAGACACACCGGAGCGCGACATTGATAAAGGCTTACGGCTGCGGCGGGCAAGGCGGAGAATCATGTCATTCCACGGTGCCGCCACAATGACCGTCCCGTCAAAATATTTGCAAAACAAGGGGCTGTTTTACAAAAATTTAACTAAATTTGCGTGTCAGTGTTTTTCGTGAACGGACACGGAAAATAAAAATACTGACAATCCGTAACTTAGAGACAACACATCGATTTTTCATAAACGAAAAAAAGACAACGTAAACATTAACATTATGGCAAACGAAAAAAAATTCATCACTTGTGACGGTAACTACGCGGCCGCGCACATCGCCTACCTCTTCAGCGAGCATGCCGCCATCTACCCGATCACGCCTTCGTCGACAATGGCTGAATATGTCGACGAATGGGCAGCCCAGGGGAAGAAAAACCTCTTCGGCGAGGTCGTGAAAGTTACCGAGATGCAAAGTGAGGGAGGTGCAGCCGGAGCAGTACACGGTTCACTTCAGGCAGGAGCGCTCACTACGACGTTCACCGCTTCACAGGGACTTCTCCTCATGATCCCGAACATGTACAAGATAGCCGGTGAGCTGCTGCCTACCGTATTCCACGTGTCGGCCCGCGCTCTCGCGTCCCACGCGCTCTCGATCTTCGGAGACCATCAGGACGTGATGGCATGCCGTCAGACAGGCTTCGCCATGCTGGCCTCGGCATCTGTGCAGGAAGCTCTTGACATGGCTGCAGTGGCACATCTTTCGGCCATCAAATCAAGCATACCGTTCCTCCACTTCTTCGACGGATTCCGCACTTCACACGAGATCCAGAAGATCGAGCTCATCGACGAGGACGACCTCAGGAAGATGATCAGCACGAAGTCTCTCGCAAGATTCAGGGAGAGAGCCCTCAACCCGGACGCTCCGGTGACCAGAGGCACGGCTCAGAACGGAGACGTGTACTTCCAGGCACGCGAGGCCTGCAACCAGTACTATGACGCCGTTCCGGACATCGTCGCCAGATACATGGGCGAGATCAGCGAGGTGACGGGAAGAGAATACCGTCCATTCGACTACTACGGTGCGCCTGACGCAGAGAATGTCATCGTGGCAATGGGATCAGTTACGGAGACCATCAAGGAGACCATCGACTACCTCGCGACACAGGGCAAGAAATACGGTCTGATGATCGTGCGCCTCTACAGGCCGTTCTCAGCCAAATATTTCATGAAGGTTCTCCCTGCCTCCGTCAAGAGAATCGCCGTCCTCGACAGGACAAAAGAGCCGGGAGCTCTCGGAGAGCCGCTCTTCCTCGACATAAAGAGCCTCTTCCAGGGCAAGGCCAACGCCCCTCTCGTGATCGGCGGACGCTACGGTCTTTCTTCAAAGGACACGTCTCCTGCACAGATCGTCGCAGTGTACGAGAATCTCGAGCTTGCCGAGCCTAAGGACGGATTCACGATCGGAATCGTGGACGACGTGACCTTCAGATCGCTTCCGGTAAAGGAGGAGATAAGCATCGTGAAGCCTGGCACAACCGAGTGCAAGTTCTACGGACTCGGATCGGACGGTACGGTCGGAGCGAACAAGAACACCATCAAGATCATCGGTGACCATACGCAGAAATACTGCCAGGGCTATTTCGACTACGACTCCAAGAAGTCCGGCGGATACACCTGCTCGCACCTCAGATTCGGAGACTCCCCTATCAAGGCGCCTTATCTTGTTTCCACACCTGACTTCGTGGCCTGCCATGTTCCGTCATACCTCAGCAAGTACGACGTGCTTAAAGGCATCAAGCAGAACGGCACCCTCCTGCTCAACAGCCTCTGGGATGAGGAGGAGACTCTCAAGAGGATTCCTGAGCATGTGAAGGCCGTAATCGGCAAAAAGAACATCTCACTCTATATCATCAACGCCACCAAGATCGCAGCTGAAATCGGACTCGGCGGAAGAACCAACACCATCCTCCAGTCTGCATTCTTCAAGATCACAGGCATCATCCCTTACGAGGACGCCGTGACATACATGAAGAAGGCCATCGACAAGAGCTACGGCAAGAAGGGAGAGAATGTGGTGAAGATGAACTACGCTGCCGTCGACAGAGGCGGAGAGTACACGAAGGTTGAGATCCCTGCCGACTGGAAGGACATCACCGCCAAGTTCGAGAACCCTAACAAGGACAGGCTCGCTCCGGAATTCGTGAAGGAGATCGCCGACGTGGTCAACGCACAGTGCGGAGACACCCTTCCTGTAAGCGCATTCAAGGACGCGGCGGACGGCACCATTCCTGACGGAACGGCAGCATACGAGAAGAGGGGCATTGCAGTGAAGGTCCCTGAGTGGAATCCTGCAAACTGTATCCAGTGCAACACCTGTGCATTCGTCTGCCCTCACGCAGCAATCAGGCCATATCTCATGACTGCCGAAGAGGCTGCGGCCGCACCTGCCGGAGTGAAGAAGGCTCAGGGCAAGGCCGTATTCAAGGAATACACGTTCACAATGCAGGTTTCCCCTGCCGACTGTACGGGATGCGGCAATTGCGCCGACGTCTGCCCGGCAAAGGAGAAGGCTCTGGTCATGGTATCCGCCGAGACACAGGAGCACGAGCAGGCCAACTTCGACTACTTGCACTCGCACATAGGATACAAGGACGGCGTTCAAAACAAGTTCCAGAACGTGAAGAACGCCCAGTTCGCACAGCCTCTGTTCGAATTCTCGGGAGCCTGCGCAGGATGCGGCGAGACTCCTTACATCAAGACCATCACCCAGCTCTACGGTGACCACATGATGATCGCCAACGCAACGGGTTGCTCTTCAATCTACGGCGCGTCATTCCCTGCATCGCCATACTGCACCAACGCAAACGGACACGGACCTGCTTGGGCGAACTCGCTGTTCGAGGACAATGCCGAGTTCGGCCTCGGAATGAAGCTCGGATCAGACAGGGCCCGCATGACGGTAGGCAGACTCATGGAGGAAGGCCTCGCCTGCTCATGCTGCTCAGACGAGATGAAGGCTCTCTTCACCAAGTGGCTCGAAAACAGGAACGACGCCAAGACGACACGCGAAGTCGCCGACGCCCTCGTTCCTATGATGGAGGAATGCGGCTGCGACATCTGCAAGTCACTCCTCGTCTACAGACACTTCATCCCTGCACGCTCGCAGTGGATCTTCGGTGGTGACGGCTGGGGCTACGACATCGGATACGGCGGACTCGACCATGTACTCGCTTCCGGACAGAACGTGAACGTCCTCGTGCTTGACACCGAGGTTTATTCCAACACCGGAGGACAGTCATCGAAGTCGACTCCGGCTGGTGCGATCGCCAAATTCGCCGCTTCCGGCAAGAGGGTGCGCAAGAAGGATCTCGGAATGATGGCCATGAGCTACGGCTATGTCTATGTCGCTCAGGTTGCCATGGGCTCCAACCCTGCACAGTACTTCAACGCCATCAAGGAGGCAGAGGCCTACGACGGACCGTCCCTCATCATCGCCTACTCTCCATGTATCAACCATGGCCTGAAGGCCGGCATGGGACTGAGCCAGAAGGAGGAGAAGCTTGCGGTAGAATGCGGATACTGGCATCTCTACAGGTTCAATCCGGACCTCGAGGAGCAGGGCAAGAATCCGTTTACGCTCGACAGCAAGGAGCCTGACTGGAGCAAGTTCCAGGACTTCCTCAAGGGCGAGGTACGTTTCGCATCTCTCTACAAGATGTTCCCGGATCAGGCGGCTGAACTTCTCCAGAAGACGGAAGAGTTTGCCAAGATCAGGCTCAACACCTACAAGAGACTTGCAGGCAAAGAATAACAGCGATACCTGAAAAGGTCAGAACCTGAGGATGACTCACGCATTGTGACGGATGTCACGGATACGTGAGTCATCCTTGTTTTTAGCCGTTTTTCCGACTATTTCCGATTTTACTGATTATACTGATTTACTGATTATACTGATTTTGCCGATTTTGCCGGAACAGACAATTGCTACTGGCCGAGAATTGAGCCTGACATGGAGAGAAGGATATCCTCCAGAAGCCTACGCACTGTCCTGCAGAGAGGCTCGCGGGAAAAAGCAGGGGAAGGGACGAAAAGAACGGCTCTGGCAGAATCTCCACCCACAGACGGCACCCGGACAAGTGCCCTGTCCATAATCTCGTTGAAGACGGCATACGACGGCAGAACGCCTATCACTCCGGCAGAACTTGACACAAAGCGCTTTACGGCTTCTGCCGAACCCGAACGGAACACGACTCTGGGGCGGCCGGACTCAGGAAGTCCGGAAAGGGACAAATCTTCGCAATCAAAGCCGCCATCTTCTCCTTCAGGGTCAGCTGCGGCACTGCCGGAAAATCCGGACGGACTCCAGAGCGCCACACGAGGGACGGCATCTGTGGAAAACCTGCCGTACACTCCGGAATTGTGCGGAGCAGACACCGCAAAAGTCGGGAAGACCCCCACAACAGGAGACGGGAATGAATCATCGTAACTGACGGATAGCGGCATGTCTACCTCGCGCGGAACGGAAGAATGGCGGACGTGTTCGGACAAAACTGACGATACTATCCTGATGTCAGCAGCGTCCCCTGCCCCTGAAAAGCCGTCGGGAACAGAGATTACGGTCAGATCAGGACAGGCGGTCGAAAGCGACGAGACAAGAGCCGGAACGACTGCGGATTCAATGTCTGACGATGCGCAAAGACGCAGTATCCCGGACATTGAGGATACGTCCGCAGAAAATGCGGACTGTGCAGAATCATACCAGTGCATGATATTACGCGCATATCTCTGGAACAGTCTGCCCGGCTGAGTCAGAGAAATCTCGCTGCGTCCTCTGTCGAAAAGCCTCACGCCGAGCTCTTTCTCGAGTTCGGCTATATTCTGGCTGACGGCAGGCTGACTTATGCCGAGCTCATCGGCCGCCCGAGTGAAATTTCCCGTGCGGGACAGAGTCATAAAAACCTTCAGCCTGAAATCTCCGAACATAATCCTTCATCTTGAATTGCAATGCAAAATTAATCATTTCGCGACGATATGCGCGAATGTCTTTTTTCTTGGGACATAAAAACGTATCTTTGCGCCCTTATTTTTTGAGAAAGACAGAAAAAGACAGAAAATAAACAGAAATGGACTTGAAACTCAAGGGCGTATTCAGACCGGAATTCTTCTCGATCTTCAGAAAGGGAAAATATGACGCCAAAACGTTCGCATCGGATCTCACGGCCGGCATCATCGTGGGAATCATTGCCTTGCCTCTTGCCATAGCATTCGGGATCGCCAGCGGAGTATCTCCTCAGCAGGGGCTCATTACCGCAATCGTGGCGGGACTTCTTGTGTCAATGTTCGGAGGTTCGCGGTATCTGATCGGCGGGCCGACAGGTGCATTCATAGTGATAGTATCGGGAATCGTGGCGCAGTACGGTCTTCAGGGGCTCGTGATCGCTACCATAATGGCAGGCGTGATGCTCGTCGTGATGGGGCTGTGCAGGATGGGAACGATCTTCCGCTTCATCCCTTACCCGATAGTTGTAGGCTTCACGAGCGGAATCGCACTGACGATATTCTCAACGCAGATGAAAGACTTTTTCGGTCTGGACATCACGGCACCGGCCGGCTTCATACCGCAGTGGATATGCTATTTCCGGAACATCGGCTCGGCTGATATCGCCGAGACGGCAATGAGCATCGGCTGCATCATCATAATCATCCTGTGGGGAAAGTTCAACAAGAGAGTGCCGGGATCGCTCGTGGCTCTGATTCTCGGCACGGCGGCCTCGCTTCTGCTCAGCCGCTTCGCAGGAGTGGAGTTCGCGACCATAGGCTCAAAGTTTCCCGAGCTCGCAGAGGGACTCCCGATGCCGAGACCGGTAGCTCCGCAGCTCGACTATGAGACCATAAAAGGACTTGTGTCACCGGCATTTACGATAGCCATCCTGTGTGCGGTCGAATCCCTGCTCGCCGCAATGGTGGCGGACGGCGTCACGGGGAAGAGACACGACTCCAACACTGAGCTCATAGGACAGGGAATAGCCAACATCGTCACCCCGATGTTCGGCGGAATCCCGGCAACGGGAGCTCTTGCAAGGACGATGGCGAGCATAAACAACGGCGGCAAATCCCCTGTCACAGGCATTGTCCACGCAATAGTGCTCCTGCTCATCTACCTGTTCCTCATGCCATACGCGGTGTATGTGCCGCTGTCCTGCCTGGCGGCGATTCTCGTGATAGTAGCCTACAACATGAGCGAATGGCGGTCGTTCAGATACCTGCTCAAGGGCGACAGGACGGACATTGCCGTGCTGCTGATAACCTTTGCGCTGACCGTGCTCGTGGATCTCACCGTTGCAATCGAGGTCGGAGTGCTTATGGCCGTGGTGCTCTTCGTCAAGCGAGTGATGGAGACATCCTCCATAAAGGTGCTGAATGAAGACCATATAGCCGCCACGGAAGATGATGAGATGGCACGCCTGGAGGATACCGAGCATCTTGACGTGCCAAAAGGCGTGGAGGTGTACGAAATCAACGGCCCGTTCTTCTTCGGGCTCGCGAGCCGCCTTGAAGAGCTTGAGGAAGGCAGGAAAAGAGACGTCAGAGTACGCATAATCAGAATGAGAAAAGTGTCATTCATGGACTCGACCGGCATCAGAAACCTCAGGAACTTCTTTCAGCGCACGGAAAGACGCGGCATCAGGGTCATCCTGTCCGGAGTCAATCCACAGGTGATGGCAACGCTGCACAAATTCGGACTCGACGAGGAGATCGGCACCGACTACATTTTTCCGCACATAATCCCGGCGCTGGCGAAGGCCAATGAATATCTGAAAAAAAATGCTTATCTTTGTTGAATGGACATTAAAATTCATATGAAACGGATCTTTTTATTTTTCGCGGCCATCTTCGCCGCGATGGCTGTGTATGGACAGGACCTGTCACAGCTGCCCCAGCTGCCGAATGACCCCGCTGTCAGAAAAGGTCAGCTTGAAAACGGGCTAACTTACTACATCAGGCACAACGAGCAGCCTGCCGACAGAGCCGAATTCTATCTCGCGACAAATGTCGGCGCCATTCAGGAAACTCCAGATCAGGACGGACTTGCACATTTCCTTGAGCACATGTGCTTCAACGGGACCAAGAATTTCCCTGGAAAGAGCCTCCTCGAATACCTCCAGGGGATAGGAGCCGAATTCGGAAGAAACATCAACGCTTCCACCGGAGTGGAACAGACAGTATATATGCTCAACAATATCCCTCTCGTCAGAGAAGGCGTGGTTGACACCTGCCTCCTCATCATGCACGACTATTCCCATTTCGTGACCTGCGATCCGGAGGAAATCGACAAGGAGAGAGGCGTCATTATCGAGGAGAGGAGAACCAGAAGGGACGCCAACTGGAGAATGTACGAGCAGGCAAAACAGGCCTATTACAAGGGCTCGAAATATGCTGACTGCTCCCTTATCGGAAGCGAGGAGAACCTCAAGACATTCAGGCCGGAAAGCCTCGTGAACTTCTATCACACATGGTATCGTCCTGACCTTCAGGCGCTGATCGTGGTCGGAGATGTCGATGTGGATCATGTAGAGGCAAAGATAAAGGAGTTATTCTCCGACATACCTGCGGCTGTCAATCCTAAAGCAAAGGTGATGCATGTCATTCCTGACAATCAGGAGCCTATAGTGGCCGTCATCACGGATCCGGAGGCGTCATCGACTTCATTTGAAGTCATATGGAAGAGCGAGCCTGCTCCAGAAGCCTTCAACAGCACACAGGTGGGAATGATGACGGATCTGGTGAAGAGCTATGTGAGCATCATCATGTCCGAGAGGTTCAGCGACATCACGTCCAGACCTGACGCGCCGTTCCAGAATGCCGGCCTCGGAATCGGGAAGCTCTGCGAAACCTGCGAAGTGACAATGGGAAACGTCATGTGCAGAAACAATGAAGCCATCCCCGCATTCAAGGCCTTCATGACGGAAATCGAGAAGATGAAGAGATACGGCTTCACTGACGATGAGGTGTCAAGGGCAAAAGACAATATCCTCAGCCAGTACGAGAAGAGGGTTCAGGGAGCGGACACGCGCAAGAACGCCGAGTTCATCCAGGAATACATCAACAACTTCTTCGACAACTACGCCTATATGGAGCCTGAGGTCGAGTACCAGTACGCACAGGCTATCTGCAGCCAGCTGACCGCTGACGTGCTCAACCAGATAGCGGCATCCCTCATCACGGACGACAATATGGTGGTCGTATATTACGGCCCTGAAAAGGAAGGCATCTCACATCCTTCCGAGCAGGATTTCCTCAACGCGATAGCGGAGGTCAAGGAATCTGACATCGAGCCGAACGAGGCACAGGACTTCAACCGTCCGCTGCTTGACGCCGCCGCACTTAAAGGCTCTCCTGTAAAGAAAACCGCTGAAGGAATCTACGGCTCGACCGAATGGACTCTCAAGAACGGGCTCAAGGTAGTCGTGCTTCCTACGGAATACAAAAAGGATCAGGTGCTCTTCTCTCTCGAGAAAGACGGAGGCCTCTCCCTTGTGGCCGATGAGGACATGCCTTCATTCGAAGACAACATCTTCGGACTCTTCCAAAGAAACAGCGGAGTGTCGGAGTTCTCCGGCACAGACCTGCAGAAGATGCTCGCAGGGAAGAACGTGAGCGTCAGACCATACATAGGCAGCCTGCGCCACGGCATCAGCGGCTCGGCATCTCCAAAAGACCTTGAGACTGCCTTCCAGCTCATGTATCTCTACTTCATGGACCCGCGCTTCGACGAGACTGAGTACCAGACGGGCATCGAGCAGATCAAGGCCGTGCTTCCTAACCTCGAGAGCCAGCCGAGCTTCAAGTTCCAGAACGAGATGATCAAGACCATCTTCGGAAACAGCCCGAGAAGGCCGATAGTCAACGATGAAGTGATTGAAAAGGCCAGCCTCGCCACAATTGAAAGAGTCTACAGAAGCCTCTTCAGAGATGTGGCCGGAGCTACGCTCTACATCACCGGAAACGTGGACATGGAAACTCTCAAGCCGATGGTGGAGAAGTATGCCGGCTCGCTTACCAAAGGCAAGAAAGCGACAAGCTGGACTGACGCCGGGGCAGACGTCGTGAAAGGAGAGATCACAAACCATTTCAATGTGGAGATGGAAACCCCTAAGACCACAGTCCTTCAGGTCTACACTGCATACTTCCCTTATTCAGTAAAGAACTCTGTCATGCTCGAGGCGGCAAAATATATCCTCGACATGATCTACACCGACACTCTCCGCGAAGAGGAGGGGGGCACATACGGAGCCAGCGTGGGCTCGACCATGCAAAACGAGCCTGAGGCCATGGCAATGATCCAGGTATACTTCGACACCAACCCTGAAGCTGCAGCACGGCTCATCAAGTCGGCCGTCGACGGGCTCAAGAATCTTGCGGCGGACGGTCCTACAGAAGAGCAGCTCAACCGCGCGATTGAGAACGCGAAGAAGAATCTTCCTGAGTCAAGGATCAGCAACAGCTACTGGCATGATGCCCTGATGTACTGGAACCACTACGGAATGGACTACGACAAAGAGTTCGAGACCGCCATATCTGAGATTTCCGCCGAGAACATCAAGGCCGTTCTCAACGAAGTGCTTTCGCAGAACAACTTTATAGAGATTGTGATGTCTCCTGAGGAATAGTCAGAGAATCACACCGTAAACACCGGGGCAGACGGCCCCGTCAGAAGAGGGGTGACCCAAGAGTCGATGGATGACTCTGGGTCACCCTCCT
This sequence comes from uncultured Bacteroidales bacterium, assembly GCA_944326355.1. GTDB lineage: Bacteria > Bacteroidota > Bacteroidia > Bacteroidales > UBA932 > Cryptobacteroides. The sequence goes on along the minus strand of CALVDO010000008.1, from coordinate 67,584 downwards.
TTTATGGAGAGACGGAAAGACGGAGAGAAGGAAAGACGAAAAAAAAGGACGCGGCAAGCAAAAAAGAAGCCCGCAGACATCTGCAGGCTTCATGTTGCGGCGGATTTCCGCCGGAAGATCGGGATGCCGGAATTACTCGGCAGGAGAAATTGCGCCCATAGGGCAGACGTCTGCGCATGTGCCGCAGTCAACGCACACATTAGGATCAATCTTATAGATGTCTCCCTCTGAAATCGCTCCCGAAGGACACTCGCTGATGCATGTGCCGCAAGCGACGCAATCCTCTGAAATCTTGTAAGCCATTGTTGTTATCCTTTTATTGTTAAAACTTAGCAAAATTATGTGATAAAGTTCGAATAATCAAGTTTAGCGGCCGAAAAGTGAATGACCCATTCAATAAAAATCACTACATTTGCGGCATTGCGGCTTCGTCCTCCGGGCATCATGGCCGGAATGGAGGAGCCGATGTGTGACTGTCAAAAAAAAGAGATTGAGATGAAGGGATATCTTCTGAAGAGGTTGTCGGCGATGGCGGCTGCGGCACTGTTTTTCACGGGGACGGCTGTCGGACAGGAAAAAGTGGGAGACATCGTGGAGTTCGACCGCATGGTCATGGACTTCGGAGACGTGCTCCTGACCGACGGTCCCCTGCACTGCACATTCAACATGAAGAACATAAGCGACAGACCGGTGGTTATATACAATGTCGTGACCACATGCGGATGCACGGACGTGAAATGGACCAGACAGCCTATAATGCCAGGCGAAAGCGGAACCATATCATCCACCTACAGCAACGATGAGGGCCCCTACCCGTTTGACAAGAGTCTGACGGCGTATATATCAGGAATAGGCAACCCCGTGATACTCAGGCTTCGTGGTGTCAGCCATGAAAAGAAGCTGAGTCTGGAGGAGATGTACCCAGTGCGCTTCGGCAGCCTCGGAATGAAGTCGGCAGAGCTCAAATGCGGCAATCTCGAGCAGGGAGGCCAGAGGAGTGACGAGGTTACGGTAGCCAACCTTTCCTCATCGCCGGTCACGGTGACGTTCACCGACGTGACTCCCGGGCTCTCGCTGAGCATATCTCCTTCCGTTATTCCGGCGAAAGGCACGGCAAAGCTCAGATTCACGATAACAGCGGACAGACAGCACTGGGGCAAGAATCATCATTACGCCACCCCCCTCGTAAACGGACGCAGCTATACAGCGACCGATGCCGACGGCAAGACTCTGGGGAAGAGCATATCCGTATATTCGTTCACAAAAGAAAATTTCAGCGGTCTCTCGCAAGAACAGAGGAAAGACGGCTCCAGACCGATGTTCGCCTCCAGCTCATTTTCCTTCGGGAAGATCAAGGCAGGAACTCCGGTAGAGGCTGTATTCTCATTCAAGAACATAGGCAAAAACGATTTCCGCACATATAAGGTGGACATCGATGCGGAAAAGGCGTCCCACACGGATGTACCAGTAGTCAAATGCGGATACGGCGGATCATTCAAAGTGAATCTGGACACGACTGGAATGCCTGCCGGCGAGACGCTTGTGATAGTCACACTGACTACCAACTCCCCTTCCCGTCCGATTGTCAACCTGTTCATCACCGGATGGATCGAATAAGCGAGTCCGAGAGATGTTTCTTCACATTCTGACCGACATACTCCGCAACTCCATCCTTGTGACCGGCCTGGTGGTCATCATGATGATGCTGATAGAATCCGTCGACATCGAGTCGCACGGAAGATTTTTCAGCAGACTGAAAAAGAACACTGCAGGACAGGTGGTAGTGTCAGCTCTTCTCGGTTCGATACCGGGCTGCATTGGCGGCTTCGCTTCCGTCTCACTCTACTCCAAAAGAATGATCAGCTTCGGAGCCCTCGTGGCGATGATGGCGGCATCATCAGGAGACGAAGCCTTCATAATGATGGCGATGGTGCCTGACAAGGCTCCGTGGATATTCCTCGCCCTCTTCGGAATCGCAGTGGCAACCGGCATACTCATCGACTTCATAGCACCCGGGCTGAGCACAAGACGCGGCGCTGACGATGACAGCAGCCTGCCTTCCATGCCGCAATGCAGCTGCGGCACACGACATGGCGAAACGAGGCAAAGCGACACACGGCACGGCGAAACGAGGCACTTCGGATGGAAGAGAACCGTGATGATCGCAGGTGTCCTGGTCTTTATCGTTGCCCTCGCCTCCGGTGCTCTGGCTCATGACCACACTCCGGAAGAAGTAAAGGAAGAGGTCGGAGTAAGCCTGAATCTGCTTGACGAGAAATGGATGAACATTCTGTTCGCCGTCCTGAGCCTGATTCTCGTTCCGATACTATGGAGATCGTCCGACAGATTCACAGAGCATCTTTGGCATCATGTGATAAAGAGACACGCACCGCAGATCTTCCTTTGGACGGCCGGAGTGCTCGCCCTTATAGGCTTCGGGATGCAGCATGTGGACATCAGCGGATGGATTGGACGGAACACCGCAGTAATGATCCTGCTCGCGGTAGCCATAGGCATGATACCGGAGTCCGGACCTCACATAATCTTTGTCACCATGTATGCCAGCGGGATGGTCCCTCTTTCCGTCCTTCTTGCAAGCAGCATATCTCAAGACGGACATTCATCACTTCCTCTTCTGGCACAGGACAAAAAGAGCTTCGCACTGGCGAAGCTCCTCAACTGCGGCATTGCCCTGATCGTCGGATTCGGAACAATGCTTCTTTCTTAAAGGCAGGATTTTCCGACACGCCATACGGACGCAGCCCAGTAGCCAGCTGCAGACCGGATGCCCAGAAGTCAGTCGTAGATGAAACGGAAGTCGTCAACAAGCATTACACTTCCTTCCCCTCCAGTGAAGTAATCTCCACGATAGCTGGAGCAGGCTATCACCACCGCATAGGTAGGCGTGGCGTCCGGTCTCCAGTATTCAAGCTCGAGAGTGAACGGTATGTAGCCATTGGCATCAGCCTCCTCAGACGTCGATGTCTCAAGATCGGTCTCCATCTTGCCATAAGCTATTATACTCGTGTTGGACGGATCCTGAACAACGAAGACTCCGTCCGTCGTATTGACCTCAAAAGGAATCGACCAATCTGTAAGCATCACGAGAATCTGGCACTTGTCCATCGTGTTCTGCAGATTCTCATAAGGCGGTTTTACCCTGTTGATGAGCACCGGAGAATACGAGAAATAGCCGGTCAGGGCCTTGGGTCTCGCAGTGAACTCAGTCCCCCAGTTCAATATGGCGCCCATACCATAGATCCGGCCGAACTTACCAGTAAAGATATTGCCCGCTGCGAAGGCGATCAGAGCATTCTTGCTCTCAAGCCTTGCGGCGTAGCGTCCTGCCGAAGATACCGGAACTGTCTCTGACGGAGTCGTGAGAGATCCGACGAAAGTTCCCGCTCCGGGATTTGCGGTGTCCCAGATAAGATAGGAGCTGTTCAGATTCGGATACCATACGTCATTTCCGTTTTCCGTCTCATAATACCAGTCCTCGAAGTCCATGTTGTATATCTGATCCGGAGTGCCGGTCGTGACTGTGACCACATCACTTTCAGAAGATTCCGTACAGACTTTGAATTCGTAGGCAGTGCCGGCTTCGAGACGGGCTGAAGACTCGTCGGAAGTGTCTCCGCCTGGAATTGAGGCAGAGATGTCTATTCCGTCTACAGTCACGTCGTCAAACCTTATCCATTCGTTCGAATCAGCCCTGCGATATTCAATGTACGGAGTCCCCACTCGTCCGAACGTAGCCGTCACGTCAACATGATAGCACCATGCGTTGACGGAGGTAATCTCCACCGGAACGACCTCCTGAATGAAGGTTACTTTCCATCTCACGGTCTCCCTGTCATTTCTCACCTCAAACTCGAGCTCAGTCATCGCATCGATCGTCATCGGAAACTCACAAGGGTCCGATGCGACAGTCCCGTCAGTGACAAGATAGATGTCCGATCCCTCCCGCTCAAGCTTCATGGAAGTGACGGTCACCGACTGCAGGCTCTGAGTCTCCACGACATTGACCAGAGCGGTCTTCTCCTGAGCGTCAATGATCGGAGATGAGCCCTGATTCTCGCAGGTGATATACCTTTCTATAGGCTGGGAAGCCGAAATTGTCCACTCGTAATCCTGATATGTGCTCAGGACATATTTCCTCGGCCCGGTAAGATCCAGAACATCCCCTACGGAAGGAAAGTCCGGACAGCGTGCCTCCGCCGAAATCTCGCTCTGCGTCACGGTCAGAGCATTCATGTATGCGGTCTCCTCAAGAACAAGGTCCACCGTTCTGGCATCCGTGTTTATCGTGCAGGACTCCTGCCCTTCGACGGCAAACGCGGTCACGTTCGCATAGACCCGGGGATAGGACATGTCATTCTCAAAAAGACAGGACTGCACGGCAAGAAGTGCGATGCAGAATGCGGTTGTCCTCAATGGTTTCATCGTTTTCATCATTCTGATTCCTTGTCAATCCTCCGTATCACTTGTCGCTCTTCTTCATTCTGTGGTCTCCCGTCGGGATATAGAACGAGAGTCCCAGACCGAGAGAGAAGAGATTGATCTTGAAGTTGGCGCCGCTGTTCTCCATCTGGCTGTGCTCAACCTGATTGGTGATTTGATTGACTTTCTGATAATTGAATCCGAGAAGCCCAACCGACAGCTCCACCGCCACTTCGTTAGTGATGAATGCGGTGATGCCCGGCACAAGTCCGAGCTCGAACTGATAGATGTCCTGATATGTGCCGAACTTGTCTCCTTCTTCTGTCCTGAAGGTCTCGGACTGCGCATATCCTCCGGTCGCACGCACCTCGGTGAACACGGCGAACCTCTTGCTTGCCGAGATCGGCATATAGTTGCGCAGGGTCACGGAAGCCGTATAGGACTGCTTCAAATAGTTGAAGTCTTTCAGAGAGAGCGAGAGAGCGTCTCCAAGAGCCAGATTCGCATTGCCGAGCCCGAGAGATGAACGGTCATAGTCAAACCGCACTCCCACGGAAAGATTGTCAGCGAAAAAGTAGGACACGTAAGGAGCGATCCCGAAGGAGAGCATATTCCCGTGCATGTCCTGCAGAAGCGAGAAGAGCATCTGATACCCCGCGTCATTGGAGAGATTGCCTATGCTGTAGTTGCTGTACGAGAATGAGACTCCGGCTCCTACCGTTCCTTTCGGAATGAACACGGTCTTTCCCCTGTCCAGCCCCCTGTCAAACGGCTCGACCGGCTCTTTCTCTTTGGACGCGGCAGAGACGTTCAGCGTCAGTGCCGCCAGCAGCATCGTCATAAAAATCCTATTCATCACTTTCGGTTAAATTAATCTTGAATTACGGTTAAATCCATCATGTTTCAGATGATACATACAGCCGGTCACCTGCCTACCGTCATTTCCGGAGGTGTCGCGAGATCCGACGGATCATAGACAAATGAAAATTCGTCCACATACAGCACGCTTCCCACTCCACCGGTGAAATAGTCGCCGTACTTGCTGGCGGCGGCCACAATGACGACATATTTCGGAGTACGGGTCAGATCACGATATTCGAGCCTTATGGTGAAATCATCGTATTCGTCCATCGTCACATCGCTTTCAAGAGAGCCGTAGGCTATGATGCCGGGGTCATTGGTCACGTCCACAAAGGTCTGCGACGCCGTATTCACACGGGATGGAGCGTCCCAGTCAGTAAGGAACACCTGTATCTGACAGATGTCCATCTTCCCGCTCATGCCGTTGTAGTCGCCCTGATCGACAGTCTGGGGCTTATACATGTAGAACCCCTTGAGGGCGAGCGGTCTTGAAGTGAAAGGCACTCCCCAGTCAAGCTCGGCCCCGGGATTGCTTATGTTCATGATGGTCTTCTGGTATTTTCCGGTATACAGGTTGCCGGCTGCGAATTTCGACACGATAAGTATATTGGCAAGCTGGCTTTCGAGCTTCGCGGCACTCTTTCCGGCGCCGGGAACAGCCACGAGGGTCTGCTCCTGCGTCGTCGGAGTATATCCGTAGTCACTCGTTCCCCGGTTGGCCGAATCCCAGATCTCGTAGTCCGCACTTTCATTCGGCATCGGCGCACTGCCGTTCATCCACCATGCGTCAAGGCTCATATTATGGATGACTCCGGCAGACTCCGTGGTGAATGTCAGTTCCTTGGTCTCCTTGTCCTCCGCAGATACCGCTCTGAACACATATTCTGTCTCCGGCTCAAGATTCAGAAGTCTCGCCGTGTATGTACGCGTAGCCGCATCAGCGATGATTTCTCCGCCGAAGTCAGTCCAGTCCGCATCCGCGGTCTTCTTGTACTGGAACGAGAGCCCCTCAGGCTGCGACTGCGAGAACCATCTGCCCTGCACGTCGGCGAAAAGAGCCCATGCGTTCACAGCCATCGCCTCGGCGTCCAGATCGGAAATTACCTCGAAATCATAAGTTTTCTCCGAGTAAGTATTGCCCCTGTCGACAGCCATAAGCGCCATCTGATATGTGCCGATAGGCAGCGAGGGCAGGAATGAGGTAAGATCGACGGCGACGGAGTCGACGGCTCCGGCCGCCGAAGAAACGCCTATTCCGATTGCGGAGAGAGCGGACAGAGTCTCCTCGGAAGCGCCGGCGAGCTCCACTTTCACCGGAGTGAGGGCCGAAGGATCAGGATAAGTCAGCAAAAGGCTTGAGAATCCGTCCGCCGAGCTTACGCTCAAAATTCTGGAAACAGACTCGCCGATCTCAACGGAAATGATGTCCGATGTTTCGAAATTCTCCGAGATCACCGGAACGGTCGCATCGTCCGGATCAAGCACGAGGTCGTATTCCTTCTCATTCATGCTGTCGTCCAGAATGACGGTGATGGCGCCGGCGCCGATGTTGTCCGGCTCATGGGCGAGAGTCCACGAGAAACGGTAGTGCTCGGCCGCCTTCACGTCAGAGACGGTCCCTGTGAGGTCCTGATATTTCTGTCCGTCATTGTTGACGAGAGACAATGTCCAGCTGAGAGTGCCTGTAACGCTGAAATACCCGTCCCTGGAAACATACTTGCCCTCTTCTGAGGGAGTACAGTCCCCAGTGCTGAAGACCAGCTGCCCCTGCCCGTTGGTCACCGTGAAGTCATAGCTCAGGAAATTGGCCGGAATCTCATCCGAATATTCCACAGTCACCTTGGTGTTGGCCACGGTCGCAGTTATGTCGATGTTTGTCACTTCATCGGCGGAAATCGAAAATTCGGCGCTTCCGCTGTAGAACGGTGCGTCGAACGCCGCAGGCCCGGAAACAGCTGAAGACGCCACGCCAGTATAATTGCCGACGCGAAGCTCCAGGGGAGAGCTCTCCAGCGTGCGGCAGTCCTCAACCTGGGCCACCTGATTTTCAAAGGCGTCAAAAACCGTGAGTCCGAACACTATATCCTCAGAAGTCTCTCCGCTCTTGAGCTCCGGGATCTTCACCTCCATGCTCGAATCCTCATAAATCCTCGCGCTCAGATAGCCGCGTCCCTCCTCCTGCAGACCGTCCTGCGAACAGGCGGCAAGCACAGGCAGACACACACAAGGAAACATGAGATATTTCAATATCCTTCTCATTCGGTAAAAATCATTTTGAAGAAAATTCTCCTCACGCTCTTCCATGCGCTACTCCGGCATCACGAACGTGAGCGACTGCTCCAGAGCCTGATCATAATCATCAGTCACGGTCAGAGTGAAGATATGCTCGGATCCTGGTTCCGCTCCGACAGTGGCGATGAGAGGGACGAGATCCGAAAGAGGGAAGTCCACCGTTGTCTTCCCGAGCAGCTGGTCTCCGGTAGGAAGCATCGGAGCATATGTAGCCGCCGTCTCGGGATCAAGCAGATCGAGCGTAGTGCCGATGATAGGATTGAGCGTAGGCGAATTGATGTCGATGGCAAAACCTGCAATTGCACCGGGCGCGTTCACAACGAGATCGACGCTCATGCCCTTTTCTATGAGAACTGGCTCGAAATCAGGGTTGTCGACCCACACGAGAGTCGGCGCATCGGGAAGTTCAGGATCAGGTTCAGGATCAGGTTCATCTCCGTCCCCCGGTACGGGAATCTCGCCGAGTCCAGGAATATCGATGTTCTCATGCCTTTCATTTGTGCCGTCGTCTATCGTGATGAATGACGCTCCGTCGCCGGAAGCGTCGCCGAGCCCGGCCTCTCCTGTAGCCTTGGCGTCAATGTTCACAGTGATATGGTCCTTAGGCTGCACGTCAGTAATATTCAGAACGGCCTGCACCGGATCATTCTGCTGCGTGGCGTCAGACCATCTGTAGCCCTGCACGGTGACTGTCAGGTCCGCAGCGGAGAAATATCCGTCGCGCCAGTTCTCAGTGTCAGTGTCGCTCCATGTCAGGAAGCCGTCCTCCGCCGTAGCCTCGGCGCTTCTGACGGTAATCGTATATTTTCCGAACTCCGACTTGAAGTTTTCCGTGCAGTTTATCGACACCTTGACATTGGTTATGGAGCAGACGAGCTCTACCGTGGACGTGCTTCCGGCCACGATGCTGAACTCCTTTGTTCCGCCGTATATAGGCTGATCCCATGCTGCTATCCTGTTGTCTCCGGAAGAGACCGCCGTTATCGTGTAGGAGCCTTCCGTGAGCTCGAGTACGGGAGGCATCTCCGAATAAGTCCACTGTCTCGGCTCGCCCGCTCCGGCATTGTTGCTTATGGTCACGAGCATCGAATTGAGAATGGCCTCATTGTCTACTGCCCTCGTCGAGGCCTTCTGTGCGGAGACTCCTCCGAGCATTCCCTCGCCCTTTTCGTTGTAAGACTCATCTACTGAAGGGTTCAGAGAGAACCTGAGCGTTCCGAGTGCTCCGCCGTTCTCAATCTCTGTCTTGTTGCATCCTGCAAATGCCGCTGCAGCCGCCAATATGGCAATAAATATCTTTTTCATAATCTATAATTATCACTCATAAATCAATTCAAGGTCATCGACAGTCAATATGCTTCCCACATGACGGGAATCACAGTAGCCGGCGAAGGCAGTATAACTGCCCTGAACTGCCTTTGTCGAAGGAGAAGTGCTGTCGGTGGAAGGAAAGACCGCCGTCATGCGCACTGCCTTCGACAAAGATGTGTATTCGATGTCAATGCGGGTCTGGACATAGGAATATACGGAAGCCGTTATCCGCATGCTGCCATATCCCACCCTATTGTTGTCGGCGTCGAACAGTTCGACATAGGGAGCGGTAGTCTCCCCGTTGTAAGAATGGTATTTATACCAGAAGGTTACGGAAGTCGGCCTTGAGGGAAAATCCTTCCCGCGATTTTCCGCTCCGTATGTCCCCATCACAAGGCATCCCGCCGTACGGTTGGACGGAGTGGAACTTTCACTAAGCCAGGAATTTCCCGTACCCCATCCGACAGTGGCGATCTCCACGGCATTTCCGTTGTGCCCCTCCGTCGTAAGGGATGACTGACCGTCATATGTCCTCAAATGATATGAAGCCGTGTTGCCTTCGTCAGCCGTAGGAACGACGCCAGAAGCCGAACGGTAATCCCATACGCTTGCACTCCCAGGGTCAGGAGTCGTAGTCTCGTTTGAAGTGTCCCACCAGCGGCTGTTCTCCTGAGCGGATTCCGGCCAGAAATAGTAGCCATAAATGTAATTCTTAGCCCATAATACCTCCATCTGATAAAGGCTCTCCGAATGCCACTCTTCAAAGCCCGGATTCCCGACCTGTGCCGCAGCCTCTGTCGTCAGAGTCACAGGCTCCGTCGCGTAGTCTTCATTCTCATTATATATCGCGCGGACCAGATACTGCGTCTCAGGAGCGAGGCCGGCGATGTCGGCAAAAGTTGCAGTTCCCTCGGACACGCTCTGAGGATAGACGGTAGTCCAGTTCACGCCGTCTGTGCCATACTGGATCGCCACCGCGGAGACGTCGCCTCTCGAAAGGCTCGCGGTGAATCCCCTGAACCTCCGTGCGAAAGCATTGCCTTCGGCGGGAGAGAAAACCGGCACTTCAGGCTCACTGTTGACAACAGTGAAAGTTGAGACAGCCTGCCTGCCGAGCCCGTCGGTGACCCTGAGGGTGAAAGTCCCGGAAAACGGCACCGGAGCATCCTTGTCATACTTCAGGACATCCGCAGACGAGGTGAAGTCAAGATTCGCGAACCTCGCTCCCGACATGCTTCTCGGCCATTTCATGCCCACTGACCGCAGGACCTCTAAGGCCGCCGCATCACCCTGTCCGGCCGAAGCCAGATCAAGGCTGTCAGGCACTCCGAGAGCGGAAAGATATTCCGATTCAATCTTGAGCACGCAGCTGCTGATGCCGGCCTTGGCCACAATGTCAGCCTGGGCGAGAGCCGCACCGTCAGCTTCGATAAAAGAGTATGAAGAGTTTTCGTCAAATCCCCTCAAAGTGATGGACGGCAGATCCTTCGGGGCCGCCTCTGCCGGAATCGTCTCCTCCTTGAGCACCTCCTCCATCGAGCCGTCCACCCTGACGGTGACGACCTTCAGGCTTCCGGTGCCAAGATCAAGCTCCACATGGAAAGTGATGAAATCATTGGGACTGCATTCCACAGGTTCGGCCGGATAATACATCCAGTCTCCGTCTACCATGGCGTAGAACTCATAACCGATGCTGCCTGCGGGAAGGTATCCGGCCCTGGTCTCGTCCTTTTCAAAGCGCAGATAACGGCTTGACGAGCCGTCAAGCCTCACACGGGAATGGTACTGCTGATATTTCAGCTTGAGATTTGTGCCGTATTCGATGGCGACCTTGACCTTCGACATTCTGGCCACTGCCGAAATCTCCTCGCTGGTCTGGCCGTGCACCGTAAAGTGCGTATCTGCCGCATACCACACTGAATTGAAGCCAATTCCGAGAGAATCGCCATGCTGCGCGAGCAGCCTGTATTCCCCGGCATTAAGGGCAATCTTCTTTCCGACCGTGTTGGCATAGGTGTCACGATAGAGCCGCCATCCGCTTGAAAGGCTGTAGATCTCCACCTCAAAGTCATCAATGTCCGGAAGGTCTGCTCCGGATGACGCCGCAGCGCCTCCGGCTCTCACGGCAGGCACAATGCTGACGCTCTCGTCTGCCGACAAGGTGATGACCACCTCTCCCTGCGCCTCCGGCGACGGGGCGACAAGCTGATCTTCAGAACACGCAGACAATAAGACCGCTAATCCTGCCAGAATAAATCCTGTTCGTCTCATTCGGTTAAGAAAACAATACAAATTAAGTGTGCAAAGTTATGCATTTATTTTGATTAATTCCGTATTTTTGCACAAATTTGATCTTATGAGCGAAATTGCCGAAAATAAGGCGGGATATACGGCGGAAAGCATCCAGACACTTGAAAGTCTGGAACATGTGAGACGAAGACCAGGAATGTACATAGGACGGCTCGGCAACGGGGACGACCCGGGAGACGGCATATATGTGCTCCTGAAGGAGACCGTCGACAATTCGATAGACGAATTCGCGGCCGGCTTCGGGAAGACGATACGGATCTCCATCGTCGGAAGACAGGTTACAGTAAGGGACTACGGCCGAGGAATCCCGCTTGAAAAAGTGGTGGACTGCACATCAATGATGAACACCAGCGGCAAGTTCGACTCCAAGAGCTACAAGAGGTCAGTGGGGCTCAACGGAGTGGGCTCTAAGGCGGTGAACGCACTCTCGTCATCATACAGGGCCGAATCTTACCGGAACGGGGAATGCTCCTACGCTGAATACGCCAAAGGCGTGCTCATAGACTCAGGAAGGATGAAGACCTCAGAAAAAGACGGCACGCAGGTCACTTTCACTCCGGACGAGGATCTCTTCAACGGCTTCGAATTCAGGATGGAGATCGTCACCTCGATGGTGAAGAACTACACTTATCTCAACAAGGGCCTGACAATAAGCCTCAACGGAGAGTCGCACGTTTCCCGGGAAGGGCTGCTCGACCTGATCAACGACAAGCTCTCCGAGCCGGCGCTCTACCCGCCGATCCACCTCGAGGGGCCTGATCTCGAGGTCGTCATCACGCACGGAAACGGCAACGGAGAGAGCATAGCATCATTCGTCAACGGCCAGAACACCAGAGACGGGGGCACCCATCTCGCGGCATTCCGGGAGGCAGTGGCAAAGACGGTGAGAGAATTCTTCAGCAACAAGGACTACACCTCCGAAGACGTCCGCCAGGGAATAGTCGGAGCCATAAGCATCAAGATACAGGAGCCCAACTTCGAGGGGCAGACGAAGACGAAGCTCGGCTCAACCTATCTATGGGAGACAATGTCCAAAAACGAGGACGGAAGCGCCTCCTTCGACAGAGGACCGACAATCCGCTCATTCGTCAACGACTTCATAAAGACCAATCTCGACAATTATCTCCACATCCACAAGGAGACGGCGGCCCTCATGCAGGAGAAGATCTCCGCATCGGAACAGGAGCGCAAAGAGATCGCCGGCATACAGAAGAAGAGCAAGGAAAGGGGAAAGAAAACGAGCGTCTACAACAAGAAGCTCAAGGACTGCAGGATACACTACAACGACAAGCTTCCTGCAAGCCGGCAGGCGGAAGCCGAGCTCACCAGCATCTTCATCACGGAGGGACTATCGGCAAGCGGGACAATCACTCTGGTCAGAGACGCCCATACACAGGCAGTATTCAGCCTGAGGGGCAAGCCGCTCAACTGCTACAAAGGAAGCCGGAAGCAGATTGCCGAAAACGAGGAGCTGCACCTCCTTACTGCCGCTCTCGGAGTCGAGGATGACATGGACAACCTGAGGTACAACAACATAATCGTCGCTACCGATGCCGATGACGACGGGATGCACATAAGGATGCTCGTCATCACCTTCTTCATGAAATACTACCCGGATCTCATCAGGGGCGGACATGTATATATCCTCCAGACGCCGCTCTTCAGGGTAAAGGACAAGAAGAAGACGGTCTACTGCTACAGCAGGGAAGAAAAGGAGGAGGCGCTGAAAAAGATGAAGTCCGGCGTGCAGATAACGAGATTCAAAGGTCTCGGAGAAATATCGTCAGACGAGTTCAGGCACTTCATCGGAAAGGACATGCGCCTTGACCAGGTGAGCATAGGCGAGGACGAGTCTCTGGCGGACATAATGGAATTCTACATGGGTGACAACACCATAGACAGGCAGAATTTCATCCGGCAGAACCTCCGCTCTGAAAAGGAGCTTGAAGACATCGAAGTCTGACATCAGACACAGAAAAGAAAAAAAGAAAGATCATGTGGAGAAAATTTTGCGGATTTCTGCTCAGATCGATGGGCTGGACCGCCGTAGACCCTCCGGTGCCGGAGGACAAATGTGTCATACTCGGAGTACCCCACACCTCGGGGTGGGACTTCGTCGTCTCCTACCTCTATTATACTTCGGTGGGAGGAAAGGCGCACGTGATGATTGCCAAGGAATTCTTCTGGTGGCCCCTCGGGCCGATCCTCAAGGGACTGGGAGCCATACCGGTCGACAGGAAGAACGCCACAGCCCTCGTCCTGAGCGTAATACACGCGATGAACTCACAAAAGGTGCTGCATCTTGCCATCGCCCCTGAAGGCACGCGCAAGGCAGTCAAAAGATGGAAGACCGGCTTCCACACCATCGCCAGAGAGACGGGCTGCTCCGTATATCTCGGATATTTCGACTGGAAGACCAGACGGGTGGGACGCGGAGAGAAGTTCGAGCTTACAGATGACGCCAAGGCCGACATGAAGCGCATTCAGGAGATCTACGAAGAGATGCATCTCGTCGGCAAACATCCGGAAGGGTATGTGACTCATTGAGTCCTTACCTCAAAAAAAAGAGAGACGGCCGCGGTCGTCTCTCTTTTTATAGTCTCCCGGGCAGATTCACCCGGACAATCTGAAGTCAGCCCTCGCGCGGGAATCGCTACTCGGCAACAACCTCAAACTTGAACACTCCCTTGATATCCTTGTAGCACTTCACGGAAGCCTCATAAGTTCCGACTTCCTTCACTGACTCGGAAACGATAGTTATGTCCCTCCTGTCAACCTCAACTCCGGCTGCGGCGAGAGCTTCTGAAAGCTGTGCGGTAGTCACAGATCCATAGATCTTGCCGGTCTCGCTCACCTTTGCGGCAACTTTTACGAGCGTCTCCGCAAGCTTTGCCGCAAGAGCCTCGGCGTCAGCACGAAGTTTCGCCTCCTTGTGGGCACGCTGACGGATAGTCTCTGCATGCTGCTTCTTTGCCGACTCAGTGGCCAGAATGGCAAAACCCTGAGGAATGAGGTAGTTGAGCGCGTAGCCCGACTTTACGGTCACGATATCGTCTGCATTGCCGAGCTTTGCGACGTCCTTCTTAAGTATGATCTCCATGTGCTGTCCTCCTATTTCAAAAGATCGGTTACATACGGGAGAAGCGCAAGATGTCTTGCTCTCTTCACTGCCTGAGCCACTTTTCTCTGGAATTTGAGAGAAGTTCCGGTGAGACGGCGAGGAAGGATCTTTCCCTGCTCGTTCAGGAATTTCTTGAGGAACTCGGCGTCCTTATAATCAACATATTTGATCCCCGCCTTCTTGAAGCGGCAGTATTTCTTCTTTCTCACCTCTACTGTAGGAGGGTTGAGATAACGTATTTCTGTATTCTGTGCCATGACTACTCCTCCTTTTTAGCCTGTTTGTTAGCTCTTCTCTTCTCTGCGTATGCGACGGCATGCTTATCCATCGCGAAAGTGAGGAACCTGATGATCCTCTCATCCCTGCGATACTGGGTCTCGAGCTTGTCGATAAGCTGAGTGTCAGCCCTGAACTCGATAAGATAATAGAATCCTGACGTCTTTTTCTGGATAGGGTACGCAAGCTGCTTCAGCCCCCAATCCTCTTCATACACGATCTCACCGCCATTTTCTCTGATGAAATCCGTGTACTTGGCAACCGCTTCCTTCATCTGTGCGTCAGACAAAACGGGAGTTGCAATGAAAACGGTCTCGTACTGTTTGATCATTTTGCTGTAATTTATTGTTACTAAATACTCAAGCCCAATCGCAGACAAGGTAGCCCGCAAATGGGCTGCAAAGATACGAATTAAATTTCTAAAAAACAAGAGACATCTTCCATACCGTCACCATACCTGCATCAGAACCTCGAAATGAGGCCGGACCGCTGGAGCGATGCAGCGATTTTGCCGCGCATTGCATCCTATCTGTCCGATTTTTCCAAAAAATTTCCTGATTCGGGACTTCGCGTGCAAGATTACCGGCAGATCAGGATTTATGAAATCTGAAAGACACACGTCATGATCAGACCTACAGATACAATGAACGGACTTACAGAAGCATTCACGAAAATGTCGCGCGGAACGGCAGCAAAATCCGCGCTTACGGCGCTCTTCGCGGCAGCCGTGGCGCTCACTTCCTGCGAGAAGACGCCAGGAGGAAGCACCCCTCCATATACGGAGGACGACATCGACATGGACACCAGGATCAAGGAATATGTGGAGGCCTCCTTCAGTTCCGAGATAACAAGAGTTACGGTGACTGACGACAAGGTGACCATCAGCGGCAGATACGCCGGGAAAGGAGACTTCATCGTGGCGGAGATCCCTCCGTTCATGGATCTGCTCGAAATGGAGACGCCTTTTTCAGAACTCAGGCCGGATACCGACGACTTCACCATAGAGGTGGAGCGGAGCACCGTGGCCGGAGGCTTCACTTACGACAGGATCTTCTCGAGGTGGGCGATATTCGAAGACACGGGAGAGGGGCTCTCCCTCGCCTCGTTCGCAAGATACGCGGACGAGGTGCCGCTGCTCTCCTCTCCCGCCACAGTGCCGCTGAAGAACAAGAAGGGGATGGGCGGTATCCACCGCAACGGATTTCTCTCCGACTTCGACGAGCTCGACCTCGGCAGCGCGACCCTCAACCTCTTCGTCACCCAGTTCTCATATCTGAGCCCCGGAGCGGGCAGGACAGAACATGAGTTCGGCGGCAGGAAATACTATTTCGACGAGAACTTCATAACGGAAAATCTCGACAAGGTGCTGCTCGAGGCCGGGGCAAGGGGCATGGCGGTGGCCGGCATCCTGCTCGTTCAGCCGGCATCTACGGCGATGGACAGGGAGCTTGCCGCCCTGCTCACGGATCCGCACTGCAACGGGGGCACTCTCATAATGCCGAACATGACCGACATCGAGTCAGTGAACTGCTTTGCAGCCATTACTGACTTCCTCGTGAAAAGGTACACCCGTGAAGACGGGAAATACGGAAGAATCGCTCAATGGATAGTGCTCAACGAAGTAGACGGAGGCACGTCATGGGCGAACATGGGCTACAGGCCGATGTACGTATACACCGATTATTATATAAAGGTGATGAGACTTGTGAACAACATCGTCCGCCAACACGACCCCAACGCCGAGACCTTCGCCTCATTCACCCACTCATGGACGAGACCCGCACTGGACTACCCGGCCAAGAGCATGATGGAAATCATCAGCACGATGGGCAGAAACGAAGGAGACTACAGGTGGGCTCTCGCCTGCCACAGCTATCCGTGGGACCTGCTCAACCCGAGAGTGTGGGAAGACCGGTACGCGACTCCGTCGATGGACGCCGGATGCGTGTCCTTCCTCAACCTCGAAGTCCTGGACAAATGGGTCAAGATGCCGGAGCACATGTACCGGGGAACAGAGAAGCGCTCAGTGTGGCTGTCCGAGGCGGGGGTCAACTCGAGGTCATACTCTGACGCCGACCTCGCCGAACAGGCCGCAGGGACGGCGCTGGCATGGAAAAAGATTGCCGCTCTCGACGGCATAGACGGTCTGCAGTGGCACAACTGGTTTGACAATGCGGGAGACGGCGCAGACGCCAGACTCGGCCTGCGCAAATACAATGACGAAGAATATCACGGAGAGGCCAAGCCTGCATGGCACATATACAGGGCGGCCGGGACGGAGGACGAGGACAAGGCCTTCGAAAGCAGCTTGAGCATCATCGGCATAGACAGCTGGGACGAGATAATGTACGACGAAATACACTAATGACGACAAGATAAAAAAGGATTTGAAGATGAAAAGATCATCAGTGACAGGACTCGGAGCCATGACGGCCATTGCCGCGGCTCTTTTTCTGCCTCTGGCCTGCGAAGAGGTCGACAACGGGCAGAACAACTCCCAGGGAGGAGGACAGAATCCGCCTGTGGAAGAGGCAGACAGCTCGAAATTCACTTGGATGGAAGTGAACCTCGAAAAGAACACGCACGTAAAGGAACTTACACAGGAAGACGACGGCAGCTACACCATAGTGCTCCCGACATCGGACCCGTACATCTATATGCTGCCGTTCGAAAATGATCTGCCGGCGGAAAACACCGTATTCGCAGTTGAATACATGGCAGAAAATCCGATCGACAAGACAGAATTCTTCTTCGCCGACGCTGAAGACGGGGTAAACGGCTCCCATGCCATGTCAGGCAAGGGCGCGGACGCCACGAATGAATGGACGAAGTTCGCGGTCAGGATGAAAGCCTCGATCAAGGAGTTCGACTGGGGCTATGCCGGAGACTACCTCCGCTTCGACCTCGGAGAAATTGTGACTGAAGGCTCGGTGATCAGACTCCGGATGCCGCACATGAGACCGATGACTGCCTCCGAGCAGGCCGAAGAGGATGCGGAGAACGGAGCTGCGGCCGACAAGGAAGAATACGCAAAGGCCATCAGAGACTACCTCGGCAAGGAATTTTCCTCAGCTGTGACCTCTGTCGAAGTCGGAGCGGACATGGTGACAGTCAACGGGACCTGCTCAGGCGAAGGCAGCTTCTTCCTTGCCGAGATACCGGTGTTCGAGGACATATTCTCGATGACGAAAGTGCCTGAGGAATACAGGCATGAGATTTCATCGGCAACATTTGCCGTCAATACGGAGAGAATCGCCGCACACCAGGGAGTCCAGTATGACAGACTTCTGTCAAAATGGGCGATCTATAAGAGCGGAGAGACCTCCGACGAACTCGTCTCCTGGGCTAAATACGCCGATCCGGACAAGATCTGCGACAAAGGTCCGGGGCTGGACAGAATCACACTCAAGAACAAGAAGGGGCTCGGAGGCATCGTTCCAGGCAACCTCGAGGCCGAAGTGACCGACCTCGATCTGGGGAGCGGCACGATCAACATCATGCCTATGGCCTACATGAGGATGTCTCAGGGCGGCGGATGCGACCTCGCGTATGAATATCTCGGAAAGACCTACTGGTTCAATGAGGAAAGGCTGAAGGCCGAGATCGACGCGCCGCTGCAGATCGCCGCAGACCACGGCATGTCAGTGGCGGCCATCCTGCTGATCCAGAACGCGGCCCAGAGCGCCGATCCTGAGCTCGGACAGCTTCTCCAGCATCCGGACTATTCCGGCACACTGTACACCATGCCGGACATGACCACTCCGGAGTCCGTACACGCGTACGCGGCAATGGTGTCATTCCTCGCGGAAAGGTATTCAAAGGCCGACATGCGCATCTCGCACTGGATCATCCACAACGAGGTGGACGGCGGAGTCCACTGGACCAACATGGGTCCGGACGTGCCGTCTGCAACATACATGGACACCTACCTCAAGTCCATGAGACTCGTGTACAACATCGTTCATCAGTATGACGCCAACGCCGAGGCCTTCATTTCCCTCGCCCACGGATGGACCGAGCCGGCCGGAGGCGGATGGTACAGCGTCACAGACCTGCTCGACCTCATGAACGGCTTTAGCGCCGCCGAGGGAGACTTCTTCTGGGCTCCGGCCTACCACAGCTACTCTACCGAGATAGCCAACCCGAGAGTCTGGGAGGATCCTGCGGTATCATTCTCGATGCAGACGGCCAACGTGTCGATGAGAAACCTCGAAGTGCTCGACGCATGGACATCAAAGCCTGAAAACATGTACAGAGGCACAGAAAAGCGCAGAGTCTGGCTGTCCGAAGCAGGAGTCGGCTCCGGAATCAGCACCGCCGCGTACGATGACGAGACCCTCTACGAGCAGGCTGCAGGATTTGCATACAGCTGGCTCAAGATCGAGGCACTCGACGGAATCGAAGGCCTCCAGTGGCACAACTGGTATGACCATCCGGACGAAGGCGCCAAGCTCGGTCTGAGGAAGTACAACGATGAGACCTGGCATGGAGAGGCCAAGCCGGTTTGGTATGCGTACAAGGCTGCCGCGACCGATTCTCAGGACGAGTATTTCGCCGGTCAGGGCTTCGCTGAAACCGTCGGCGAAGAATGGGGTAAAATTCAGACTGTGACGGAGTAAGCCATCATGGGCAGAAAAGAGTCATAGCCCGGCAAGAATCATAGCAAAAAAGGACGAGAGGACGGCCCGATGTTCGGGCGAGTCCTCTCGTTTTCTGATTTCTCCCTATTAATAATGTATCCCTATGCCTGCGGAATCTCCTCAAGGACCTTCACCATGAAGTTCCACCATTTGGCAACTGAGGCGACGTTCACCCTCTCATCCGGAGAATGCGGACTGAGGATTGTCGGGCCGCATGAGACCATGTCCCAGTTAGGATAAGTGCCGCCGAGAATACCGCACTCGAGGCCTGCATGAATGGCCATCACGGCCGGCTCAACGCCATAAAGCGACTCGTAGACCTTTTTCATGGTGCGCAGGATCACGGAATCCTTGTTCGGAGCCCATCCTGAATAGCCTCCCGCAAAAGACGTCACGGCGCCGGCGAGGGTGAAGACAGAGCGGAACTCCTCGGCAAGAGCCTCCTTCTCAGAGTCCACGGAGCTTCTCATGAGAGTCTTCACCTTGAATTCGCCGCCTTCAGACGATACGATGGCCACATTGTTCGAAGTCTCGACAAGCCCCGGTACGGCGTCGCTCATTCTCCATACGCCGTTCGGGCAGGCATTCACGGCCATGAGCATGGCCAGGGCCGCCTTGTCCTCTATATGTTCCGCAGCCCCGGCCGGAAGCTTCTCCATCGTCACTGACAGATCCGGATCGGTGGCGGCATACTCCTTCTTAATTTCGCGGCACATTCCCGCCACGATGCCCTCAACGGCAGCTGTCGCAGACTCAGGAACGAGAACGTCAGCAAAGGCCTCGCGAGGGATGGCATTGCGCATATTGCCGCCCTCCATCGACACGAGCTTCACCCCATGGTCGCGCATCAGAGGCAGGAGAACGCGCGTCATCACCTTGTTGGCGTTCGCTCTGCAGAGTATTATGTCCATTCCGGAATGGCCTCCCTTCATTCCCTTTGCAGCGATTCTGAAAGTGCCGTACCCCTCAGGAGCCGGAACGGCGGAATACCGCAGCGATGCGGTCGCATCAAGTCCTCCCGCACATCCCACATATAGCTCGCCCTCCGTCTCGGAATCCAGATTGATGAGAATGTCACCCTTCAGAAGGCCGGGCTTCAGGGCGTTGGCTCCTGTCATTCCCGTCTCCTCATCTACGGTCACCAGCACCTCGACAGGTCCGTGCCTCAGATCCTTCGACTCGAGCACCGAGAGCGCCACGGCTACTCCCAGCCCGTTGTCCGCACCGAGAGTGGTACCGTCAGCACGCACCCATTCCCCGTCTGTGAGAGCTGTTATCGGATCTTTCTCGAAATCATGCTCCTTGTCCGCATTCTTCTGAGGCACCATATCTATATGTCCCTGAAGAATCACGCCTCTGCGGTTCTCCATACCCGGGGTCGCGGGCTTGCGGATGATGATGTTCCCGACCTCGTCACGGATCGTCTCCAGACCGAGCGAACGGCCGAATTCATAAAGATAGTCCACGGCCTGCCTCTCCTTCTTGGACGGGCGTGGAATACGGGTGAGAGTGTAAAAATTCCTCCAGACTATTGAAGGCTCCAAATCTTTGATTGTCATAGCAATATAATATTATTCAAAAAACGAGCACTCACTTGACGGAAGCGTTGACAGGAAGAGAACTTTCCCTGCCGAGCTGATAGACGAGCATCCGGCTCTGCATCATCACTTCCATGTCATCAATGAGCCTGACCGTACAGGCGGCAGGAATGCGGTAGACCACCGAAAGAGCCCTGGAGCCCTTTGCCTTCTTCGGATCGACCTCAGGGGCAGGAATCTCCTGGGGCACTATTTCAAGGGCGACAGGCCTTCCCGAGAGATTGTCGGGAGGCAGGAGACCGTCCGTGTCGGAAATGCGGAAGGCCACGTACATCTGCGTCTGGCGGGTCCTGTCCGGAATGACGTCAAACGACTTCTTCTGCACGCCGGTCTCGGAATAGCCCGTGAACATGAGCATATATTCCCGCTCTAGTCTCGTAAGTTCCTCTACGGCTGCGGCCATAGCCTCTCCGCTGTAGGTGGCGTCCGTGTCTCCTGTAACTATCTGAAGCCTCTTCTGCCTGAGGTCAAAAATCATTGACGCAGCCTCTGAAGCCCTCTTTTCGAGAGACTTCTCCACGACCATGTCCTGTCTCACCGACACTTTCCCGGGAGACATTGAGCCCTTTGCTTTGCGATAGAGAACCGCAGACTCCTCGGTGAGATTGGAAGTCACGGCGAGAGATGAGAAGTCGCCGGATGAAACTGCCGGGAATCGCCATCCGGCCCCCTGTCCGAACTCGGCATCCGCAACGGACACGAGGCCCTGCGAAGTGAGCTTGAGCACGGCGGCCTCAACATCCTTGCCGGAAGCGGCAAGAACATGCCTTGCGCTCTGGTCAGCCTCTACCCGTGGCGTCATGGTGACGGACGATATTGAATATGAAACCCTATCCTCCTGCGGCACGCTTATTCCGAGGTATTTCTCCGCATATCGGGCGTAAGGCCCGGCGAAAAACTGCTCTCTGACAGCCTCGACTTCAATAGTAATGACCGTCGAAGGAAGGGAATAGGTGAGCGTACCCGGCGGATCCGCATCCGGAGACTGGGCGCCTGCGGTGGGTGCAGACGGCGCGAAAAGCGTAAAGACCGCCGCGAAAAGCCCGCAAAAAGCGCTTGAATGATGATTTCTCATAATCAGCTTCATGTTTTGTGACTTCCAAAGATACTAATTTATTTCATTTTTGAACATAATTGCTACCTTTGTCTGCGGCCGGAGACGGATGAGTCCTGACAAGAGACGGCGCACGCACGCGTCCCACGCCGGTAATATAACCGCACAACAACTGAAAACCAGAATATTATGTTTAAAGGTCAACCCAAAGGGCTCTTCGCCCTCGCCCTCGCCAACACCGGTGAACGCTTCGGCTACTATACCATGCTGGCGATTTTTCTGCTGTTCATACAGGCCAAGTTCGGATTTTCATCCGCCGTGGCGACGCAGATCTATTCCATTTTCCTCGCCGCGGTATATTTCATGCCGCTGTTCGGAGGTATCCTTGCAGACAAGATAGGCTTCGGGAAATGCGTCACGATAGGCATCGGAGTGATGTTTCTCGGCTACCTCTGCCTTTCGATTCCTACAGGTCCCGACGCATTCGGCAAAGTACTGATGTTCGGTGCGCTGGCCCTCATCTCGATAGGAACGGGCCTCTTCAAGGGCAACCTGCAGGTGATGGTGGGCAACTTATATGACGATCCGAAGTATTCTGCCAAGCGAGACTCGGCTTTCAGCCTCTTCTATATGGCGATCAACATAGGCGCGATGTTCGCTCCTACCGCAGCCAAGGCCGTGACCAACCACTTCCTCGGCAAGTCGGGCCTCTCATACGACGCCAATGTGCCTGCACTTGCCCACCAGTATCTCGACCATGTCAACGAAGGGGCGGCGATGGCCACAGAAAACATAGACAGGCTCACAGGCATCCAGGCCACCATGACCGGAGCATCGGGAATGAGCCTCGACACATTCTGCAGCACCTATATAGACAAGCTCTCCACTGCATACAACTACGGATTTGCGGTGGCCTGCGTCTCACTCATCGTGTCCGTCATCATCTATTTCAGCTGCAGACCGTGGTTCAAGCACGCCGACGTCAACGCCAAGCAGGCCAAGGCGGCCCTCATCAATGAGCCGGAGCTCTCTCCGGAACAGACCAAGAGCCGCATCACCGCCCTTCTTCTCGTGTTCGCAGTGGTGATCTTCTTCTGGATGTCGTTCCACCAGAACGGAGCGACGATGACCCTCTTCGCAAGAGACTACACCCAGAGCACCGTCGTCGGCATGACGAGAATCGGCTTCAACATCTGGAGCCTTGCCCTCATAGCCATATCCATCTATACTCTGTTCGGAACGCTTCAGTCAGAGACGGGAAGGGGAAAGATGATCTCCGGAATCGCCACGATACTTCTCTGGGGCGGCGCATACGCGGCCTACAGCGGCATGGATCAGATCGTGAGAATCCAGCCTTCCGACTTCCAGCAGTTCAACCCGTTCTTCGTGGTGGCACTGACCCCGATTTCCCTGGCGATCTTCAGCTCGCTCGCCAGAAAGGGCAAAGAGCCGTCCGCTCCGAGAAAGATCGGAATGGGAATGATTGTGGCCGCAGCCGGATTCCTCATCCTGACTTTCGGATCAATCGGGCTTGCATCTCCTAAAGAGCTCGGCGGGACAGTGAGTCCGCAGCTCGTGTCACCGACATGGCTCATATCCACATATCTCGTGCTGACTTTTGCGGAACTCCTCCTCTCCCCTATGGGAATATCCTTCGTCTCGAAGGTAGCCCCTCCGAAATACAAGGGCGCGATGATGGGGTGCTGGTTCGCCGCAACGGCAGTGGGCAACTATCTCGTGTCAATACCGGGACTGCTCTGGGACAAGCTTCCTCTGTGGGGCATCTGGGTACTTCTCATCACTCTCTGCCTCCTCTCGGCACTCTTCATCTTCTCAATAATGAAGAAGCTCGAGGCAGCCACGAAATAGACGCGGCATACATTGCCCGAGGGCCAATTCATATAGTTCCTCCTCCTGAACGGGGGGGGGGAACTTTGGCATATGGATGACGGTCAAATCATAAAAAATCAAATCATTGGAATATGAAACGGATATTATTATTCTTATGCGTACTGATGATGACGGTATCCGCCAATGCACAGGAACAGCAGGAAAAAAGGTTCAAGTATCAGGGTGAAGCGGTACTCGGATATGCGTTCGGCCTTGATGAAGACTTCCACTACGCGCGAATCGATGTCATAAACGGCGTGAGATTCTCAAGATACTTTTATGCCGGAGCGGGAATAGGCATCGCCGAGAATTTCAGCGATGAAGAGGCATATTTCCCTCTTTATCTCGATCTGAAAGGCTATTTTCCAGTGGCGAAGAATCTCGATCTGATGGCTTGCGTAGACATGGGCACGAAGATCAACTACGACTACGGGATCTCCGGCGGGTTTCTGCTGCAGCCGTCATTCGGAATATGCACGGCCATGCGCAAGAACTTCGCGCTGAACATCGCTCTGAAGTATGAGCTCTATTCGTTCAGAATGAATGACCCGGTGGTCAATTCCAAACTGAAGACCAACCAGATCGGCATAAGCCTCGGCTTCGTATTCTGAAACCTGACAGCGTTCCGGCATAGCCTTAGCGGCAGGCCGGCACTCATACAGCCGTTCCGGCACAGCCCTTCATATCGGCTGCCGGAACGGCTGTCTTCCTATACTCCTTTCAATAAAAATCTCTGCAGTCTGACGGCTGCCGCTAAAGATAGTAGTCGCAGTTGTAGCGGTTGAGAATGTCCATCTGAGTGTAGTTGTCCTTTCTGGCGAGAGGCTTGCCGAGCAGGAGCCAGTCGGTCATCGCCGCAATTGCCGAAGCGGCCTGAATGTCCGAATGCTGCGCGATGAGAATCTGCACGAAGCCCTCCCTGACCGCAGCGAGATTGCGGTCGAGCACATCGAAGCCCACCACGCGGCAGGTGCGGATGTCCCTGCTCCTGAGATAGTCCGCAACAAGATGTATCCTCGAGTTGAACATCACGAGATATTTCTCCGGATCCGGCTCGTCTCTGAAGAGGGCGTCGAGCTTGGCGAAGATGTCTCCCCTGTCCTTGGGATCTATGAAGACGTTTTCGACGGCGCAGTCCGGATAATAGGTATCCATGTAGTCGAGAAATCCGGTTCGCCGAGTCACGGTCGGATCGGAAAGGCCCTTCTTGTCGCGGGCTATCCTTATGATGTTGACCTTGCGCACGTCACGGCCTCCCGTAAGCATGTCGGCGCAGAGATAGCCGCTCTGATACATCGGCATCCCGAAATAGGCGAGATAATTGTCATCCTCGAGCCTGGAATCTATGTACATGTACGATATTCCCCTCTCTCTCAACTCATTCACAAACTTGAGGGTCTCAATCCGGAACATCGGCGCGATGATCACCCCCGTCGGATTTTCCTCAAGCGTTCTGGCACATGCGCTGCGGAATGACTCCATGTCATACTGGTCATACTGCACGGTGACAACGGATATGCCGTAGGTGGAGGCGGCTTCCCTGCCCTTCCCTATTCCCTTCTCAGTCAGCTCCCAGAAGTCCCCGGGAGCGAAGTCCGGAATCAGACATACTATCTTGTGGGCCTTTTTTGAAGCAAGCAGGGACGCGTAGATGTTGGGGCGGTAGCCGCATTCCTCGATGACTTTGAGGACCTTCTCCCGACTCTTTGCGGAAACCTCTCCCCTGTTGTGAAGCACCCTGTCGACAGTGCCTTTGGAGAGACCAGAGAGCCTGGCGACATCGTTGATCGTGATCTTGCTGTCCTTATTCATCGTATGGATTCTTTAGCTCTTCGACAGGACTGCCCGTCCGGTCGCGTGAACAAAAGTACAAAAATTTCCGTGAACGAGCACGACAATATGAAAATATTGTTAATTTTGCAGGGTGCGTGCCTGTTCGTGAGCACGCCAACATACTGACGACCAATCTAAAAAACGATTCGATATGCCAAAAGTAATCACTTTCGGAGAGATCATGCTCCGACTTTCCACACCAGGTTATCTGAGATTTTCGCAGGCAAGGGAATTCGCAGCCACTTTCGGAGGAGGCGAAGCCAATGTGGCCGTCTCACTCGCAAACTACGGCATTGAGACCGAGTTCGTGACCAGATTTCCGAAAAACGACATCGCCCAGAGCTGCATAAGGGACCTCCACAGCTACGGCGTAGGCACGAAGCACTGCATCTTCGGCGGCGACAGGCTCGGCATCTACTTCCTCGAGACGGGGGCCGTGGCTCGCGCAAGCAAGGTCATCTACGACAGGGCCCACTCAGCCATCTCCGAGATCGAGAAGGGAATGATCGACTGGGACAAGGTGTTCGAGGGCGCCGACTGGTTCCATTGGACAGGCATCACTCCGGCCATAAGCCAGGGGGCGGCGGACGTGTGCCTCGAGGCCATCAAGGCGGCCAACAGACTCGGAGTCACCGTATCTTGCGACCTCAACTACAGAAAGAATCTCTGGAAATACGGCAAGACGGCGTCTGAAGTCATGCCGGCTCTCGTGGAAGGCTGCGACGTGATTCTCGGCAACGAGGAAGACGCAGAAAAAGTGTTCGGAATAAAGCCTGAAGGCTTCGACGTCACCGCAACCAAGGGAGAGGTGAACGCCGCCGAATTCGAAAGCGTATGCCGCCAGCTCATGGCGAAGTTTCCACGCGCAAAGAAGGTCATCATTACGCTCAGAGGCTCAATCAACGCCAACCACAACACCTGGGGAGGCGTCCTCTTCGACGGAGAGAAGCTCTATCAGTCGCCGAGATATGACATCACCCATATCGTCGACAGAGTGGGAGGAGGCGACTCATTCATGGGCGGACTCATCTACGGGCTCCTGACCTATGCGGGCGATGACCAGAAGGCTCTCAATTTTGCGGTTGCGGCTTCATGTCTGAAGCACACCATCTTCGGCGACTACAACCAGGTGACGGCAGCCGAGGTCGAGAACCTCATGAAGGGAGACGGCTCAGGAAGAGTGTCAAGATAAACGGCGGATCCGGAATCCGCCATAAGGAACGCAGACATCGAAAAAAAACTTTAAAATGGCAAAATACAATAAGATGCAGGTCCTTTCAGCCATGAAAGAGACCGGAATGGTCCCGGTATTCTACAGCGCGGACCTCGAGACGGCAAAGGCAGTGCTCAAGGCTTGCCATGAAGGCGGAGTGAGAGCATTCGAATTCACCAACAGAGGAGACTTCGCTCAGGAAGTGTTCGGCGAGCTCGTCAAATACGCCGAAAAGGAGCTCCCGGGGATGATCCTCGGCGTAGGCTCTGTCGTTGATCCGGCCACGGCGGCCCTCTACATACAGCTCGGAGCCAACTTCGTGGTCGGCCCGCTGTTCAATCCAGCCATCGCGCCGGTGTGCAACCGGAGGCTTATCCCATACTGCCCGGGATGCGGCAGCGTGTCGGAAATAGGCGCCGCTCAGGAGCTCGGATGCGACCTCTGCAAGGTATTCCCCGGCGATGTGCTCGGGCCTGCCTTCGTAAAGGGACTCAGAGCGCCGATGCCGTGGAGCCAGATCATGGTGACCGGAGGCGTGAAGCCTGAGAAGAGCAACCTCGAAGGATGGTTCAAGGCAGGAGTGACCTGTGTCGGAATGGGCAGCAACCTCTTCCCTAAGGACGCGATCGCAGCCGGAGACTGGAGCAGGATCACGGAGCTCTGCCGCTCCGCACTCGAGATCATCCGCGAAGTCAGGAAATGATAACACGGATTCAACAAACAGCCAAAACACATCAAATGGAACAAAGCACGACAAAAAAACTGATGACCAACTGGCGCTGGTGGATGGTGGTGCTGCTTTTTGTGGCTACCACCGTCAACTATATGGACCGTCAGGTGCTGTCATTGACATGGAAAGATTTTATTGCACCTGAATTTCATTGGACCGACGCCGACTACGGACTCATAACAGCCGTATTTTCAATTGTCTACGCCGTATGTATGCTTTTCGCCGGCAAATTTGTGGACTGGATGGGGACCAGAAAGGGCTACCTCTGGTCCATCGGAATATGGTCGACGGGAGCATGTCTCCATGCCATCTGCGGATGGCTTACCGTCCACATCGAAGGCTATGAAAGCGCCGCGGCGATGACCGCAGTGGAGGCAGGGTCGGCAGCAGCGCTGGCGATAGCGTCCACGAGCGTATGGCTCTTTATCGCCGCCCGCTGCATTCTCGCTCTCGGAGAGGCGGGCAACTTCCCTGCCGCAATCAAGGTGACCGCCGAATATTTCCCTAAGAAAGACCGCGCCTTCGCGACGTCGATCTTCAATTCCGGAGCATCCATTGGAGCGCTCATCGCCCCTGCCACCATACCTGTCCTCGCACAGTTCTTCAAGGACAGAGGCGTGGGCGGAGGCTGGGAGATGGCCTTCATCATCATCGGAGCTCTCGGCTACATCTGGATGGCCTTCTGGGTATTCATGTACAACAAGCCTGAGAAGTCGAAGCACGTCAATCAGGCCGAGCTCGACTACATCCATCAGGACGAAAAGGCTGAGCCTGAGGCCGCGACACGCCAGAACGCCGAACAGAAGAGCATCCCTCTCTGGAAATGCTTTACCTACAGGCAGACATGGTCATTCATCGTCGGCAAGTTCTTCACCGACGGCGTCTGGTGGTTCTACCTGTTCTGGGCACCGGCCTATTTCTCAGACCAGTATGGATATGCGTCCAGCTCAGGCATGGGAGTGGCCCTGATCACGACACTCTACGCCATCGTCACGGTACTCTCCATCTTCGGAGGCTACCTGCCGAGACTCTTCGTCGAGAAGAAGGGCATGAACCCGTATGCCGGACGAATGCTCGCGATGCTCATATTCGCGTTCCTTCCGCTTCCGGCCCTCTTTGCACAGAGCGCAGGAGCGATGTCGGTATGGTGGCCGGCCATCATCATCGGTCTCGCAGGAGCCGGACATCAGGCATGGTCCGCCAACCTGTTCTCGACCATCGGCGACATGTTCCCTAAATCCGCCATATCCACAATCACCGGAATCGGAGGCATGGCAGGAGGAATCGGATCATTCTTCATCCAGCTCGGCGCAGGCCGCCTCTTCGACTACTCGGCCAGAATGGGGGACACATTCCGCTTCCTCGGCTTTGAAGGCAAGGCGGCAGGCTACATGATCGTGTTCTGCTGCTGCGCAGTGGCATATATCGTGGCATGGATGATTATGAAGGCGCTCGTTCCTAAATATAAGGTGATAGAAATGAAATGATGACGGCATCAGCTGTTGAAATTTCGGCAGATGCTGTCATACAGGCAGAAGAGACGCGGTCCGCATTCGAGGCCGCGTCTTTTGACTGACAATACGTCATGAAAACGGATTGGCAGATATTTTGCTGTCAGCGCTCGGGCGGCGTCAGGCCGCGATGCTAAAACATATAGAGAAATGTCACAGGAAAACACAGAAAAAGAGACCGTTACGGGGAAAGAGGTCATACAGGAACAGGATAATGAGCTTGAAGTTCAGGACAATGAGACTGAAGTTCAGGACGACGTGAAGGAGAAGAAGATGTCACGCAGGGAGATGAAAGAGGAAAAGAAGGAGAAGGAACGGGCTGAAAAGCTCGAGAAGGAGCTCGAGGAGACACGCGCAAAACTCGCCAAGGAAAAAGACGACTACCTGAGGCTGATGGCCGAATTCGACAATTTCCGCAGGCGTAACGCACAGGAAAAGCTCGAACTCGTGAGCGTGGCCGCCGAAGAGACGATAAAGGGACTTCTGCCGATTCTCGACGACTGCGAGAGAGCGATGGACGCGCTCTCGAAATCGTCTGACAGCGATGCGGCCAAAGAAGGCACTGAACTGATCTACGGCAAGCTTCTCGGCTACCTCAAGACCAAGGGGCTCGCCGCAATTGAGGCCAGAGACAAGGAATTCGACACGGACCTGCATGAGGCAGTGGCCCAGTTTCCGGTGGAGGATCAGGAGAAAAAGGGCAAGGTCTACGATGTCGTGCAGACCGGATACACACTCAACGGCAAGGTGATAAGATTCGCCAAAGTCGTGGTGGGCATCTGATTCCGCGCTACAGACGGCATTTGACAAAAGAGGAGCGACACTATGGCAGAAAAGAGAGATTACTATGAAGTGCTCGGCGTCGACAGGAACGCCACACTTGAAGAAATAAAGAAAGCCTACAGAAAAAAGGCCATCCAGTACCATCCGGACAAGAACCCCGGCAACAAGGAAGCCGAGGAGAAGTTCAAGGAGGCCGCCGAGGCTTACTCGGTCTTGAGCGATCCCGACAAGAAGGCCAAATACGACCAGTTCGGACACGCCGGACTCGGCGGACAGGCCGGACCTGACTTCAGCGGAGGATTCGGAGACCTCAACGACATACTCAACAACCTCTTCGGAGGCGGATTCGGCGGGTTCGGCGGATTCGGCGGGTTCGGTGGAGGAAGCCGCAGCAGCGGCCCCTCACAGAAGGTCTACAGAGGCAGGGACATCCGCGTCAGAGTGAAGATGACGCTCGAGGAAATCGCCAGAGGGGCGGAGAAGGAAGTCATGCTCGAGCGCAACGTGCCTTGTCCGGACTGTGGAGGCAAAGGTGCAAGGAACAGTTCAGACATAAAGACCTGCCCGGCCTGCAAGGGCTCAGGTCAGGTGAAGAGAGTGGTCAACGGCCTCTTCGGACAGACCGTTACCTATTCAACCTGCCAGCAGTGCGGCGGAGAAGGCAAGATCGTGACTAACCCGTGCCGCACCTGCGGCGGAACAGGCCTCGTCCGCAAGAAGGAGTCCGTAAAGGTCAGCATACCTGCTGGCGTGGAAAACGGAATGCAGCTAACGGTCAGAGGGGCAGGACACGCAGCAAAGAACAACGGAGTGAACGGCGACCTGCTCGTCCTCATTGAAGAAGTCGAGCACCCGAACCTCAAGAGAGACGGCAACAACCTCTCTTATACAAAGGTCATCTCGATAATGGACGCCATGCTGGGCGCAACGGTGGAGATTCCTTGCCTCGACGGCAACTATAAGGTAAAGGTTGAGCCGGGAACGCAGTCAGGCACCATAGTCAGGCTCAAAGGCAAGGGACTGCCGTCGGTCAACAGCTACGGTCTGGGCGACATGTACGTCAAGTTCATCGTCTGGATTCCGAAAAAACTGAACCGAAGCGAGAAGGAGCTCTTCGAAAGCATGAGGAACAGCGAGTCTTTCTCACCGGCACCGACCAAAGAGGACAAAAGCTTCTTCGACAGGCTGAGAGACATATTCTGAAGCCATAGAGGGACAGCCGTATAGTTTTTGCCATAAATTTTTGATAAAAAATTTGGAGGTTAAGAATTAATTAGTACCTTTGCAGTCCCAAAATGATAGCAACCTCTTGCGACGGGTGAAAAATAGCGCAATGTTGCCATAAAAAGTTACAGAAATGGATCTCATCAATGTAGTTGATCAGGCTTTTGCCAACGAGAAAGTGGCAGGCTACCCGAATTTCAAGGCAGGTGACACCATCACGGTCACTTACCGCATCAAGGAGGGAGAGAAGGAAAGGCTCCAGAAGTTCAGAGGAGTGGTACTCCAGATCAGAGGAGCATCTCCATACACAAAGACCTTCACAGTACGCAAGATCTCCAGCGGAATCGGCGTAGAAAGGATTTTCCCGTTCGCCTCACCGTTCATTGATTCAATCGAGCTCAACAAGGTCGGAAAAGTCCGCAGAGCAAGAATCTTCTACCTCAGAAAACTCTCCGGTAAGAAGGCGAGAATCAAAGAGAAGAAGGTAGCCGTCCTCAAAGAGACAGCGACAGCTGAGTAGGAAAAGAAAAATAACGGCCCCATAGCTCAACTGAATAGAGCATTTGACTACGGATCAAAAGGTTACAGGTTTGAATCCTGTTGGGGTCACAAGGCAGCACATCGATGATGTGCTGCTTTTTTCATATACCGACAATCCGACTGAAGAAAATTGCAACGAATTGAAAAATTATCCTTAACTTTAAGACATATTACAATAACATCTAAAACAAACTTTTATGAACTGGTACATCAAATGCTTCAAACAGTACGCAGACTTCAGCTCAAGGGCGAGAAGGACAGAGTACTGGATGTTCACTCTCTTCAATTTCATCGCCTCCTTAATTGTGGGACTGATTGGCGCCGCAGTCGGAGAATGGATATGCTATGTATACTCGCTTGCGATCCTCATCCCGAGTCTGGCCGTGTCTGTACGCAGACTGCATGACATCGGGAAGAACGGATGGTGGATTCTCATAAACCTCATTCCTCTTATCGGTCAGATCTGGTTCATCGTTCTTGCAGTCACTGACAGTCAGCCTGGAAGCAACGAATGGGGTGAAAATCCGAAAGGAATGTAATCCGGCTGCAGAAAATCACACCGGACATAAACCCAAAAGAAGATGCATCCGGCAATTTCCTCAGGAACTTCGCCGGATGCATCGTATAAATATTTTGCCCGAACTCCATTAGTTTTGCCGAAACATCATGCAAAGACTCATCTTCATTCTGATCTTCATCGTCGGAGCAGCACTTAGCGCAGCCGGACAGGACAACTATTATCAGAAGAAGGCGGAAAGCTACATGCGCGAGGCCGAATACTACCGCAAGAAAGCCGACGGCTATCAGAGAGAGGCGGAGTATTATCTCAAGAAGGCTCGGGGCTATCAGAATGAGGCCGCGTACTATTCAAAGAAGGGCGACCTCGACAGAGCCAGAACATACTCACGATACGCCGAAGACGCGATAGACGACTATGAGACACAGATGAGATATGCAGAGCAGGCTGCCGAGAAGGCCGCGACTTACATGCAGTGGGCAGCAGACGCACTCGAGCGCATCTGACCTCCGGATTCACGCCGGCAGTCCACACAATCATTCATGACACATAAAGTACAGAAAGGCGGCGGATGCTTTCAAAAAGTCGGAAAGCATCCGCCGCCTCCATTCTGATGCGGACTATTATTTTACGCGCCTGTAACCATACACGGCGGTGTCGCCGAGTTCCTCCTCAATCTTGAGGAGCCGGTTGTACTTGGCAATCCTGTCAGAGCGGCTGAGAGAGCCCGTCTTGATCTGACCGCTGTTTGTGGCTACGGCGATGTCAGCTATGGTGGTGTCCTCTGTCTCGCCGGAGCGGTGTGAAGTCACCGTGGTGTAGCCGTGACGGTGAGCCATCTCGATGGCGTCAAGAGTCTCGCTCAAAGAACCTATCTGATTGACTTTAATGAGGATTGAATTGGCACAGCCCTGAGCGATTCCCTTGGAGAGAATTTGTCTATGAGGTGCTCGAGATAGTCCACCTGCTCATCGGAAGTCCTTTTCACGCCCTTCTCTCCCTTCTTCAATGCATGGAACACTTCAGCCCCCATACGCAGCCCCTCATGATATGAAGGCGCTCCCACAGGTCTGATCATGAACTCCTGAAATGCGATAGGAGCGTCACTGTGTGAACCGCCGTTGATGATGTTCATCATCGGAACCGGCAGAGTGAAGAAGAGAAGGCTGACAAGAAAGTTCATTTCTTAATCAGCCTCCCCTCAAAATGTCAGTCCGTATCATCGCATTTCAAAAACATCCTGGACTGTCTTAGCAGGGCAGCATCCGGCAGTGTGCCTGTGTCCGGGACATCTCCTGCCGCCTGCCGGCACTACGGAAGCGTAAAGGTGATGCAGGTCAGGCAGTCATAATTGCCGTCCGTGACAAACATGTACATGACTCTGCCGTCATCCGATACGGTAAGAAGAATATCGCTGCCGGGTCCTGTTTCAGTGAACGCTGCGCCTCCGGAGACATCCTCAGAAGGTATCACTACCGACTCGTAGGCCCCGGCAATGTCTGTGATGTCGATGAGATGTGCTTCAGGACATGAGCCCCAGGAGAAGTATGCGCCCTGCTCATAGGCGGCGTACCTGCGTCCTCCGAAGTCGGCGACAGAGATGCAGTTGAAGTTCTCATTTCCCTCAGTGCCTGTCTCATGAATCACTGTCCAGGTGCCGTCGGCAGGAGATGCGCAGTACTGCAGGCTGTATCCGGCAGTATAGCCTATATAGAGAAGGCCGTCCGAGAGTTCGTCTGAGACAGGTGCGGTGCACAGGCTCTCCGGAGACCATACTTGTGAACCTCCGGCAGGAGCGGCCCCGTACAGGGTCTCTGTCACCTCGCCGCCTTCGATCTGCCATGCCA
The DNA here is from genome assembly GCA_944326355.1 of uncultured Bacteroidales bacterium. Taxonomy (GTDB): domain Bacteria; phylum Bacteroidota; class Bacteroidia; order Bacteroidales; family UBA932; genus Cryptobacteroides. Next base: position 33,593 of record CALVDO010000008.1, on the reverse strand, counting down.
CCCAGTACTGGGAAACATCCACAGAAGCCGTCACGACAGCCTTGCCGTTCACGTCTCCGCGGACGCGGACATTGCCTATTGACGCGCTGTAGATGCTGCTGTGATCGTATGAAAGCACAAGCTCAGGCTCTGATGACATGCCTCTCATGGAATAAATGTTCAGCGTCGAGCCGTATGCTGCATTCGCGGCAAATATGATGTTTCCGGCATCGTCATTTGTCAGAGATGTCACCGTCATCCCCTCAGGAAGGGTGACCGCCTGCTCGTATTCTCCGGTCTGACGGTTCACGGCAAACACGGACGAGCCTGTGGACACGAGAAGATGATCCTCATACTCGGCAAGCCTCAGAACCGGCGAGGACAGGCTGACTCCGTAGGAGGCATAGGTATGCGACCAGAGCACATTCACGTCTGCCTCTCCTGTCTGCTTGACAGTGACAGCCGCGCTGTAGCCCTCGACTCCGGTAGTGACATTGATCGTGGCAGTTCTTGACCCGAAGTCAGGGTTGACGGCTGCCGTATATGTGTAGGTGCCGTTCTCTGAAGACTTAGGAGTGAGCCAGTCATTCTCTTCCATAGTCACCTCGTACTCGAAGTTGGCGTTTACTGAGAAGGACACGTCACCTCCGTTGCGGTCTATTTCAAGAGATGCCGGAGTGACTTCGAATACACGCTCAAGAGCGGCCTGGGATATGGTGATCTCCTGGCTTATGTCTCCGCTGACAATCGTCACATGGCCGGTGCGTGCATTCTCGAAGTCCGGGTTAGGAAGGACGTTCAGCAGCACCTCTGTCGTATCCATGGCGCGGCTCTCAGGCACAGGCACTATCCATGACGCTGCGGCCTCCTCTATGGAATACTCGTAGTCCACGTTGGCCACTACCTCGATTCTCACCTGTCCGCCTTCCGCTGCGACTTCAAACGCTCCCTCGGTCACGGTAAGGGCATTCTTCTGTCTCTGAGTGACAGTCACATTCTGGACAGCGCCTCCGGAAATGATGTCGAAAGTGAAAGAGCGGTCATCAGTGCCGTCGTTGCGAAGAGCCGTGACCGTGATGACATTGGTTCCGGCTCCGCCGCTTGTCGGAATGATGGAGCTCCACGAATAGGATGATATGTCAGGCACCTTGGCGTTCCAGTCACCGTCTGTCGTGAACTCTATCGTGGCCGTGCCTCCTGCGGATGCTATTACCGGAGTGAACGAGGAGTCTCCTGCCGCCTCGATTCTGCCGTCGCCCTCCATCCTGTCCTGGCATGAGACGGACAGGACGGCAAGGCCGAGCATCAAAACTGTTCTGGTTATATTCATAATGCTTTATTTAATTCGTGTGACAACATTACTGGCCTGCAGAGGAAAGATACTTGTCAAATCCCTGCTTGAAGGCATCCCAATAATCATACATCTTTATATGGCAGAGGTCGAATACGAAGAAGCCGTCGCTAGGGGTGATGCATGCGTCTATCGCATCCGGGATGAGGGCGGCCAGCCCTCCGTCTGTCCATCCTGAGCTGTTTCCGATGTCAGGGCCTCCGGCAAATACGGTGTCGCCCTTCAGCAGCTCCCTGCCCTGCTCGCAGAATCCCTGCATTGTCCACTCGCCTGTCCCGTAGATATTGTCGGCGCTTGCATACGCTCCCAGGAACATGAAGTCGCAGTGGTCGGCATAGCCGTAGTCCTTGTAGTTCGCAGATGCCCAGCTGTATTCTGCCGACGGGTCGTACTGAGGGCTTGCCCAGTTGACTCCTGATGTGTAGTATGAGGAGTACCACGCGCCGACGTATGCGCCGAAGCGGACGTCTGGATTGACAGAATGCACTTTCTGGGCGGCCTTCTCGATAAAGTCGTGGATGACTTTCGCCCTGAATTCGAGCCAGAGCTTCACATTGTCGCTCACAGGCCAGCTCAGCTCTGTCGTGCCCGGAGCGAAGATGTCGTCCGGCCAGTTCTCCACGGTCTTCCCGGCATATTCCTCGAACTTTTCCCTGGAGATGTCCGAGAAGTCGCTCATCAGGCCGTAGTCGTCATATCTGCAGCGGTCTAGTATGATGCCGTCCACATCGTATGCGGCAAGGTCAGCCAGCAGCCCGAGGACATACTCCTGCACCTCGTCATCTGCAGGATTGAGGAACTTGGCCCCGTAGTCGGAGGTGTCGTCCAGAAGATCCATCGTATTGACGATTCCGCTCTCTGCGTTGATCGAGGTCGCCCAGTCCTTTCTGGAAGGATCGTCGAACAGCATGCCGTCGCTTCCCAGTCCGTAAGGACAGAGATAGCCGCCGACAAATGTGTTGATGCTGGCGTTCACTCCAAGCCCGAGGGCATGTCCTGCGTCTATGAAAGCCTGGAGATAGTCGAATGTCTCAGTTCTTTCCAGCCATACATAGCCGTTGCTGGTCCACGCGTCTATCCTTGTGAGAGGAGTGCCGGAAGCCGAGCTGAAAAGCACATTTCCGCTGGTAGGACGCACATCGACGATGATGTCGGTGAATCCGGCGTCCTTTATCTTCTGCAGATCGGCCGCTATGTTCTCCTGACTGTTGGCATAGTCGCTGAAGTTGGCTGATGCGTCAATCCATACATATCTCGGCTTGGAGTCATCCGGAGTGCCCGGATCGTCAGGATCATCCGGGCCTTCCGGCACTGCCGGCTCTTCTGTTCCGTCATTCCATATCCACTCGGGATACTGGTATGCGTCTTCACATGAGCAGATGAAGGTCATGGCCGCAGCCAAAAGCAGTATTCTGTTTGTTTTCATGTAAGTCTTATCTCTTTATGCAGTCTGCTGAATATCCTCCGATGACGCCGCAGTTGTGGTCGTAGTAGTAGATGTACATCATGAACCCGTCCGCTGACGGAGCGATGAGCACGTCTCCGGCTGCGACTCCTGCCGCTGCCTGCTGATACCATTCGAGGGACGGATATGCAAGCACAGCGTCATTAGACACTATTGATGAAGGGTTAGCCATGTCGTACAGGTACAGCTTAGGGCCGGCGCCCCACATCGGGAAGTGGCTGGTGATGAGCCATGCGACATATCTGGCGTTGTTGAATGTCTTCGAGTCGAGAGTGTTGGCGTTCTGGTTGCCGTTGGCTACCTCGCCTGCCACATCCGTGCTCATCTGCGCGCCTATGGTCATGTCGCCTCTAACCCATGTGAGCTGGTTGTCGGAGTAGTATGAAAGGCAGTATCCGTCCGCAGGATCTGTAGACACAGGTACCACAGTAGTGTTGTTGACAGGGGCTGCGCTCCATGCAAGTCCTGCGGCAGTCACGTCCTTGACCTCAACAGAAGCGACTGCTCCGTCTCTGACAGTCAGTATTGTGAAGCGGCTGCTTGTAGTGACGTCCGCAATGCCTTCATTTGTTATGACGATCTGCGCGTCAGCGTCGATGTTTCCGATCACCTTCATCTTGTATCCCATAGGGATGTCAGTGGAGTTGGTGAACGAGTGGAAGAGCACAGGGGCGTCTGTTACAGAGGCAGTCCTCCATATATTCACAGTCTCTCCGGCTCCGGCATGGTTGCATATCAGCATGTTGCCGCCCTCGTCGCTCGCAACTGACCCGGCAGATGCCGATCCGAGATTGATCTCGCCCTCGCGGACTCCTGTGATGGCATTGAGATATACCGGAACGGTGCCGTTGCCGAATGACACTACAAGCCTGCTTCCGATCATCGCCATTGACGGGTAGACAGTCTCCGTATATGCAGGGAAGCTGATACGGCTTGACGGCTCGAAGCTGAACAGCTGCGTCACTGAAGTGCTGTTGAATCCGTAGTCTATCTTCTCAGGAACCTCCTTTACGACTGTCCAGACGGACTCCGTCACTCCGTCATGCGCGGTGACTGTGAATTCCACAGGATCGTTGTAGCTGCGCGGCTCGGACGGGTCAGGAGATATGGTCGCATGAGCGGATACCTGAGCCGTGGCCGTGCATGAGGACAGGTCGTCTGCAGACACGAGCGACACTCTTCTGCTGGAGGCGTCTATCACTCCGACAATGGCCGGGTCATTTATAGAGAACGCCTGAAGGTCGCAGGCTGCGGACTTCACTCTATCTCCTGTGATGCAGATCTGGCGGGACTCGCCCTGAGGATTGGTGTAAGTGAACCAGTTCTCCTTAGTAAGGTCAAGAATTGAAAGAGGCGGGTCAAGAGTATAGTTAGGCTCAAGAACGGCCCGTACTCTCACTTTTGTCATATAAAGAGTGGTCTCGTCGTCCGATGTCTCAGGGAAAAACCACGGAACCGGGATCACGAACCTTTCCTGCGAGTCGTCTGATATGGTCAGCGTCCCCATGGTCTGGTCTCTGTACGGGCCGAAGGTGAAGATGGCCTCGAGACTTGTCAGGCCCTGACGTGTCGCCGTCGGCTCGACAAACTCCGGCTTGACGCAGGAGGAGGCAAGCATGGAGATCAGGGCAAATGTCATTATAATGTTTCTTTTCATCTCTGTCTTCGATTTAGATTAATTCCATTCAGGGAACTGGCTGATAAGGCCGTTGTTGTTGAGTTCAGACTGAGGTATTGGGCAGCGGTACATCTTTGAAGGGAAGTTGCGGTTCTGGTCGTCGCATTCCACAATCGTGTAGACATAGCCGCCTGTGGCGTTCTGCTCGATTCTCATTCCGTGCAGACGGATGCCTGTGAATGCTGTTTCCGCAAGTCTCCAGCGTCTCATGTCCCAGTAGTAGTGGCCCTCAAAAGCCAGCTCTACCTTTCTCTCCTGGCGTATGGCAGCCATGAGGCTCTCGCCGGAAAGGTCTGAATAAGGAAGTCCTACCCTCTGTCTGATGCGTCTGACGTCTGCATTAGCAGAGGCCTCGTCCCCGCTTCTGAAGCTTGCCTCGGCATGGTTGAGAATCACCTCTGCAAGACGGAGCTCTGTCCACGGCTGGGTGCTTGCCTGCACTGTTCTGAAGCTGTGGGTCTCGTCGACGAGCTTGCGCAGATAGTATCCGGTGACTGTGCGTCCTTCCGGGCTGGCATCTGTCATCCACTGGGCGAATCCGTCCGTGCCGTTGACGAACGTCTCTATCGTACGGCCCTTCCACTGCGCTCCGTTGTAGAGGACAGTCGCGGCGAAGCGCGGCTCAAGCCGGCTGTACGGAGGAGTCTGGTCCGTTCCCTCTCCCGTGTGCCATGGAGACCAGTCCGGGAAGCCGCCTTCAGCAAGCTCGTACGACTCTACCATCTCCTGGGTAGGAGTGCCGTAGCCGCCTGTCATGGAGTTGCCGTCGAGAGCGCGGTCTCCGCCCGGAGCCATATATCCGTCAAAGGAGTGGGTGACGCTTGTGCTGGAGTTATAGCTGTACTGGAGGATGGCCTCTATGCTGCCCTGTCTGAACGCATCTGCATAGTTCGGCTCAAGGTCATAGCCCATTGCCATGACGGCCTCTGCTGCAGTCTTAGCGTCGCTCCACCTCTCAGCGTAGAGCATGGCGCGTGAAAGAAGGGCGTACGCTGCGCCGCTTGTCAGCCTGCCGTCCGGATCTGTGCCTGACGGGAGATGCTCTGCAGCATACATGAGGTCGCTGTAGACAAAGTTCCAGCATTCGGCCTCAGGAGTGACATTCTTGTCTCTCGTTATTGAGGTCAGGTCTTCATTGTAGATGATGACATCCTTGTAGCGCTTGATGAGGTCTGTGTAGAGGAAGCCTCTGAAGAAGCGCATCTCAGCCTCTATCCTTTCCATGTCGGCCGGATCAAACGTTCCGTAGCGGTGAAGGTTGTATATGCCTTCATTCACCCTTCTGATGTACTCGTACATCGTGGACCAGTTGCCGAGATAGGTGTCCACATAGCTTGCGGTAAGCACCGCCCCGCCGTATGCTATCTCGCTCGAGATGCGGCAGTAGGAATTGTAGTTGTAGGAGCCGTATTTCAGCTGGTCGGTAAGCGCCTCTGTCATTCCTGCCAGGCACTGGCCTGTGTTGAATCCGCTCAGATAGTCTATATAGCGGTAGAAGTCGTTCACTGCAAGCTCGGCATACTCGACCGTGCTCCACACCAGACGGTCTGACGTGCTGTCCGTCGGCGTCATGTCGAGGAAGCTCGTGCATGATGCCGCAGACATTGAGGCGCCGAGAATTATCGCATATAATGTTTTCTTTTTCATAAACAAATCCATTTAAATCAGAACGTCAATGAGATTCCGCCCATAACGGTGCGCTGCTGAGGATAATATCCGTTGTTCACTCCCGGAGACTCAGGGTCGATGCCGTCAGGAAGCCCGTCGATGGTGAACAGGTTGGAGCCCTCCACGAAGATTCTCAGGTTCTCCACCTTTATATGCTTCATCCATTTCCTCGGAAGAGAGTATCCGAGCTGGGCTGACTTGAGCCTCAGGTAGCGTCCGTTCCTGAGCCAGAATGTGGATGCAAGACCGTTGTCTCCTCCGTGCCCCTGGTTTCCGAGCGTCAGACGAGGGAACTCGCCGTTCGGGTTGAGCACTGAATAGGCGTTCTCGACGAGATAGAGCGGAGAGTTGGCGTTCTCCTTGAATGCCTGGGTCCACACTGTATTGTCGTCATAGCCGTTGTAGTATGTTCCGGTAAGGGACACGTCGAACAGGGCGCCGCCGGTGAACTGCGCGTTGAAGTCAAATCCCATCCACGTGAAGTCGATGTTGAGTCCGTAGGTCAGCTGAGGGCGGTTGCTGCGGCCGATGAGGGTGCGGTCGTCCTCTGTAATGCGTCCGTCACCGTTCAGGTCGCGGTACTTGATGTCGCCCACGTTAGGACGAGAGCCGTACCATGCGGAGTTGTCTATCTCCTCCTCCGAGCGGTAGAGGCCGTCTGCTATCCATACGTTGAACGCGTCCACGCTCTTTCCGACAGTCTTTCTGCCGTTGACTGTGTTCGGGCTGTCGGTGTTCCTGAGCCAGCGGTTGGCTGCGTATGAGATGTTGAAGCCGATTCCGTAGGTGAAGCGCCTTCCGGCAAGTTCGAATGAGTTGCGGTGGGTCAGGAGCAGCTCGACTCCCTTGCTCTCCATCCTGCTGTAGTTGGCCCATGTGGAGTAGTAGCCTCCCATTGAAGGCGGATAGTCGCCGCCCATGTAGGTAAGCATGTCATAAGTGTAGTTGTAGAAGGCGTCGAACTCCATTCCCAGCATTCCTCTCCACATCGTGAAGTCAACTCCGACGTTGTAGGTCAGGGTGTTCTCCCATGTGAGGTTAGGGTTGGCGACGACAGAGGTCCGCAGAGCCTGCAGGATCTGGCCGTTGAGAATCGTGTTGTATGAATTGCCGTTGCCGTCAGCGAGCGCATACGTGCTGAGGAAGGCGTATGAGGCCACAGTGGAGTCGTTTCCGAGGAGACCTACCGATGCGCGTATCTTGAGGTCATCGAGGAATGTCGCGCCAGACATGAAGTTCTCCTTTGAAATGCGCCATGCCACGGAAGCTGAAGGGAAGAAGGCCCAGCGCTTTCCGGCCACGTTGCCGGCGAACTTGTAGGAGCCGTCGTATCTTCCTGTGAGCTCAGCGAGATATTTGTTGTCATAGTCGTACTTAAGCCTGAACACGTAGCCGATGCTTCTTGTGGCATCGCTGTATCCGTTGATAGGGTCGTCGGCAGGCTCTCCGAAGCCGAGTTCAGGAAGCTCGGCGAAGCTCATGTTCTTGTTGTACGCAAGGAGATTGTTGGATCTGTAGTCCCTGAGTTCCACAAGTGCCATGGCCTCCACATTGTGCTTTCCGAACGTGTTGGCGTAATTGATGCTGCCCTGGCCGACAAGCTGGGAGGACGTAGCCTGACCCTCGCCGAGATTCACGCCGTTTGCGGTTCCTCTCGGATCCTGCTGCTGCGACCATGTCCATCCTGCCGAAGATGTAGGCATGGAATGAACCAGCACAGAATACGGGGTGTTAAGATTCTTATTGTGGCTTGTGGAATAGTCGTATGCTCCGGTCACCTTGAGATTGAGGCCCTTTACCCACGGAATGTCGTACTGTATGGCGACATTCGTCTGGAGGGAGAAGCCTTTCACCTTCCTGTATCCTGAGTCGTAGATGGCTGCAAGCGGGCTGTTCGGAAGGCTGGTGTTCCTCTGTATGGTTCCTGTGTACTCGCCGTTCCAGGTCTCCGGAAGGTACGGGTGCATCATGATGGCCTGGTGCGCAATCGAAAGCCAGCCCTGCTCGCCGAGGTTGGCGTCACCGTCAGTTCCTCCCGAGGCGTATGCAGGCGAGCTCTTGTCAGTGATGCTTCCTGACACTCCTGCCGTGAAGTGCCAGTTCCGGCCCACGTTGGCCTCCACGTTTGACCTGAAGTTGTATCTTCTGTATGTGAAGTTGTCGATGTTTCCCTTCTGCCCCTGATAGCCGAATGAGGTGAAGTAGCGGACATCCTCGTTTCCGCCCTGGACAGACACGTTGTGCTTCTGGTTGACGCCCGTCCCGAACACCTTGTCTATATAGTTGACATTGTCCCAGCCGTCGGAAGGGTCTCCGTTGAGCATGGCTGCGACATTTTCGGAAGTGAAGACAGGCTTGTACTGGCTGATGGCCGTGATCGAGCCGTTGGCGAACTGGTCCATCATGTCCGCCATGTTGTAGTAATAGGCGAACTGAGGGCCGTCCATGAACTCAGGGAAGTTGGCGTTCATCGAGACTCCGACAGAGCCGGTGTAGTTCACCCTTGTCTTGCCTCTGTCACCTTTCTTGGTCGTGATGAGTATTACCCCCCCCGCTCCCTGGAGGCCGTATACGGCTGCGGATGCTCCGTCCTTCAGCACGGAAATGCTTTCTATGTCATTAGGGTCGATGTCATTTATGGAACGCGGCATCCCGTCAACGATATATGTGACTCCATACCTGGAGCCCCTTATCCTCAATGTCGCCTGGTCGTCTCCCGGCTCTCCTGAAGTCTGCACTGAAGACACGCCAGGAAGACGTCCTCCGAGGAGGCTTGACACGTTTGTGGAAGGGGCCTTGAGAAGCTCGTCGCCCTGAATGGCGGAGACCGCTCCTGTCAGAGACTGCTTCTTGGCCGTGCCGTATCCGATGACTACGATCTCGTCCAGGCTCTGCATCTCAGGCTCCATCACTACATCTATCACGCTCCTGCCGGAGACAGGGACTGTCTGCTCCTGCATGCCTATGAACGAGAAGATCAGACTGCTGTTCTCCTGAGCTTCGATGGAATAGTTTCCGTCGGCATCAGTAGACACGCCGGTGCCGGTGCCCTCAATGAGCACTGCGACGCCGGCGAGAGGAAGGCTGTCACTGTCAATGACCTTGCCTTTCACGAAATGCTGCGCATAGGAAGCAACACTTCCGGCACAGACGATGCAGGCGGAGAGCAGAACCCTCCGCAATGCATGTCTCAGTCCAGAAAGAATGCTGTGGTTATCTTTCATATATTCAGCTGTTAATTGGTTAATTATAGTCGTCTTATCGGGTCCCGTTGATCTGCTCCAGCGTCTTCCAGCACTGGTAGAGGCCTCTAGGCACATGGAAGCAGCCTTTCCATTTCCCGCCCTTGAGCGGAAGAAGCACCTCTCCCCTTCTGTTCAGATAGCCGAACCACTCCGGATGCTCCCTGTCCTTGAAATGCTCCCAGGTATAGTCGTGAACCTTCTCGAAGGCCTCAAGACATCTCTTGTCGCCAGTGAGCCTGTAGGCCTTCAGAGTGGCGATGAGGGTCTCTATATGCACCCACCAGAGCTTCTGATCCCATTCCAGCTGCTGCGGAGGGCAGCCCTTGCGGTCCATGAAATAGAATATGCCGCCGTACTCCTTGTCCCAGCCGTAGTCCAGCATCGTGAGAGTGACCTCCTTGGCCTTCTCGATAAGGTCAGGACGTCCCAGCCTCTCTCCGAGATCCATTATGAACCACATGGCCTCGATGTCATGGCCAGGGGTCACCTGCCTGCCTTCAAAGCAGTCCGCGAGGCTGCCGTCAGCCGCGACATTCTCCACTATGATGCCGCCCAGCTCCGGCCTGTAGAACACCTCCATGACTTCATGGATGCACGTATCCATTGTCTGCCTGAGATATTCAGGGTCAAGAAGATGCTCTATCTCAAGCGCCAGGTTGCAGAGTATCATAGGCAGCGCGAATCCCTTGAGATCTCTTGTCCCCGGATGAGCCTTGCTCCACCGTCCCTTAGGATTGTCCGCCTTTGACAGGATGATGTCGAAAGTCTTTTTCGCTATGTCCGCATATTCCTGGCTGCCGGCTGCAATGCTCAGCTGCCCGAACGCCATAGTGGCGAAAGTGTAGGAAAAGATGTTGTACGGGTCCACAAGCGGACGCCCCTGGCGGTCAACTGAAAAATACCAGTTGAAATTGCCGTCATGGCCGTACTTCTTCAGGAACTCGCCTCCCTGCACAGCGCAGTCAAGCCATTCCTGACGCTTTTCCACCTTATTGTACATCATGGAGAACAGCCACACTTCCCTGCCCTGCATCCAGATGAATTTGTCAGTGTCGAAGACATTTCCCTCCCTGTCTAGGCAGGAGAAATAACCTCCGAATTCCTTGTCCTGGGATCTGCTGATCCAAAAGGGAAGCACATTGCCGAGAAGCTCATCCCTGTACTGCTTCTCCAGCTGTTTCAAGTCTGTCATACTCTATAGATTTTCATTAAACAGTTTCGTAATTGCCGATGTAAATATAGAAATTATTTTCAATTCAAAATAATATTATTAATATTTTTTAATAATAATTCAATTTATTTTAAAAATAAAGAAAATAATCACCTACTCGGCTTCGCAGAGATAGACATTTCCGAAGCGGTCGGTGACACGCACGCCGATCTCCGCGTCAGGGTCGGAAGGGACAGCCTTGAAAAGATGCTCCGTACGGGTCGGGCCTATCCAGTCGTACTTTATGACGGACTTGTCCTCGCACATGCGGCGGGCATACGGGTCGTAGCCGGTGAAGCGTTCCATCTCTCCCATGACCTTCCCGTCTTCTGTCCACTCGACCTTCCACTCGGGATCCCAGTTCCATACATTCGCGATGACAGCATCCGGATATTCCTCAGACGCTCCCGGAAGATATGCTCTGGCCTGATATGACAGAGGCTTGCCGGATCCCTTGTATTTCCATGTGACGGAGCTGCCGTCCACCTCGTAGATGCCGTAGCCTGCAGGAGTCCCGTCCAGGCACACGTCAGTGCACCACCATGTGCCGCATACAGCCGCCGTGTTGTGCTCCATGAGCCTGTCGCTGAAGCATACGTTCTGATTGAAGTGCATGTGGCCTGATATGATGTGGACATCGTATTTCCCGAGCAGGGAATGCAGGGCCGCAGCATTCACTGTCTGGTCGGCGATAGTCGGGTAATCGTAGACGAACGGCTTCTGCTCTGCCGAAAGGCGCGACGGGATATGCATCGCGAGAATCACCAGAGAGCCTTCCGGGACATGAGAGAGATCCTGCTCAAGCCATTTGAATGTCCTTTCGTCGATATATCCCATGTAGAAATAGTCTCTTCCTATATAGAAATTGTTGTTGATCACCACATAATGCGCCCTGCCCTTGCTGAACGAGAAGCAGGTCGGGCCGAAATGGCCGCCGAAGGTCCTGTAGGACGTCTCGAACGTGCGCCCGCAATAGTCCATGTCATGATTGCCTATCGCCCTGTAGACAGGCATGCCGAGAGCCGAGGCCGACTCGATGTACGGGGCATAGAGAGACGGAGTGTCGCCCACGATGTCGCCGCAGTCAATGCCGAACACGTCCGTATTCCCCAGAGAGGAGCGCACATCAAGCAGATCCTGCAGAATAGCGTCATAGGCCTTCAGGTTGCTCTCCTCAATCAGCTGGACGTCAGCCTGCACGAAGAACACGTGGCGGGAGTCGTCAGCAGGATTCCTGAACAGTTCGAAGTCGTACGTGTCCGAGCTGCCGATCTCCTTATAGAATCTCGGGATCGAGCCTTTCTCCACAGGAGGAAGATAGCCTGCAGGCACAGACACGGACACGAAGCGGCTCCCGTCGTCAGCCATGATCTCATAGCGTCCCTTGCTGTCCGTCAGGACGCATGAGCATCCGTCAGAGACAACCACTCCCGGCAGGCCTCGCCCTTCTGAAGACACCCTGCCTTTCACTAGCACGCCGGCATGCAGGTCGCCGGAGGCGAAGACGGCCATCAGAGATGCAGCCGCAAGCGCCGTTGCCATATTTCTTTTCATTGCCATATTCTTATTCTTTATTCCACAGGCCTGCCTTCAGGCATGTCCCAGCCTGTAATCGTTGATATGAAAGGTATGAGGCTCATTGCCATCTTCTTCTGCCCGCTGTAGTTCGGATGCCATGCGGAGCCAAGGTCTGAAGTCATGTTGTACAGCCCCTCAGGAAGCCTGAACACATATACGGAAGAGTCCCCGAATGCTTCTTTGGCCTTGCGTATGTACTCCCCTGCAGGCTCCGGAGCGGACGGAGGGCAGACGCAGAGCACAGGAACATCCCCGTACAGGCCGCGTATCTGCTTCAATATGATGCAATACCCATCCACAAACTCCTTCTCGGACGGGAACGGAGGCAGCGAGAAGTCATTGGTGCCGAGATTGATCACCACGAGGTCCGGCTCATACGGCAGATCGGACACTGCAGCCGTATCCGTGTCGAAGAGCCGCATCATCCTCTCCCTCATGCACAGCGGAGAGACAGTCAGGCTGTCCCCGTAGTTCCGCACAGCGCCCTGGCCTGAATGAGCTATGAACGTATAGTCCGCGCCGAAGTGCCGCGCAATGACGGCGGCATAGGAAAGATTGCAGTTTTCGGTAGACACCTTGAACGGCTCGTCCCTGTCCGCCCCTTCCGTGCCGAAGCCGCATGTGAGAGAATTGCCGATGAATTCGATATGCCTCTGCGGCACGTCCTCGTCAGGAAGCAGACGGCAGGCGAGAGGAAGGATGAAGCCCTTCACAGATACCTTCCCGTACTCTCCCTCGGTGCGCTTCTGCACCATTATGCGATGACGGCCCTCGCCAAGTCCCGACACAAGAGTCACGACAGTGTCGGCGCTGTTCACATGCACCTTTCCGGCCGGCTTCCCGTCGGCAAAGACATTGAACCAGCTTTCTCCTCGGCAGGAGATTCCGGCGTCAAGCCTGTCCCCCTCAAGGACAGCAGTGAAATACGTTCCGGTCCAGTCATATTCCACAGCCCCGGCCCCGTCAGTTCTTACCCTGCCGACAAAGCGCGCCGGAGAGGAGGCGGCAGGCGTCATGCCTCCTACCTTTATCTCATCGGCAAACAGGAAGGCCCTGCTTCCGGCAAGCCAGCTCCATAAAGGTATGCTCTTCTCCGTCTCGGCGACCACCCTGACATATCTCGCCTTCGTCTCCGGGAAGCTCAGGAAATGCCTGGAGATCATCTTTGTCTCGCAGGTCATCTCCGGGTATTCCTCTGAGGCGGCAAGCCTGTATCTCTTTCCGTCATCGGACACATATACCTTGAGAGACCGCGCATCGAACACGCCGTCGGCAGTGTTGACGCAGATGCTGACTGCAGCTGACGATATGCGCTCCTTCCGGCCGAGATCCACTGTCGCAGCCATGTCCGTCCCCTCAAAGCCGAGCCATCTGCCGCTGCCGAATATCAGGTCTCCCTCAAGCCCGTCAGTGAGCATCCTCGCTCCGTCAAAGGAATATCTGCTGCACGGCTCCGATAGCAGCGTGACCGGGCAGGCCGTAGCCATGTTGAACGACACCTTCTCCCGCATCACAGGGCCAGGCTCGCCGCCGCGGAATGCAGCCGCAGTCAGAACGGCCTCTGAAGTGATCTCCAGCGGGCCCTCATAAAGAGGGGACGTCTCGTCCGGCATGCTTCCGTCCAGAGTATAATGCACCGGCGCATCCCCCATTGTCTCCAGAACAGCCGTGACGGCCTTCTTCTCAGTGTCAGGATGCCATGACGACTCCACGCCGAAGACATGCTTCGCATACGTGTAGCCCTCCATGTCATAGATCAGCACCATGTTCTGAAGCCTGTCAAGAAATCTCTTGTAGTCTTTCTTCTGAGACGGATTCCACTGGTTCTCGGCCAGGGCTGACCACCTCGGAAGCACCATGTACTGCGCATGTCTGAAAGTATGGATGTATTCCGTCCAGAGATTGGCCTGGACGCCCAGTATATGCTTCCTTTCCTTGCGGCTCAGAGCCTTAGGCAGCGGGCTGTAGCGGTAGACGGACTCTATCGGAATGTAGCCGCCTATGCTGAGAGGCTCCTTTGAAGGATCCTCGCCCTGATAGTAGTCAAAGTACATATAGGTGTTAGGCGCCATGATCACATCATGGCCGAGTCTTGCGGCGAGTATTCCTCCGGCCTCGCCTCTCCATGACATCACGGTCACTCCTTCCGCGGCCTCGCTCTCCAGAATCTCGTCCCAGCATATCACCTTGCGCCCGTGCCCGTTGAGGAATGAGGCGACCTTCTGCATGACATAGCCCTGCAGCTTCTGCCCCCTGGTCGAAGACTCGTCATCCTCGAATCCCAGCGCATCGGCCTTCGCCTGGCACTTAGGGCAGTTTTCCCACCTCACCTTAGGGCACTCGTCCCCGCCGATATGGATGTACTCAGACGGGAACAGATCCATTATCTCAGTGAACACATTGCGAAGGAACTCCAGCACCTTGTCATTCCCGGCGCACAGCACCTCCTCCGACACGCCCCATTTCGTCCACACCTTGTACGGGCCCCCTGTGCAGCCCAGCTCAGGATACGCCGCAAGTGCGGCCTGCATGTGACCCGGAAGGTCAACCTCCGGAATCACCGTCACATACCGGTCTGCCGCGTATTTCACTATCTCCCTTATCTGATCCTGCGTGAAGAATCCGCCGTAAGGAACTCCGTCATAGACCTCCGGCCTGTCGTTGAGATGCCCTGTCAGAGTCTCCTCCCTGACAGACCCGATCTCCGTCAGCTCAGGATAGCGCTTTATCTCCACACGCCAGCCCTGGTCGTCCGTTATGTGCCAGTGCAGCCTGTTCATGTTGTGCAGCACCATCATGTCAATGTACTCCTTCACCTCTTCCTCCGTGAAGAAATGGCGGCACACGTCAAAATGCGCTCCCCTGTACGCAAACTCCGGGCTGTCCTCAATGCGGGCGGCAGGAAAAGCCAGCCTTCCTCCCGAAGCCAGGACCGCAGCAGACTTGCGCAGTGTCTGGACGGCATAGAAGACTCCTGCAGGCGACGGGGACACTATCTCTATGCCCCCGCTTCCGACGCTTATCACATAGCCCTCATCAGAGCCGGATGCAGACCGGGAGCACCGCATGATTATGCTGCCTTCGGCACTCTCTCCAGCCGCAAGCTCCGCCGTCTCAAGCTCAAGCCCGGACATCTCGGAAATATACCCGGCCAGGAATCCGGCATTGCGCTCCAGATCCTTTCCTTCATACAGTATCCTGACATCTCCGGTCAGGACAAAAGGCTCTCCTCCGGACACCTCGACCTTCCTTGGAAGAGGCACCACATCGTAGCATCCCGCATAGGCGGAGACGCTCAGCGCAGACGACAGCAGAACTGCCGCCCCGAACATCGCAAACGTTTTTCCCATAATAAGACTCATTGGTTTTCCTCAGATCTCATAGCCTCCGAAAGCTCATCCCAGAGCCCGTGGCTGATGATGTGAACTATATCGAATATCATGACCCCTTCAGTGTCCTTGAGCACCTGACGCACAGCCCTGCCGAACCTGTCCCAGTCGCCGTTGTACTGCTCGACATAAAGAGAGCCGATCACAGGCACGGCCCCGCAGGTTATTCTCCTGGCCAGCTCCGCGCCGCCTTCCACGCTGTAGCAGTAGTCGATGCTGCTGTCCATAGCAGCCTCCGTGCGAGGGCCGGTGACGCCGGAAGCCCTGTCTACCTCCTCCTTGGTGACAAGAGTATAGTACAGTCCGGTCATGTATATGTCAAGAAGCTCGGCATAGGCTGTGTTCCTGTATTCCGGAGTCGCCCATCCGTACTCCTCTGACGGGTCATAGTCCCGGCTCGCCCAGTTGACTCCGAGCTGATAGTACGTAGGATACCATGCTCCGGTATAGTCGCCTATCACCAGGTCCGGACTTATGCTCTTCAGCAGCGCATGGGCCTTCCCCACAAAGTCTCTGATGACAGACGCTCTCCACTCGACCCATTTTCTGAAATGCCGGCCTTCCTTCCATTCCGGCTCTCCGGAAGCGTTCTTCTCCCAGTAGAGGATGTCATCAGGATAGTTCTCTACAGTGATGCCGGAATATTTCTCGAAAAGCTCCTTGGAAAGAGGGCTGAAGTCAGAGGTGATGTCGTCATATCTTACCCTGTCGAATATGATGCCGTCCACGTCCTTGTACTTCCGGGCGAACTCGGCAAGCACATCCAGCTGGTACTGCTGCACCTGGGGATCCGCAGGGTTCATCATTCCGTTGTAGGTGGACTTCACTTCCGAGATAGGCTTGAGTTCTCCCTTGTCATAGACTATTGACTGCCACTCCGGGTGCTCCTTATATATTATGCCTCTGCCGACCCAGTTGTGGCCTCCGGCAAATATGTTAAGCGAAGCGTAGACGCCCATGCCCAGCTCGTGTCCGTATGTGATGAAATAGGAAAGCATGTCATAGTCCTGCCTCCTGTACCATCCGTCCCATTCCCCCATGTACGGAGCGATCCGGCTGTCATACAGAACCTCTCCCATAATGGACTTCACATCGACGACCACATTGTCAAAGCCTGCCTCCTTGCACTTGACAAGATAATGCCTGATGGAGTCGGGAGACGAAAGCCTCTGGTAATTGGCCTCGCAGTCAAACCACATAAAATTGGAATTCAATGCCTTAGGATCAGAACTCTGAGAATCGCCGTTTCCGCAGCCGATGGCGCAGGCGCATGTAAGGGCCAGCGCGGCGGCACAGATCGCATTTTTTACAGCCTTCATATTTTAATTGATTTTCATTTTATGCGGCAATATTAACAAATATTTTAAAGATACTAAACATAAAACGAAATAATTTATAAAATATTTTAAAAACTGGCCGCCAAAATTCCGCATACACAGATGCCGTCAATGCAGCACGGCACGCACCAGAGGCAAAAGAAAGCGCCTGAGCGGAAACAGAAGCATCCATAGCCTCGCGGCCGCCCTTTCCCGGGAAGAAGTCTTATGAACGGGTACATGCTTGAGCCTTTTGCCCGCAGAGTCACGGAGCACCCGTCATTCAGGCGCTCGGCCACCTCATTGAGCAGAAGGTCCGCAGGAATCTTCAGCGAGTCATTCTCCATGCCTGCATCCTTTTTCTGAAAATATCAGGACAAACTTGCTCAAAAGTCCGGCAAATCGGCCACATCCCTCCGGAAATATCATAGAAAGTATCGCCTTAGCGCCTGACAGCGTCACGCCGCGGCATTTCTCCGAAGCACCTTATTAATATTTTCTATCAATAATAAAATATTTTAATAATATCCTTTTATTTTAATAAATATTTTATATTTTTGTGGCATCAACAGTCAAGCAGATGAAAACCAGCAGCACAACAAGTCTGGCCGCAGGCGGGAAAGCTCAGGGAAGAGTCTCGTCCATAGACTCTCTGAGAGGCCTGGCCATATTCGGAATGATACTGTGCGCCTACATAGGGTGGCACTCCGACCTTCCGGCATGGATGTTCCACGCGCAGCTTCCGCCTCCGGACTACGCCTTCAGCCCCGACGTCCGAGGCATCACCTGGGTAGACCTCGTGTTTCCGTTCTTCCTGTTCTCGATGGGAGCGGCCTTCCCTTTCGCGATGAAGAAACGTATCTCAAACGGAGCAGGAGCAGCGGCAATATCCGGCTGGCTGGTCAGAAGATGGCTCATCCTTGTCTGCTTCAGCTTCGTGCTCGGGAACGCCGGCAGCGCGTCCTCATCGCAGTGCAGCCCCGTATGGAGCAATCTGTTTCTCATTGGGACATGGGGAGGGCTTTTCCTCGCGCTGACCAGATTCAGCTTCAGTAAGCCGGCATGGAACAGAGCCGCGAACGCAGGCGGCGTCCTTATCCTGGCCGCGGCGGCAGTGATACTTCAGCATGCGCTTGGCGTTCCCCTCTCTAAGGACAAGTGCGACATCATCATACTCATACTGGCATACGTGTCGCTGACAGGAAGCCTTATATGGTATTTCACAAGAGACAGCATAGCCGCAAGATGGCTGGTCTTCGCAGCCGTCTGGGCTGTGAAGGCGCTTGACTCGTACACCGGAGTCTTCAGCTTCATTCCAGATGCAGGCAGCGCGGGATACGGATGGATATTCAAGTTCGAATACCTTCAGTATCTGATGATAGCCATACCAGGCTCCATCGTCGGAGACATGATGATGAAGAGGAACGCGCAAGGCGAGGCCGGCATGAAGGCTGGCGGAAAAGAGGCCGCAGCGGCAATCCTGGCTTCAGCGGCAGCGATATTCCAGCTGTGGGGGCTGTTCACAAGGCATGTGACCGCCGACATAGCCGTCACGGCATGCGCTGCCGCCGCATTCGCACTCATGACATGGAAGAGAAGAGAGACCTGGTCAGACATCGTCATGACCGGCATGCTTCTGATGACAGCCGGGACAGTATTTGACCCGATAGACGGGGGCATAAGGAAAGACTGGTGCAACATCTCGTATCTGCTGGTCACATCCGGGATGGCCGCCGTCACCGCAGGAGCCTTCCTCTTCCTTGAGACAAAGCAAGGAATAAGGCTGTCATGGCTGTCCAGATGCGGACAGAACCCGATGATCGCATACACGATAACAGGATACGTGACTGTGCCGGTGCTCTCCATCGCAGGGATCATGCCTCTCATATTCAAGGCAGCCGAGGGCTCACCTTTCATGGGGCTTGTCCAGGGCTTCGGCATCACAGCGATAATGATGGCACTGACCATATTCTTCACCGACAGGAAGATATTCTGGAGAAGCTGAGGCCGGAGACGACTTCAGAGCAGACTGCACAAGGCATCCGGACTTCCAGACTTCCGGACAGAAGACAGACACCTTCCAGACAGAAGCCTTCCGGACAGGAGACAGGAAACACACAAAACATCTAGATATGACAGACAGAAGAGACTTTCTCAAAAAGGCAGCCGTCGCGGCTGCAGCGGCAATAGCCGCCCCTGAAGTGATGAAGGCCGGGACCGCAGACAAGGCAGACGCACGGCATCGCGAGACGTCGCAGTCCGGCAGCAGGCTCATCGTCCCGCGCGCCCAGGGGCTAAGGATCACCGGAACTTTCCTTGACGAGATTTCGCACGACATACCGCACCAGAACTGGGGCGAGAAGGAGTGGGACGCCGACTTCAGGAACATGAAGGCCATAGGCATAGACACAGTGATATGCATTCGCTCCGGCTACAGGAAATTCATCACCTACCCGTCTCCGTACCTGCTGAAGAAAGGGTGCTATATGCCTTCGATGGACCTGATCGACATGTTCCTGAGGCTTGCGCAGAAATACGGAATGAAATTCTGGTTCGGGCTGTACGACTCCGGAAGATACTGGGACACAGGAGACCTGTCTCATGAGATAGAGGACAACAAGTTCGTGATAGACGAGGTCTGGAAGATGTACGGCGAGAAGTACGACAGCTTCGGAGGCTGGTACATCAGCGGCGAGATAAGCAGAAAGACAAAGGGGGCGATAGACGCGTTCAGAGCGATGGGCAAGCAGTGCAAGGACGTGTCCGGAGGGCTTCCTACATTCATATCCCCGTGGATAGACGGGAAGAAGGCCATAATGGGGACTAATAAGCTGACAAACGACCAGGCAGTCTCTGTCGCCGAGCACGAAAGAGAATGGAACGAGATCTTCGACGGCATACATGACGTTGTGGACGCCTGCGCATTCCAGGACGGGCACATTGACTACGATGAGCTGGACGCATTCTTCAGCGTCAACAAGAAGCTTGCGGACAAATACGGAATGCAGTGCTGGACCAACGCCGAGACATTCGACAGGGACATGCCGATCAAATTCCTCCCGATAAAGTTCGACAAGCTCAGGATGAAGCTTGAGGCCGCAGCCAGATGCGGATACGACAAGGCCATAACATTCGAATTCTCGCATTTCATGAGCCCTCAGTCGGCATACCTTCAGGCAGGACACCTGTACGACAGATACAGGGAATACTTCGGCATCGACTAGCCGCCGGACCATATAACACATCACAGCATATTCATCATGAACGGAAAGGCAAGCAACGGATACATCATCTTCCTTTCGGTGGCCGCCGCCGTGGGAGGAATACTGTTCGGATATGACACGGCCGTCATCTCCGGCACAATCAGCAGCGTAAGCAGCCAGTTCGGCCTTGACACCATGCAGCAGGGCTGGTATGTCGGCTGCGCGCTCATCGGCTCCATATTCGGAGTTCTCATCGCCGGAACCCTCAGCGACACTATAGGCAGGAAAAAGACCATGCTCATAGCCGCCGTCCTGTTCACGGCCTGCGCATTCGGATGCGCCTTATGCTCAGGATTCACCCAGCTGGTATGCTTCCGAATCACCGGAGGAATCGGCATCGGAATAGTATCCATAGTGGCTCCGATATACATTTCCGAAGTCGCGACCGCAGACAAGAGAGGCACTCTAGTCTCCCTGTATCAGCTGGCAGTGACCATAGGCTTCCTCGCCGCATATCTGGTAAACTTCTGGATAATGGACAGCTCTGAGTCTGCAGCCTACGGCTCCCCTGCCCTCCAGCGCCTGCTGAAGGACGAGATGTGGAGAGGAATGCTCGGCTCAATGGCATTTCCGGCCCTTCTCTACCTCATAGTCATCCTCTTCATTCCTGAGAGTCCGAGATGGCTGATTGTCAAGGGGCAGGGCGACAAGGCAGCCGTAACCCTGAAAAGGATATACGCCAGCGAAGCCCTTGCAGCCGCACAGGTCGAGGAGACAAGGAGATCCATCGCAGGAGAGACAAAATCAGAATGGAAGGTCCTGCTTCAGCCGGGCATACTGAAAGCCGTGGTCATAGGCTCCGCCATAGCCATACTCGGCCAGTTCATGGGCGTGAACGCAGTGCTCTACTACGGTCCGAGCATCTTCGAGAAAGCCGGGCTTTCGAGCGGAGACTCCATGTTCTCTCAGGTGCTCGTGGGCACAGTCAACATGCTCACCACAGTCATCGCCGTGTTCATAATAGACAGGGTCGGAAGGAAGAAGCTCGTCTACTGGGGCGTGTCAGGCATGATACTTTCCCTGCTGATGATCGGCATCTATTTTCTGAAAGGAGAGGCATGGGGCCTCGGCAACGGCTTCCTGCTTGCCTTCTTCCTGTTCTACGTGTTCTGCTGCGCCATCTCCATCAGCGCCGTAGTCTTTGTGCTGCTTTCTGAAATGTACCCGAACAATGTTCGCGGACGTGCGATGTCTGTAGCCGGACTAGCCTTGTGGATAGGCACATACCTTATCGGACAGCTCACGCCGTGGATGCTGGAGAACCTCACTCCTGCAGGGACATTCTTCCTGTTCGCAGCCATGTGCGTGCCGTACATCCTGATAATGTGGAAGGCCGTGCCGGAGACCACTGGGAAAACTCTTGAGGAGATCGAGGCATGGTGGAAGAAGAAATAGCGCCTCATTTCCCGTAATTTTTATTAACTTGCGGTTTATTTGCATCATATCCGACAATGAAAGCTTCATTCCTCAACAATATCGAAGGCAAAAGCTCCATTCTCAAGCAGAAGATACTGGGGCTGTGCATCAATGACGGAGACTACAGCATAGCAGAGCTCAGCAAGGAGCTGAACACAAGCATCCCCACCATCACAAAGCTGGTGGGGGAGCTTATTGAGGAAGGCTTTCTTGAAGACCGGGGCAAGCTTGGCACATCCGGAGGCAGAAGGCCCAGCATCTACGGGCTGAATCCGTCCGCAGGATATATTGTCGGAGCGGACATACGGCGCAGCCACATCAGCATAGCCGTAGTGAACTTCAAAGGCAACATCATAGACTACAAGGACGACATATCATTCAGCCTTGAAAGAAGTGAGGAGTCCTTCAGAAGCCTGTGCCTCTTCCTGAAGGATCACCTGTCCAGGCTGGAGATCAGCTCCGAGCAGGTGCTCGCCTACGGGATCAACCTCTCAGGAAGGGTCAACCGCGAGACAGGGTACAGCTTCTCCTATTTCATCGGGGAGGACAAGCCGCTGTCCTCGATACTTGAGGAAATGCTCGGAGCGCCTGTTTTCATCGAGAACGACTCCCGGGCCATGGCCTACGGAGAATACATCTGCGGAGACTCAGCCACCGAGCCGCACATGCTGTTCATCAACGTCAGCTGGGGACTCGGAATGGGAATGATAATAGACGGCAAGCTCTCGTACGGAAAGTCAGGATTCTCCGGCGAGATCGGGCATTTCCCTCTGCTTGACAACGGGCAGATCTGCCACTGCGGGAAAGTCGGCTGCCTCGAGACAGGGGCGTCCGGCTCGGCTCTGTACAGGATTGTCACGGAAAAGCTCAGGGAGGGAAAGGCCAGCGTGCTCTCAGAGAAGTTCAACCGCGAAGGAGAGCTCACTCTGGATGACATACTGGACGCTCTGAAAGAGGAGGACGTGCTTGCCATAGAGACAGTAGAGGAGATAGGCGCCACGCTCGGAAGAGCCATAGCAGGACTGATAAACATCTTCAACCCCGGGGTCGTCACCATCGGAGGATGGCTTTCGGTTGCTGAAGAATATCTTCTCCTGCCTATCAAGAGCGCCATCAACAAGCACTCCCTCAACATTGTGAGCAAGGATTCGGCTATCAGGTTCTCCAAGCTGGGGAAGAAGGCCGGGCCGATCGGGGCGTGCATGCTCTCAAGAAGCAAGCTGCTGGGGCTTCTCTAGAAGAAGGCAGCCTTCCTTGCAAGAAGCCGAAGCGCGGCCTCCCAAAAGGTTTGATATCTCTCCGAGAATCGAATATTCAAAAGATGAACTGAGGCTGGCCTCGCGGAAAAATCAAAGAAAAGGGGGATGACTTTCACTTTTGAGCCATCCCCTTTTCTGTATTTCAATCCGGTACGGATTATTTTTTCTTGTATCTCCGGTAGAATTTGTCGACGCGGCCGGCAGTGTCCACGAGCTTCATCTTTCCTGTATTCATGACACATAAAGTACAGAAAGGCGGCGGATGCTTTCCGACTTTTTGAAAGCATCCGCCGCCTCCATTCTGATGCGGACTATTATTTTACGCGCCTGTAACCATACACGGCGGTGTCGCCGAGTTCCTCCTCAATCTTGAGGAGCCGGTTGTACTTGGCAATCCTGTCAGAGCGGCTGAGAGAGCCCGTCTTGATCTGACCGCTGTTTGTGGCTACGGCGATGTCAGCTATGGTGGTGTCCTCTGTCTCGCCGGAGCGGTGTGAAGTCACCGTGGTGTAGCCGTGACGGTGAGCCATCTCGATGGCGTCAAGAGTCTCGCTCAAAGAACCTATCTGATTGACTTTAATGAGGATTGAATTGGCACAGCCCTGAGCGATTCCCTTGGAGAGAAAGTCCACGTTTGTGACGAAGAGGTCGTCTCCAACGAGCTGGCAGCGGCTGCCGATCCTGTCAGTAAGCTTCTTCCATCCTGCCCAGTCATTCTCGCTCATGCCGTCCTCGATGGAGTCGATAGGGTATTTGTCTATAAGATGCTCCAGATAGTCAACCTGCTCGTCAGAAGTCCTCTTCACCCCTTTCTCGCCCTCAAATACGGTATAGTCATAAATCCCGTCACTGTAGAACTCGGATGAGGCGCAGTCCATTCCGATCATCACATCCTTGCCCGGAACATATCCGGCCTTTTCGATGGCCTTCATGATGGATTCGATGGCATCCTCCGTCCCGTCAAGAGCCGGGGCAAAACCGCCCTCATCACCGACTGCAGTGCTGAGTCCCCTGTCGTGCAGGACCTTCTTCAATGCATGGAACACTTCAGCCCCCATACGCAGCCCCTCATGATATGAAGGCGCTCCCACAGGTCTGATCATGAATTCCTGAAATGCAATAGGGGCATCGCTGTGCGAGCCGCCGTTGATGATGTTCATCATCGGGACAGGCAGGGTGAATGTGTTCGTGCCGCCGATATAGCGGTAGAGAGGAATCCTGAGATAATTTGCAGCTGCCTTCGCCACGGCAAGAGATACGCCCAGAATGGCGTTTGCCCCCAGACGAGACTTGTTCTTCGAGCCGTCAAGAGCTATCATCTTGCGGTCAATGGTCCTCTGGTCAAGTGCCGACATGCCGATGAGCGCGGGAGCTATTTTTTCATTTATGTTTTCCACAGCCTTAAGCACGCCTTTGCCACCATATCGCTTTGGATCTCCGTCTCTGAGCTCTATGGCTTCATGTTCTCCGGTTGACGCCCCGGACGGTACCGAAGCTACGCCGATGACACCAGACTCAAGAAGCACCTCTGCCTCTATTGTCGGATTTCCTCTCGAGTCGAGGATTTCCCTTCCTTTGATTGACTTGATTTTCATGACAATTCTGTATTAATCGTTTTCGGGCTGCGGACTGCCGCACCTCGGGATGACACCTTGTCTGTCGGGATACCGGCATCCATACCCGGAAGGATATTGCAGGCAATACCCGTACCAGCACGCATCCCAATTTATAGGGATGCCAAGATGAATCTGCCGCCATTTTACTAAATTTGCCGTCCGATCATGAAACTCTTTTGCACCATAACGGGCTCGCTCTGCGTCACACTCGGAGTCATCGGCATCTTCGTGCCGCTGCTGCCCACTACCCCGCTGCTGCTTCTGGCAGCCTTCCTCTACTTCAGAGGCTCGGAAAGGCTGTACAGATGGCTCACAGGACACCGTGTACTAGGGAAATACATCAGGGAATACCGAGAAAACAAGGCAATGCCGCTGCGGGCCAAGATCATATCCATAATACTACTGTGGATAAGCATACCGTCCTGTATGGTGTTCCATGTTCCGCACCTCTGGATCAATGTGCTTCTGGGCATAGTACTCGTCTGCGTTACAGTCTACATCCTCTCACTGAAGACATCGTGACCAGTCCGGAAAGAAAAAAAAGAGGACGCCGTTTTCGACGTCCCCTGATCTTTTCCGGTGAAAAGTCCTCGTGCGGGCATCCCTCCCGCCGGGATCATTTCTTCTTGTATCTCTGATAGAATTTGTCGACACGACCCGCAGTGTCCACGAGCTTCATCTTGCCCGTATAGAACGGATGGGAAGTGTTTGAAATCTCGACCTTCACGACAGGGTACTCTACGCCGTCAACCATGAGGGTCTCCTTGGTGTTCGCGCATGAGCGTGTGATGAACACCTCGTCATTCGACATATCCTTGAAAGCTACAAGACGGTAGTTTTCGGGATGAATTCCTTTTTTCATGACTATGCTTATTAAATATCAGGGCGCAAAGGTATTGCAATCGGAGCACATTTCCAAATTTATTTCACTCTGTACGGCTGGTCATCGTAAAGCAGATGCTTTTTCGCCTTTCTGATCCACTTCTGCTCCTCCACCTTGACGTGGCCGCTCATCTCCGCAAAGTCGCATCTTCCCTCAACATAGTCCAGAAGCACCGGATCTGCAAGCTTGCGTGCAAAGCCCGGGGCAAGTCCGAACTGCGAATATCTGTCGCGGAAATATCTCATCAGCTGCAGCGTATGCATGAGCGAATGATACTCCACACCAGGCTCAAGCAGAATCTGATAGCCGTTGCATCTCTCCCCCGCATATTTGCCGCAGGAAGGAGTAAACGAACACGGACGCATCATGACTCCGGCCGGAATCGGAAGCGGCTCATAACTCCCCGTACGCACGAAAGGGGCGCCTATATACTCATACGGCCTCGCAGTTCCGATGCCCGGAGTGATGTCGGTATCGTTCCAGAGTCCTCCGCCGCTGTACATGTCCGCCGTGAACAGGCCGGGAATGTCAGAAGCCGGAGCAATGGCCCACGGCATGATCTGTTTGCCCGAGCCGGCCGCACGCGCCGAAATCACATGAAGGGCATACTTTGCCCCTATCTCTCCATGGTAGAGAAACGCGAGCTCTCCGAGAGTCAGTCCATGCCTGTGCGCCACCTTCGGCATGCCGCGGACGGCATCACCAGACGGCATAGTGCCTTCCACTACCCTGCCGGCCGGATTTATGTGATCCACGATATAGAGGGCGGGAGGCTCCTCCAGCGAGGTCATCTCATCCATGAGGCGGAAGAGGTCCCTCGTGTAGTTGAAATATCGCGTGCCGACATCCTGAATCTCCACGACCACGGCGCCCAGCCCCTTCACCGCGTCCAGACTGAAAGATATATGGTTGGTGCCGGGAGTGAGCTCAGCGTCCTCGGGAGCGAATATTTCCGCGAGATTGCCTCTCTCGCGGAACAGTTCGTACATATAGCTGCCCTTGTCCGGATTCCAGCAGTTCTGAGTGCAGAAACAGCCGACGCGGCCCTCGAGCAGAGCCTTGTCCATCTGATCTTCAAGAGGCGTCGTCCTGAAAGAAAACATCGCGTCAGTCCCCTATGCCTTCGCGGCCCCTTCTCCGCCGATTATCCCGGCAGCGATGTCCATAATCCTGTGCGCAAGAGCCTCTGCGGCGTCCTCAGTCGAAGCCTCGGCATATACTCTGATGATAGGCTCAGTGTTGGAGCGGCGCAGATGCACCCATTCCTTCTTCGACTCGAAAGAGATCTTCACTCCGTCGACATCATTGACGTCCTCAGACGCATAGATTGACTTCATTCTGTCGAGAATCCTGTCAATCATCGACTTGTCGGAGAGTTCGATTCTGTTCTTTGTTATATGGTACTTCGGATAGGTCTCAAGCAGCTCAGACACGCGGCATCCCTTATGGGCCAGGTTGGTGAGGAACAGAGCAGCTCCCACAATGGCGTCACGGCCGTAGTGGAGAGCCGGATAGATGACGCCTCCGTTGCCCTCGCCTCCGATGAGAGCCCCGCAGCGCTTCATCTCAGTGGTAACGTTGACTTCGCCGACAGCAGCCGAAAAATACTTCCCTCCGTAGCTCTCTGTCACATCTCTCAGCGCCCTCGACGAAGAGAGATTGGACACCGTCGCAAGCCTGTAAGGAGCCACTGCCTCATCCGCCGACACTCCTGCCTCACGAGCCTTAGCTTCAGCACGGGAAAGGAGATAGTCCGCCACACTCACGAGAGTGTACTCCTCTCCGAACGGCGTACCGTTCTCACAGATGAGGGCGAGCCTGTCCACATCAGGATCCACGGAAACGCCGAGGTCGGCGCCGTTTGCCGTCACGGCGGAGCAGAGCTCCGTAAGATTGGCCGGAAGCGGCTCAGGATTGTGGGCGAAATGTCCGTCCGGTGTGCAGTTGACCTTCACGCACTCAACTCCGAGCCGTTCGAAGAGTCGCGGCATGATGATTCCGCCCACCGAATTGACGGCATCGAGAGCCACCTTGAAGCCCGCCTTGCGAACAGCCTCCACATCCACGGCGTCGAGAGCCAGGACGGCATCGATGTGCATATCGGTGAAATCCTTTTCGACCATGCTCCCGATGGAGTCCACATCGCAGAAATCAAAATCCTCGGCTTCCGCGCAGGCAAGGATGCTTGCCCCTTCCTCGGCATTGAGGAACTCTCCCTTCTCATTGAGAAGCTTGAGGGCGTTCCACTGCTTTGGATTATGCGAAGCCGTGAGGATGATGCCTCCGTCCGCCTTCTCAAAAATAACCGCCATTTCGGTCGTCGGAGTCGAGGCATATCCCGCCTTCACCACATCTACACCGCATGACAGCAGAGTGCCGCAGACGATCTGCTCTACCATCTCTCCCGAGATGCGGGCATCCTTGCCCACGACGACCTTATATCTTTCTCCCTGCGCCTTTGATATCCTCTCGCGCAGCTTGACACAATAGGCATAGGTGAACTTGACTATGTCAACCGGAGTAAGGGCGTCACCGGGTGCGCCACCGATTGTGCCGCGTATCCCGGAAATTGATTTTATGAGTGTCATATCTTAAGTAATTTGCTGATTTCGACATCCGTTTCTCTCGAGCCGCGTCTTCCGGCAGGTGAGAACGCAACTGTGCAAATTTAGAAAAGAAGACGATATTTCCAATATTAATGTTACTTTTGCAGCCCGAAAAACAAAACGAACATCGCATGAAAGCACTTAGCACAATACTGCTGCTCATCACATCCAACATCTTCATGACATTTGCATGGTACGGCCACCTCAAGCTGCAGGAAATGAAGATATCATCGGGCTGGCCGCTGATCCTTGTCATCCTTTTCTCATGGGGAGTCGCCTTCTTCGAATACTGTGCCCAGGTCCCGGCCAACCGCATCGGATTCGTCGAGAACGGCGGTCCGTTCAACCTCATGCAGCTGAAAGTGATCCAGGAGGTCATTTCACTCACTGTATTCACGGTCATCGCCACGCTCCTCTTCAAGAATCAGAGCCTCGAATGGAACCATCTCGCGGCATTCATCTGCCTGATACTCGCGGTATTCTTCGTCTTCATGAAATGACGTCTTCCTGATACTCAAGGCAATCCGTCTGAAGCTAAAAAATATCAGAAAATAATTGCAGAAAAATTTGGAGACATCAAAAATTCGCCATATCTTTGCAGTCCCAAAAATAAAAAAACGCTCGGCTCGTATAACGGTTAGTACTCAAGATTCTCAATCTTGCAATCGGAGTTCGATTCTCCGGCCGAGTACAAAGAAAGACTCCTGATCAGATAATCGGGAGTCTTTTCGTTTTATGCAATGCCCGCCAATCTAAATCAAAAGCAATAGGTAAGGGACCATTTCATGAAGCGCCTTCATTCTATCACTTTTTTAACAGCTCTCTGGACACTTCCGCAAGGAGCGCTGCAACAATCACTTTAGCTACTTTCTTAACAACGAGGCTGGTTTCCATCTTGATTTCCTCCATTCAAAAAATTCACAAATTTATCTACAGCACCGTCAATAGCGTTACTTATAGCATCAGCTATTACCGGAGCTGCCTTGTTTATAAGGCTCTTTGCCGGAGCAAGCCATCTTGGCTCCTCCGACATCGGATTCAAATTACTCATAAACTCTTTATATAATTAAGTAAATCGTCCCACTTAAGAAGCACAGAACTAGCCCCATCTCTGAGATACAGTTTCACCCCTTCCAAAAGAAGCAGGCCTCCATGCCATTCATCTGCTGAGATCGAGAGCACTTTCTTTCCTTCCACCTTACTCCAATTAAAACTCAGAGACCTAGCAAAAAGCCTTTTGTTGCAAGTTTGCGCGATATAATTCTTAAATCTGACCTCAAAGCTCCTTTCATCCGCTATCGTAGGGACCTCCGCATCCAACCCTTTTGGCGTTCCGTTATTATAATAACCGATTTTCAAGGACCAGTCTTTAATTCCAGCATTGACAAAGGAAAAAATAGCACGAGCCAAAACCTCAAATTGTTTCGGGCCGCCACCTCCTTCTTTATCACAATCTCCGGAAGCTGTCACAAAAAGACTTTGTTTAAGCTCCAGATGATCAGATTCTATCAGATGCTCCGTCCCTCCAACGCCACATTCTTGCACATAGCAAAAGCGTTTATCCAGATAAATTTTTCCAGACAGGCTTCTATACACAGGTACTTCTATGCCTATCTTTAATTCATTTTCTGTCCCAGTGGCAACCAGTTCCTTTCTGAGCCGCCCGGTGATAGTTGATTTCTCTATATAAGCTCCTTCCTTTGTTAAATAGCCGCCTTCATTCGCAGCAATAATTAAATGGTTCATAATTTTGTTATGGCCAAGCTATTTTAAATTGGGCATATTTATTCCCCGGCTCGGCAATCGGAGGAATGCCCCTTTATCTCTTGCCACAAAGATAGAGCATAATTTTATCTAATATATTAATAATAAGCATTTTTAATAGACTAATAATATATTAAAATTTTAAAACTTTAATCTAATATATTGTTTTATATTTTATTATATTTTATTATATTTACAACATGAAAGAGTTTTTTTCAAAAGCACTAGATTTTTTGCTTAAAGAGGCAAGAACCGCAGACTCTGACTCTGCATTAATGTCCGAATCGAATTCACATGGCCTTGGAAAAACTTGCGCATCTTGTTTTATGGGCAGCAAAATTCTGGAAGAATTTGCAGTAAGGCATCAATCCGACGGTTATATTCAAAAAGTCATAAACATCATCAAGGGTAAATTCACAAACTCGAATATACTGCTGGACTCACGAGCTAATGCGCTAAAGAACTATATGGAACTGTCTCCAGATAAAGTCAGGCTGCAGGAAATTTGCAAAGCCAAAGCAAAGATGTGGTTCTCCGAAAGCATTGAGAAGCTAAGTACAGACCTGGCATTGCTTAACTCTTTCTCAAATGAATTGGGGGACCCTAAGGATTATATTTCCATATATAGCAACGATAAAACGGACAACTGGTTTCACATCCTTACCACATCTTCCGCAGAATGGACTATCGACTCGAAAGACGCCACTCTAAAGGGGTTGACTCTGGTTTACACTCCCTCGTGTCACATATGTGAAGAACAATGGCGATATACTCTTGTTAGCTTTATCATGAACCCCTACCGGAAGAACAAAATTGTCATTATTTGGGACAAGAAAACCTTAAATAATGCATGGTTTCAACTCTTGCAGGACAAGCTTTATACGGGCATCCTGGAGTCAATTCAAGAAAACGAAGAAGGCATAATGTTAACCTTCGGTACGATACAAGACTATAGCTCGAATAATTTTGTTGAATGGTTCATATCAAGAAATGAAAATGGGTGCCAAATCTGTTTTGAAGACAAAACGCAGGCGAGGAAAAAAGCATTCAACAGTTTATACTGTTTCAGCTTACGTCCTTCAGATTATGCGCAATTCTCCGACTCAAAAAACTCACAGATCGAATGCAATATATATAGCAAGAATCTATTACCAAAATTCGGAGATTTGAACGGAGGTCTTGTCTATTCATACAGCGAGAAAGACGGAATAAACATCCCCAATGAGATAAAGTGGAACAGTAGATATCCACGGAGTTATAAAAATTGGATTGAAGCAGGAAAAGAAATATCTAAGCAGGAGGATGCAATTAGCATAACCTTTAATGGTCTTTCAAAAAAAGACACAAAAACATACATTGAAATAATACACAATGCAATAAGGCAGATTCCCGATATAAAAAAACAGAATCTTGATTTTCTGGCATATTGGATACAGCGTATTCCGGATCTATTTCAGAATGATGTCATAACCGTAGAAGCGGCCAGAAACCTACTTCAGAAATACATTGTGAAAAAACCGGAAATAACTTGGGAAACATACTGGGAACAAGAGAAAATAGCCGCTAAAAAAGATCTGATACTGAGAGTTTCAGAATTAAATAAAATTGAAGGGGCGCTTGAAGACGCCAAAGGCCTATTGGAAAACAAACGAGACGCAAAAGGCCGCATAATACATTACAAGCTCAAGGCTGATCCGATTATGTATTTATATATCACAGCAATTGAAGACGAAGAAAACAGGAATAAATACCCAAAAAACAAGTATCACTACAAGGATCTCTAAGCAACCGAAAAGCATAGAGCGAATGCGATTTACTTACAAAGTGCCTACAGAAATGATGCGTTTTCTCGGGAAAAGATATTGTCGTTACGCAGAAGGCGAGTGAAAAATCTCTATTGACGCTCTAAAACTGAGGACTCTTCAGTATGTCTACATACCTGAGATGCTTAACGACAGAGGGCACTTTTTCGTTCTCGGGACAAGAACTCACATCCAGAAAAATTGGCCTAGTCGACAAAAAGTAGGATAAAGTCCCTGCAATTTATTGATTTTAATATATTTGCAGAGATTATTATTGATATGGCAAAAAATGCTTTTTTTGTGGGTCGTCCAATGTGGTCAGGAACGGCCTGAGAGGCAGGAAACAGCAGTATAAATGCAAAGATTGTGGCCGCCAGTTTTTAGGCGGTTTACGGCGCGACAAGTCGCAAGTCATCTCCGACTACATTGAAGGCAAGCAGACACGGAGGCAGCTTGCAGATAAGTATGGAGTGTCAGTAAGGACGATAGATCGGGACCTGGAAGGGATGCGTTATGTACAGAAAGTTTCAAGGGACAAGAATGTCGTCATCCAGATGGACACGACCTACTGGGGCAGGGACTTCGGTCTGATGGCGATAAAGGACGCCTACAGGAACAAGATCCTGTGGCGCAAGTACGTCAGGTACGAGACTATAGCAGGCTATATTGAAGGAGTGTGCTGGCTCAGGGAGCACGGTTTCAGGATATACGGGGTGGTCATAGACGGCCTGCGCGGCCTAGCCGAAGCGCTGAAGACATATCCTGTCCAGCACTGCCAGTTCCACCAGATGATGACGGTGAGACACTATCTCACAGGGAATCCCGACATTGAGGCTTCGCGGGAGCTCCTCTCCCTCGCCGGCAGCATGACCAGGATGGACAAGGAGAGTTTCATCGGGGCTTTCGACGGATGGTATGTCCAGGAGCGCATATCTCAGCCTTAAAAGGAACATGGGACGGCTATGGACCTTCTATGACTACAAGGACAGAATCATTCCGAATACAAACAACGGACGACTTGAGGCGGTATTCGCTGACATCAAGTCAAAGGTATGAGTCCACAGCGGGCTCACAAGAGAGCATAGGATAAAACTCATTGACGAATATATATCACGCCATTATTGACACAAGTATCATGAATTTTGTCGACTAAGAAATATTTACTCGTGTGCCATCATGAAATTTGTCGACTAGGCCCAATTATACCATTATACCCATGGGGGCACTCCGCCAAATTCGGCATAACACGAAAAAGGCGGTGAAATTCACCGCCTTTGTGCTCCCTCAGGGAGTAAAATACATTAGTTAAATCACTGATTGTCAATATAGATTATTTTTTAACAAACTGATTTACAAACTGTGCATTTTAAGTCCAACGGTTCAGTCCCGTTTAGTTTTCTATAGTATCATTACAGCATCTGACTTTCATCATCAGTTTACTATAGTTTTGCTTCCAAAGAACTTTTTGCAAAGATGGCAAGATTCTACGAAACTCCAATAGATTTTCTTAATCTTTTAATATGTTTTGTAGGAAAGAAATAATTTTATCCATATTTTCTTTTTTATATATCATTTCACATATTTTAGTAACAAAAATATGTTCTTCAATACCTTGTTCATTCAGATTTTTTATTAAATAATTATAAAATGCCTTATTGTCCCCTTTCTTCACAAAAGTATCAACGATTTGTTTTAGCGACTTAACTTTAAAAAATCTATCTCCGACCTCTTTACAAAATTCCGAATCGCAATTCAGTATGATTTTATCATATAGATATTTTTCTAAACTTTGAATTGGAAGAAAATTAACAATTAAATTTGTATATATTCCTTTTGTAGTAAAATCTCGATGAAAATCACATTCCACATCCCCATCAAGAATACTTATTATTTTTGTTCCTACACCTAATATATTTGATCTACACAGTTCATCTTGCATTCTTAAAACATTTTTCCATCCCCCAACTGGCATTATATTGATTAACTTACTCCTATACAGAGATTCATTATCTATTATACTTTCTATAACATTAGTGTCCGGTAAAAAACCGCAAAAGTTCTTTGAAAATATTGAAGTATAGGTAATTACAAGGATGGGACGAGCG